>JAJEDI010000044.1 GCA_022821585.1 Caldilineaceae bacterium
TGGTGATCACTTCCGTTTCACTAACCCCTACCCCGTGCCCCCCAACCCCGGGCCCCTGCTTTTTGGGGGGGTCGGGCCTATTCGGCCCCCCCTTGTGGGGGGGCTCCGCCCCCGCAACGCCCCCGGCTAAACCTCGCGCCGCAGCGAGTATGTGGCAATATGACCTTGACGACCCGCTGCGACCGAACTTCCCCCCGCCGCAGCCAGTGTGTGGCAATATGACCTTGGCCACCCGCTGCGACCAAACTTCCCCTCACCCCGCGTCGTGGCTCGTTCCGAGGCATGGCCCGGCGCAGGCTAGCCAACGCCCAACCGGCCCCAACCTGCACAGCGATGCCCATCAAGAGCCCCCAACAGAAACCCCGACACTACACTCCATATCCAGACAGACCGCACACAGTACACACATTCAGAACATGGCTTCGTAGCTACGAAAACCCCAATACGCCCCTGCCGTTCTTCCCGCTCCTTCGCGGATCAAAGAAAGGTGTTCTTCGCGCCCCTTCGCGTGCCTTCGCGGATCAAGGAAAGGTGTTCTTCGCGGCCCTTCGCGTGCCTTCGCGGATCAGAGAAAGATGTTCTTCGCGGCCCTTCGTGGACAAAAGGTTTTCACCGTGGCCACTTACTCCTCACTCCTCTCCCCTCGCCCCGCCGCCACCACCGCATCCAGAATCTTCCGATACCCCGTGCAACGGCAAAGATTGCCCGTCAACGCCTCCTGCGCCTCCAGGCGGTTGGGGTTGGAACGCTCATCCAGCAGCGCCGCCGCCGACATCACTATCCCCGGCGTACAATATCCGCACTGCACGCCGCCGCTCTCGATCAGCGCCTGCTGCACACTATGCAACAACGCCGTCGACTCCGCCGACGAACCGGCCAATCCCTCCACCGTCACGACCTCGCTGCCCGCCGCCCGCTCCGCCGGCACCAGACAGGCCATGACCGCCATGCCGTCCAGATAAACCGTGCAGGCCCCGCATTCACCCTCCGCGCAGCCCTCCTTCACCCCCACAAAACCCGCAGCGCGCAGGCTGTCCAGCAGCGTCATGCCGCCTTCAAGTTCCACCGCACGCCCGTTGACCGTCGCCGCCGCGCCCTGCCCTGTCGAGACCGGCCAGCGTCCCTCCGTATCCCCCCACAGCGTCACCGGCCTCTCCAGCCAACCGTCCCGCTCGCGCCCGTCCCGCAACTGGCGCAACAGCCGCGCCACCAGCGTCTCCACCATGGCCACCCGGTAGTCCGCGCTGCCGCGTAGATCGTCGATCGGCCGCGCCTGCCTTGCCGCCAGCCGCGCCGCCTCCACCACCGTCTCCTCGGTCAGCCTCCTGCCAACCAGAAAATCTTCCGCCTCGGCCGCCCGCACCACCGTCGGCGCAACCGCGCCCAGCGCAATGGCCGCATGCGTAACCGCCGCCGAGTCCCACTCCTCCCCGCCTTCGCAGCCAACTGAACCGGCCACGCTCAATATGCTGATCGCCTGCGCCCGCCGCAGCCCCAACTTGATAAAATTGCCCCGCCGCGCCGGATCCTGCAGCGGAACCGTGATGCGCGTCAGCATCTCGTCGTCCGCCAGGTCCACCTGACGCACCCCGCGGAAAAAGCTCTTCAGCGGCAGCGTACGGCTGCCCCGCGCCGCACTCTCCACGCGCACACTCGCATCCAGCGCCATCAGCGGCACAATGGAGTCGTTCGCCGGACTGGCCGTAACCAGATTGCCCGCGATCGTCGCCCGGTTCCGTATCTGCGGCGCGCCCACCTCCCAGCACGCCCGCGCCAGCGCAAACGCCCCCTCCACCACCGTCCGGCTGCGCACGCACTGGTTATGCGTCACCAGCGGCCCCAGATGCAGCGCACCCTCCTCTTCCCGGATGTCGGCCAGGCCCGCAATGCGCGTCAGATCGATCAGCCCCACCTCGGCTTTGGCCCCCGCACCGCCGTGGCCCGCCAGTTCGACGAGAAGATCGGTGCCGCCCGCAATAAAACGCGCCGCGGCCCCGTGTTCCGCCTTCAACTTCAAAGCATCTGTCAATGTCAGGGGGGATTCGCAGAAGCGGTACATATTCAGTCCACTGCAACAACTAAAGTTCGTTTAAGTATATCAGAACAGCGATCTGCAGGTGCAACCTGCGCCTGACCCGCCAAGCGCCGCGCAATCACACAAAGAAAACCCAAAACGCCATCGCCACTCTTCGCGCCCCTTCGCGTGCCTTCGCGGATCAAAAAAGATGTTCTCCGCGCCCCTTCGCGGAAAGTTCCCTAAAAACCACCCGCAAAAGTATCGATCATCAACCTCACATCGCCCAGCGGATAAAGAATCGGGCAGGTGGCGCCGTTATCCATATACTCGCGCACCTTCTTCTTCACGTCCTCCGGCGTACCGCTCGCCGTGATCCGCGTCACCAACTCGTCCGGCACCAGCGGCATCGCCTTCCGCACCTGCTCCATCGTCGCCGGCCAGCCCAGAATCGACTGAATCTGCTCCACCACCTCCGGCTTGACCCCGCTGGCCTGCGCAATATGCGGCTGTTGCCCCAAATACTGGGTGAGCAGCTCGCGCGCGCCGTCCAGCGCCGTCTCCTGGTCCTCATGCACCGAGCACACGATCAGCTGTGGCCGGTCGACGTCATCCAGGCTGCGCCCTGCCCGTTTCGCGCCCACCTCCAGCCGCTCCAGCGCCATGTGGTTATAGTCCGGCGGCACACAGTAGTTCAGCACCGCGCCGTCCGCGATCTCCCCCGTCAGCTCCATCATCTTCGGCCCCGTCGCGCCGATCATGATCGGCACGTTGCGCGGCGCCTGCCGCCCGTGCACCACATCCAGCTCGATCCCGTTCACCTGGTGAAACTCGCCCTCGAAAGTCACGTTTTCCATCGCCAGCAGCCGCCGCGTGACCTCCACCGTCTCCCGCATCGCCTTCAACGGTCTGCGCCGGCTGATGCCCACATTCTTCGCCAGCGGGTCCCACCACGCGCCCACCCCGCAGATCACGCGGTCCGGCGCCAGGTCGTCCAGCGTCAGAAAAGTGGCCGCCAGCAGCCCGATATTGCGCGTCCAGTTATTGATCACGCCCGACCCGATCTGAATTCGCTCCGTGACCGCAGCGAACGCCGCCATCGGCACAATCGCATCCCGCACCAGCCGGCTTTCCGCCTGCCACACCGCCTCAAACCCCTTCGCCTCCGCGTAGCGGGCGTGCTCCATCCCCTCACGGATCGAATGTTTATCCTGCAGATAGAGCGCAACACGGCTGTACTTGGGCGCGGTCATAAAAACTCCTGAACCCTTGCGTTCGACGTGTGGCTAAGAATACCTCTGCCGCCCTTCGGCAGTCGACTTCCTGCAAATTGGGCGCAGCATCTACCCAAAACCGGGAATTTCCCCCGATCCAATCTGCATTGTACACATCTCCCAACACAGCGTCAAAGCCGCCCCAATTCCCCGCATCCCCTTCTGACTACCGCACCCCGACCCAAAGTGGAACAAGCGCCCCTAACCCCTAACCCCTGGCCCCTGCAGTTGCCCTTTCCCCAGTATCCGCTTCCCATCAATCTGCCGCCACTCGCACCCAGATAATCCCCTCAACGTGCTCGAAATGACCGTCCGCCGAGACCAGATCTGCACCGGTCTCCATCGCGTGGGCCGCTATCCACACGTCGTTCGTCGGAATCGGCCGGCCCTTCGCCCTCAATGCAGCCGCGATCCTGGCGTAGCGGTCCGCGGTGACCGGTCCCACCTCTACGAAGGACGAGTAGGGGCTGTCGAGAAATGTGCGCAGGTCGGCCGCGTTCCGTTCGAAATGGGTGCCTCGCCGGAAACCGTACATCAGTTCGCCGACCACGACCGCGGAAAACAGGACTTCCTCGGCCCTCCGCACCAGTCCCGCGACCTCCTCGTGTCCCCGCATGAGGAGAGAGTAGGCGTTGGAGTCCAGCAGGACCCTCATCTCCAAACCGCCTCGTCAACGGTCTCGAAATCCTCGAGCGCAGCCTCCATCTCATCCGCCTCCGCCTGCGTCCAGCTCCCTATCAGCCGGTCAAATGAACTGCCCACCGTATCCGTCCGGTCTGCACCTTCTGCCAGCCCGGCTCCTCTCCGCAGCAGCCTGAGCGCGGCCTGGTTCAGAGAGATCCCCTCCCGCTTCGCCAGGCGCCGCAGCCTCGCGCTCAGTTCGTCGTCAAATCCTCTGACCGTGATCTGGTTCAAGAGTGTCACCTCCTCTGATGCAAAGTTAACTCACTATGCATCATTCTATGCTCCACCCCCAGGCCGGTCAAGCCTGACCCATGCCCGGCCTACTTCCCAAAATGGAGCCGAGCTCGCGTAAAACTCTGACAACATCTGAACCATGACCAGCCCGCGATTAACTCCGAGAGCAGAGGAAGCGCCGCCACTAACCCCTAACCCCCAGCCCCTAACTCCTGCTGTTCTGGGCGGTCGGGCCTATTCGGCCCTCCCATGTGCGGGGGCGCCGCCCCCGCAACGCCCCCTCTCCTACAACCTCGCGCCGTAGCAAGTCTGTGGGCAATACGAAATAGGCCCCTCGCTGCGACCCGCGCCTCCCCCACCGTGCCCCCTCTTCCCCGCCACCGTGCCTGTGCCGCCCCAAACCGTAGGGGCACCCCTTGTGGGTGCCCTCTCCCGCCGCCAAATCCGGTCCATATGCACATGACCGCCCTCAGCCAGCCGGTTCTAATCACAACAATCGCAGTTCTAATCACATGAATCACAATCCATTCCAAACAATACCGACCGTAATACAGCGTGAACAAATGCTGACATTGTGCACCTTGCGCCAGGACAGGCACGACAAAAGGTAGTGATCTAACGCCGCAGCAACAGCCGTTCGGCGGCCAGGCGGTTCATGCTGACGCCAGCTTCAGCGGCGTCCATTGCCAGGGCGCGGTGGGTCTCAGGAGGGATGCGAAGGGTTATGGTGCCTCGGTAGCGGTGTGTAGACAGCGGCTCAGGGATCGGAGTGCCATCCTCGTCCAACGCCTTCACGGCGAAGGCGACCACGTCCCGAATGCCCGAAAACGCCTTTTCCGGGGTGTCGTCCAGGTGGCTGAGCAACCCGAACTCCGCACATAAGCCCACGAACATCTCATCCTCATCGGACCACAAAACGCGATAGGTGTAGCGGTCATGGCGATTCATTGCAGTTCCTCCATTAATTTGTCGATTGCCTTGAGCGCCTGGCGTACCTGATACGGCTTGGCCATGCCCCTTATGCGCTGGATATTGACCAGCGGCTCGCCCTGCCAGGGCGTTCGATAGAACAGGTGGCTGCCGCGCTGTCGGGGCTGTCCGAAGTAACGGTCGCAGACCCTGCGGAGATCGTCAAACCGTACGTTTCGGGGGTTCCGCCTGATCTTGTCCAGGGTCTTGTCCATACCCGGATGATAGCAGTATTGCAACCAAATGTTAAGCGAACGGTGTCAGATAGACCGTGCGCGTCTCCGCATCCGTCTTCAACCGGCTCAAGATAGAGCTCGACCGGCCGGAAAAAATTGCCGCTCCGGCGTCAATCGACGAACAAAGAAGACCGCTCCCCACTGCAGGCTTTGACGATCGCCCCGGACTTCTGTATCATCGCCATATCACCGCCAGCACAACACGACCTGAAGAATCCTTGATCGTACAGTCCCAGTCTGAGGATTGCGCCTTTCATAAGATGGATGGAGACTGAACCGGATGATGAAAGCGAAAATACCGCTGGTGCTGGAGCCTCAGCCCGAAGGGGGCTACACCGTCACCTCGCCGCTACTGCCGGAGTTGATAACCGAGGGCGACTCCATGGCCGAGACCTTGGCCAACGTGGAAGACGCCTTTAGCGCGGTTGTGGAGATATACCAGGACAGAGGCTGTCCACTGCCGTCGAGCCTCTATCTAGAAGATGCGAACGGCCCCTTGTCCGTCGAAACGGTCGTCTCCCTTCCGTGAGATATAGGGAGGCCGCCCGCAAGCTGGCGAACCCGGGGTGTTGCGAGATTCCAAGGCGAGGCGGAGGCTCTCATAGAAGATGGTTCAATCCAAGTACGCAAAGAGACGCCGTGCTGCCCGATTGGGGCAGCCGGGACCTGAAAACCGGGACTCTGCGCTCCGCAGTCAGACAATTGGACCTGGACTGGGAGGAGTTCAGGAAGGCGTAAAGCCGCAAGAATAAGGTCAGAATCCAATTGCGACAGCTAAGCCGTTGCCCCGTCCCGGCAGGCACTCGACGCCTTCCTTCAGCAACCCTTCTCGAAATTCCGGGTCGCGTGCGGCGCGGACCTGCACAGTCTCTTTAAAGTCACGGGTGAGCGGCATCTTTCACACCTCTCGCTACCTGCGGCGCCTGTACGCCTGCCAGAATGCACGCGCACCTTCGATGGGCGGGCCTTTGTGCCGCCGCCGACCAGGATGATCATCTAACCCCACTTCTAAGGAAAATCTCAGTAGCCTCCGGTGTTCTTCGCGCCCCTTCGCGTCCCTTCGCGGATCAAGCCGTTGCCTTTACTGACTACCGACCACTGCCTACTGCTCTTTCCCCCACTCCATGCTATAATGCCGTCCCATGCAAAAACAGCGCATTGCGTCACCGGATCACCGAGACGACGACAGCGACTGGCGCCAATCAGACTGGGCCACCGATTTCGACGACGGCTGGTTTTGGCGGCTTATCCGCGGCCGCAGGTCCGTCCGCCGCTACCTGCCCGAACCGGTCGAAAAGGCGCTGCTCGAAATGCTGCTGACCGCCGCAATCTGGGCGCCTTCAGCCCACAACCGCCAGCCCTGGCGCTTCTGCGTCGTCACCACCGATTCGACCAAACAGGCGCTCAGCGACCGCATGGGCGCCCGCTGGCGCGCCGACCTCAGTGCCGACGGCGTCGACCCGCAAATCATCGAGCACCGCGTCCGCATCAGCCACGCCCGCATCACCGGCGCGCCCGCCCTCATCGCCGCCTCCCTCTCCCTCGAAGGCATGGACGACTACCCGGACCCGCGCCGCCAGGAGGCCGAATGGCTCATGGCCGTGCAGAGCACCGCCCTCGCCTGCCAGAACCTGCTCCTGGCCGCCCACAACTACGGCCTCGCCGCCTGCTGGATGTGCGCGCCCCTCTTCGTGCCCGACCTGGTGCGGGATGTCCTCGACCTGCCGCACACCTGGCATCCCCAGGCGCTGATCACCCTCGGCTACGCCGCCGAAGAAAAACACCGGGAGCGCCTCCCGCTCGCCGAACGGGTAACCTGGCGCTGAGCCGCGCATCGTTCAATTCGCACTAAGAAAAACGTGTCCTATGGCCCCCAAACTGGCGAACGCTTCCCCGGTCGTGGCCCTCGCCGGCGGTGTCGGCGGGGCCAAATTCGCGGCCGGCCTGCAGGCAACGCTGCCCCCCGGCGCTCTGACCGTCATCGTCAACACCGGCGATGACTTCGAGCACTGGGGCCTCACAATCTGCCCCGACGTCGACACCGTCCTCTACGGCTTGGCCGCCGTCAACAACCCCCACACCGGCTGGGGCCGCGCCGGCGAAACTTGGAACGTGCTCACCGAAATGGAACGCCTCGGCGGCGAGGACTGGTTCCGCCTCGGCGACAAGGACCTCGCCCTTCACCTCCTCCGCAACCAGTGGCTCAAAGCCGGCCTCAACCTGACCCAAGTCACCGACCGCCTGCGCCAGAAGTTCGACGTCCCCTCCCGCATCCTGCCCATGTGCAACCAACCCGTACGCACCCTCGTGCACACCGACGAGGGCGACCTCCCATTCCAGGACTACTTCGTACGCCGCCGCTGCGAACCCACCTTCCGCGGCCTCACCTTCGTCGGCGCCGCCAAAGCAACCCTCACCCCCGAGGTCGCCGCGTCGCTACAAGCCGCAGCCCAGATCATCATCTGCCCCAGCAACCCCTACCTCAGCATCGACCCCATCCTCTCAGTACCCGGCCTGCGCCATCTCGTGCAGGACAGCGACGCCCCCGTGGTCGCCGTCAGCCCCATCGTCGGCGGCCGCGCCGTCAAGGGCCCCGTAGCCAAAATGATGCGCGAAATGGGCCATCTCAAACACCTGCCGCTCACCATCGTCGACCACTACGCCGGCCTCCTCGACGGCTTCATCCTCGACCAGCAAGACCGCGCCGAGCAATCCCAGCTGCCCCTCCCGGCCCTCACAACCGACACCATAATGACCGATCTGCCCTCCAAACAGCGCCTCGCCGCAGAGGTCCTGCAGTTCAGCCGGTCACTCATAGCTGGGTGATTTCGATTTTCGTAAGTTGATCACCTGTTGAGAGGTGAATGGGGTTATATGCCGCACCAGACCGAACCGAGCGTAAACAATGCAATGGGAATTCTGCTTCAGGGAATGCTGCCTCGTAGTGATGTGCGTTCCGAGAACACACAAGCCATTTACGGACACTCAGGCCTGAGGCCCGACATCCTGATCACAGCGCCCGGCCGCGCGCCCGTTGTTATCGAGGCTGAGTACATGCCCGCCGCCGGCGTCGAAGCAGAGGCGAAGGACCGCCTTGGACATACGACCACTGCCTACCATCGCGTCATCGAGGCCGCCATCGCCCTCCGCTACCCGGACGAAATAGGCGACGCGCAGGACCTCTCCGCTGCTCTCACTGATGCCCGTCTGTCATACTGCGTCTTTACCGAAAACGGCGGCGCCACCCGTTTCCCTGAGACCGGCTGGCTGGACGGCTCTGTTGAGGACCTGGCCGACATGGTTCGCCTTGTCTCAGTTCCGCAGCACGCCGTCGATCGGGCTACAGAAATTCTGCAGGAGGGCATCGACGGTGCCGCCAAAATCCTCGATGAACTGGACCGTACCCGCCCAGGTATCACAGAGTCAATCGCCAATCTGTTGGGGATGGCCAACGTGCGCCAGACCCGCCGCATGGCCTGCGCCATCATCGCCAATGCCATGGTTTTCCACGATCAGATTGCCGGCATGCACGCCCGCATCAAATCGCTCGCGCTTGCGTGTGGGGACGGTGTAGACAATCCACAGAGCGAGATGCTGGCGGCCTGGACCGTCATTCTTAGCATTAACTACTGGCCTATTTTTGCCATCGCCAAGGATATCTTGCAGCAATTGGACTCGGCCGACGCTGCTAGGATTCTACGGCGACTGCGGAACACCGCCCAAGCCGTCAACGCAACCGGCGTAGAAAACGCCCACGATCTCACCGGCCGCATCTTTCAGCAGCTCATTGCCGACCGCAAATACCTGGCCACTTTCTACACCCTCCCCGCATCAGCGGCGCTCTTGGCCCGACTCGCCGTCGCCAAACTAGAAAGTGTCAATTGGTCAAACGCCGAAGCCCTCGGCAAGCTGCGAATCGGGGATTTCGCCTGTGGCACTGGTGCTCTTCTCTCCGCCGTGTACGAACAGATCGCCGCCCGCCACGAGCGCGCCGGGGGCGACGGCAGCAAGCTGCACAAGGTAATGATGGAGGAAGTTCTCTACGGCTGCGACGTCATGCCATCTGCAATACACATCACGGGGTCCACGCTATCGGGAGTGGAACCTGCCGTAGGTTTTACCAACTCTCGCCTCTACACCATGCCCTACGGCCGTCAGCAAGACGGCGGAGTAATGATTGGGTCCCTGGAATTGCTACAATCTTCCAACGTAATGACACTCTTAAACACCAGCGATCCGGCGATGCGCACTGGCAGCGCGGGCGAAGAGACAGCAGCCCAGATACGCACCGAGATACCCGATACCGGTTATGACTTGGTCATCATGAATCCCCCGTTTACACGTAACGTGACTCGTGAAGGGGCATACGCTGACACAACAGCAGCGGCCTTTGCAGCTTTTGGCGCAAGCAAGGCAGACCAAAAGCAGATGGCAAAACGAATGGCTGCCTTAAAAAAGGGCACTTGCTATCACGGCAACGCCGGAATTGCCTCCGCTTTCGCGGCTCTGGCGCACAAGAAGCTTAAGCCCGGCGGTATTCTGGCTTTGGTGCTGCCTCTGTCTGTCGCTTCCGGAACGGCGTGGCGAGGCTTACGCAAGATGCTCGCGCTTGAATACACGGATATGGACGTCTTGAGCATCGCAGGCAATGGTCGAGATATGTCTTTTTCGTCCGATACAGGCATGGCTGAATGCCTAGTGGTCGCCCGCAGGCTCAAAGTAGACGAAGAACCCGATGACTTGGATCGCTTCGTCTCTCTCTACCACAGGCCACAGGGAATTGCCCATTCAAGCTCAATATCAAGGAGAGTTCTCGATGGCTGTCAAATGAGGAGGATCGACGATGGTCCATATGGGGCAACACCACTCTTGATCGGTGAAGAGTTAGTCGGCAACGCGATAGCCGTTCCTAGGCTCATGGACGGAGAAAGTTGGGGCGGGGTGCGTCTATCCGATTACTCTGTAGCCCAGACTGCTTTTGCTCTAACTCGTTCCCAGCTCTGGCTTCCTGGAAATACTTGCCCCAATGAATTGAAAGTAACTTTGCTGGGTACTATTGGCAAGTTGGGAACTTACCACCTCGACATCACCGGGCCGGCGCCACGCGGTCCTTTTAACAGGGGGACGCCAAGTCCGACAGCTACTTACCCCGCCTTGTGGAATCACAATGCCAAGAATGAGAACCGCATGGTTTGCGCGCCTGACTCGCAATTGCAGGTGAGGCAGGGTATGGAGAGCAAAGCCGCCGTAGTCTGGGCTACTGCCAGCCGCGCGCATCTTAACAACGAATACACTTATGGCTCTCAGGCACTCGCCGTGGCTTTCACGGACAGGGAGTCGATCGGTGGGAGCGTGTGGCCCAACGTCAAACTTTGCGATAGCAGATTTGATTACGCCTTCACAGCGTGGTGTAACTCTACACTGGGTTTGATCTCCCACTGGTGGCATTCCAGCCGTCAGCAGTCGAGCAAGGCGAGAATGACTATCCGCTCTGCAGAGTATCTCCCTGTGCTGGACTTGCGTTGCCTCACGGATGAACAGTTGTCTAAGGCTGAGGAAATCTTTGAAGAGTTCCGGAACAAGGACCTGATGCCTGCATACCTCGCCGACGCCGACCCCAGCCGCGCCCTCTTGGACCGGCGCGTCATCTGCGATCTCCTGGGCTTCGACGAGGATATCTACAAGGCAGTCCGCCTCCTTTCCGCCAAATGGTGCGCCGAGCCGTCCGTGCACGGCGGGAAGAAGCGGCCGGAAGGTGCCGGGCTAGTAATCTGACATTTTTTCTGCCACTTCTTGACCGTTAGACTGTCCCTCCACTTGAGTGGTGAGTTGATCCATTTTACATCTAAGTCCGTGGTCCAGCTTTTGGGGCCAAGCTCACAATTCTCCACATCGCCGGCTAGAGTAAGGTAGGCGCTTCTGATTTCAATTCAAGAATAAAGCGAGAAGGGCCCTTTCTGAAAACGCGTTTGTTGCTGTTAGTGTACCAGCCCGAGTATAGTAAGTAAATCGAATTCTTGGCACGAGTCATACCCACATAGAATACGCGCCTAGCTTCTGAAACGGCTTTCTCAGTTTTCGCAAAATACCTTGGAAGGCGGCCTTCCTCCAAACCTGGCATAATTACAACCTCGAATTCCAGACCTTTACTACTGTGGAGTGTGGTCAGCGTCACGGTATCAGACCTGTCTCCGCATCGCGAAAAATAACTTAGATTCTTCCCCGCTAGTTGTTTTCCGTCTACACAACTCTCCAAAACTGACTGCCAACCTGCCCAATCATCGGGATGTTCCTTGCGTGCCTGGAGGAGACTTTCCAAGTCCAAGAGAGAATTGAGCCGCCTGAGCCAAGCATGAAGAGCCATGTCGGGCATAGCAATTGAAGTAATTGCTTCGAAAAATTCAACACGAGAAGTCAAGTCTCCAGTATTGACTGAGGTACCGGCTTCTTCGCAAGCCTTTGCATACTGGAAGAACAATTCGTCGAATCTGGGTCCTCTCTGGGTCTGGGGATACAGTGAGCACCACCCGGCGATGTCTTCCAACCACCTTGTAAAAGGTGTTCTTGGATATCGCTGGTCGCGCTCCCCCGCATATTGGATTCCACCCTTGTTCAAGGCTTGGCTCAAAACCTGTCCATCCCACTTGTCAATATAGAGAACGGCAATTTGGCTATCCGGAACTCCTTTCTGTTCAAGGTAAGGAATAAGCTTGGTGGCGAGCACCTCTGCCTGCTGGCTCAGCCCTTTTGGGCATTCAATCAAGCGGATTTCCCCCTCTTCGTCATCTCTGGCAGAAACATATTTCCTAGGCTTTTCCGGAGAGAGTGCTACTTGCGATCCTTCAATTATTCGCTGAGAACTGCGGTAATTCATGTTGAGACTGATCCGGTGTACCCTCGAATCCTTCGCGAGATTACGCAGATACTTCGGGTCAGCGCCGGTGAAGCCGTAAATGGATTGGTCGGGGTCACCGACGGCAAATACCTCAATTTCAGTTTCTCGCATAAGTGTTTCAACGATAAGGTGAAGCGGATATCCTAAGTCTTGATATTCATCAACAATTAAGAAAGGAAACCTAGCCTCAAGAGCTAAACGGACAAACTTTTGGTGGCGTATCAAGTCCAAGGCAACATGCACAATGCCTTCAAAATCTAGCAATTTTTGTTTACGGAGCAATCTCTCGTATTTGTCGACTAGCCTCGCAATCTCAGAATCTTCGTGCCGGATTCCGTTGCTCTTGAAGCGGTGGGCCTTCCGATATTCGTCAAATTGCCGACGCAACACCGTATTATTTCCATTCAATCCTTCGTCTGCCAATGCCGTCTGTAAGGCTTGTTCTTGCTGAATTTCACCTGCCACTCCCAGTGCTGAATCTAGGTTTTCGAAAAAAAGGCGGCTAAATGGAGTGACGATGCACTTTAGACAGAAGCTATGGACAGTTCCAATGAACAGGCGCCTGTCCGGGTTCAATCCCAAATTTCTCAGACGATTTCGCAATTCTCTAACAGCTTCGTGGCTGAAAGTTACGCAGGCGATTCCACGCGGGCCTTTCACCCTCTGGCTATACAGTCGCGCAACTCTTGCAGCGAGGACTCGGGTCTTTCCACTCCCAGGACCCGCTAGCACCACACAGTGACCATCGAATTCATAAGCCTCGGTTTGCTTCAGATTGAAGTTCTCGATCCAAGCATCTAGGAGCGATGGTGCGACGCCGTTCATATGGAAAGTGCCTCGGTGATGTTCCTGATTCCTTCGGTAACATATGCAGGAAATTTTGTATGGTCAACTCTTCCCGCTAAGCGCTGTGCCACCCCACCCTTTCCGGTTCGTTTTATTGTATCCATTAAGTTGCTTGCCTCATCGTCGTCTAACTCTGAGCCTCGTTCCACAAATCTCTGGATTTCATCTACTCTAGTGTTTGGAGCACGCAATTCTCTCAAAACATCGAGTATTTCCTGTCCATGGCCCTTATCAACAAGGTCCACTTCCAACGTGCGCCTGCCGACGAATACGCTGAATTCTTTAGCGATTTCACGCAGCTCAGCCCAACACCCCTGCTTATACATTTCCTCCAAGGCGACGGAATCATGAAGTCCAACTGTCTCTGCTACAGAGATTGCTCGACTGAGCCCTCCGCTTCTATTTTCGCCATTTTTTGCTGTGTAAGGGTCTCCATCGGTAAGGATAACAAATGGAATGTTCAAGCCTTGAGTACCCAGTAATTTTGCATAAGGGACGAAGTTTGTACCTAGGACGCTGCAAACAGTGATGCCATACTCGTCTAGAGTTTTGTTCATATCTTCCGCAACTGCCGGAATCAAGAAAACTTCTGAAACACCTTCAACCAAAATAACGCCCCTGGCGAAAAGCATTTCGGCTCTAGTAGCGTCCAGGTATCTATGCAGATCGGCGATCTCCTGATCTGTGAGACCTGCTTGTAGGGTTGACTTCGCCACAGTTCCGAAGCCTCGTCCATCATTCCTGAGCAATACAAGGCTTTCCAAAGGTGCCACACTTGCGATGTGGGGAGAATGGGTCGTTAAGAAAATCGGAGGATCTCGATGAAGAAAGTCCCGAAATACCAAGCGCTGGAGGTGGGGATGTAGATGTGACTCTGGTTCCTCAATTGCAAGAATCGTCTTAGCTCTTTCACCAGCAGCCTCTTTGTGTTCTAACTCAATTGCAAGGAGCAATAGATAAAGGAGGTTATCTATTCCAAGACTCAATTCGCCCACTGGCCGCTTATTGGGACCATCTCCGAACATTCGTAAGGCTCGAGTTAGCCTTTCGGGAGTAGTCGGTGCGAATCCCAGCGAAGGGTCGATTTCATGGACCCTACCGACCATCATAGATAGGCGCGATCGGAATCCCTGGATCAACTGCTGGACATCGTTTTCATCCAAGAGTTCATTTGTAGCGGAGTCAATTCTTGAAGCGACTCGTCTGAGCGTTGCGTCGGGTATATCTAGGTTTTCTACTAGTGGTCTCAGAGGGGACTGTCGCCAGCTGGCCAGGTCCCTCTCGGCGTCTCTCAGCGCAGGAAGGACTTCCACAGGTATCCATCTACGGACACTGTGATCCACTTTGTTCTCTTCGAGGCCACCGCCAAAGACGTGGTACTCGTAGTCTCTGATAGAGATTTCTTTATCGTTTGGGAGACCGGGTTTAGGCCTGAATCGGTACGTCAAGAGGGCGGTGTCTGGTGAAGGATCCAAGACACAGTGTTCCTGCAGAACTGATAAAACGTTTTTGTCATCCTGGAAACCCCTTATTTCGATTGAAATCTCAATAATCTCTCCACGTTTTGCAGGTTCGTTCAAGCCATCCCAGAAGTCTTCCTCTCGCAAATGTCTTGAAATATCAGAAAGTCGAGGATCCAAGATAAGTCTTAGGGCAAAGAGCAAGTTTGTCTTGCCAACATTATTTTCGCCGACGACCACACACTTGGGGCCCAGCTCTACTTCAAGACTGCGAAAGTTGCGGAAGTTCTTTATGCAAATTCGAGACAGGTACATTTGCAGTTCCTTGCAAGGGTATAGTGGATGAAGCACCCAATTCTAAAGCGAAACCCGAACGATGCCAAAGGCGAACATGATTTGTGTCCGCAGGCTTACTGACCTGCCCCCGATGTTTGTACCACCCGTTATGTTAGTCCGGCAAGCACGGGGACAGGACAACTTTTTTTGACTTAAGCATGCAGTTTGACTTCTCTGCTTTTCTGTGGTAAAGAATGTGGATAAAGGGAGGATAACTGGGCCGTAAACCGGAAAGCATCCCTGTGTCCCCTACTACTGATGTGTTCCGTTAGTCGAATACGCGTATCAAGCGAAAGTGCTAGAGTTGCGTCATGGTGAACCATGGCTGGCGCGCTTGCATACGACAGAATTCTTCACACATTATAGGTGAGGCGTATGAGCGCGCCCAGAAACAAGAGTGGATCAGTTCAGGGGAGGTAATCCGATGGCTCTGACAATGCTAAAGGATGTCCTTGAGGAACTTCACTTTTTGGACAATAGTGGCTTAGTGATGGCAGACACATCAGATGTCGACGAAGGCCGGAATTATGTTTGGAATGAGATTCGAGGCAAGTTGGATTTGGATGCTGTTTTTTTCCACGGGAATACTCCTGTTGTTTACTTTAAGGAGTTTCAGTCTGTTGACAATGAGGAATTATGGGGTCTTCATCGGTCACTCTGGAATTACAACCGTGGCCCCCTGTTGATTGCGATCTTGCCGAACGAGGTTCGTGTTTACAACTGTTTTGCCCAGCCCACACCACCAGACGAAAATAAGCTAGATGAAACGGCTCTGCTAAAGCAAGCGGTATGGGAGGCAACGGACACACTCAAGTTTCGTAAGGAAATGTCTGAGTATCGGCGGTGGCATATAGAACTAGGTAAATTCGGCCTGGACGGGGGCAATAGTCAATTCGATCGGGAGCAAAGGGTGGATAGCCGCCTATTGGAAAACCTTCGAGACATCCGGGATAGTTTAATTGAGCGGGACAGTTCAATAAAGAATGGCTTGGAGGTGTCAGTAACGAACAGCCTTCTGGGGAGATCGATTTTCATTTGTTATCTGTTCGACAGAGGCATAATCGGAGAAGATTTTTTTAGTGAATATGCTGGAAGTAGTAGATACGTTGATCTCTTGAGAAAATCACTGGAAGAAACCTATCGATTATTTGAAGGACTAGCACACAGTTTTAACGGCGATCTATTTCCTGTCACCGACGAAGAAAGAGAGCAGGTAACGTCTAAACATCTTGAGAGACTTAGTAGTTTTTTGGAGGGTACTGATGTTGTCTCTGGCCAACTAAGTTTTTGGCCGTATGATTTCAAATACATACCTGTTGAATTCATCAGTGCCATTTATGAGACATTTCTTGGGGATGAACAGAAGGAGGACAGTGCCTTTTACACACCATCAAACATTGTCGATTATGTTCTAAATGAAGTTTTTCCTCTTGATCTGGACACCCAGGGAATCAAGATATTGGATCCAGCGTGTGGGTCAGGGATTTTCCTTGTGGAGGCATTCAGACGTTTGGTGATCAATCGCTACCGTGGCTTTGAGAAAGAAAAAGTCGAATTCGGGGAACTCAAGAAACTCTTGGAGGAGTCCATATATGGTGTGGACACAAACAAGGATGCAATTCAGGTGGCGGCATTCAGTTGTTACTTAACACTCTTAGAATTTTTGGAACCTAGCCACATTTTAGATGGTGTGCGTTTTCCAGTACTTAAGAACCGGAACCTGTTTGTTGGAGATTTCTTCAACACGGATTTGTCATTTGACGAATTGAATTTTGACATCATAGTGGGGAATCCGCCATGGAAAAGCCAATTGTCAGATCGTGCGGTTTCTTTTTTGGAAGACAAACGTTTTGTGGTTGGCGACAAACAAATTGCGCAGGCGTTCCTGTGGCGTGTATCCACTCTGCTTTCTGATCGAGGGCGGGCCTGCTTGTTGGTTCCAAGCAAGAGTACCTTGTTCAATCGGAGCAAAACAAACTTAGAGTTTAGGCGACGGTTTTTCACAGAAAATCAAGTGACGAGAGTTGTGGATTTATCACTATATCGGAAATCTCTTTTTCAAAGGGCAAATTTTCCCGCGGTTGCTGTTTTCTTTCAGGGGCTTTCGAGTGTGGGTAGAGGTAGTGAAGATCTGGAGTATTGGGGGCCTCACCCATCTCCCATGTCTGAGATCCTGGGGGGCGTTGTGATATATGGCGATGAAATAAAGCGGATATCCCGAAATCAGATTGCCAAGCACCCCTATATTACATGGAAGATGGCCATGTGGGGAACCGCGCGTGATTTCATCCTGATTGATGAACTGTCGAGACGGGGTGATCCACTGGGAGAAGTGTGCGAAGACCGAGATTGGATAATGAGCTACGGGGCGACAGTTGGGGATAGGAAGCTGTGTAGACCAGAGCTAGATGAGTTGAGGTTTGTGCCAGCCAGGAAAATTGATTCATTTCGTGTCTCGTCACCTGAAGACGAGAAAATCAATTGCAAAATGTTCGAGAGGCCTCGAAATATCGAACTCTTTCGAGGGCCTGTCGTTTTGATTCGAGGCGTTCTAAAGGGGGGGCGACTGGCTTCTGTCTTCATGCCCGATGATGCTCTATTTAAGAATACAATTACCGGAATATCTGGCCGTCAGGAGGACGCTGATGACCTAAAAATTTTGTGTGCCTACCTTAACTCCTCTTTAGTTCGTTACTATCTGTTTCTGACTTCTAGTACATGGGGAGTTGAACGGGGCCGTATGTTAAAAGAGGAATATGAAGCCATACCCTTCCCAAAGTATGAGCATGACTCAGATTGCACGCGTAATATAATTTCCTTAGTCGACAGAATACAAGAGGGAAAATATTATGGAGACTGGACACTAGAACTTGACGGACTTGTGTTTGACATGGTTGAGGCAACTGGTCCAGAGAGGCAGGTGATAAGAGATTTCTTGGAAATGAAGCTGCCCCACAATTACGATGGTGGGGACATCCATTCATTCAAGGTGCCTGCCTTGAATGAACTTGCACAATATGCCGAATCTTACCGAGAAGTGTTTACGAATTCTACTGGAGGCCGAAGGGGGTTATCTCCCGTTGTTTACAAAGGTAGTTCTCCATACCAAGCCGTTTCGTTTCGTCTCGAAAAGAGGGGGGAGCAGGGGAGCGACATTATCACCAGGTCTGACCAAGAACTCGACAATTTACTGACGGAGCTGGACAAAGTTGCAAATGAACAACTATCGCAAAGTTTCTACTTGCGAAGAAATCTCAAAATATACCACTCTGGAGCTATACATATCGTGAAGCCCGCCGAACGTCGGTTTTGGACAATGACATCTGCATACAATGATGCTGACGATATGATTGCTCAGGTGCTCAGAACTTCCTTTCTCGACGACAACGAAAGGAATTAGTGGGCCATATGTTTTCTGAGCCTCAGAGTCTTGGTTTAGGTATTCCGCCAGAAGAAGCCTCCGGGATCTCTACCGATATTGAACAGACAATGCTTGAGCTTGTGGTAGACGGGTTCAAACAGTGGGAGCGCGAAGAATTCAGTCGCTACAGCAACAAAGAGAATCACTTCACAATTCGGTTGGCTGAATGTATGAGGAAAGCTAGAGGTGACCTGCCCCCCAAGAACTGGTCCAGGTATAATGTTAGTAATGGGCCGTAGAAAGGGGGAAAGATGGCGAAGAAGAGACATACGCCGGAGCAGGTGATCAACAAGCTGAGAGAAGCTGAGGTGGCGATAGCCGAGGG
>JAJEDI010000014.1 GCA_022821585.1 Caldilineaceae bacterium
GACTTCGCGCAAGGTTCCTCGCTATCTTTGTTGGATACTGGGGCAGTTACCAGTCTTGGAAGGGGCCTCCCTCGCCTTCAGATTCCCTGCCAGCGAGAGTAGTGGCCTGATGACAGTACGCTCTCAGCAATGCCTATTCACATTCTGGCACAGGGATATTGTATCACTGTTCTTGATGCAATTGCCCTGCTTCGCAACCCAATTCAGATGCAATTGCCCTGAATTCAAACAGTGGTTCACGAAGAACGCCAAAGGCGAAGCGGACTTTCGGTTCGAAGCTGCGCGGATCTTCGCTAAAGAGCACGTAGTTCACGGAAACCGCTCATGTGACAAGCGCAAACGGGCCCTTATCGTTTTCCCATCCAATCGTCGCTTTTTGGTTTGCGTTATGTCAACAATTGTCGCGTAATGTCTGCAAAAGTATACAAGTGTCGCGCCAATTTCGTTTTTTTGTCGCTTTTTCTGCGACCTTCCGAACAGTTGCTCGCAGCCTCCCATGGATTTCGAGAGCGCGACGCGCGGGCATCTCACCGCGTTTCAACTGGCCTCCAATGTTAACAAACTTTCTGCGGGCTAGAGCAGCCTCTTCTCGACACGAGATCCTCTACTGTCCACTAAGTGAGCCCATAGGGCAATATCACGACCCTGAGAGTCGGTGCAGGTTCTTTCCCAATTTGATGTGTTCGCTCCGGGGAGCATGGGCGTAAAGAAGCGTCGGAAGACGTGCTCAGGCCCTGATTTGAGTCGAGCCATGACGAGGTTGGGCGTGACCCGGAGGGTTTGGGGGCGTCTGGGAGTGTAGATTCACCTTTTATTCCGAGTCATCGGTTTTTGACTTCGCAGACATTTCCCGCAGACCATGTTAGACGGTGTGCCGCCGGGATCCGTCCCTTTCTCAGGCAGTTTTGGCGGGCCCCCAGCACCTTCAGTTATGTTGCGGACAAAGCTGAGGGCTTCACAACACATAGTAACATTCTTTTCGGGCACAATTGCCGATTCCGGTCACGAATTGTGCAAATAGTTCCATTACAATTGTAGTGCCAAAGTCTAACATCATTTTAGGCCGGGTACCGGCACTCAGTTGCAAACATTTGCATGTCTTAGGAAAAGTTTGGACAACTGGCGAGCCATATTACCCCAGGCGACTTCATATGGTTCTTTCCCGGTCCGATGCGTCTCTCCGCTCTACGCTCGAAATGGAAGGCAGCAACAGACGGTAGCCGGGCGCGCTCTTTCTCTTGTATAAGGCCAGATTGCTCCGCAAGGACCCCCAATTTCGCATAGAGCGGGGAGGGGATATAGAGTAGCATATGGGGCTGGAAAGCGATGGGTCGCCGGTCAATCTGTTCGAGGAGCACTTTTTCTGCAATGTGTCTTCCAATGACCGTTTCTTGCGAAGACCTTTTGCGATGAGTGGGGGACCCTAGCTATATTGCTCCTCTGATCCGGCGCATGCTGGCGTGCCTGCGGCAGATGCCACTGCAAGCCTGGCAGGAAGCATGCGTAAGCCGGAAAGAGATCAAGCCGAAAAAAGTCAACTTTGCCGGTCGCGAGAGGGTTTGCTGGGAGGTATAGACCCCGCTGCGCAAGGGAGGGCCGGAGGCTCGGCAACCAACTGCGCAGGAGTGCGTATTGTAAAGTAGGTGCAGAAACTGCAATGGCCCGTGTGCCCTTGGCTCTGGCAGAGGAACTATGCCATGTTATAGGCGCTGCACCTGATTCGTTCTGTCGATTGAGTTTTTTGGGAAACGCTATGACTGAATCAGTTCTGTCGGCTCGCAATCTTTGTAAGCGGTATGGCGGCCACGTGGCTGTCGATGACCTGTCGTTTAAAGTTCAGCAAGGCGAGGTTTTCGGACTGCTCGGTCCCAACGGAGCAGGGAAGACGAGCACTATCCGTATTCTGATGGATATATTCAAGGCTGACTCCGGTGAGGTTGAACTGCTGGGCGGGAGGCCGGGAGAGAGCAGGGAACGGGTGGGTTATCTGCCGGAGGAGCGAGGGCTGTATCGGGACCAAAGGGTGCTGGAGGTGCTGACCTATCTGGGACGGCTCAAGGGCGTTGACGGTGCGACGGCTAAGGACAGGGCACTGGCGTTGTTGGAGAGAGTCGAACTGGAGGAATGGAGCGACAAACGCGTCAAAGAGTTGAGCAGAGGGATGCAGCAAAAAGTACAGTTTATTGCATGCCTGATCCACGATCCGGAACTCCTGATTCTGGATGAACCCTTCCAAGGGTTGGACCCCGTTAACGTTGAAATGATCAAAGGGCTAATGCGCTCACTGGTCAGCGAGGGGAAGACTGTCGTGTTGAGCGCGCACCAGATGAACCTGGTCGAAGAGCTCTGCGACCGAATTCTGCTTATAGACGAGGGTCGGGCCCTACTTTATGGTTCGCTGAAGCAGATCAAGCGGGACTTTGCGCCGAATTCGGTGCGAGTGCGGGCGGCGGAACTGCCTACTGCAATTCCAGGCGTGATCGGCAGCGAACGTCAGGGGGAAGTCACACTGTTCACATTGGAAGGGATCGGGGCACAGGAGTTTCTGGCGGCGCTCGTGGAAAGTAATGTGGAAATAGAGAGTTTCGAACGCGCAACTGTTCCACTGAACGACATTTTCGTGGCAATGGTTCAGGGAAATTCGCAATCGGAGCAGTGAACTCTGACAGAACCAGGTTGGGCGCGTGTTCGGGTACTGTTTCGACATTCGCCGCGAGCGTTGCGGAAAGTCGGAGGGTAGGTACAGGTCTTGGGAACGATGAGGAAGGTCTTAACTATAGCGCTACATGAATACTGGATAAATGTTCGGCGACCGGACTTCATTATCTTCACGTCGCTCGTACCGCTGCTGGGGATCGTCGCCCTGGTCGTTAGTTTATTCTTCGGTCGACAAGCTGGTGGGGCCATCGTTCGCATGTTTGACAGCGGCTCGGATGTCACGGCGGTTGTCGATCGATCGGGCGGGTTCACTCCTATTCTGCCGCGTTTTGAAGAAGAATACGTCCAGTACGGCGACGAGGCAGAAGCGCGGACAGCCCTGGAAAACGACGAGGTGCAAAGGGTCGTGGTCGTGCCGGATACATACCGGCAAGAAGGGGAAGTGACTGTTGTCACTGAGGGGAGCCGGTTTTCCGGGTCAGGGACGAGCGGGCTACGAGCATTCTTCACTGCGCATCTGGTCGAGGAGATAGGAGACGAGACGCTGCAGGCGCGACTTATTGATCCCTACGACGCGCAGGTCGAGTATATCGGAGAAAAGGCGCAGGCTTCAGGCGGTGTGGCCGGCGAAATCCTGTCGTTTATCGTGCCGTTCCTGTTCGGCATCCTTCTGGCGGTAACTATTTTCGTTTCGTCAGGCTATCTCGTGCGCAGTGTGGCGGAGGAAAAGTCGAGCAGAGTGATCGAGATTGTCCTGTCTTCTGTGACGCCCCAGCAGCTCCTGGCGGGCAAGGTTATCGGCCTGGGCGCGCTGGGGTTGACGCAGATTCTGGTCTGGATCGCATCAGCAGCCGGGCTGGGAGGGGGCCTGGTGGTGTTGGCGGGAATCCTGCTTCCGCTGTTCACTCGCGTGGAAGTGTTTGGGCTGGCCCTGGTCTACTACGTTCTTGGATTCGGCGTTTACGCCGTTTTGATTGCGGCTATCGGCACGCTGGGATCCAGTTTTCAGGAGAGCCAGCAGATCACGGGGATATTCATCTTCATCGCCGCGATTCCCATGATGCTGACCGGCGTGATCATGACGAATCCCAACGCGATAGTGGTGCGAGTCCTTTCCTGGTTCCCGCTGACGGCGCCGACCACAATGATGCTGCGACTGCCCCTGGCTGAGGTGCCCTGGACAGATATCGCTGGCAGCATTGTCCTGCTGCTCGTAACGATTCCGCTGGTTGTGTGGCTCGGCGCGAAGGTGTTCCGGTTGGGGATGCTGATGTACGGTAAGCGGCCTGGCGTTTTGGAGATCGTACGTCTGTTACGGCACGCGTAGAGGACGCAATCGGACCGGAAGGCGGCCAAGGTGGCTCAACTAGATGCGGCTCCCCTTTTCAAAGCTCCGACAAGGACATCCAGGTCGTCAGGGCTGTTGTAAGCCTGGATGGAGATGCGAACTCCGGGCTGGCCGCCGTACTGACCGACAGGCACGATGATGCGATCTTCCTCCCACAACCGCTGATAGGCATCAATCTTGCCCGGGAGCAGGACGAGGCGCATTTGCGCCCACATCGAGGACGGACTAACCGGCGGCAGACCTGATATCTCCAGTATGCGCTGTTCGCTCTCCTGTAGGAGTTGGTGGCAGGCATGGCGTACCTGCGGCCAGTCGTTTTGCACCTGAAATTCGATCGCTGCGGGCACGCTCAGATAAGCGGCCGGGTCGATCGTCCCCACCGAAGTGAAGTAGTCCTGGAATAGGGAATCTCCGGGCACTTCTCTGTCCCATCCGTGGCCGACCACCAGGGGCTCGAGCAGGTCCTGGCGTTCGGGCCTGGCGTAGAGGAAGCCGGCCCCGCGGGCGCTGCTCAGCCATTTGTGGCAGTTGCCGCCGTAGAAATCTGCACCGATCTCTTGCATGTCCAATTCCAGATGACCGGGCGCGTGGGCGCCGTCGACGACGGTGATGATTCCCGCGTTCCTGGCCCGCCGGCAGATCTCGGCGACGGGTAGAATCAGCGCGCTGGGCGAGGTGATGTGGCTCAGGGCGATCACTTTGGTGCGCTCGTCAACGCCGGACCAGATCTGCTCGACGACCGCGGCGGGATCTGTGACGGGAACGGCTATCTGCTGACTTACGAGCTCGGCACCGCTCTTCCGGCAGCTGAAGCGCCAGGCGCGATTGATGGCGCCGTATTCGTGATCGGTTGTCAAGACGACTTCGCCGGCGCGCAGGTCTAGGGAGCGGGTTACGATATTGAGGGCGTAGGTAACATTAGGAACGAAAGTCAGATCGTCGGGTGCCGCGTTTATGAATGCGCCCAGTCTCTCCCTCGCGTGGGCCAGCAGATCGGGAAGGCGACTTCCCAGAAAGATTACTGGGTTGGCTTCCAGCTCCTTCTGCCAGTGCTGATAACTCTCGAAGACGGGTCGGGGCACGGCGCCGAAGCTGCCGTGATTGAGATAGACAACGTCGGGTTCGAGAAGGTATTGGTCGGCGAGATGGGGGAGGGGCAGAGAGAGGGTCATTGTAGTGCTATCCTATCAAGACACGTTGGGTAGTGCAGCCTTCAGCTTTTCGGCATAGGGAAGGCGCTGCGATGGCGTTGTCAGGAATCTTTCTGCAGAGCGAATATAGAGCTCGTCGCCGGTGTAGCGAGGGAAGACGTGCTGGTGAAAGTGCCACACATCCTGGTAGCCGGCGGGCTCGTTGTGCTGGCGGGTTGAGACGCCGTCGCACCGATAGGCCGTCTTCAATGCCAGCGCGATGCGGCGGCTGGCCTGGAAGATTTCGGCCCCATAGTTGTCAGGCATATCGTAGATGTTTTCGTAATGGTCCCAGGGGATAAGAATGACGTGGCCCGGATTGCGGGGCCACCAGTGTGACGAAATGAACCCGATGACCAGATTGGTTCGCAGGACGACGTCGCCGGCGACTGTATAGACTGACTCGTATTCGTGTCCGGCAGCTACAGCGCAGAATGGACAATGGTAGTTCGGGGGTTCGTGGTTATACATATTTGGGGGATCCTTAGAGTTTGTTCAGACCGTCGTCGATGATCGGCGCCAGTTCACTCATCTGGGTGAGGGCGGCGGCAATCTGCTTGCCGAAGCCCGACTTTGTAAAGCGAACCGGAAGGCTTAGCCTTTCGGTGAGGTTCGTGCGCGAGAAACGAGTCCCGTCGACTCCCCAGGCATTCACGACCACTTCCATGCGTTCGATTGTGTGAGCGTTGAAACGTTCGCGGTCGAAAAGATTCTTGTGGCAGACGTGCAGGTCGACAGAAAGAGTCTTTGCGTCGAGGTTTTCCTGGGTGAGCCCGAATTCGAAGTGGATGCCGTCAAGCCCGTAGTTGTACCAATTGCCCTTGGCGACCTGCATATATATGCCGGCATGGTATGGGCCGATAAATGATGACCAGCCTCCAGTCTGATACCAGTCCAGGTTGCTCAACTGGCGCAGTACCTTCATGCACTGGGGATGCTGGTCGATGAACAGTTGCCAGCTTGGGGAGATTGTCGACATATGTGTGCCTCCGACTCTTTGTTGGATCTGTCGCATGAGTGCAAATGAGATTATTCAGGAAAACAGGTCGCAAGCAACATCATTCCGGCAGCGGGTCGAAATGCTCCTCGGTCATTTCAGCTGAGAGGCGCCACAGCTCCTGCGCAGCTCGCGGGTCATAGGCCGTTTCTTTTGCCCGGTGCCTCTTTGGAAACCCTCGCATCTGCATCCAGCCGTCGGGCCCGATGTAGTCGCCTCCGCTGACGTCGGGGGCGGTTGCGGCGAATAGTTGGGGAAGCGCGCCCTGCTCGGCACTCTGGGAGAGAATCGCGTTCAGGGTCCGCATCAGAATCAGTTCGATTGCGGACCCTTTCTCTTTCGCCGCGGCGTATTGCAGATTGGTGGCGGCAAAGCCGGGATGGGCGGAGACGCAGATCGTGCCGGCACGCTTGGATTCCAGCCGGCGCTGCAGTTCGAAAGTGAAGAGGAGATTGGCGAGCTTGCTCTGGGAGTAAGCGCCGAATGGGCTGTATCTTTGCTGACCGTGCAGGTCGCTGAATTTCATGCGTCCGCTGCGGTGGGCCATGCTGCTAACGTTTACGATGCGGCTGGCAGGCGTTTCCAACAGAAGGGGGAGTAGCGCGCCGGTCAGCGCGAAATGGCCGAGGTGATTGACGCCTAACTGGCGTTCGAATCCCTGGGCGGTCTCCTGGCGGGGTATGGCCATGACGCCGGCATTGTTTACGAGAATGTCGAGGCGCTCTAAGTCGGTCCTGATGTTGGCGGCGCAGCGACGCACGGAGTCCAGGTCGGCCAGGTCAAGGGAGATGACATCCAGCCGCGCGTCGGGAATGTCCCGGAAGATATCCGCACGGGCTTGATCGCCGCGCTGAGAGGAGCGGCTCGCAAGGAGAACGCGTGCCCCTTTCGCGGCAAGCAGGCGGCAGGTGTGAAAGCCCAGGCCGCTGTTGCCTCCGGTTACCAAGACAGTGCGACCGGACTGATCGGGGATGTCGGCGCTACTCCATCTG
This sequence comes from Caldilineaceae bacterium, assembly GCA_022821585.1. Taxonomy (GTDB): domain Bacteria; phylum Chloroflexota; class Anaerolineae; order Caldilineales; family Caldilineaceae; genus Bin5. The sequence continues at coordinate 7,186 of JAJEDI010000014.1, forward strand.
CTTGCCATGATTTGCTCTCGACCGGGTCATGGAATTCAAATGGGCTGGACAGGCCAAGCGCAGGCAGGTGGCCGGCTGGCCGGGTGATTTGCTCACACCGTTTGCGGCTGTATGCCGCGAGACAAACTTATCTTAAACGCCCAAGGTGCCAAGACCAATTCGCCTGGTGTGTATTGCGCACGTGGGTACAGTGGGAAATTCTTGAAAGGCTTCCTTGACGACAGCAACTATGGTAAATTGTAGCAGCTTCTCTGTCCGTTGGGGGGCGAAAAGATTACCCAGAGAGTTGCAATCGAGGTACTCTTCAAACCTTGTGGAGAGAAGAGAGAGGTAGAGGGCAGGCATGTTGGTAAGGGAAGCAATGCATGCGGCGGAAGAGTGGGTGCGCTGCGAAGGAACTAAGTTGACCGGCCTGGTAGGGGCTTATGTTGCCGGTTCGGTCGCAGCACTACCTGGCGAGATGCCTTTGCCGGTAAGTTCCGACGTGGACATAACGGTCGTGCTGAAAGAGCCTGCGGCGAGGAAACTGGGAAAATTCAGATATCATGGCGTACTGCTGGAAGTCACATATGAGGCGCCGAACAGGTTTCAAACTCCTGAATCTGTGCTGGGCGATCCCCACCTAGCAGGAGGGATCCGGGGAATGCAGATCGTACTCGATCCCTCTGGGCAATTGCGGAGACTTCGGATCGAGGTAGGCGGCAGGTATGCCTGCCGGCGGTGGGTGCGGAAGCGTTGTAGCGCGGCGGCTGCACTGGCGGAGAGCAGGCTCCAGCCTCCAGAAGAGTCGGCGCCGTTGCACGAAAGGGTCACCGCATGGTTGTTTGGGACCAGTCTGACTGCACTAATTCTGTTGCTGGCAGGGCTGCGGCCGCCGACCGTCAGGCGCAGATACGTCGAAGTCCGCGAGCTTCTTCAAAGATGTGGCAGGCCCGGTTTCCACGAGGAGCTATTGCAGCACCTAGGATGTTCCACATGGAGCCGAAATCGAGCTGAGAAGCACCTGCAAGCGGTTGCGCACGCTTTTGACCGGGCCAAGTGCCTGCCAAAAGGGGACTTTCCGTTCGCTGCCGACATCAGCGAAGCAGCGCGGCCCGTAGCAATTGGCGGCAGTCGAGAGCTGATTGAGCAAGGGTTTCATCGCGAGGCTATCTTCTGGTTGGTGGCGACTTACTCGCGTTGCCAGTGGATATTTGCGTTCAATGGCTGCGGCGACAGCGGTGATGGCCTCAGTCAGGGTTATACTTCGATGCTGGGCGATCTTGGAATCAATTCGCTCGCAGATTTGGAATCCCGCTGCAGTCAGGTCCTGGCATTCCTGCCGCGAGTCTTGGAGGTGGCGGATGAAGTGATGGCTACCACGCCTGAGACAAAGTAGGTTGAATGACCGACAACGGAAGCATACAGTTCTGAGAGACCTGGGAATGGAGGACTACCGCCAATGACACCACGCAACTGGTCTGAAAACATTCGATTTGCATCCGCGCCAGTCCACGCGCCTGGGACGGTAGAAGAACTGCAAGAGATAGTCAGGGCGAGCAAAAAGGTGCGGGTTCTGGGCGCGCGCCATTCTTTCAATGACGCGGCGGCGTTAGATGCCCAGGTAGACGTTGACGGGACACAGGAAGTTACCGGCGATCCTTCTTGGGCGTATATATCGCTAGAACAGTTGGATTCGCCGGTGGCGTTCGACCACGAGCGCGGCACAGTTACTTGCAGCGGCGGCATTACGTACGGCGAACTGTGTACGATCATGCACTCAGAGGGGGTCGCGCTGCACAATACGGCCTCGCTGCCGCACATAACGGTGGCCGGCGCGTGTTCGACTGGTACGCATGGGTCAGGCGATGGGAACGGCAACCTTTCGACGGCAGTGATCGGACTGGAGCTTGTTACGGCAAACGGTGAGCTGAAGTCGCTCACACTTGAAGAGGACCGGGAGGAGTTCGAAGGGTCGGTTGTGGCGTTGGGCGGTCTGGGGGTCGTGACAAGAATGACTCTGGCGATGGAACCGGCCTATTCGATGCAGCAATATGTTTTCGAAGATCTGCCTTCGACCGAACTTTACGAAAACTTCGATGAAATCATGTCGGGCGCCTACAGCGTCAGCTTGTTCCCTGACTGGCAGGACGGAATGGTCAATCAGGTCTGGTTTAAGCATCGCACCGGGCTTTTGAGCAAGGGGAATGGTCAAGGAGCAACAGATCCTGAACCGGTCGACCTGGGGCTTCCGTCGGAAGTTTACGGGGCGCAGGCGGCTTCTACCCACGTGCATCCTGTCCCTGATCTTTCTGCGGAAGGACTGACATTGCAGATGGGGATTCCAGGCGCGTGGCACGACAGGCTGCACCACTTTCAGATTGACAGCACGCCTGCCAGCGGCGACGAGTTGCAGGCCGAGTACTTTGTACCGCGGGCGCATGCGGTCCCGGCTTTACAAGCGGTGGAGGGCCTTCGCGACAGTTTCAGGTCGATGCTCTGGATTTCGGAGATCCGCTCGGTTGCGGCCGACCGGCTGTGGCTGAGCCAGAGTTACGGCACGCCGACCATCGGCATTCACTTCTCCTGGAGAAAGAACTGGCCTGTTGTACGTGAAGTGATGCCGTTGGTTGAGGAGGCGCTGGCGCCTTTTGATGTCCGTCCGCACTGGGGCAAGCTGTTCTCGATGTCTCCTGAGCAGGTCCAGGCGGCCTACCCGAAGATGGAGGATTTCAAGACGCTGCAGCGGTCGACGGATCCCAACGGAAAGTTTCGCAACGGATACCTGGACCGCTTTGTCTTTGGACAGTCGATTGAATGAGGTTTGAGAATAGCAAGCGCGAGGTCAGGCGTTTTTCAGACCCTTGAGGAAGCGGGGCGCGACGAGGAACCGCAGTTCACAGCTGCCCCAATGCAGTTGCCGCCAGCGGGCGATGTCCACCTCGAAGTGGGCGAGACCTGCTGTCGGGAAACGCAGATTCATGCGGCCGTCGGTGCCGGCGCACAGACCCGAGACCAGATGGGCAACGCCTGGGTTGTGACCTATCAACAGGATGTGGTAGGCGCTGTCGTGGGTTTCCTGCAGGATGTTCAACAGCGTATAGGGGGCGGCGGCGTATATGCGGTCGTTCCAGCCAAAGTTACGCGTGTAGCCAATCAGTTCGGCGACTCTCTCGGCAGTCTGGCGGGTGCGCAGCGCGGGTGAAGACACGATCCAGTCCGGCTTCTCAGACACTGTATCCAGTATCCGGCAAACGCGCTGCAGCTGTCTGAATCCGCTCTTGGCCAGGGGGCGGTCGATGTCCCCTCCGGAAACGCTCGTCTGTTTGGCTTTGGCGTGACGTAGTACGGTCAGATAGCGATTGTCCATGGCTTGGACATCTTCCGTGTTAAAGGCACATTCAGGTGCTCTTGCAAGCGCCATTTCATTTTAGATTGAAGTGTTCAGGGAAGTCAAGAGGGCTGAAAGCACTCCAGTTTGCCCGCCTGCATTCAATGGCTATACTTGATGCAAATAGTTCGTCATCTCCACAACAGGAGAGAGAAAGGGAGTCAAGCATGGGGGAGTGGAAACCTAGAATCGCCGTAGTCGGGGCCGGCGCAATGGGATGTCTCTTTGGGGGGCTGCTGGCTGAGGGCGGTCTGGACGTGACCCTTATTGATGTGTGGCAGGATCACGTTGACCAGATAAACCGGGATGGGCTCCAGATGCTCGGGTACGGGGGCGATCGAAGTATCAACGTGCGCGCCACGACCGATCCGAGCTACATGGAACCTGTGGACGTTCTGTTTGTTCAGTGCAAAGCTCCTTACACGAAGGATGCGGTGAGGCGCGTCCTGTATCTGCTGCGGGAAGACAGTGTCGCCATCAGCTTTCAGAACGGACTGGGCAACGAGGAGAACATTGGCGAAGTTACGGGCATGGAGCGGGTGTTGGGGGGCGTGACGGCCCAGGGCGCGGCGGTCGAAGGGCCTGGCGCGGTGCGTAACTTCGGCAATCTGCCGACGCACATCGGCGAAATGGGCGGTGGAATCAGCGAAAGGGCGGAGCGGATTGCGGCCGCGCTAGACGACGCGGGTCTGCAGACATCGGCTGTAGAGGACGTGCGCCAGGCGATCTGGAAGAAGCTGCTGGCCAATATCGCAATAAGCCCGACGTCAGCGATTGCCAATATGACGATCAAACAGGTTTTTGCCGTACCGGAATTGAGGGAGGCCGCATTTGAAGCGCTGGACGAAGCGGTTGAGGTGGCGCGTGCCGAAGGCATTGACCTGAATGCGGCCGAGACTCGCGAGGTGATAAACCAGATCGCCGGGCCGGAAGGAACCGGCGACAACAAGTCCAGCCTCTGTGTAGATATACTCAACCGCCGTCCGTGCGAAGTCGATGTCATAAGCGGTGCGGTGGTGAAGCTCGGCCGCAAACACGGAATTCCCACGCCAGTCAATAAGACGCTTGTTGCCGCGATCAAAGCGCTTGAAAGCCACTACCTGACGTAACTCCCGATGAGAAACAAGGTGATCGAGGCCCAAGAGGCTGCCGCTCTGGTCCCCGACGGCGCGACACTGGGTACAGTTGGCGGCGGCGGCGGCTTGGTAGAGGCCGATACGCTGCTGGCGGCGGTCGAGGAACGCTTTCTCGCCACCGGTGCTCCGCAGGGCCTGCGCGTCATCCACTCGCTTGGGATCGGCGACCGCGATCGACGCGGGCTCAACCGGCTGGCTTACGAGGGGCTGGTGCGCAAAGTGGTCGGCGGGCACTGGATCTGGTCGCCGCGCATGCAGGCACTGGCGCGTGAGGAGAAGATTGAGGCCTACATTTTGCCGGCGGGGGTTACGGCGCAGCTGATGCGGGAGATCGGCGCGGGCCGGCCTGGGTTGATAACGCACGTCGGCCTGGGAACTTTCGTCGATCCCCGCCAGGACGGCGGCCGAATGAACAGATCAGCCCGAGATGAGCTGGTCGAGTTGATCGAGATTGACGGCCGGACGTTTCTGCGATACAAGCCGTTTTCCGTGGACGTTGCGCTGCTGCGAGGCAGTTACGCGGACGCGGATGGCAACATCAGTATGGAGGAAGAGCCGGCTAATCTGGAGGCTTTTGCGATGGCACTCGCTGCTCACAACAGTGGCGGCGCGGTCATTTTCCAGGTGCGGGGCCTGGTGGAAACGGGCAGTATCCCGGCGCGCCAGGTACGGATTCCGGGCGCGCTGGTAGACGCCGTGGTTGTCGAGCCTGAGCAACCCCAGTGCCATGCCTTTTTTTACGACCCTTCGATCTCAGGCCAGCAGAAGAGCGAAGGGAATCTGGATGGCGGTCAAGGGAAGCCGGCGACTGAGGACGACCGTCCCGGTCCGAGGACAATCGTCGCGCATCGGGCCGTACGAGAACTCTACGAGAACGCCGTGGTCAATTTCGGTTTCGGTATTCCCGACGGGGTGGCTAAGCTGGTGGCGGCGCGGGGTGAGACCGACAGGTACTACCAGACGATCGAACACGGCACCTACGGCGGCGAGCTTCTCGACGGCGTTCTCTTCGGCTTTGCCCGAAACGCCAGTTGCATGGTCGACTCACCTTCGCAGTTCGACCTTTACGGCGGCGGTGGGTTGGACATCGCGTTTCTCGGCTTCGGTGAGATGGACAGGCACGGAAATGTCAATGTCTCGCGGCTGGGGGGAACGACGATTGGACCGGGCGGATTCATAGACATTGCACAAAACGCACAAACAGTCGTCTTTTGCGGAACTTTCGAGGCCAAAGGTGTCGGTTTTGAAATCGACGAGAAGAGCATTGCCATAAGGCGTCACGGCCAGATTCGCAAATTGGTACACGAGGTCGATCAGATCACATTCAGCGGTCATCAAGCGATGGAGAGCGGGCAGAAGGTGCTTTGCATTACGGAGCGGGCCGTCTTTGAACTGACGCCGGCAGGCATGTGCTTGCGTGAAGTTGCGCCGGGTATTGACATCAGGAAGGATGTCCTGGACCGGATGGGATTTGCTCCGATTGTGCCTACCGAAGTGCCGTCGATGCCGTTCTTGGAAAATGGTTGAAAGCCAAAACCTGAACGCACAAAGGAAGTTGTTTCATTGATGTACTGGCGAGAGAATCCTCGCACCCCTATCTCACTCAATCAGGAAAGAACGATAACAAAATGACCGAAAAGTCCACTCTGCCACCGCCTCCCAGCTTTGCCGACGTTCTGGCAGCTCATAGAGTGCTGCGCCACTATCTTGCCCCTACACCCCTGTACAACTACCCTGTTCTTGATACAGCCACGGGGGCGGAGGTCTGGGTGAAGCACGAAAACTACCAGCCCATCGGCGCTTTCAAGCTGCGCGGCGGCATCAATTTCATGGCAGGGCTGTCTTCCGAACAGCGCAGCAAGGGCGTTGTAACGGCGTCTACGGGCAATCACGGCCAGTCGGTGGCCTATGCGGCGCGGATGTTCGGGGCAAAGGCGGTGATTTCAGTTCCGGAGAACGCCAACCCGGTCAAACTGGAGGCGATGCGGGCCAACGGCGCTGACGTGCGATTGAACGGCGCCGACTTCGAGCAGGCGAAAAGGCACGGAGAACGCATTGCAGACGAGGAAGGAATGCAGTTTGTCTCATCGGGGGATGAACCGGCTCTGATTGCCGGTGTGGCCACGCACACGCTGGAGATCTTGCAGGAGAAACCGGACATCGATGCCATCATCGTGCCGGTCGGCGGGGGGAGCGGCGCGTCGGGCTCCTCCTTAGTCGCCAAGGGGATCAACCCCAACATTCGCACCGTAGCTGTGTGTGCGGAAGCGTCCCCAGCCGCCTATCTGGCGTGGCGGGACCGGGCATGGCGTGAGGCACCAAACAAGACGGCCGCAGAAGGGCTGGCGACGGGAGCGCCCTACATGCTGCCGCAATCGATCCTGTGGGACCTGCTGGATTACTTTGTCACTGTCTCGGAGGAGGAGTTGTTCGCCGCGGTGCGCTTGTATTTGGAATCTGCGAAGACTCTGGCCGAACCGGCGGGCGCTTCGCCACTGGCTGCGCTCCTGAGAATGCGAGATGAACTTGCCGGAAAAAAGGTAGCGCTAATCCTCAGTGGAGGCAACATATCGCCTCAGCAACTACGTTCTGTATTGGAAGCGTGAGGTTGTGCTGCATAGGAATTCGCTTATGCTTCTGTAGACGAACCACTTGTCTCCCCGGACACTTCAGCGCCGTCGTCGTACTCTTGCAACAACAGACGTAGTGCCGCAATGTCCTGTTCTTCGATGAACTTGTGCAGGGTGCGGCTATTCTCCAATAAGGTCTGCCCGAACTGGCTCTGAGCAAACATGCGGAGATCCTCTTCGAGCGGGTCGGTGATGCGGTGGTCGGAGACGATGCTGCCGTCCTGCATGCGCAGGATGCGTTGGGTGGCCTGGGCGACGCGGCGGTCGTGGGTTACGACCACGATGGAGGTTCCCTGGCTGCGGTTGAGGTCAGACAGCAGGGCCAGAATCTCATCGCTGCTCTGGCTGTCGAGCGCGCCGCTGGGCTCATCAGCCAGGATCAGTGACGGGCTGTTGGCGAGGGAACGTGCTATCGCCACGCGCTGGCGTTGACCGCCTGAGAGCTGACCGGGAAGATGGTCGCAGCGGTCTGCCAGGCCGACCAGTTGCATCAGATGCGCGGCCCGTTCCCTGCGCTCCTTGCGGCTGCTGATCTGGCCCTGCAGTGGGACTTCGACGTTTTCCTGTGCGGTCATGGTCGGTAGCAGATTGTGCAGCTGGAAAACGAAGCCCACTGTCCTGGCGCGAAAGCGGTCCACGTTTTTCAGTTTGGACAGATCCTCGCCCGCTACCCAGACAGTTCCTTCGGTCGGTTGATCCAGGGCACCGAGCATGTTCAACAACGTGCTCTTTCCGCACCCGCTGGGTCCCATAACGGCAACGAATTCCCCGGTCTGCACTTCGACCGATAGGCCGTCGAGCGCGCGCACGGCGGTCTCTCCGCTGCCGTAGACTTTCGTCAGGTTTACTACCCGGACGATGGGCCCGTCCGTTTTCTGGTGTTCCATTTCCTATGCGTGCGACACTGAGTTCCGGATGGCTGCCGGTTGCCGTTTCGGGCAATCAAGCTGCGTCCCGGAACGCTATGGAGGCGATACAAGGATATTCACGAAGGCGGTCATGCCCCAGCGCAAGTTTTCGTCGAGCCGCGGGATATCGACGTGGACTGTGAAGTTGGTGCTTCCCCTGTCACTGGTGCTCACCGGCGCGATATGGGTGATGATGCCGTCGAAGATCTGGTCCGGCAGTGAATCAAAGGTAACCTCGACCTCCTGGCCGCTCTGGAGTTGGACTACGTCAGTTTCACGCAGGTCGGTTGTTTCGACGTGCATGCTTCCGGTATCCCCCAGGAGGACGAGCACCTGGCCGGCCACTACGAGCTCGCCGCTTCGAACGAGAAGTGCGCCGACCTGGCCGGAGAACGGTGCAAGGATCTGGGACTGGGCAACATGGGCCTGTGCGCTGGCAAGCTGTGCCTTTGCGGTCCCGATTCGGGCCAGTGAGACGGCGATGTCTGCGGGCAAGGCGCCTTCTTTGATCCTGCGCAGATTCGCCTGTGCGCTTGCGAGGGCGGCTTCGGCGGACTGAACGCCGGCCTCCGCCGCGGGAATCTGGCTTTCGGCTACCGACACGCGAGACTGTGCCTCTTGGATGCGAGAGCGGGAGACGGCCAGCTGCTGCTCTGTGGCTCCCTGCGTGGCAACGGCGTTTTCGGCCTGGGCCGCCTTGAGCGACTTGGTAGCCTGCTCCAACTGCAGCGACTCGAGCAGCGTACTGCCGATCGTGGGGTCGCCGCGGACGGCGTTGAAGGCGGCCTGTGCGTGGTCCAAGGCTGCCTGGGCGACTTCGATGCGAGCGGCGGCTGCGGCCCTTTCCGCAGCTGTAGGACCGGCGGCGAGCTCATTGTACTGTTCCTGGGCGATCCGAACTTCCACCTGGTAGAACTCGACAGTCTTGGTCGCTTCAAGCAGCCTACCGGCGGCCAAAGAGACCTGCGCCTCGGCGGTGGCTACGCCGGCTTCAGCGGCCGCAATTTCGGCTTCACTGGCGCCGGAGAGCAACTTGGCGTGGGCTGCCTCGGCTTCGGCTACCGTCGCTGCGGAAATGTCCACCTGGCTCACCGAGGCAGGGTTCTCAAGTTGCACAAGCAGGTCTCCGGCTTCGACCCATTCGCCTTCCTTGACGGGCAGTGTCTGCACGATTCCACCTTGCAGGGGGGCCAGATTGGCCCAAACGGTGGGAAGCAGCTTGCCCGAGGCCCATACAACTGAATCCAGCTCAGAGTCTTCCAGTTCCGCAGACCCGGCCCCGGCGTCTTCGACCGGTGGCGCGGCAGTCTGGGGTAGAATGGAGGGGTCGACGTAGGTCACATATGCCCAGCCCCCCGCGGCCAGGGCTACGATCAATCCGAGGACCATCCAGACTCGTTTCATCTTTTTCCTTGTTCACAAGCGAGGCATCAGCCGAATTTGGGAAACGGGCTGATGCACTGTAATCACTCATAGCGGAGCGCTTCGACCGGCTGCAATTTGCTTGCCCGCCAAGCCGGGTAGAACCCGCCAATGAGGCCGAGTACAATTGCAAGGCTGACTGAAAATGCAAAGGTTCCGGGTTCCCATGTGGGACGCAACATCGCGCCTCCGGCGAAGGGAATGGAAGAGAGTCCCGTGAGTAGAAGGACGGCGCCGATACTTCCAAGAAGAGCTGACAATAGGCAGAGCAGAAGGCTCTCCTGCATGATCTGAGAAAGTATGCGTTTGCCAGGCCAACCCAAGGCTCGCAGCGTTCCAATCTCACGCGTGCGTTCGTAGATCGACATAATCATGGTATTGGCCACGACTATCCCGCCGACAATGAGCGCCAGCATCCCGATCGCGCCTGCGATCCCCTGCATGGAGGCAATATCGTCCGTACTCTGGGCGAATTCGCTGCTAATACTCGCTCTGACTTTCGGGAATCGCAGGTTTATGGCGTCCTGGACGGGGAGGGCCATGGCCGGTTCTTTGACGTCTACGAACAGGAAACTAACGTTGCGAGGGCGATTCAGGATCCGCTGCGACTCGCGCAAGGCCAGGATTCCTCCGCCTTCTTCCCAGGCGACCCCTGTTTCAAAGATACCAACGACTCTGTAGCGATTGTTGTACAGAGTCATCGTGTCGCCCATTTCAAGGTCGTAGGAATCGGCAGCGTTGCTTCCGATGATGATTTCAGACGGACGTTGGACGCGCCTTCCAGCTATCAGCTTATAGTGGTCCATTGCAGCGCTGTTGGGCTCGAGGCCGAAGATGAAGAAAAGGGGCAACTCGGGTGTAAAGACGAAGCCCAAAACCATAGGACTGACGGATTCCACTTGAGGCATGCCCTGAATCTGACGCATGACTCTTTCATCGACGCTGCTCAGCGACAGATCCGGAACGTCCCTTTGCATCACTGTAATATTGCCAGGGCTGCCGGTTCCGGCCAGGTTATTCATTTGGCCGATCAGGCCGGCAGTGAGTCCGCCCAGCATTACAAGAGTTCCCACCCCTATACCGATACCCGCGGCGGCAAGAAGCGTACGGTTGCGGCGCCGCCACAGATTGCGAAAGCTTTGGCTTCCGATCCGGCTCAGGAAACCAGCTTTGAAGTCGGAGGCTGTGCCGCCCTCGTAGGAGAGGGCTTCGACCGGCCGCAGTCCCGCGGCCCGCCAGGCCGGGTAGACCCCACCTGCTAGACCCAGGACCAACGCTGTCGCCAGCCCCTGCATGACAATGTCGGGCGTAAAGGCACCCTGTAGCATAGCGCCCATTCCCGGTACTGTTCCAGCCAGTCTTGCTAAGCCGACGCCCAGGAGAACACCTACGATTCCACCGATCGCGCTCAAGGTCATTGATTCACCCAAGATCATCCACAGGATGCGCCAGCGGCTCCAACCGAGGGCACGCAACGTACCGATTTCGCGTGTGCGCTCGAGTACGCTCATGACCATCGAGTTCATCATGCCGAGGCCGCCGATGAAGATCGCGATCGCGGCGATGCCCCAGGCGAATCCCTGCATCAACTGCTCGTATTGCTGGTTGCTTTCGCGTTCGCTGGTCTTGCTGATCTTCAGTTCCAGATGAAGGGCTTCGATTCGCTCGATGGTCGCGTCGGTATTGTCGCCGCGGCGCAGCCCGATCTCATAGAGACTGACTTTGCGTTCGAACTGGGCCGCGGTCTGGGCATCTTCCAGGGTGACGACGCCGCCGGACTCTTCAATGCCCTGGCCGGTCTCATAGATGCCGACGACCCGGTAAGGGGTCCCCTGGATGCGCAAGTTTTCGCCTACCGTGATATCGATCGATTCGGTTGCACGCCGGCCTATCACGATCTGTCCGGGACCGCTAACCGGTTTGCCCTCGACGATGCGGTAGTGGTCCATGGCAGTACTGCCGATCTCGTAGCCGAAAAGGAGGAAGAAGGGAAGCCCCGGAGTGGTGACCCATGTGTACACACCGGGCTCCACACGTTCCACACCGGGCACCGCGAGAAGGCGCTCGCCAACAGTTTCGTCGAGACTGCTGAAGGCGGGATCCATCGCTTCAGCCTGGGTGATCAGCAGGTCGTTGCTGCTGCCCCCGACAACCAGGGCGAAGTTCGAGGAGATTGCTTTCGCGATTGAGCCCAGCGCCACGACGGCGGCGACGCCAATGGCGATACCGAGGAGGGTCAGGCCGCTTCTCACAGACCGACGCGTCAGGTTCTTGAGAATCATCAGAGGTCTGGTTTCCGGTGATGGTCCAGACACAGTCCGCACGACGGAGACAGCGGAAGGAGATGGCCATCCTTAGAAATTATGACTCGCGTCTCGCAGCACGCGACACTGCCGGCATACCCGGTCTTGCCGAAGCTACGCTGCAAGGCAACGCACTGAAACCATCTTATCAAATTGTGAGGAATTCGGTCTGACGGCACAATGTCAGAATCCTGACAGTAGGCCTACTCGGCTGACGCGGGCACAACCTGGAGAAGTGCAGCCATGTCTGCTGCCAAAGCGTGCTCCTCACCGGCAACTTCCACCAGCATTGGACCGTCAAATGGGGCCTGTTCGCGGAGATGAACTTCCGCGTTCAGGTGCAGCCCCAACTCGCCCAGATAGGCGAGACGTTCCTTTTCCTGGCTCAAGACCCGCACCAGACGATAGGTGCGGCCGGCTTCGGACTGCGAAAGAGGGTGACCTGGCGTGTGGCTGACCTCGCCATTCTTGGAGGGGATTGGATCGCCGTGGGGATCCACTTTGGGGTAGCCGAGAGAGGCGGCAATTGCGTCTTCCAGCGCCTCGCTGATCACGTGCTCGAGGCGCTCTGCCTCTTCGTGAACACTGTCCCAGGGAATGTCCAACGTCTTGTGCAGAAAGAGCTCCAGCAAGCGGTGATGGCGCAGAATTTCCAATGCGACCCGGCGGCCTGTGGGAGTCAACGCTACTGCCTGGTGAGGGCGGTAGATCACGAGGTCCATCTGGGCGAGCTTTTTTACCATGTTGGTGGCAGAGGCCGGTGTGTAACCAATGTATTCGGAGAGGACCGAATTGGTGACCTGTTCGCCGCGAGTTTCCAGGATATAGATGGCTTTCAGGTAATCTTCGTGATTGGAAGAGAGCGGATTGCTTATTTCGGAGGAATAGTTTTTAGCCATGGCTAAATTGTATCCGCGATGACAGATTTTGTCAAGTCAGGCGGCAGGAAGGGTGCATCCCAGATTTTTTGCGAGACTCGTCTTACCAGTGTTGAATCCAGCCTGGTCGACGAATCAACTCTACTGGGCGGACAATAATTTGGGATACACCCGGCAGGAAGGGGTGTATCCTAATTTTGCGGAGGGAACAGTCTGGCGGGGAATCAGTGCCAGCGATGCCTGGTATTGATTATCTTCTTTTGGCGAGACGCAGTGCTGGCGCCAGGCCTGGCCGTACGGTGGAGTCCATCAGTTGGGGAGGGTGCGAGGGCAGGCACAAGGTCGGCGCCTATGGGGATCTGATGGGACTGGCGGGACGTGGTCTGGCGAAACTCCTTCGATTGGGCACCTGTTACCAATATCGACACCAGGTCGACTAGGCATGTTGTAGGGGAGGGGGCGTGGGGGGGGCGGGGCCCCCCCCCCACGGCGGGCCCCAAAAGCCCCCCCCCCCCAAAAAACGAAGGGGGAGTTTAGAGGC
>JAJEDI010000053.1 GCA_022821585.1 Caldilineaceae bacterium
CGATGCAGGCTTCCTGCGTGGGGAACTTCTCGCAAACGGTGATAAGATTCACTATGATTCTCCCTGCTCAAACCGGCCAATCCAGTATACATAGTGTACTTCATTATCACTGCTTTGTCAACCCCCAATCTACTAATCGCCAAACTATGCTTCCAAAAGCACCCCTGGCGAAGAAAAAGGCAACTGTTGCGAGCGGGATATGGAAGATGGCGGTTGTACGCAGAAAGATACCGAAGTGGGTACGGTACATGCCAAGCGCGCGGCCTATCAACTTGCCGACTGTAAGAGGTGGGGAGGGCATGAGCACTTTCCAATCGGCTGGAACGGAGTTAACATCGGTGTGGCACAATTGGCCGCATTACAGGTTATGTATGATTGCCACCAGCCGCTAGCCCACGAAACGGAAAGAAAAAGAGGATACCTATAGTATACTCAGCCGCTGCCGCCTTTGTATCGCATGAATGTACCGAAATCGGCATATAGACCTACCAAATTCGGTACATCATGCGGGAATACCGTTAGGCACGTCCTCCTCGTATTGGCCGAAGACAATAAAGGCCGTCTCCATCGGTCGGGGTGATGCCTGTACTGAACCTGGTCTATACGAGATGGCGATTGCCGAATGGTCAGCCTCTGTAGGACTGGCGCATGAGACGAAGAACAGTGACCTCATAACCAGCAATGAACGTAGGATCCCGGAATTCGAACGGAAGTCAACGTGGTCGACCATTTGCGGCCCAAAACGAAAGCACTATTGGCCGGAAGGTCGACTCCAAAGCCACTCTCGCTATCGAGAGGGAACGAACGGCGGGGGTTCGTGGTCAGTGAATGTGCTGTCCACGAAGCGAAATAGCCAGCGTCCAAACTGAACGCACAAAGGCGTCCGGTGACCAGTGTCGACAGACCAACCATTGCCCAAAAAGACGGCCTTCATCCATCGGGGAGGACAGCGATGACAATGACGCGCGCGCCCAGGAACTGGATCTGGGAAGTTGCGATTGCCGTGGCAATTCTCGCGGCGATTGTCGCGGCCGCCGCTTGGGGGTGGATTGGTGACAGCGGCGCCCACTACAACCGGGGCTGGGCCAACTTTGAGCGTGGTCGGTACCGGGCGGCGATCGCCAACTTTGATCAGGCTCTGCGACTGGAGCCCGGCGCCGCCTACATCTACGCCAACCGGGCCGGCGCCAGGATGATGCTAGGTCAATATCGGGAAGCGATCGCCGACTATGATCAGGCTCTGCGAGGGGAGCCCGACACCGCCTACATCTACGCCAGCCGGGCCATTGCCAAATCCGGCCTTGGCCAGTACAGGGAAGCGATCGCCGACTATGATCACGCACTGCGACTGGAGCCCGACGCCGCGTACATCTACGTCAACCGGGCCGGTGCCAGATCCAGCCTTGACCAATACAAGGAAGCGATCGCCGACTACGACCAGGCCCTGCGACTGGAGCCCGACAACGTCGACGCTTACGTTTCTCGGGGAGAAGCCAAACCCAACCTTGGTGCATACGAGGAGGCATTCGCCGATTTCGATCAGGCCTTGCGGCTTGAGCCCCACAATGCACATGTCTACATCAGCCGGGGCAAAGTCAACTTCGACCTTGGTCGAATTCAAGAGGCCTTCGCCGATTTTCGATCAGGCGTTGCAGCTGGAGCCCGACAACGCCCAAATCTACACCAGCCGGGGCGATGTCAGGTTCGACCTTGGCCAAATTGAGGAGGCCTTCGCTGACTATGATCAGGCCGTCCGATTGTCACCCGACAACGGTTATGTCTACTTTCTCCGGGCCAAGGCCAGGGCCGAAACTGGCCAGTACGCGGAGGCGATCTTCGACTATGATCAGACACTGCGTCTCCAGCCCTACTTTGTTGGCGCCTATGTCAGCCGCGCCCAGGCCAGGATCGAACTGGGTCAATTCCAGAAGGCAATGGCCGACTATGATCAGGCCGCCCGTCTGATGCCGGAGATTCTTCAGGTCTACTTCAATCGAAGCCTTGCCAAGGCCGAAAAGGGTCTATACCAGGAAGCCCTCGCCGACCTGAAAACTGCTCTGGTATTTGCGCGGCAGGCTGGTGACAGCGAATTCACTGCCCGCATTGAAGGAAAGATTCAGGAATTCGAGCGAGAGTAAAGGTAATCGAGAGTCTGCTGCGCCAAACCGAACGCACTGCTGGCCGCATCGTCCAGCCAGAGGCCATTCTCGCTATCGAGTGGAAATGAACGGCAGTGGTTCGGGGTCGCCGACGGTGCAGTCCATGAAGTGGAGTAGTAACTATCCCCAATGATCGCATAAGGTCCTTCGGCGACCGGTACAGGCAAACCGGCTGGCGCCGAGTTGAAGCTGCCCGCATGACTGTAGTAATCCCCCAATACCGGACAACTAGCTAACGTGTATCCATGGAGGAATTCTCCCAGCCACTGGAGGGGCAGAACGGTGGTCAAAAAAACGGAGGTGGAATACGGTGGCCTTTAAGTCACGTCGCCTGTACACACGCGGAAGATCATTTCGTGCTCTCTTCGCGCCAGAGTATCCGTTCCTGGTCAGAACACATCGCCTCCGTCTGGATGCACCTTGTTTTTCCCTTTTCGCGGATTAAATTCTGTTGACCTTCGGCGAAGCCATTCACAATGTGAAGGTTAAGGGCTCTAAGCGACCCTGCCAGGACAAAAAAAGCTCTTTCTGTTCCTTCGCGCCCCTTCGCGGACAGAAAGAACAGTTCTCCGCGCCCTTCAGCGTCCCTCCGCGGACAAAAAGGTGTTCTTCGCGGCCTTTCGCGTGACTTCGCGGATAAATATGTATCGTCAATCGCAGGACTAAAGCCGGAAACTTCCTGAACAGGCCAGCAGGCTTTCCGTTCTTGCTGACTGGCCTTACCATAATGTCAACGGAACTTAAACAGTGGGGCCAACCAGTCTGGCCGAAATTCCGCTGATGGGATTTGACAGTTACGGCAATTTATAGCACAATAGTTCTGTCGCGTCCTCTGTCCATTCGCAGGCTTTCCCAAGCCCCATCTGCATCTACGCAGTCAAGCCCCCGAAGCCCCGCAGGCACAGGCAGAGCCAGAAGACAGCAACTGCAAGACCGGCCGGCCGGTGTCAGAGCAGGCAGTTCGCTCAGAACATGGCAGGTCCTGCTGCAAAATGCCGCACCGCCCGAAATTCGGCGCCATGGCCGCACAAGCCTGTCGCCCAAACAAGCGGAGGAGATAATGCCCAAAACGCCCTGCAAAGCCCTCAGAAAAGACGGAAAACCCTGTCAGGGTTTCGGACAGGAGAAGTTCGGCGGCTACTGCATCGCCCACGCCCCCGCCGACATAGTATGGGAGTGGCGTTCGAAAGGAGGCCAGGCATCGTCGGCCGCCGCCAGGGCCGACAGACGCCTGCCCGACCGCTTGCGCGGCGCCATCGAAAAGCTGAACAAAGGCATGGAAGACCTGATTGCAGGCGAGATCGAGCCCGCCGTCCTGTCCGCACTCAGCCGCGCCGCAAGAGAGTTGGTCAATCTCTATCGCCTTGCCGATACTGAAATGGACCTGATTCGAGAAGAAGAAACCGCGGCCGCCGCCGCCCAGGTCGCCGGCGGCTTCGGCGACCCCGAACTCCTCGACAGAGCCGACGCCGTCGCCGCCTGGCAAAACCAGTACAGGATCGACGCTCTGGTCCTGCAGGGCATTGTAACTCTCCAACGTGACGAAACGCAGGATACCGCAGAACCCCTCGTGCCCGTCCTCACGCCCGCCGGTAGACAACGTTTCCGCTACCAGCGTCTCAGCACCTACGCACAAAGTGATATCGACATGTTCAAGGACTTGGCAAGAGACACCGAAATTGGAGGAGAACAGCTGCCCGCCGTGCTCATCGACCTGCACAAAATGCGCATAACCCTGGAGGAGCTCCTGACCGACTGCGCGCCGGATGCCCCGCCCGCGCTCGATCCCCTGTCCGGGCAGCCCCTCAGCCAGCTGCCGGACGGCGTGAAACCCGCCACCGTCCCAGTCGCCGGTCCTGAGGAGTCGGAACAAGCCGCCAAAGACATGCAGGAGCTACTCCGGCAGGCGAACGAGTTGACCGCTGAAACCGAACTCATCTACGAGAAGGAGTTCGGCCATCCGTTTGATATACAAGACGAATTGGCAGATGAAGATTCGGACTGAGTACCGGCTGGCCTCACGCAGCGCGGATCAGCTTCCAACCTGATCCCATCCGGCTGTGGGTCTTCCAGAATGTTTATTCAAATAAATAATATATTATAATATCCCTTCCTTGTGCAGAAACCCCGGTTCTTCCCCTTCAGCAGGGACGGCGCAAAGGCCTCTACGACAAGGCCTGCCTGACGCACGGTCTGTCCCCGCCCCGCACACCCCTATACCGCCGTAGCCATTCCAGTCAAGAGGCGTCGGTAACCGGACAGCAACTGTCCGGTTTTTTTGACCCTGATCTCTCGTAAACTCTCGTGGAACTCTCGTACATCTCTCGTACGAGCGTATGACGTGCGTAAGCAAGCGTCCGCCCATGACTGACCGACACCCAGTCTCTTCAAGGTAGTTCCGAATTCCTACCCCGGCATCAACAGTTGGGACATCGTTTGCGCCCGCGCGCCTCTGCCTGAACAGTTCAGCCAGCCACCGCGTAAAGGAGAGGTTACTGACCCCTATCCCCTGACCCCTCCAGCCCCCCAATCGCCCCAAAGACATGCCTTTGAGCGGACAAAGCGGACATATTTATGAAAAAATTCATATGAATATTCTCGGTTGTCCGTCTGATTCCCCTTCATGAATGTCCGTCATCCCGTTCCCACCAAATACCTGGCGCCTCCCATCCATGTGTGCTTGACGCATTGCCGTCATCTGAGCACCGGTCAATCCCATCCTTGTCGCCAAACACCCAAGACGGCATACGCGTAAGGGCGCCCCTTGTGGTTGCCCCAGCTTGTGGATGCTTCCTGTGGACTGTCTTCCTCGTCAGGGGTCGTTAACCGTAGGAGGAGACTGTATCGAAGAGAGCCCTGCAAGAGGTCCAATGAACAGTAGAGATGTCATTGATACCATGGCGGACCAATCTGCTCTGTCCGCAAAGAAAAGAACCAGAAGTAGTAAACTGCGGATTTCATGTTTTCGAACAAAAGGCCTGGTGTGCAGAGTATCTGCCCAAGAAAGATGCCCTTGACGAACATGCTTCTCGGGGTGATAGTCCGGAGCCAACCTGTTTTACTGTGATTGGACTCAAGCTCTTTGAGGAAAAAATTAGCCGTACGTCCCAACCAAGTGAAGGTACCATCCACTTCGTCCTGTGAGTACAAGTGGCCTGTACTCGGTAAAGCACATCCGCCTCCATCTGCTTCGGCTTCGAATGCTTCACCACTGACGCCCAACCCCACCAAGCCGCAGGCCTCATGATCAGAAGCCTATCCTCAATCAAGCCTTCCCTCAAACCGTTCCCGCTCGCCCCAAGGTTTCGCAGTATATGTACCAACTGAATATGCTAGCCGAGATTTCACTTTTGCCGTCCAGGCAGTTCACCCGTAATGTCGCATCACGCCTCTCTCTTGCGCTGCAATCTGCTAATCGTTGAACTCACACTTCAAATGCCATATAATCTGAGCCATCAGGCGTCTTCGCTCGAGTTCAGGTTCTTCGGTCCAACTACATCCATTCCGTCTGATGTTGGCGGACCGGCCTGTAGGACAACATCGGCATGGCCGGCCGCATTCGTTCGAAAGCACTCCACACTACGCTTTCGCCGTTGTCAATGAGAACCGGGGAGCGGCTAGGATGGGAAGCAGGATGAGGACATAAACCATGGCCATACATGATACGTCGGGATACAACGCTGAGCTCGAAATCTCTGAATCGGGTCGCAGGTACATTATTCTGCGATACAAGCGGGTTTTCATTGCCAAGTTGATTGAGGAGATGTATACAGGAGAGGTGTTCAAGGCACTAGCTGCTGCATACACAGCGAAATTCCTTAGTCAGCCACCCGCAGTTGCACAGAAAACTGATCCCACGATTGCTGAGCATAAGCCGAAAAGTGGCGTACCTCGACAGGCAGAGAGAGAGAGGCGAGGGGCGACACCTTCAAGGGACTACACATTTGCAACAAGAGAGGAAGGGACGACGGAGATACCTAAAAGGAAAGAATTGAAGTTGCCGATATTGGAATTGCTGTCGAGAGGCCCAATGGAAAATAGTGATATTGTTGATTCAATGGCAAAGCTATTCAAGCTGTCCGTCGAGGAAAGAAAAAGAGTAGTGAACAGCGACCTTTCCATTTTTGACCGAGAGGTCTGGGGTGCAAAGCATCTGCTCAAAGAAGCCGGGCTTGTTGATTATCCATCTAAGGGTGAAGGCCGAGGGCCAACCTATATTACAGCGCGAGGACTCAAGTTTCTAGAAGAGAACACTTAGCCTTCCACGTTCCTACTTAACGAATACACCGTCTGTTCAGTCCTCTGTACACTAATGGCGTGGACTAGGCAAATTTAGAATACCGACGTCTCCATCCTATTCACATTCGACCGCTTCACCCCCGACGCGGGAATCCACCAGGCCGCCGCCCCCAACCTACGCCACATTACCTTCCCCTCCTCGCACCGAAATTGTGCATAATCCCCACCTTTCGTGTAAACTAGCTCCGGCTCCGCAACATAGTGTCATACAGTTCACCCGAACTGTGCCAAATAAATCCTTCAATCTTCACACCCGCACAGGAGTAAAGAATGCTTCGCAGTCGTATCCGCACACTCTCTATCCTAGCCGCGCTCCTCGCCCTCTTCGTCATGACAGCCTGTGTCCCTGCCGACACCGGCGGCGCCATGTCCGGCGACATGGCCGCCGACGAAATGACCGAAGAAGGCTACCCGGAAGAAATGATCATCGGCATGGGCGCCCTGCCCGTCACCCTCGTGGGCAACACCGTCCCATCCCTCCAGTCTCGCATCTTCTCCAAACTGCTCTATGACACCCTCGCCGTCCTCAACGAAGAGACCGGTGCCATCGACCCCGTCCTCCTCGAATCCATGGAGCTCGTCGATGACCTCACCGTCCGCATCGTCATCAAGGAAGGCATCCAATTCCATAACGGCGAAATCCTCACCGCGCCCGGCCTCGCCAAGAGCTTCGAGCTCCTCAGAGACGCCGACCCGCAGAAGTTCACCTGGTCCTTCCGCCAGCTCAACGACTACGAGTCCTACGAAGTGATCGACGACTACACCATGGAGTTCACCCTCCTCGAACCCGTCGATCGCTGGGCTAACCTCTTCGCCAACCACATGCCGCTCGCACCCGACCACCTCGAAGCCGTCGGCCTTGACGGCTACATCGAAGAACCCGTCGGCACCGGCCCCTACAAGTTCTCATCATGGCAGCGTGACAGCTACATCACCCTCGAACGCTGGGAAGACTACCCCGGCGGCGTCCCCGTCATCGAAAAAGTGACCTTCCGCCACATGCCCGAAGCGGCTGTGCGCGTCGCCGCCCTCCAGAGCGGTGAAATCCACATCGCCGCCCACGTGCCGCCCGACCAGATCGAAAGCCTCACCGCCGCAGGCTTCGAGCTCTACGCCGGCGACAGCATGCAGAGCATGTACGTCGGCATCAACATCTACGGCCGCAACGAAATCCTCAACGACGTGCGCGTCCGCCAGGCCATGCTCTACTCCGTCGACCTCGACGGCATGTGGAACACCATCGCCGGCGGCTTCGGCACCAAACTCGACTGCCAGATCGTCGCCCCCGGCGGCTTCGGCTACAACCCCGACGTCCAGACCTATCCCTACGATCCCGAAAAGGCCAAAGAGCTCCTCACCGAGGCCGGCTACCCCGACGGCTTCACCATCACCGGCTCCGCCACCACCGGCCGCTACTTCCGCGACCGCACCTTCATGGAAGCCCTCGCCGCCCAGTGGGCCCAGGTCGGCATCACCGTCGAAATGGAATACCCCGAATCCTCAGTCTGGCTCCAGGAGCTCATCGACCAGACCCTGCCGCCCATCATGAACATCGGCCTCAACTGGTACCTCAGCGACAACACCACCTCCATGTGGGGCCCCGTCGGCGACTCCTCCCCCGATCCCGAATTCCTTGAAATGCGGGCTGCCAAGAGCGTCATCGTCGACCCGGTCGAACGCGAAGCCATCGTCAAAGACATCGCCGCCTACATCTGCGACAACGCCCAGGCCCTGCACGCCTACACCATCCCGGCCCTCTACGCACTCAGCCCGGGCCTGCCCGAACTGTCATTCAGCAAATCGTTCGAGATCCACATCCCGACCGAATAGGAAACTACGAGAAAAGAGTGTAGAGGAGTGAGTAAAGAGAAGTGAGCAAAGAGGTGTGAGCAAAGAGAAAGCCTGACGCAATCCGCGCCAGGCCAATAAAAAGGGTTGCCGCCGGACCCAAGTCAGAAAATCCGGCGGCAACCCACCTGAGAGGCACTTGAGGTTTTCTCTCTCCTCTCTCCTCTTCGCTCACTCCTCGCCCTCTCTCTCCTCACCCCTCTTCACTCACTCCTCGCCCCTACCAATGCGCGCCTTCGTCATCCGCCGCCTCCTCCAGGCGGTCCTCGTCATATTCCTTGTCGTAACCCTGGTCTTCTTCCTGATCCGCGTCTCCGGCGACCCCGCCAGCCTCGGCGTCAACCTCGATCCCAATCGCACCGCCGAAGAGATCAAGGAGGAATACGAGGAGATCCGCCGCAAAATGGGGCTGGACAAGCACCCCGTCATCCAGTATGCAGTCTTCTGGCAACGCACCCTGCAGCTCGACTTCGGCCACTCCTTCCGTTACGGCGTGCCCACCACCACCGTCATCTTCGAACGCCTGCCCAACAGCCTGCGCCTCGGCGCCGCCGCCCTCATCCTCGGCATCGCCCTCGGCCTCCCCCTCGGCATCATCGCCGCCCTCCGCCGCGGCACCATGATCGACACCGCCGCCACCATGGGCGCCGTCCTCGGCATCGTCACGCCCCAATTCTTTCTCGCCATCGTCCTCATCCTCATCTTTTCCGTCCAGCTCAGGCTCCTGCCCACATCCGGCGTCGGCACTTGGAAACACCTCATCCTGCCCGCCGTCACCCTCTCCACCGGCCTCATCGCCACCGTCGCCCGCATCGCCCGCTCCGGCATGCTCGAAGCCCTCGGCCAGGACTACGTCCGCACCGCCCGCGCCAAGGGCCTCGCCGAACGCGCCGTCATCTTCGGCCATGCCCTCCGCAACGGCAGCCTCTCCGTCATCACCGTCACCCTCTCATCCCTCCCCCACCTCATCGGCACCGTCGTCGTCGTCGAAGTCGTCTTCTCCTGGCCCGGCGTCGGCAACCTCATGGCCCAGTCCGTCATGGCCCGCGACTATCCCGTCGTCTTCCTCGACGTCATCCTCTTCTCCGTCCTCACCGTCGTCACCTTCCTCATCATGGACATCGTCTACGTCATGGTCGACCCCCGCGTCCGCCACCACTAACCTCCGCCCCCGCCCACCCATGAGCATCAACATCGCCCCCACCACCCTGAATTCCCAATCCCAAAACAAGCCAGGACTAGGGACTCCCCCCTATCCCCTGTCCCCTAACCCCTCGCCCCTGCCCTTTGGGCGGTCGGGCCTATTCGGCCCTCCCTTGTGCGGGGGCTCCGCCCCCGCAACGCCCCCTCTCCTACAACATGCCTCATCGACCATACGCCGCGTCGCCACCAAGTGCCTATTCCACCGGACTCACCCAACCACCCATACGCCGCGTCGCCAGCATATACCGTGGCCACCGCACTCGTCCCACCACCTCCCGACTCGCACCAACGATCGAGCGCGAGCCATCGAGACCTGGTGCCTTATTCCGTGCTTGCCTAACGCCAGTAACGACCTACCGAAACATGATTCGTTCACGAAACTATCAGGATCTGATCGTCTGGAAGAAATCAATTGCTTTGGTCAGCAAGCTTTACGCATCCACAAGAGCCTTCCCCAAGGAAGAACTTTACGGGTTGACCTCCCAAATCAGGCGTGCCGGTGTCTCGATACCTGCCAACATCGCCGAAGGCCAGGGCAGAAACAGCCTCGGCGAATTCCGACAATTCCTCGGCATCGCACAAGGCTCCCTGGCCGAACTCGAGACCCTGCTAATCATCTCCGGCAATCTCAACTACCTGAAGCCGCAGAAAAAAGAAGAGCTACTGAAACTGTGCGACGAAATCAGCCGCCTCCTGGCCGGCCTCAAAAGATCTTTAACAAAATGAACAACCAGCCCGACGACCAAAACGCAAACCTGACCGCCGAGCATCGCGCAGATCCGTACCGTCACCCACCCCGGTCCGCGCCACCAGGCCCGCTCAGCCGTCAACTAAAAACTAAAAACTAACAACTATTATGTCCACAGTTTTAGAGCAGAGAAGTATACTCACACGCAACCCCCACCGCAGCCTCTGGGGCGAAGCCTGGACCCACCGCCAAGGCATCGTCGGCGGCTTCCTCCTCCTCCTCTTCGCCTTCATGGCCGTCTTCGGCCCGCTCCTCGCCCCCCACGACCCCATCGCCATCGACTTCAGCAACATCTCCGCCAAACCCTCCTGGCTCGACCTCGAAAACGGCAAAGGCCTCATGGGCACCGACAACCTCGGCCGCGACGTCTTCAGCCGCGTCCTCGTCGGCTCCCGCATCTCCCTCCTCATCGGCACCACCGCCACCATCGTCGGCATCATCACCGGCATCATCATGGGCCTCATCGCCGGCTACCGCGGCGGCCTCGCCGGCGACATCATCATGCGCGTCGCCGACACCCAGACCGCCATTCCCTTCCTCGTCCTCCTCATCGCCGCCGTCGCCTTCATCGGCGGCGGACTCCTCAACATCATCCTCTTCCTCGGCATCGGCGCCTGGGTCGGCTACGCCCGCCTCATCCGCGGCGAAGTCCTCAGCATCCGCGAGCGCGACTTCGTCGAAGCCGCCCGCGCCATCGGCGCCGGCGACGCCCGCATCATGTACCGCCACATCCTCCCCAACGCCGTCGCACCCGTCATCGTCGCCGCCACCCTCTCCTTCGGCTCCATGATCCTCACCGAATCCGCCCTCAGCTTCCTCGGCTTCGGCGTCTCCACCCTCATCCCCACCTGGGGCAAAATGGTCGCCGACGCCCGCGACTACATCACCACCGCCTGGCACCCCAGCGTCTTCCCCGCCCTCGCCATCATGCTCGTCGTCCTCGGCGCCAACCTCCTCGGCGACTGGCTCCGCGACATCTTCGACCCCCGCCTCCGCGGCCGCGAAAGCTGAACCCACCCCCATTACCCCCACTTGCGCACATCCACCGCCTGTGGCCAAATAATCCCAAACCCAAGCGCCGCCAATCACCCCCAACCCATCGCGGTCCACTCGTGGAAAAAGAATCGTGTTCTCCACGCACGCCGCAGATCACTAAGAACTGCCGTTCGCGGTTCACTAAAAACTAAAAACTAGCAACTAAAAACTACAACAATGTCTCTCCCCATCTGGACCCACGCCGCCCACCAGGCCGCCCAAACGCCCCCCAACCGCAACCGCTACGTCGACCTCCTGCGCGCCGCCTCCATCTGCCTCGTCATCCTCGGCCACTGGCTCGTCGCCGCCATCTATGCCCAGGGCAACCATATGGAGACCCAGGACGTGATTGCCGTCATCCCCTGGACCCGCTGGCTAACCTGGCTCTTCCAGGTCATGCCCGTCTTCTTCCTCGTCGGCGGCTACGTCAACGCCATCGGCTGGCAGTCCGCCCAGCGCCGCCGCGAAAACTACGCCGCCTGGCTCGCCCGCCGCCTCCAACGTCTGGTCCTCCCCGTCCTCCCCGTCCTCGCCGCCTGGACCCTGATCGGTGCCTTCTTTACCGGCCTCTTCAACCAAATCTCTTTCCCCACCAGCCTTCTCAAAAACGCCTCCCAATTCGCGCTCCTGCCCGCTTGGTTCCTCGTCGTCTACATCCTCATGATCCTCCTCACACCCCTATCCTACCGCGCCTGGCAGCGCTACGGTTTCTACTCCTTCTGGGCGCTCGTGGCCGCCGCTGCGCTCATAGACCTCCTCGCCCTCGGCGCCGGCTGGCACATACTCGGCTGGCTCAACTACCTCTTCGTCTGGCTCGCCGTCCACCAGCTAGGCTACGCCTGGCAGGCCGGCCGCATCGGCGCACCCCGCCGCGCCCTCCTCTGGGCCGCCGCCGGCCTGGCTGTGCTCATCGCCCTTGTTGCCTTCGGCCCTTACCCCATCAACATGGTAACGACCGCCAGCCAGCGGATCAGCAACAGCCTGCCGCCCAGAGTAACGCTGGTCGCCCTCGGCGTCGCCCAGACCGGCCTCCTCCTCGCCCTCGAAAAACCCGCCCGCCGCCTCCTCCAACGCGGCGCCCTCTGGACAACCACCGTGCTCATCAACAGCATCATTATGACCGTCTTCCTCTGGCACGTAACCGCCCTCGTAACCGCGGTCGGGCTGATATTCATCATAGGCGGCTGGGAGAGATTCTTCTTGCTGTCAGTAATTCCCGGCACATCTACCTGGTGGCTCACCCGCCCCCTATGGATCGCCGTCCTCATCGTCGTCCTCATCCCCTTCGTCGCCCTCTTCCACCGCTTCGAACGCATCGGCCAGGCCCGGCAAGGCCCCGCGCCCCCCGCCCCCGCGCCCCCCGCCTGGCAACTCCTCCCCGGCTGCGCCCTCGTCTGCCTCGGCCTCTCCATCCTCACCCTCCGCGGCATCCCCACCCAAACCTGGCCCGGCATCAACCTCCTCGCCCTCTCCTTCCCCTTCCTCGGCGCCGCCCTAATCTGGTTCACCCCCAAGCGCACTTGAAGCGGGCGTGATTCAACAACGTGATCCGGATTAAGAGAGACTGATCCGTTCCACTACCACAGAATCTAGAGGCGAACCGGTAGTGATATAACTTCCTCTTAGGATGCTACTTGCAATTCTATGGGGGAACCACTATAATCTGTGAGCGCATGGAGACGACAAACCCTGTCGAATGGGTCGGAACAAGCAAGAGAGACCTGAAAAAATTCCCCGCTGCAGTGCAGGACGAGGTCGGTTTTGCTTTGTATCAGGCCCAAATTGGACTCAGATATCGGCACGTCAAATCTCTCAAAGGGTTCGGGGCAAATGTCCTTGAGATCATCTCTCGTCACGATGGCGACGCGTTCAGGGCTGTATATACGGTTCGGTTCAAAGGAGCGGTATATGTCCTGCATGCTTTCCAAAAGAAAGCAAAAAGGGGAGTCTCTACACCTAAGCAGGAGATCGATCTGGTCAGACGCAGGCTTATGGCTGCAGAGCAACACTACAGAGAATTCTATGGCGAAAGGTAGATAGAGCAATGCATCCAACAAAAGAAATCATCGAGCGCGGCACCGGCAATGTGTTTGCGGACCTGGGCCGCCCGGACGCTGAAACACACCTGCTCAAAGCGCAGCTCGTCACGCGCATCGAAAAGATCATTCGTCAGCGAAAGCTCAAACAGGTCGAAGCTGCCGCAATACTAGGGCTGTCCCAGCCGGATGTATCGCGTCTCCTCCGCGGAAATTTTCGTGAGTACTCCGTGGAACGGCTTCTGCGTCTGTTGACTGCACTCGGACGTGATATCGAAATCGTTGTACACGAACCAGATTCCACCACAGGCGACGAAGTGGCGGCGCAACTGACACCACAGCGGCAGGGCACGCTCAGCGTCGCCAGTACTAAGGACAGTGGCAGTACAGCAACTTCTCGTCCTATTCCCGCTCCCGCGACGCGCCTATTGATGGAAGCGCCCCCTAGTGCTTACATTGACCGTTACCGTCCACAAGCCGTTCCACGGAAAAGAGGTTCAATTGTGAAACTAAGGCGAGCCCGCGCAAAAGGGGTGATACTGAGTGATAAGAAAGAAAAGAGAAGATTGGGAAGAAAGGGATATATGGTAGTAGGATATCAGCGTGGTTCAACCCAGAGACCGGTCTCGACGAAAGCGTGACTCGACCTTTGATTAAGGATGTCAACCTGAAATCGAAATGACCGTGCAAAACGACAACACCATGTGACCAAACTCACAATTCACGCCGACTGCACCAATTCCCCCAAGAAACGCATCCTCCGCGACCTCAACATCGCCTTTGCCCACGCCGACGTCGAAGCCATCCTCGCCCACTTCGCCGACGACATCCACTGGCAGATCGTCGGCGAAACCGATCTCCGCGGCAAAGAAACCGTCCGCACCGCCCTCGAAGCCATGCACGACACCATCACCACCGAGCTATCCATCCACGCAACTGTCACCCACGGCCCCGAAGCCACCGTCCACGGCGTCATCACCACCCAGCAGGGCGGCTCCTCCGCCTTCTGCGACATCTGCCGCGTCGCCTCACCCTCCAGCAACAAAATCAACGCAATGACCTCCTACGTAATCGCCCTGAACCGCGGTGACTAAGCCAAAACAGAGGACTGTCACCAGCTGTCCCTGGCCTGCACGGTAACAGTCCAAGCGTAAGGTATACTGTAAGGAACAAACATACCCAGCGCAGCCAGAGAGACCGCCTGCCAGGACCGACCAGGGACCACACCACCATGAGAACCAGGCTTGACGCCATCACCATCAAAGGGTTCAAGACCATCCGCGAGCTGAACGACTTCAGCCCCGGCCCCTTGACCGTTCTCATCGGCCCCAACGGCGCCGGCAAGTCCAACTTCCTTTCCTTCTTTGAATTGCTTTGGCATCTGACCTTCGGCCCCGCCAATCTGCAAGCCTATGTGAGTCTCATGGGCGGTGCCAGTAAACTCCTGCACGACGGCCCGGCGATTACGCCAGAGATCGATGCCCGGCTCAGGCTTCATTTCGAGGACGGCAAGACCGAGTACCACTTTCGACTCGCCTTTGCCGCCGACGACACGCTCATCTACGCCGATGAGCGCTATCGACTGGAAAATGGAGACCGAGCCGCGACGTCTTCCTGGCAAATAGCGGAAGCAGGCCATCGCTCTTCACTGCTCTCGAACTATGGGACTTCCGACGATACCAGAGCCGCTATCGTCAATGTTTTTCGAAACATAGTTTCTTTCCACTTTCACGATACGTCAGTGACATCCCATTTTCGCAGGAAAGCCAAGATCTCAAGTGACAGAAGATTTCAGCGTGACGGTACCAACCTGGCGCCTTTTCTCTACCGACTGCAGAGAAAAGAAGGTCGATCCTATCAGCGCATAGTCGAAACCTTGCGCCTGATTCTCCCCTTCTTCTTCGACTTCTACCTCGAACCCGACAGCGGTCACCTGCTGCTTGCCTGGCGCGAAACCGACAGCGACCAGATCTTCACCGCATCGCAAGCCGCGGACGGGATGTTACGAACCATCGCCCTCGTCACCCTGCTCCTGCAGCCGGATGAAACACTCCCGGATCTGCTCATCCTCGACGAGCCCGAACTGGGCCTCCACCCCTACGCCATAAACATTATCGGCGGCCTGATTCGCGCAGCTTCCGAAAAGACCCAGGTGATCGTCGCCACTCAGTCCACCGCCTTCGTCGACTGCTTCGAGCCTGAGGACATCGTCGTAGTCGAACAAGAGGGCCGCTCGTCTACCTTCCGGCGCCTCGAAAATAACGAAGACCTGCAAGAGTGGCTCAAGGACTATTCCCTCTCCGAATTGTGGGAAAAGAACGTGGTCGGCGGCCGCCCCTGATGTACGTGAGGCTGAACTTCATAGTGGAGGGACAGACTGAAGAGACCTTTGTTAATCAGACCCTGAAGCCACACCTGAGCCGTTTCTCAGTCGGCGTAAGTGCCCGAGTCGTTACAACGAGCAAGCAGCGCGGCGCAAAGTACCGCGGCGGTCTCAGTACCTACGCCAGGGCCAGAAGGGACATCACCTTCTGGACAAAACAGGACAAAAACACGGACGTCCGCTTCACCACCATGTTCGACCTGTACAGCCTTCCCACAGACTTTCCCGCCTACGCCGCCGCCGTTCAGAACAATCCTTTTCATCGGGTGGAGGCATTGGAAGACGCCCTGGTAAAGGACATCTCTGATGACCGTTTCATCCCATACATTCAGTTGCACGAATTCGAGGCGTTGATTCTGGCCGGTCCCCGCGAGCTTGACTCTCAGTCTGACAACCGCGCCGACGGCATCGCAAGACTCGAGGCGATGGTTTCGCAGTTCCCTTCCTCTGAACATATCAACGAAGGCACCAACACCGCCCCGTCCAAACGCATCATCCGCGAAATACCCGAATACGAAGGCAGTAAGGTATCAGCAGGACCAATTGTGGCCGCAAAGATCGGGCTGCCCACACTGCGTTCGAAATGTTCACATTTTGCGCAGTGGCTTGACAAACTGGAACGCCTGGCGGAAGAAGACTGACATGCCACCGAGCTCGTCATCGCCCTAAGCGACTGCCACAAAACTCCCCCAAATTCCTCCAAAATCCGCCCCCAATCCGTGCTATAATAACCCCCTCAAGAACGCGCCCAAGCCCAGAGCGTCTGAGAATGAGCAAGCTATACTTCACCCAGGAAGTTCACAGAGAATCTGCCAAAAACCCAAAACTGAACCCCAAAACGGGCCAACAAATGCAAGAAAATACCGACAACAGCCGCGAAAAACCCCAAAAAGGCGCGACATTTGCATACATAACGCGACATTTGCCGACATAACCCGCCCAAACCCGTCAACGCCCATGGCCACTCGTAAAACACTCGTAAACGCTCGTGAACTCTCATGATCTCTCGTACAACGCTCGCAAACGCTCACGGACCCCAATGAACCCTCGCAAGACAATCCCCACTAAAAACTAAGAACTCAAAACTGAAAACCAAAAAAACTGCCTTACCCCCTTGACAGAGCACCAAGATTAGGCTATCCTTATAAAAGATTTAGTCATGGATAAAAATATATTTATGGGCGTATGAATTTACCCCCGTCCGAGGCCGAAGTATGCTGAACACACAGACCCAATGGCAAACCTTACTGCCACCCGGATCACACGCCAGACAGACACCCACCGCCGTCCTCCTGCTCCTGCTCGTCGCCCTGCTCGCCACAGCCTGCGGCCGTGACCGCGAACCCGCCGTCGCCGAAGCCGCCGCCGAAGAACCGACAGCCGCCGAACAGCAGCCCCAACCGGACGCCCCCGCCCCCACAGGCGTCCGCGCCGACGGCACCTTCCGCATCGTCGCCACCACCACCCAGGCCAGCGACCTCTCCCGAATCCTCACCGACGGCGTCCCCAACATCGACATAACGCCCCTCATGGGCGCCGGCGTCGACCCCCATCTCTACCAGCCCACCGAGTCCGACATCCGCGCCATGAACGCCGCCGACATGGTCGTCTACAGCGGCCTCCACCTCGAAGGCCAGTTCGACGCCGTCTTCGCTGCCCTGCGTGAACAGGGCACCATGATCTACAGCCTTTCCAAACCGGTCAAAGACGCCGGCTTCGTCATCGGCGGCTTCGGTGCCGACCAGAACCAGTCCGGCACCGACGACCCCCACTTCTGGTTCGACCCCCGCAACTGGGAGCTCACCGTCGCCGACCTGGCCCAGACCCTGGCCGAGCTCGACCCCGGCAACGCCGCCGCCTACACCGCCCGCGCCGAAGCCTACAACGCCCAGCTCCGCACCCTCTTCACCTGGGCCGACGAAGGCATGCGCTCCGTGCCCGAAGGCCAGCGCTACCTCGTTACCTCCCACGACGCCTTCCAATACTTCGGCGCCGCCTTCGGCTGGCGCATGGCCGGCATCCAGGGCATCAGCACCGAAGACGAGACCGGCGTCGGCGACATCCAGCGCACCGCCCAGTTCGTCGTCGAACAGAACATCCCCGTCCTCTTCGTCGAGAGCAGCATCTCGCCCGACACCATCGAGGCCGTCCAGGCCGCCATCGAAGCCGAAGGCGGCAGCGTCCGCGTCGGCGTGCGCGAGCTCTACTCCGACGCCATGGGCATGCCCGGCACCTTCGCCGGCGCCTACATCGGCATGATCGCCGAAAACGTCTACACCATCCTGCAGTCCTACCGCTGCGCCGGTGCCCCCGCCGCCATCCCCGACTGGCCGGACAGCATAGACTTACGACCACCAGAGGAGTTGCTTGCAGCAAACTGTGAAACTGAAGAACCGTAACCGCAGTGCGCTGGTCACGCCCATCGTTCGTCAGGGCCGCGCTCCCTCCCCCGTGAGCGCGGCCGGACAGGTACCGCCGGCACAACCAAGAAATCTGCCCGGCGCCCGACCCGCCGCGTGACCTGAATCTACCAAGTGGAAAGACCGGCAACAGCCCGCAAAACCGGTCCGCCCGCGCCCGCAAGGAGGGCACCGACGTGAGCGTCCACAGCGGACGTGACCCGCAAAACGACTCGGCTACGGCCCTCGAGATCGACGATCTGACCGTGGCCTACAACAGCAAACCCGCCATCTGGGACATTGACCTGCGCGTGCCCGAAGGCGTCCTCATGGCCGTCATCGGCCCCAACGGCGCCGGCAAAAGCACCCTGATCAAGGCCGCCCTCAAGCTCATCCCCCGCGCCGCCGGCACCGTCCAGTTCTACGGCCAGCCCTACGAACACGTCCGCGGCCTCGTCGGCTACGTTCCCCAGCGCGGCAGCGTCGACTGGGACTTCCCCACCACCGTCCTCGACGTCGTCTCCATGGGCCTCTACGGCCGCCTCGGCTGGATCCGCCGCCCCGGACAAAGCGAACGCGAGTCCGCCATGCACGCCCTCGAACAGGTCGGCATGCAGGACTTCGCCGACCGCCAGATCAGCCAGCTCTCCGGCGGCCAGCAGCAGCGCACCTTCCTCGCCCGCGCCCTCGTCCAGGACGCCCGCTTCTACCTGATGGACGAACCCTTCGCCGCCGTCGACGCCGTCACCGAACGCGCCATCATCACCATCCTCCGCCAACTGCGCGCCCGCGGCAAAACCGTCGTCGTCGTCCACCACGACCTCCAGACCGCCCCCGAATACTTCGACTGGGTAACCCTCCTCAACGTCGAAATCGTCGCCACCGGCCCCATCGCCACCACCTTCACCCCCGAAAACCTCCGCCGTACCTACGGCGGCCGCGTCGCCTACCTCCACGAAGGCCAGCGCATCGCCGGCCTCGAAGAAGAATAAATGCACTACCTGAAGTCTCGCTGTTTCGCCAACCCCAACAACATCCCTTTGCGGCCCTCCACCAACCCCCGTAGGGGCACCCCTTGTGGGTGCCCTCGCACAGGCACCAATTTCGGACTACAGCATTCAGAGCCACCCATATATCAAGTAAGGCCTTCTTCGCGCCCCTTCGCGGATCAAAGGGTGTTCACTCTGCCCCGCCGCGGACGAAGACGCGTTCTCCGTAACCGCTGCAGTCCACTAAAAACTAAAAACTGACTGCTAAAAGCTAACAAAATGCCCAAACCCAACACCTCCAACCGCCGCATCTGGCTCCTCATAACCGCCACCGCCATCATCGCCGCCCTCTTCATACCCTTCAGCCAGCTCGTCCTCCACGTCCAATACGACTACACCCTGCGCACCGTCGCCCTCGGCGGCGCCCTCCTCGGCATCGTCAGCGGCGTCCTCGGCTGCTTCGCCGTCCTCCGCCGCCAGAGCCTCCTCGGCGACGCCCTCTCCCACGCCGCCCTCCCCGGCGTCGCCATCGCCTTCCTCCTCGCCGGCCGCGACCTCGCCCTCCTCCTCATCGGCGCCGGCGTCACCAGCTGGCTCGGCGTCTGGTTCATCCGCCTCGTCACCGGCACCACCCGCATCAAACAGGACGCCGCCATGGGCATCGTCCTCGCCGCCTGGTTCGCCGCCGGCATCGCCCTCCTCGTCTACATCCAGGCCCGCCCCGACGCCAGCCAGGCCGGCCTCGACACCTTCATCTTCGGCCAGGCCGCCGCCATCATCGAGCGCGACGTCCGCCTGATCGCGTCAGTCGGCGCCGTCTCCTTCATCGTCCTCGCCCTCTTCTGGAAAGAGTTCAAACTCATCACCTTCGATCCCGAATTCGCCGGCGCCAACGGCTTCCGCGTCAACCTCCTCAGCATGACGCTCTCCACCCTCATCGTCGTCGCCATCGTGCTCGGCCTCCAGCTCGCCGGCGTCATCCTCATGGTCGGCATGCTCATCGCCTCCGGCATCGCCGCCCGCCAGTGGACCAACCAGCTCGGCCAGATGGTCATCCTCTCCGCCGTCTTCGGCGCCTTCGCCGGCGGCGCCGGCGCCATCGTCAGCGCCGTCGACGCCGATATCCCCACCGGACCCCTCATCGTCGTCGTCGCCTTCCTCCTCGTGGCCCTGTCCCTCGGCTTCGCCCCCGGCCGCGGCCTCGTCTGGACCCTCCTGCGCCAGCGCAGCGACCGCCGCCGCTTCGCCGCCCAGACCATCCTCGAGGACCTCTACCACTACGCCCTCGACCACGGCCGCGCCGACCTGCCCGCGCCCGAACCCTTCCTGCTCGGCGTCCGCGGCGCCACCGCCCGCGAAGGCCTGCGCCAGCTCCTCGCCCGCGGCCACGTCCAGCGCAGCAACGGCGCCTGGATGCTCACCCCCGCCGGCATCGAAGCCGCCACCCGCGACGACCGCAACCACCAGCTCTGGTCCCTCTACCGCCAGTACGCCGACGACCTCAACCTGCCTGTAATCGCCGAAGACCGTCAACAGGACATCGCCGACGCCCTCCCCCCCGAGTCCGTCGCCAAACTCGAATACAAACTCGACACCATCCGCAACGCCGCCACCAATGCAGTCACTAAAAACTAAAAACTGACTACTAAAAACTGCCGTTCATGTTTCAACTCGAAGAACTCATCATCAATCTACTCCTCAACTTCATCGCCCGCGAAGACCTCAACGCCTTCCTGCGCAACCCCCAGCACACCGCCACAATCGTCGGCAGCCTCATCGCCGTATCCGGCGCCCTGCTCGGCACATTCCTGCTCCTGCGCGGCATGTCCCTCACCAGCGACGCCATCAGCCACACCGTCCTCCTCGGCATCGTCGTCGCCTTCATCCTCATGGGCTCCGTCTTCGGCCAGCACCCCGATCTCTCGTCCGTCTGGCTCATCGTCGGCGCCGCCGTCGCCGGCGTCGCCACCGTCCTCCTCACCGAGCTCATCTACCGCTCCGGCCTCGTCAAACAGGACGCCGCCCTCGGCCTCGCCTTCCCCCTCCTCTTCGCCATCGCCGTCATCCTCGTCTCCCGCGTCGTCAGCGACGTCCATCTCGACGAAGACGCCGTCATGGTCGGCGAAATCGGCGTCGCCTGGGCCAACACCAACAGCCACTGCCTCAGCGGCTGCGAGTCCGTCACCATCACCCCCGAAGACCCCCGCGCCGAAACAACGCGCCAGTGCACCAACTGCCGCGCCCTCGGCATCAGCCCCCGCGACGACAAGGCCGAGTTCACCCAAATCTGCACCAACTGCGGCCACTACAGCCCCGCCCAGGCCTGGCAGGCCGGCTTCACAGAACAGGAGCCCGTCCTCGTCTTCTGGCCCAAATCGATCACCGTCATGGCGGTGCTCACCCTGCTCACCCTCCTCGCCATCCTCCTCTTCTACAAGGAGCTCAAACTCTCCACCTTCGACCCAACCCTGGCCGCCGCCCTCGGCTTCCGCCCCACCCTCCTCCACTACGGGCTCATGGTCCTCGTCAGCCTCGTGGCCGTCGGCGCCTTCGATGCCGTCGGCTCAATCCTGGTCGTCGCCTTCTTCATCATCCCGCCCGCCGCCGCCTACCTGCTCACCGACCGCCTGCCCCGTATGCTCCTCTACAGCTCGCTCATCGGCGCGGCCGGCGCCTACACCGGCTACGACCTCGCCCGCGGCAACCTCCTCGGCATCGCCGACCTCAGCGACATCCTCGCCGCGCTCAACAACCTCTTCGGTCTCGGCCTCAGCGAACGTTGGGACTCCTCCATCTCCGCCTCGATGGTGCTCATGACCTTCCTCTTCTTCCTCATCGCCTGGACCTTCTCGCCCAAGTACGGTCTCGTCTCCACCATGCTCCGTCGCCGCAACCAGCGCCGCAGTTTCGACCACCAGGTCGTCCTCGGCCACATTCACCACCACCAGGACAGCCCCGCCGCCGGCGAAGAACTGGCCGTCTCCACGCTCTACCGCCACTTCCGCTGGACACCGGCTAAGATGCAGCGTACACTGCGTCAACTGCGTGCACGCAATCTCGTCCAAATCGAGGCCGGTCTCGTCTCCCTCACTGGCCAGGGCGAGACCCACGCCCACCAGTTTCGACAGACGCAGCTGACCAACGAAAGCGTCGGAGAGTAATCCCCATGGCAAAACTGAACCGCGACGTCGCCCCCGCGCCCGACGCGATCGCGCCGGCCCTGCCCGTAACCGCCCTCGGCCTCACCGGCTACCTCTTCATCGGTACCGCCGCCGTCCTCATCCCGTCGGTCATGCCCTTCATCACCGGCGAATACATGGCCACAGGCCTCACCCTGATCGCTATCGGCCTCATCTTCCCCGCCCGCGCCGTCGGCGGCATCCTCGGCAACCTCCTCGCCGGCGTCGCCTCCGACCGTCTCGGCTACAGCAAGCTCGTTTGGATCGCCGCGCTCGCGCTCGCTGGCTCCATGGTACTGGTCGCCGGTGCCGGCCTCTGGCTCCTCTTCCTCGCTGGCTTCGCGCTTATTAGCATCGTCCAGGCCTCCCTCACCACCGGCATCAACGCCATGGTCGCCGACGCCAACCGCGACAGCCGCGCCCGCGCCCTCAACGTCCTGCACGGCGTCTACGCCGTCGGCGCCACCATTTCCCCCCTCGTCTTCGCCATCGTCCTCGAGCAGGGCGTCCCCTGGCGCTGGACCATGGCCGCCACCGGTCTCATCTGGCTCGCCTATGGCGCCGTCGCCCTCCTGCTGGTTCGCCGCATCTCACCCTCCACCGCCTCACCTGCCGGGCCAGCGGCCCCAGCCGCCGGTGAACCTGCGCGGGCACAGGGGCCCGAACAGAAAAAGACCCCGAAGGGCGGGGTCATGGCATCAATCCTATCTTCACTTTGGGTTGAGCTTCGCGATGCCCTCTCAGCCAACTTGGGCATGTTACGCAACGCCGGCTTTCTCTCCCTCTTCCTGATCGCCTTTATCTACAACGGCGTCGCCTTCAGCCTCCTCGGCTGGGTCGCCCTCTTCATGCAGGAGTCCGCCGGCTTCTCTACCTTCTCCTCAATCTCCATGATCTCCGTCTTCTACATCGCCCTCACCGCCGGCCGCTTCCTCTGCGCCGCCTACGCCGAGCGTCTCGGCTACGCCGCCACCCTCCTCATCCTCGCCGTCGGCCTCGCCCTCACCTACCCGCTCGTCATCTTCAGCACAACCGCCGCACCCCTCGTCATCGGCATCTTCCTCACCGGCCTCACCCTATCCGGCCTCTTCCCCACCGCCCTCGCCTACGGCACCCGCCTCTACCCCCAGCACAGCGGCGCCGTCACCGGCGTCCTCAACGTCGCCATGACCATCGGCACCATGCTCCCGCCGCTCTGGACCGCCATCTTCTCCGACCTCTGGAGCTTCCAGACCGCCCTCGGCATCAACTACACAATGGCCCTGCTCCTCCTCGCCGTCTGCCTCTACCTCACCCGCCTCGAACCCCGAACCAAATCGTAGGGGCACCCCTTGTGGGTGCCCCCGCAGTTGCTATATTCAAATTGGTGCAGCACCCTCTAAATCATCACCGACGCCGCCCACTATAAACAAAAAACTGACTACTCAAAACTGGCCTTCAAACTCCCCAATCTCCTCCGCCCCGTCCAGCACCCCGATCTCCAAATGAAACTCCCTCACCTCGCCCGGCCGAATATGCGTCAGATACCCCTCCCGGCGATTCCACGCCCGGCCCAACATGCTCACATTCCCCGGCTCCACACCCGTAACATATGTCCCGCGATGGAAATGCTGCCACTGGTTCACCAGCGGGATCTCAGCAATCGGGAACTTCCAGTACAGCCCCAGCCCCAACCCATCGTTGACCAGCCCCACATGCACATTCCCGTCCGCATCCGCCACCGGCCTGTGCACGAACACATCATCATGGGCCTCCTCCTGCGGCGGCTTCGCCACCTGGTACACCTCCGGCCCAACCTCCTTGTCCTCGAGCCACTCCGTCGTCTTCTCGCTGTTGATCAGCAACCGCGTCCCGCTGTCCAACACCGGGAACCCGGGATTGCAATGATACACAAACATCAGCGGCGACGGGTCCACGCTCAGGTTCTCGATGCGGTCGTAAATGCGAATCGACTTCTCGCCCAGCACAGTCGAGATCTCCCGCGTCAGCTCCAGGTTCGTCCCGAAAAACACCGCCTCCCGCATCTTCCCATGCACGCGCACCACGTACTTTTCGTCCTCCCAACCTGCATTCGCCACCACATTCTT
This sequence comes from Caldilineaceae bacterium, assembly GCA_022821585.1. Classification (GTDB taxonomy): domain Bacteria; phylum Chloroflexota; class Anaerolineae; order Caldilineales; family Caldilineaceae; genus Bin5. The sequence continues at coordinate 24,366 of JAJEDI010000053.1, forward strand.
CGCCGGCAGGAAAGCCAGTCGCCCGTGCAGCCCCAGTTCCTCGTTCTCCTCCTCCGGGTCCACTTCCGGGTGCCCCGTAAACGTCATCCCGCAGCTTACAGTCAGCCCGCCGAAAAACCCCCGCAGCCAGCCATTCCCCTCTGGCTCATAAAACGCCGGACCCACATCGCCCGTACTACTGCGAAAACACAGCGACATCCCCTTATAGTGCGCCGAAGCGATATCCAGCGACCGCCCCGGCAACACCGAAAAGCACAGCCCCGAAGCATTAAACACCTCAATCAGATCCGACCCCCGCTCAATCCCCTCCACCAGCTCAGCCTTCCGCGCCCCCGCCAACTGCGACATATCCCCAACTTTGTCCAACAGCTCCCGCCGGCTATACTCGCGTCCAAAAAGGGTTGTCATTATGGCTTCCTTTCTGTGGATGAATAGTGCAGCGAACGATAGCACAGCGCGCAAACACAAGCAAAGTGACCCCAGTTTCAGACACTGAAGTCCGACGCGTTCTCTGCGCTCTCTGGGGCTTTTGCGAGTCGATCCTCTTACCTTTCTGCCACCCAGATACCAAGTAGTGCGTCCAACCTTCGATGCATGGCGGGAAGCAGAGACCGGAGGTGTGTAGCTGGAAGTTTAGTGCAGTTCCCACCGCTTCTGGACCAGGGTTCAATAACTCCACACCGTTGGTGTTTCCCTCCACAAATCACTTCTACTCGTGGAGATACTCTTTGGGCCAGGCTCAGAGAACGTATGCCCCGAAACCTTGGCTGCAACTCCTTCCAATCGGTAAAGTTCACAAAAGTATTCGATTATGAGACAATGACCTGAAGACCAGAACAGAGTTTCGCTTTACTCGTTCTTGTCATCGTGCCTGTCCGATAGCGTCAAGTGGTCCATCCCGCTAGAAACGCTCCAACGGACCTTTTGTGAGAAGCAACTATGTCCCCCGACTTGACCCGAATTCCAATCATGGAAGTAACGGAAGAAAAAGAGATCGTCGACACGCTGAAGTCGCACGGTCTCAATGAAGTGGCCTCCCGGCTTGTCCAACTAAGAGAAATGATCGCCGAAGATCCAGATGAGTCGGACTTGGTAACTGAGTCAATGCGATCATTCGCCGAATTCATCCTGCAGGAGACCCACCTCCCAGTTCCAGAGATCGGCGCCGGCCCCGAAGGGTTCGTGGAAGCCGAGTGGCGCATTCCGTCAAGCGGTGAAAGGAAGGCCGCTTCAGACGAGAGCTACTGGGGCCGCGGCGACGGCATCCTCGCCATGAAGTTTCTACCCACCGGGCTTGTCCGCTTCGCCGCAACCTCAGGGCCAACCGGGCAGGGCAAAGAACGACTCCGAACCAGCGGAAATCTACCCAGGAGCAGCATTTTGTCCGCCATTCAGCCCTTCATTTCCCGTTTGGCAGTTCAATAAACGCGCCCGCACTGCCTGCTCACTCGCGTTTCTGACTCTTGAATGCTTCATCTACGATGTCTGAGTACCCTTACTTCCTCTATGAAAATGACTTACGATCGCGAAGTAGATGCCCTATACATCCGCTTCACAGACACCACCGTAACCACGAAACACCTCGAAGACGGCATCGCCCTCGACTACGACGCCGCCAACCATCTCGCCGGCATCGAAATCCTCGACGCCGCCCAGCGCGTAGCCAACCAAGCGATGTTGAAGCAAACTTCCCGCAGCGACAGCGCATGCGACGAATCTGATTCCTGAGCGCATCGACTGCGACATTTGATGCTAATCGGGTCCGTCCAAGAAGTCCAATGGATACGTCAGCAGGCAATGGAAACAAACAACCACTAAGATTCACGAGACACGCAGTGGATGCAATGGCGGAACGGAATATTCCCGCGGAATGGGTACAGCGCGTGGTAGCTGAACCGATGCTGCGCCTGCCCGATCCACTTGACCCGATGGTAGAGCGATTTTTTCGATCTATACCTGAACAAGACGATCGCGTCTTGCGTGTAGCTGTGAACACCAATGTTGCACCTTGGCGGGTAGTGAGTGTATTCTTTGACCGGAACATGCGAGGAAAACTATGAAACTCCACATCGACAAAGAAGCCGACGCCCTTTACCTCCGCCTCGACGGTTCCGCCATCGTCGAATCCGAAGAAGTCGCGCCCGGCGTCGTCCTCGACTACAACGAGTCCAATCAAGTCGTCGGTATTGAAATGCTCCATCTCTCGAAACGCTCTGCCGACCTGAATCTCTCCACTCTGGAGCTCGTAACAGTCTGACTGGCTATTCCTCTCCTTCGCGCCCACTTCTCATTTGCCTTGCCCACCTTATCCGTCTATAAGCAAACTGCCTATCCATTTAGTGGTCCTGTGAGTTACACTGACCTCACTGCAGCTGTAGCGTTTGGCAATCTTGGAGGTCCAGCCTTTTCAGTATGTGTTCTCGGAACTCCACCTATACCACGGGTCGATAATTTACATTCCCTTAGGGAATAAACGTCCTCCGATATACGCTGCATTGGGCTCCAAAAAAATTGGGCCACGAGCCACGTCGTACAGAGGATCATTTTGGCTAGTGCCTGAAGTACGGTGTCATGCTCATGAATCATCGATGTGCACCATCTCGCCGGCATCGAAATCCTCGACGCCGCCCGGCGCGTGCACAACCCGGAAACATTCAAGAAAGTTCTCTTCGAAAAAGTACCCGCCCGCGAGATTAAGAACCAAGTCGCAGCCAGTTAGGTAGGTAAACTCGTGGCTGCGGACTAACCCTCCAAACCCATGAAACTCCACATCAACCAAGAAGCCGACGCCCTCTACCTCCGCCTCAACGACGCCACCATCATCGAATCCCAAGAAGTCGCCCCCGGAATCGTCCTCGACTACAACGCAGCCAACCAGATCGCCGGCGTCGAAATGCTCCATCTGTCCAAACGATCCCCCAACCTGAACCTCACTACCCTGGAACTCGTCATCTCCTGACCAGCAAACCTCCCCAAAAATTCCAATTCGCAACCCAATCACCCTCCCCACCACATCCAATCTCCCAATTCCGGCAGCCATAGTTCCCTAAACCGGTCCCTTTTTGGCAAGAAACCACCGCGCAAATCTGCTAAGCTTTATGCCTGTCCGCAGCACGCATGGGAGAACCGGAATCCAAGTTCCATCCAAACTATGGCAATGCCGGATTCGGGTGAGTTACACACAACCCACTCCTGATCTGGCCGAATACCGTGTAGTAAGCTGTGGGCGAACCCGTCTTGTGCGGGGCAACGGTCAGACCCGACGCTGACACGACCCCGCACAAGACAAGGGGAGAGAAATGTCCAAAGCTATGTTCGCCAGCCTGCTCGCAGCGCTTGTCATCGGATGCACAAGCGTCAGTGGCGTCGCAAGTTACTATCTCAACTCCATCTATTTCACCACCCGGAAACCCTTCGTCTACCCCTGCCAGGATTCAGGGACTGCAGGCAACTGCTGGGAATACACGGACCAGCCCGTACCCGAAGGTGCACAGTGGTACTATGCCTGGCCGTCTATCGACCCCACCCATATTCGCTACCAGCCGCAGAGAAGCTGCGTCCTCGACTTCCTCTACCATGACCCACTGCCCCCGGGAACGCTGAGGAGCGGACAGCGATGACAAGACTCAGCATCCTGCTGGCAGCAGTGCTTCTCAGCACTGCATTCGGCGGATTCCTCGGACGGAAATACTTCACCTACGTCCTCTTCGTCGGCATTGAACCGATTCTCTACCCCTGTCCCTATTCGGAATCTTCATTTGCCCATTACCCGTGTACCTTCCAGCCACACCAGCCGGACCAGAACATCGCGGTCTGGTGGCACGGTTGGCCTACTCAGGATGGCCAGCGCACCGTCCCCCAGCCCAGCGGCAACTGCCTGCGCGACGTTCTCTTCTTTGACCACCTGCCGCCGCTGCACACCACCGGCCAATGATCACCTCCCAGTTTTCCAAATCATCCGTCAGACTGAACTCTGCGCCTGAACAACCCGGATGCGTCCAAACGTTTCGGCTTCGAGAGCAACCTCAATATAAGGACTGACAATCATTCGCAGCCATGTCGCAATCACCTTCATCAGAAATCCCCCGATTTGCCCGTTGCTGACTCCATCAGTTCGGACACTCAGCAACGGGCGAACACCGCTTCTGACGTCCGCCCGGCTCTCGTAATCCTGCGTAACTACTCGCGATCTCTCGTCCTACGATCATACGAGCCCTCACCGAGTTCCCTGCGCGACTATCATCCTGACGGATTCCATTGAGCCCTCCATTAAGCGCCAGACAACCGTCCAACACACGTGAACGCGCGTAGACACGCATAATCTTTCGTACCAAGCTCATACGAACTGCTCACGAGCTCCCAACCCCCCGCCTTCCTGCAATTCCGGCTCCGGACAACCTGGCTCAGATAAAGCTTTTATCGAACTTGACACGCCTCTTAACCTTGTGTATACTGGCCCCTAACCTCACATAAGTGGGGCGAAGCGGCTAGGCAGAGCCTGCCCAAAGGCCTTGCCGGCACTTCATATCAGGCCGAGAAGGAGTACAAGGAAATGCGTATCCAAACGTATGACCAACCGAGTCGGGCGGCCTCGCCCGGCAGACAATCCCATCTGTCCCACTCCGACACGATTGTCATCTCCTCCTCCAGCTGCTTGTGTACCACCTCCTCCTGTTGTTGCTCCTGTTGTTGTTAATTCCCTGACAGGCTCATCCAACAGAAACGTGCGTCAACCCTGCGTGGACAGGGCTACCAAATATTAGACGCACCTCACCGCGATGAGCGCCCGCTAACTTTCTTCTTCACAACTGAATCAGTCCCATATCCGTAGCCCCATTGCCGTGGCGTGCCAACCTTTTGCGCAAACCCTTTACCATTGCGCAGGCACCGCAAATAGACCGTCATCGTGGCTGTGGATAGGATGAAATATAGAGGAACAGACTGTGATTGCTTTCGTGCAGGAAACACTCTCGTTTGATACCTGGCAACCGGATGCTATTAACCACTTCAACTGCCGCCTGGAAGAGTATTCCGCAGAAGAGATTCTGGCGTGGGCGATAGAACAGTTCGGTGAAGGCTTTTCAATCGGATCAGCCTTCGGCGCCAGCGGCATGGCGTTGATCGACATCGCCATGCGCATCAACCCCGATGTAGACATCTTCTACATCGACACCGACTACTTCTTCCCCGAAACCCTCGCCCTCATCGACCGCGCCCAGCGCCACTACAACCGCCCCTTCCGCCGCGTTTCGCCCGACATGACCATCGCCGACCAGGAGCGGACCCACGGCCCCGACCTCTACCGCAGCAACCCGGACCGGTGCTGCAGCATCCGCAAAGTCGCACCCATGGGAGAGGCCCTGCAAGGCAGCACCGCTTGGGTATCGGCACTGCGCCGCGACCAGTCGCCCACCCGCGCCGGAACACCCGTCCTGCGCTGGAACGACAAGTACAGTGTCGTAAAGATCTCTCCCCTGGTAAAATGGTCCGAAGCCGACGTCTGGGCCTACATCCACACCCACGACGTCCCCTACAACGAGTTGCACGAGCAAAACTACCCTAGCATCGGCTGCTGGCCCTGCACACAGGCCGTCCAACCCGGCGGCGACTTGCGCGCCGGCCGCTGGGTCGGGCTCAACAAGCTCGAATGCGGACTCCATCTTACCTAGAGCTGGTTCTCGTTGGTCCGGTTCCGGAGGCCAGCGACGGCCGGCCGCGAACCAATGAACAGCATCGTCCTCATCGGCCACGGCAGCCTGCACAGTGACAGTGGCGCCTCCATGATCCGGCTGGCTGCACGCCTGCGTGAACGCGGTGTCGCACCAATCGCCGAGGCCGGCTTCCTCAACTTCAGCCGCCCCACCATCGCCGAAGCCGTCGCCAAATGCGCCGGCGCCGGCGCAACCTCTGTCATCATCCAACCTTACTTCCTTATCGATGGCGTCTATGTCCAGGAGGACCTGCCCACCGACGTCGCCAAAGTCGCCGCACAGTTCCCACAACTGACTATCCGCGTCGCGCCCTGTTTCGGCTTCCATGAAAAGCTGGCCGCCATCGCCCTCGAGCGCGTCCAAACCGTCGACCCGGCGCCGGGCGCGGCCAACGGAACACAGTCCGCACTCCTGGTCATGGCCCACGGCACACCCCTCGAACACGCCAACCAACCCGTCAGACAAATGACCGCCTGGCTGCACGCGCAGACACCCTACTCCCTCGCTGCAACCGCCTATCTCGACTGCAACACGCCCCGCATCGCCGACGCCATCGACGCTCTCGCTGCCCAGGGCGCACGCAAAATCGTCGCCCTGCCCTACTTCCTCCACCGCGGCCGCCATCTCCGTCAGGACCTGCCGCAACTCCTGGCCGCCGCCCGCCGCCGCCACCCCAACCTCACCCTCCTCGAAGCACCCCACCTCGACTACGACCTGCGCCTCACCGACGTCATAACCGACCGCATCAGCGAGTTGACCCTCTGACAACAGCCTTTCCCCCTTGCGCTTACCAGCGAATCAGATGACAATGTTGCATACACCACCACAGCGTGCGCCCGCTGACCACGAACCACTGACCACTACAAAATGACTACCAAAAATGATTTCTCTCCCAAGCCGGTCTTCTCGCTCGAAGGCTCAGGCCGGGAGACGCCGCCTACAGGGCTGATCTCCCCGGCACGCTACGTGCAAGGGCCCGCTCTCCTCGACTATCTTGGCCGTTTCCTGGCGCTGGTCCCCAGCACACGACCCGCAGTCTACATCAGCGCCGGTGGACTGCGCCGCCACGGCGAGCAACTGCTCGGCGGCCTGCGCGCCACGCAGATCGAGGCGACGGTTGAAATCTTCGAGGGCGAGTGCTCCTACACTGAGATCGAGCGCGCCGCCGCCAGCCTGCAAGCGCAGGACACGCCCTTCGACAGCCTGATCGCGGTCGGAGGCGGCAAATGTCTCGACGCGGGCAAATGCGTTGCCGCCCGGCTCGATATCCCCGTCGTCATCGTCCCCACCATCGCCTCCACCGACGCGCCCTGCTCCGCCCTATCGGTCATCTACACCGACGAAGGCATCGCCCACGGCGGCGAATCCTTCCCGGACAGCCCCGCATTTGTAGTGGTCGATTCCCAACTGATCGCGGCCGCGCCCGTACGCTACCTGGTGGCCGGCATGGGCGATGCACTCGCCACCCGCTACGAAGCGCGTACCTGCTACCGCAACCCGGCCGGCCGCGCCGTCATCGGCGGACGCCCCACCATCGCCGCCCAGGCCATCGCCGAACTCTGCGCCCGGACCGTCTTCGAAGATGGCGTCGCCGCCGCTGAAGCCAACTACCGCGGCGAGACCAATCCCGCCCTGGAGCGCGTCATCGAAGCCAACACGTTACTGAGCGGCATCGGCTTCGAAAGCGGCGGTGTCACCGCGGCCCACGCCGTTGCCATGGGCTTCACGCGCCTGCCCGTCGCACGCGAAAGCTACCTGCACGGTGAGATGGTTGCCTTGGGACTGCTCACCCAGCTGACTCTGGAGCAGTCCTTGGACGAATGCAAACAGGTCGCCCGTTTCTGCGCCGAAATCGGCCTGCCTACCCATCTGGCCCAGCTCTCCATCGACGCCGTAGCCGACGGCCCCGCATTGCAAGATGCCATGGCCCACAGCGCCGCCACGCCGCTCATGGACAACGAGCCTTTCGACGTCACACCTGAAAACACCTGGTCCGCCCTCCTGCAGGCCGACGAAATCGGCCGCGCCGCCACCGCCGCCGTCGGCGACCACGCCTACCACCGCCTGCGAGCATAACTCGTTCCTTCTCCGCCCGCCCTCCGCCTTCACCGCGCCCTTATTGACCAGGGACGTAGCCGCCAGCCCTTGCACGCAACGCCCGTAACGCTATAATGAATCCATCGCAACGCCTTGGCCGCGTGGTTCCATTCTGCCCGAATTCACGCGACCGCCTCTCCCGCAAAGGTGAATCTGACCGATGCCGCACACCCGTTTTGTCAATCTCTCCGAAGCCGCAGACCTCATCCCCGACAGGGCCATGGTCGCCGTCAATTCGTCCAGCGGACTTCTCTGCCCCGACGCGCTGCTGCGCGCCCTCGGCGAGCGCTTCGCCCAGCACGGCCATCCGCAGAACCTGACCACCATCCATCCCATCGCCGCCGGCGACATGTACGGCATCGACGGCATCGACCACATCGCCCGCCCCGGCCTGCTGGCGCGCGTGATTGCCGGTTCTCTCCCCTCAGGCCCCTCCTCGATGGAGTCGCCCGCCATCTGGCGCATGATCTACAAAAACGAAGTCGAAGCCTACAATATTCCCAGCGGCCTCATCTTCCACCAGTTGCGCGAGGCCGCGGCCAAACGCCCCGGCGTCCTCACCCAGTTGGGCATGGACACCTTCCTCGATCCACGGCGCCAGGGCGGCCGCATGAATGACCGCACCCGCGAAGATATCGTGCAACTGGTGGAGTTTGACGGTCAGGAGTGGCTCTACCTGCGCGCCCTGCACCCGGAAGTAGCTCTGATCAGGGCGACCACAGCCGACGAGTTGGGCAATCTCACCTTCGAGCATGAAGGCGCATTTCTGGGCGCCTACGATGTCGCGCTGGCCGCGCACAACAACGGCGGCGTCGTCATCGCCCAGGTCGAGCGCCGCGTCGCCGCCGGCACACTCCCCGCCCAGAACGTGCGCGTGCCCAGCGTTCTCGTCGACGCCGTCGTGGTCGTTCCCGATGCCATGCAGACCACCCAGACCGACTACGACCCCGCCATCAGCGGCGAAGTGCGCGTCCCCTCCGACACCTTTGAGCTGGCCGAGTGGGGCCTGCAGAAGGTGATCGCCCGCCGCGCCGCGCTCGAACTCCGCGACGGCGAAGCGGTCAATCTCGGCTTCGGTATCTCCGCACTCGTGCCCCGCGTCCTGTTGGAAGAGGGGCTGGACGGCGCCGTTACCTGGGTGATCGAGCAGGGCGCCGTAGGCGGCATGCCGCTGGGGGGCTTCCAGTTCGGCTGCGCAGCCAACACCCAGGCCATCATCCCCTCACCCGACCAGTTCAGCTATTTCCAGGGGGGCGGCTTTGACCGCTGCTTCCTCTCCTTCATGCAGATCGACCGTGAGGGCAACATCAACGTCTCCAGGCTGGCCGCCCGCCCCCACGTGACCGCCGGTGTCGGCGGCTTCGTCGATATCACCGCCAACGCCCGCAACATCGTCATCAGCGGCACTTACACAGCCGGCGCACGTCTCGACGTCGCAGGTGGCCGCCTGCACATCGAGCGAGAGGGCAGAGTGCGCAAATTCGTCAGCGAGGTCGAGCACGTCACCTTCAGCGGCCGCCGCGCCCGCCAGACCGGCCAAAACGTGCTCGTTATCACCGAACGCTGCGTGTTCCGCCTCGACGCCGACGGCTGGACGGTCATCGAAATCGCGCCCGGCGCCAACCTCGAGCAAGACGTTCTGGCCCTATGCGAGTTCCCTCTCCTTATCGCCCCCGACCTGCGCGAAATGGAGCCCCGCCTCTTCCAGCCGGAACGCATGGGTCTGCAATTGCAAGGGAGTGATTGAACTACCTTCAGTTAGTGGGGTCTCTGAGAACCAAGAAACTCAGAGCGCAACTCGGGGAAACGATCGCCTTTGAGCGGGGTAACTAACAACTAAAAACTAGAAACTGAAAACTCCTAATAAGCCCCCTCCCCTCCCAAAACCTTCGGGATCGTGCGCAGCAGAATGCTCAGATCCAGTGTCACGCTCCAGTTCTCGGCATAGTAAATGTCGAGCAGGACCATCTCATCGAAAGTCAGATCGCTTCGGCCGCTCACCTGCCACAGACCTGTCATCCCCGGGCTGACCGACAACCGCTTACCGTGCCAGTCCTTGTACTGCGCCACCTCCTCCGGCACATTGGGACGGGGCCCCACTAGGCTCATCTCGCCCCGCAGCACATTGATCAGATTCGGCAGCTCGTCCAGGCTCAAGCGCCGCAGAATCCGCCCCACCGAGGTGCGGCGCGGGTCGTCGCGCATCTTGAAAAGCGGCCCCGTCGCCTCATTGAGATCGGCGATCTCGTCAAGCTGTGCATCGGCATCTGCGATCATCGAGCGAAACTTGTAGATCCTGAACTGCCGTCCGTTGCGCCCGACGCGCGTCTGGGAGTAAATTATCGAACCCGGCGAACTGAAACGTACAGCCAGCGCGATTAGCGCTGCCAGCGGCAACCCCACTACTAACATGACAGTGGCCAGTGTCACATCCAGCGCCCGCTTCACGAACAGATTCCAACCTGCAATCGACACCGCCCGCGTCGTGATCAACGGAATTCCGTCTAGCCGCTCCACCTGCATCTGGTTCTTCGTCAGCTGGAAAAAGTCCGGCACAATCTGTGCCCTGACCCCGTTTTCTTCACACAGATGAAGCAACCGCGCCACGATGCGGTGGCTCCGCCAGGGCAGGCAGATGATAGCCGTGTCAATCTCGCTGTGTTGCAGAATATCGTAGAAGTTGGTCAGCGGACCCAGCGCCTGAAAGCGGCCGATGTCCGTCTGATTAATGTCCGGATCGTCGTCCAGAAAGCCGACCAGTTCGTATCCGAGGCTCGGGCGCGCCGCAATCGTGCGCATCACCATCAACCCCACGTCGCCGGCGCCCACCAACACCACACGTTCCAGACCGATCCCCTGGTTGCGTAGATAGCCCCGCACCGTGTAGATTATCGCCCGGCTGATTCCCAGCAACAGCGTGACCAGCACCGCCGTATACAGGAAGATCAGACGGCTGAAAGACAGCTGCCCGAAGGCCAGGTTCAGAATGATCAGGACAACAACGCCGATAGTGGTCGCGCTCGCGATGGCGTAGACCTCCTCTATCCAGAGGCGGTCTCGCCGGTAAACATAGACCTTGGAGAACTGAAACGAACAGAAAAGGAGAAATACCAGCGCCAATCCGAACGGCAGATAGGTGACCAGTTCGGCCTGATTTGCCGGATCGACGGTGAGGAACCACTGCAGCCGGTAGCGCACCCAGTAAGCCATGACAAACGCCGCAACGATCAGAATCAGATCGCTGATGCGCAGGAGCACCGGCCACCGCCGCGACGGGACCCGAATGAGCAGGGCAGTCAGCCAGTTCCTATCAGGTACGCCCGTTGCCTCCCCGCTCGTCCGCCGCCCGTTAAGGGTTTGTTGGGAAGTTCGGCGGCCTTGACGCTGTTTCATCTGTACGGTCGTCATCGGCATTCATTCAGTGACCATTGGCCTGCGGTGTGCGAATTGTTGTTCGTGCTCTGTACCCTCCACTACCTTCCATTGACTGCACTTTCATATACATCCATCGTCTCTTTTGCGGTCCGTTCCCAGGAGAAATTCCTCGCCTGTCGAAGTCCTAGCCTTCGCAATACAGTGGCGGTCTGTTGGTCTGTGAACACGCACTCGAACGCGTCCCGCAGTGCGGACTGATCCTGCGCCGGCACAATCAGCGCCGCGTCGCCCGCCACCTCCTTTAGGCTCGGCGTATCGCTGCAAATGACCGGCGTCCCCGATGCCATCGCTTCCAGCACCGGCAGACCAAATCCCTCGAACAGACTGGGGTAAACGAATCCGCTGGCCGCGTTGTACCACAAGGACAGGTCACGCTCTGGCAGGAAACCGGGGAACTGGACGACTGGCCCTCCCTCTGACCGTCCGCCTGTCAAACCCAACTCGTCCGCCAGACTGAAGATCTCCTGGTAGTGCCAGCCTTTGCCGCCCGCCACCACCAGCCCCACGTCGCGCCCAATTGCACTCTCCTCCCGCCACTTCGCAAAAGTTCGCAGCAGATGGGGTAGATTCTTGCGCGGCTCCAGCGTGCCTACATAGAGCAAGAACCTCTCCGGCAGCCCCATGAGCTCACGAAAACCGGTGACCTCTGCATCCGGAAGAGGCCGGAACTGCTCGCCGACCCCATTGTACACCACCTCCACACGCCGGCTTTCGACCCCGAACTCCGCCCGTACGTCCGCTGCCGTCTGCTTGCTGACTGCGATAACCCGCCGCGCCCGGCGGGCGCTGGCACGGCACAACTGGCCGAGATAGAATCGCTTCAGGCGGGGGAACCGCTCCGGCATACGTACGAAGCTGAGGTCATGAACTGTCACAACACCGGGCACCCTCGTCGCCAGCGGCAACGTATTCACCAGGCCGTGCACAAGGTTCCCCTGCGCCGTCATCGCAGCCAGCGGCAGCGCTGTCTGCTCCCAGATGATGCGCGGCACCGGATCGCCTGCCGGCCAGCGCGTATACCGCAACTCCATCCCCGGACGCCTGTACGGGAAGCGAAATTCGCGGTCATTGACGAAGGCCGTCACCTTGGTTCCGTCGGTCTTGTCCGCAAGCGCTGTCAGCAGGTTGCGACAGTAGTTGCTGACCCCGGCCCCCCGGTAGCCGCCTCGTGTATGGAGTAGTTGGGCGTTGACGACGACTTTCATAGTCAGTAACTTCCCATGAACTGCTAGCGGCCATGGGCCACCGCCCTGTAGGCCGCCACCGTCTGGCGGGCAATCTCTTCCATCGTGTAATGGGCCAGCACTCGCTGCCTCCCCGCAGAGGCAAAATGGCTGCGTGCCTCCCTATCCTGCATCAGCCGCTGCAGTTGCGACCGCAGCGCCTCCATATCCCCCTCCGGGAAGACCACCCCGGCATCCCCGATGACGTTGGGGATCTCTCCGCTACTGCTGCCAAGCACCGGCACCCCGCAGGCCATCGACTCGATCAGGACCCGTCCAAACTGTTCCTTCCAGTTGGGCCGCGTCAGGCTGGGCAGCACCAGCACGTCCAGCGAACGATAAAAGTCCGGCATCTCCCCGCTGGGCAGTCTGACCCCCAACGTGACCCGGTCTGCGATGCCACTCTCGGAAGCCAGTTTCCGCAGCGCCTCGATCTCTTCCCCGCTGCCCACCAGCGTCAAGCGCCACGCACCATCCAGACCGGCGCACGCCCGCAGCAGCAGGTCTAACCCCTTCTCGGGCAACAGGCCCCCGGCGTAGCCAATGTGAAACGCTTCGTCCTCCTTCGCGTTCTCCTCCCCATCCAACTCCGCCTGCGGACTGAAGATAGCAGGATCGACGCCGAACTGCGGCAGCACCACGACATCGCCCTCGTAGCCCTTGCGTTTGAGAACTTCGCGGGCCTCGGCATTCCCCGCGATCGCCAGCGCGCAGGCGCGATACACAAGGCGCTCGAACCAGTTGAATGGCGGCGGATAGCGGCGGAGCAGGTTCTGCCATGTAAAGAAGAGTGGCTTCGCACCCACCGCCCGCGCCGCCCTCACACCGAGAAACGTAGCCAAATTGTATGGCTCCTCATCAACATGCACAACCTCAGGTTTCAGCTCCCGCAGCGCCTTTACCAGAGTAGGATAAAAGTGCATATGATAAGCGCCGTTGAATAGGATAGGAATCGTACGCAGTTCGTAGCCGACCGTATGCAAGCGTTCCGCCTTCTGTAACCCGCGCCGGTCCCGCCAGCTCGCCGGCGTCAGCACCGTCAACTCCACCCCCAGGCGCGCGATCTCCTCCGCCTTCCTCTGATACGCGCCCACAACGAGCGCCTTGCTAACGAGCACAACCCGCAACAGGTTCCCCCTCCGGCTGACGGCTAATGGACTCCCCCAGCATACCCCCACCGATTATAGCGGAGGCGCGGGTGGGTCTCAACAGCAGTGTGAAGAGTTTGATATGTGTTTGCCAGCAGTTGCTGAGAGCTCACAGCGGTTCGTGCCATCCTGAACGACTGACTCTCTGTGGGCACCTTCACTGCTGAGAGCGTCAATCCTGACTCCGAATCAGATAAAGGGCCATTGCTACCCCAAACTCCACCCACACGCATACGCCACAAGCCCCAACTTGCGCGCCACCGCCAGCGAAGCCCCGTTCTCCCACGACGTACTGTAAAGCGGCACCCGCCCCGACGCCCGCACCGCCAGCGCCCACGCCGCCGTCACCTGCGTACCGAACCCCCGCCCCCGGAACGCCTCCGCCGTCTCCAGCCCAGCCTCTGCCGCCGTGTCCGACCGCCGCGCACAAAAGCAGACGCTCACCGCATGACCTTCCACCACCACCGCCGCTATCGGCGACCGTCCCGGTATCTCCGCAGCCGTCCACCCCGAAAAATGGCGCGCAAGCAGCGGCAACGCATTCACGTGTACCGCGGCATCAGGCCGTTCGACTGTCTTGGGAAAACTGAACGCCGGCCCCGCGTATACTTCACCGCCGACCAGCGACCTGTACCTCTCCGCATGCACAGGGGCCTCGCGGAAACCCGCCACCGGCGGCTCCGCCCGTGCCAGACCGTCAAGCTCCCCCGCGATCCCCTGCGGCACGTCAGCCCGTACCGCCCAAGCGCAGCTTGTCCTGCCGCGAATCAGCGCAAACCTCGGCCCTGGTTCCGGGTCCGGCTCGCGTTTCCCGACGATCCGTCCGGCGCTATCCAGCAGGAACAGAGTGTGAAGGTGGAGGTCGGGTGTGCTCACAGGACTACCAGGGCGCCGTTACCGCTGCCTTTGGACGAAATTACCCGCCCAAATCCACCGACAGCAGCAGATCACGCATCTGGATCGTCTCCGACAGCGTGTCGACCTCGTTGCAGCCCTCCCAGTCGACCCACACATATTCGACGCAGACGTAGCCCTCGTACCCGGAATCCCGCAACGCTCGCACCACCCTGGGGTAGTCGATCACATTGTGCTGGAATAGTGACTGTAGGCGATTCTTATGACCCCCGCGCGCATGAAAATGGGACGTGTACGGAATCAGCGTCTCACTCTCGTCGTCGCTGATCTCCCGGTAAGCGAAATGTGAATAATCCAGCGTCAACGTCAACCCCGGCGTCATCTCCAGCATGCGATGCGTCTGTTCCGGCGTGCGCGTCAGAGACTCAACGTTGGGCTCCACAGCACACACACATCCCGCCGCCTCCGCCAGCTCCACCCGCCAGGCCAGTTCCTCGCAAGCACGCTTCAGCGAAGTCTCGTACGATTCGCCATCCCACGGCAGCCCCGGCTCGATCGTGATATGCGTTGCATTGCACCGCAGCGTGAACTCGACGACGCGCGGGAACAGGTCGCGCGCCTGCTTGCGCTCCTCTTCGTCGGGATGGTTGATCGCCAGCGCCGGCAAACCCGGCCCGGAAGCCTGGAAGTAGACATCCGCAATCTCCAACCCCTTGTCCTGTACCCGGCTTGACAGGTCCCGTGCCGACGCCGCCAGATTGCCCACAACGTGGCTGGGATAGATGTGAGAACGGTCCTCGAACAGCCCGATATCCACCCCCTGAAACCCCATCATCGCGATCAGTGTCAGCACGTCGTCATGGGGCAGCAGCGGGAAAGTGAAGTCCGGGCACGAAAGCTTAATTTCCATCTTGCAACTCCTTCATCGGCTGGAGAGTAAAACGCCGTCCGCTGACCACTAGCCGTCGGCCTCTATGTGAACGACGATATCGTGGCTGAAAGGCCCTAAATCGATTCCCGTTTCACCGCCGGCAAGGCCCTGTGCCTCTCCCGTGTACCTTCCCTCCTCCGGCGAATAGAGCCGCGCCGAGTAACTGCCCACCGGCAGCGTGAACGCCAGGCGTCCCTGACAGGGCTGCCCCAACGAGGGGTCATCCACCTCGCGCTGATCGGCCACATAGACGACGTAAGCCCGCCCCGGCTGCGCCAGCGTAATCGCAATCGCGTTGTCCGGCGTCCCCCTGGCAAAGTCAGAATCCGGCGTCATCTGAACGAAATCGACCCCGTGAATGAACGCCGACAGATTCTTCATCCAGCTGCGGATCATCGCCTGCGACGCCGGCGTGCCCGCCTCCTGACCTCCGGCCTGGACCGAAAAGTCGATCATGTTGTAATGGCCGCCGCTGCAGACCGTCGCCCACGCCCGCTTGCGATGCACGATCCACGACTCCTCGTCCAGCGAACTCGTCGCCGCGTTGTCCTCGTCAAAAACGAACGGCTTACCCGTCTCGTGCACCGTCGTCCACAGGTGCTGGATCCGCGCCAGCCTCAGATCGCGCTGCATAAACCGCGACAACGGCGCCAGGATCGAACCTTTGTAGGTCAGCTGCTGGTAGTCATGCAGATTGATCGCGTCGACCGACTCCTCCCCCAGGATCTGCTCCAACGCCGTATCCGTCCGCCAGTTTTCTACCGGCACCTGGAAGATCAGATGCTGCTTGGGCAGCCCTGCCTCCGCCGCCCGAATCTGGTCCCGCACCGCCTCCTGCCATCCGTCCACCTCGGCCTGGGTGGCAAACTCGGTCTCCGGGAGCATGCCCGCCCTGGTTGTGAATGGCTCGTTGCAGACCTCGAAGTAGAAGCAGTCGTAACCGTTCGCCTCCTCCACCACCTTGTCGACGTACGCCATCTGCCTCTCCGTCAGCGCTCTGTCCCGGCCCGATATGTAGTCCTGCCACGGAATGTCACCCACCCCGTTGATGTTATTTTGGATGTTAAGTGGATTCAGCCCCCACACCGCGTCGCTGTACGTGCTGCTGAAAAGCGTAAGCTCGATGATGACATCCCGCTCCTGCGCCGCCGCCAGAAAACCGTGCAACCGCTCGAAATATTCCGGGTTCCACTGGTCCAGATCAAACTTGGGATAGCCGTCCGTGGCAAAGCCCGGCCCGCTGCGCAGCCATGGACTTACATATTCGCCCGGCAACGGCTTGCACGGCGAATGGGGATTGATCGGCTTCACCTGCGTAGCCGGATCAAACACCTGCAGCTCGCGGAAGAGCAGGAAGCAGCGGCTCAGCGTCTGCCGCTTCTCGGCAGCGTCGTCAAGGTAAGCAATATAGTCGAAGTTGCGGTTGATCACCGCGCCGTAATGTTCGGTCGCTGTGATCAACACCAGCGGCCTGCCATTGTACAGAAAATATCGGGGATTCTCAGGATGCAACCCGATCGGTGTCGACATGCTCTACCTCTTGCCCCTCTCCACTCACTCCCCCTGAATCGCAACCAACGAGTCGTCAAACTCCTGGAAGTCCAATTTATAGTTCTCCCAGTAATACTGCAGGTCCTTCGACTTCCAGCCGGCGTAGATCTCCTCCCAGGGAAGTACATTGCAGTGCGGCGTGATCGATTTCTTTTCAATCGGCAATGAGGGCGGCTGATAACGGTAATCTGTCGACAGCCGGATCTGGTTCTTCGTCCGATTCGGAATCGACTTGTGGACGGTCAGACTGTGGAAGACCAGCACGTCGCCGATTTGGAAGTCGGTCTCGAACCATTCCTGCGGTGCATCGTCTCCGAAAATGACATGGCGGCCGCCGGCGCCCTCTGCCTCCCGCACCGGCAAGATGCCCAGCTTGTGCGAACCCCGCAGCACGCTCAACCCGCCCAGCTCGCGCGGGCAGTCCCCCAGCGGAATCCAGCAGGTATAGACTGTCTTTGAACCCTGGATGAAGATGTGGTCCTGGTGCGCCGGCGTCGGCGCGTTGCCCTTGGCCGGGATCATCAGGCGCGCGATCTTGAGGGCATGCACCAGTACGCTCTCATCAAACAGTTGCCCCAGCATTTCAACCAAGGCAGGATTGTGCGCGAGGCGGTGGAAAGATTCCAGGCACTGCACGTCTCCATAGGCTTCAGGCGGCACGCCGACGCCGCAGAATGGCTCCATCCCGTCCGCCGAAGGGTCGGCGATGCCGTCCATCAGCTCTGTGCCAGGCGCAATCCAGCCGTAATTGTCGCAGACCTGCAGAATCTTCCGGCGCAGCGCGACGATCTCATCCGCCGGCAACAGCCCGCGAAAGAACAGAAAGCCGTCGGTCGCCATCTGCCCGCGCATCGCCTGCGGATCGTCAAGCAGTGCGTTGTGGTTCTGAAATTCAGCCGTTGTGGTCATCGTCTGCCTCCATGGAAATCGCCCCGTCCTGAACCGAGCTCAAATGGCGAAGCGGTAGCGCATAAAACAATGGTGGTCATTCTGGGCATGCCGCAGTTCCCCTGGGCATCATCCAGGAAGAGAATCGCATCCTATCCTTTCCAAACCAGGTAACTATATCACGCCCGCGTGGAGATGAGGGGATTCACACGGCCCAGAATGACCAAGGCCTGGAAACGGCGGCAAGAATGCCCGTTCCCAGACCGTCTCAGCAAGTGCTGTTGACCACCAACGACTGCCTGCTTTCATCCCAACATCTCATCACCCACACTCGCAATCCACTCCCGCGTCCATTCCACCGTCTCCAACTCCATGTCGCAGATACAGCTCGCCAGAAAGATCATCCCCTCGATGCGTCCCGCGTGCAGCCAGCGCAAGGCCGTCTCGCACTGCATCTGCATCGACTCCACTGGCATCGTCTGGCGCTGTCCATAGTCGTACATGTACAAGCCCAACAGTTTGCGGCTTTCAGGCGCGATCTCCTCACACCGGGTCATGTTCTCTTCTAGGTCCTTCAGGTCCGGCTCTATCCACGTCCACAGAGAGACCCAATCGCAGAGTGCAAGATGGCGCTCCAGGGGCATATCGAGTTGATAAGTATAGAGTGTGACCCCCAGACCCAACCTACGCCCGCCCACCTCAAATTGACTGCGCAGCGACTGCAGTTCCTCGACCGAAAGCACGCCCAGATCGCCCCCGTCCTGCGGCCGCCTGAAGAAGTCGTCCATGAAGACGCCAATGATGTTCGGATTGCGCCCCGCCAACTCCAGCACATGCCTGCGCTCCTCCTCCGAAGAACGCCCCGCGCCGCCTACCACCGACCAGAACACCTGCTGTAGCCTCCGAAAAGGGACTGCGTACTGGTCAAAGGGCATCTCCGGCTTGTCATGGTATCGCACCATGATCATATTGTGCACGTCCATATAGTATGCGGCCTCCACCGGCGTAATGCGCGATGTGCGTCCGATTGCCCATTCCGTGTCATGGCTGCCTGCCTCATGGGCCCAAAGCCACATCCGATCGCGTACTGTTTCCATGATATTGTCCTTAGTAGTGATGTTGGGCGCAAAGCTAAAGTTTGAGACCGCCTGCAGTCAGACCTTCGACGAACAGGCGGCTGGTGAATGCGAATAGAAGCACCAGCGGTAACGACGCAATAATGTAGCCCGCCATCTGTGTCCCAATCTGCTGACCAAGCTGATCATTGAAGATCAGCAACGCCACTGGAATCGTAAACAACTCCTTTTTCGTCCCGATGGTCAGATATGGCCAGAAGATGTCGTTCCAGGTGCCCAGCACCTGCAGAATCGCGACAACACCCGCAATGTGTTTGGAAAGAGGAAGCGCAATGTTCCAGAAACACCTGAATTCACTTGCCCCGTCAATGCGAGCCGATTCGAAATACTCTGACGGAATTGAGACGAAAAATGTGCGCATAAGAAATACAGCCATCACCTGGCCTGCAGCGATGTAGGGCAACAGAAGCGCCCACATTGTCTGAAAAAGACCCAGCTTATGGACCACAACAAAGCGCGGCACCAAAGTCAGAATCGCCGGAATCATCAGCAGGGACAGGATAATGACGAACACCGTGTCCTTGCCCAGAAAGTCAAAGCGCGCAAATACATATGCCGACAAGGAGCCGAAAAAGAGCACACCAATACAGGAAACCGTGCTTACGATCACACTGTTTAGTATTGACTGCGAAACGACGCGCCAAGCCGCAGGAAAGGTCTGGTGATAATATAAGGGAAAGGTGAGTCCCCACGGGTTGAAGTCAAACTGCGCCCGCGACTTGGCCGCGATGAAAAGCGCAAGAAGCATCGGCACCATCATCAAAACGATCAGTACTAAAATGACCGAGACCGGCCAGTGACGCACCCAGTACCTTACTATACGGGGCCATCTTCTTCCTTCAACGAGTGCTGATCCGCCTGCTTGAACTGTACTCACGAAAGTTCCTCCCGGTTGCAGATATCGCGGCCTTCTTTATGAAAACCTCGCCCGTGATATCGCGGATGAAATCACGAGTAGTCAGTCCCGGAGGTTGTTCAGGCGCGTTCCTCCCGGAAGATCCGCATACTGGCTAGAGTCAGAAGCAATATCGTAACAAAGATGAATACACCGATCGCAGATGCATAACCCATGCGATGATAGTTAAAGGCGTTGTAGTATAGCCAAAGCCCAGGCACCATCGTTGACTTAATCGGCCCACCTTCTGTCATCACGAAGACTACCTCGAATATTTGGATGCTGGCGATGATCGCCCGCACGAGATTGAGCTTAATCTGGCCAAATACCAGTGGTATGTCCAGTCGCCAGATTCTCTGTAGCCTGCTGGCGCCGTCCAACTCCGACGATTCCAGTATCTCTCCGTTTATGTTCTGCAACCCGGCCAGGGTGATCAAAGTGTTCACACCATTCACCCACGGGAACCCGGAAAAAGTGAGCGCCCAAATCGCGATCCTCGGGTCGCCAAGCCAGACGCGCGTCCAGCTCTCTAGTCCGATGGCAGTAAGAAATGCATTGAGCAGCCCGACAGAGCCATCATAGATAAAGCGCCAGAGCAGAAAGACAACGATGCCCGGAATAATGGCCGGCAAAATCATGCCGATGCGAAACCAGTACTTCCAACGCATGCTCTTGACGGCAAATATCAGTTCCGCCACGACCAGCGGGATCACCGTGGCCTGAAACATGATCCAGACCGTGATGATGCCTACGTTTCTGAGCGATCGCAGAAACGTCCTGTCTTGCGTAAACATGCGCACAAAGTTGTCTATTCCAACCCATGTAGCAGGTAGCCCGATGTCCCATTCGAAGAAGGAGTGATAGACGGCCAAAAACGCGGGGTAGTAGTCAAAGACAAGGAGGCCGAGAAGCGTGGGCAGCAAGACAGCGTAGTAGGGCAAAGCGTGACGAACACGCCGTCTCAGGCCGTGCTTCGCCCTAACGCTCCCCTGACTGGCCGGAACTCCTGCTTGAGGTTGCCCTGCCGTGGGTGGCCGCTCTTCGGTTTGACCTGCTTGTTGACCGGCTGCGACTCCTCCGAACCGGCCAACAAGCCAGGATTTCAATAGACCCATACGGTCTGACCACTATCTACTCAAAACCAAGCGCCGAGCAGTCCACTTCGTTGTCGCTGATAAAATCGGACGCGTACAACGTCATGATCTCATCAATCTGCGCGACTGCGTCGTCAAGCGTCAACTGGTCAAGAATATACGCGTTCTTGAGATCCCAAATCTCCAAACGCGACTCCAGGTTGGTTTTGTCGTAATAGGTCCACATCGCTGCTTCACCCTCATGGTCCTGGAGATTTTCCAGAATCGAAATCAGGTCCGGGTCAGCGGGCGTCGCGCCTTTCTGTAATGGCAGTACGTTGCCCAGATCGTTGATCAGTCGCTCCGCGTTCTGTGGAGCGCTCAGGTACATCAGAAAATCTGCCGCAAGATCGACAAGCCCATCCTCAATGGCGGTCTTGGTGATTGCAAAACCGCCTGGCGCACCACCAATAGGAGGCGCAGGTGTCCCGGTGCAAACCGGCGAACTCTCCTGTGTACACTTAGGCGCATAAAACATTCCCCACTCGAATTCAATGTTTGGGTTCAGTTTGTTTTGCTTTACACGCCAACTCCCATCCTCCACCACCACGATGTCACCCTGCAACCATTTTGTGATGGCATTAGCGTTCTTATCGGTCCAATCCTTCGTACGGAATTTGGCGACCTCCTTCATCAGGCGCATCCATTCCCGATACTCAGGGGTTTCGGCTAGAAATACGCCTCTGTCGATAGCGCAGGCTACCTCCTCAAAGTTGGCCGGACCACCGTCAGGATTTACCTGAGGGGTCAACTCCGCCATGATGCTGCCGCCCAACTGCCCAAGCGTCTCATACATGAACCAGGAACCAATCCCTCCATAGGGAGTGTAGCCGGCATCCTGCAACGCCTGAAAGACATCGAGCAACTCCGCTAACGTCGTCGGAACCTCGACCCCGACTTCCTCAAAAATGTCCTTGTTGTAGAACATCATCGAAGTCACAATCGAGTAGTTGAGCGTGTAATGTGAACCCAAAATGCGGTTCGCCTGGAAAGGCACCTCGTAGAAGAGATCCAACCACCTTTCGCTGCCCGGCTCGCCCGCCTCAACGTAATGGTTCGGCTGCTCCAAATAGGAATCTAAGTTGACCCACCAGCCCTTTCCGATCTCCTCTACCTGGTCCCGGGTCAGCGTGTAGACTACGTGGGGAATCGTGCCGGCAGTCATGTTTGTGACAATGTACTCTCGACTGCTGACATCGCCGGGAGGGGGCTGAACCAACTCGATCTCCACACCTGGATGCAACGCCTGGTATTCGTCGATCAAGGTAAGTATCATATTGTGTGGATTCGGGTTGGTTTCACTCCACTCCATACTTTCGGACGGGTAATAGGATCCAGGGTTCAACGTGAGCTTGCCTGTCAGGGCCCCCGAATCACCGCTATCCATCGCTTCGTCAGCCGCCATGTCCTGGCCTGTTTCTGCGGCCGGAGCGGCGACGCATGCCGACGCCAAGAGTGCAAGCGCCAGCAAAATGCCAATGACCCGAAATCGTTTCACCAACATCATGGCTCCTCTCCTTTTCCAATGGACATCGCTGAACTAAACTCTCTACCCCGCTCCGGCGCGCCGGGTCCGACATCAACAGATCATGCAATCGTTTTTTCTACGCCTTCACGTGGGTTCATTCCTGCACATTCGGCGGTCTACGCGGTTGACGCGTCCACGGTCTGTACATGGACCACTGCCCGGCTTCGTAATCCTCCTTTCTCAGGCCGGTAGAAAGTGTGCGAATGGCGGTTCCCGGCTAAGATCGTGTGTCGGCGCTCAGTTATCGTAATGTAAAGTGGAGGTTGCCCCTTCGCCCGCACTGACTGCTGTTCATAACGCGAAATAGCTGTTTCTGGCCTGGAATCGGCATCTGCCTCCCAGAATACAATTGTCTGGAAGTGAGATGGCAAAGGGCGCCAGATACTGATCTTCACTACTCCGTGATCAACATGTCCGTCAACGATGGGCAGACTCTCTTCACAGATCTCTGCAGAGAAAAATCGGACTCGAAATTGCCACTGTGTCCATTGACGCGGATACGGTCAGTATAGTGAACTGGATTCTGTCTGTCAAACAATATTTTATTGATAATGGGATTCAAGATGAAGCTGACTCGTTCCATATGCTACTCAGAATCGATGATTGCCCTTCTTGCCCAAGATCGGTCAGAGCAATTTTGCGAAGGCAACGGATAGCGTTTTACCAGCGCAGGCCTTGGAATTCCACCCGGAAAGATGGCCGCCTGCGTAGCAATCGCGCCGCGCATTCACCCCCATTTCGGTATGTTTTCGGATAAGGAGAAAGACCGAAATCATTTGACAGCCAATCTTTTGCCGTGCCATAATTATTGAATCCGCCGCTGCCTGGTAAGGGCGCGGTTCAAGTTCTGAGCGCCGCGCAATGCCTATGCCTGAGGCCATGCGCCTGTTCCCAACTCCGCCCCCGGGTCCCCGCCCATTGCAGCGGGCAAACGCCAGCTTGGGAGGAACCATGCCGATTCGCTTTCGCGTCCTGATCGTATGGGCAATGGCAATTCTGCCCCTCTTAATCAGCAGCTGCTACCCCTTCCAGAGAGATATCACGCAGATCCTGACACCTGCCGCGCCACTTCCTGTGGAAGAACCCGCAGAGCCGGCCGAGCCGGAACCGGTGACCTTGACGGCAACCGTGCATGTCAACGCGCTGCGGGTGCGCCAGGCTGCCAGTGCAGAGACGCCAATTATCGCCGGCCTGCTCAAGGGCGACGTCATCACTGTGATCGGGCGGACCGAAGACATCAGCTGGCTGAAAGTGAAGGTGCCGGACATAGGAACAATCGGCTGGATCTGGGCCGAAGATGTATCTCTGGAAGGAGACGCCGCCCTCCTGTCCGTCCCTGAAGACGGGCAGATGGCCGCCGAACCAGAAGACGCCATGAGTGCTGCGACGGAAGATGCAACGGCCGAAGAGGAAGCCGGCGATGGAGAAATGGCCGCCGACGAGGAAAAGACCGACGATGAATCGATGGCACTCGGTGACCTGGAGCCGAGCATCGCAGTCCTCCCTCAGGAAGTGATCAAGGGCCAGGTTACGATTGCTGAAGCCGTCGTCCCGGCGGAAGGCTGGGTCGTCATTCACGCCGACGATGCCGGCTCATTCGGGCCGATCATCGGGCAGGCGCACCTGGAGCCCGGAGTAACGACTGATTTGGCCGTAAACATAGATGTCGATGCCGCCACGGAGACTCTCTATGCCATGCTCCATACAGATGGTGGCGTCTTCGACGTCTTCGAGTTTCCCGGCACCGATATGCCGGTGCTGAAAAACGGCGCGCCAATAAGCCCGGCCTTTACGATAACGATTTCCGAAATGTCCCTCTCTGACGAACAGGCGGACACAGAGGAGACGGTGCCCGTCACCACGCCGACCGACGAGCCGCTGCTCCAGGTGGGCGATGTCACCAGGCACCTGGCAATCGTCACCACCCGTGCCCTGCGCGTGCGCAGCAAGCCGGAAACCATCGCCGAGGTCCTGGCAGGCGTCGCCGTCGGCGAAGCCTATCCTGTGGCCGGATTCAGCTCCGATGAGCACTGGGTCGCGATCTTCTTCCCCGATATCGAGGACCCGGTCTGGATTGCAGCCTCGCTCGTGGAGTTGCGGGACATAGAGCTGAGAGTGCAAATGGGCCGCGCTACCATCGAAACCGGCCAGGGCGGCCGCTTGCGATTGCGCGGCGCGCCATCTCTGGAGGCGCCGATCGTCGGCTACGTCCCCGACGACGAAACTTACGATACGCTCGGCTACAGTGAGGATGGCCAGTGGGCGCTGCTGGTCGGTACAGGCGTTGAGGGCGCCACCTGGGCCTCAGTTTCGTTCCTGCTGTTTCAGTAGCGGTTCCATTTTGCCCGCCGCAGTCAAAAGGATACCGGTACTCGCTCCAAAAGGTCTCAAACAACGCAAGAGCGGCAGTTTCCACCTGAGA
This sequence comes from Caldilineaceae bacterium, assembly GCA_022821585.1. Lineage (GTDB taxonomy): Bacteria > Chloroflexota > Anaerolineae > Caldilineales > Caldilineaceae > Bin5. The sequence goes on from JAJEDI010000053.1 coordinate 49,319, forward strand.
CTGCTGCTCTTTCTTTCTGTGCTTTGCTTCCGCCCGCCCGACCTGCCAGCGCCAAAAGGTAGCCCCGGCACCTCAGCCATTTTCACCACGCCGAAATACGCTATTCGTCGCGCGTAAGCGCCCAGGAGTCCGCCCAACTCTCTGGAATGGGTAGGTTGTTGGCGTAAATCAGGTTGATCAACTGGCCGTGGTGATGTGCCTCATGTTCAACCAACCGGTAGTAACCTGCCAGCGGCGTCGATCCATTCTCAAAGACGTGCAGCCAGTCCACCTTCTCGAAAGTCGCCAGCAGGGCCCTGTCTGCCGCCTCCATCCCCTGGCGCACCCGTTCAACCGGCAGCACTTCTCCAGCAGGCGCAGGTTGCAGACTGCAATCCCAGCCCTGCATCCCCCCTTCCAGCAACACGGGCGGCCAGCTTTCCTGAGTGCCCAACATACAGTAGAACTGATAGAGAATGTTCTGGGATTCGTCAAAGGGCAGCCGGGCATTCAGATCGGCATCGGCCAGAACATCCATCAGATCATAGGTGCGTCCGCGCAGGTCCTGCCAGTGGATTTGTACGCTCTCCAAAATAGTCTGAGTCATCTTCTCCTCGTCCTATGCGGTTCTGTCGGTTGTCAAAGGAAGTTTGGCAGACCCGGCACAAACAGTGCTCAAGGTCTCGTAACCGCCGGCCACTGGGGTCTACCGGTACCAGTATAACACGGTGGTACGCCCTGGAACTGTTTTGCGGACCGAAGGGGTGCATCCCAAAATGGGGGTGAACAGTCGCATTCCTCTGGAGGCAACCAAGCCACGGTCAGTTCCCATTCCAGTTTCCGCCAGAATTAGCGACGCCTCTGACCACCGACTACTGCCTTTCTGGGCGGTCGGGCCTATTCGGCCCTCCCTTGTGGGGGGGCTCCGCCCCCGCAACGCCCCCTCCTACAACATGCCTCGTCGACCGGGTGTCGATATTGGTGACAGGTGCCTATTCGAGGGTGTCTAGCCAGACCACATCCCGGCAGTCCCATAAGATTCCCGTAGGTGCCAGCCAAGTACCTGCCCTCGCACCCTCCCCAACTGACGGACGCCACCGTACGGCTAGGCCTGGCGCCTACACTGCGTCTCGCCCAAAGACGGTAAACAGTTCCAGCCACCGCTGGCACTGATTCCCGCCAGACTGTTCCCACCCCAAATCTGGGATGCACCCGACTGGAGCGCTGCGACTTCCAGAACTGCTCACGCAGCCACCGCCCATCGAAAATCAACAGAACCTGTTCCCCCAATCCAGGACATCCGCACGCGCCCATCAACTAGCGCGCACATGCTGCCTATGATAGGATTCCCAGCAAAAGACGTTGGTCGACTCCGAGGCCGTTGCACATGTCTACTCCACTCCAATCGAGCTCCAATAGCGAAGAAAAAGCATATCCAAATATCCTGCTGATCACGAGCGACCAGCAACACTTCTCAACCCTCGGCGTAACCAATCCGCGCATCCGCACGCCCGCCCTGGACCGGCTCGCCCGCGAAGGCGCCCGCTTCGACCGCGCCTACTGCAACAATCCCGTCTGCTCCCCCTCCCGCTCATCAATCATCACCGGCCAGTACCCGGCCTGGCATGGCTGCTGGACCATCGGCGTGAAACTGGGCGAAGATGTCCCAACCGTCGGCGAACTGCTGCACCAGCACGGCTACGACACCACTCTTATCGGCAAAGCCCACTTTCAGCCGCTGGCCTCGCGTCCGCAACAGACCTCTCTCGAGTGTCAACCCACTCTGCGCGATCTCGACTTCTGGCGCGAGTTCCACGGGCCCTGGTACGGTTTTCAACACGTCGAAGTGGCGCGCAACCACGCCGACGAAGCCCACGCCGGTCAACACTACGGCATCTGGATGGAGGAAAACGGCCTCCCCAACTGGCAGGATTTCTTCCAGTCCTGGCCGCCCGACCCCAATGCGGCCAAACGGGAACACGGCTGGGACCTGCCGGAGGAGTACCACTACTCAGTCTGGACAGCTGAACGCACGATCGCGGCAATCGAGCGCAGCGCCGCCGGCGGCAAACCCTTCTTCCTCTGGAGCAGTTTCCACGATCCCCATCCGCCTTACCTCGTATCCGAACCGTGGGCATCGATGTACGATCCCGAAGAGATGCAACCGGGCCGCCTGGAGCCGGGCGAACTCGACGCAATGCCGCCCCACTTCGCCAAAACCCAGCAGCGCAATCCCGACTTCTCCGCCTGGCAGGAGACGCCCTTCGGCAATCACGGCTTCAACAGCCACCTGCACGAACCCGACGCAATGCGCAAAGACATGGCGGTCTACTACGGAATGGTCAGCCTGATGGACCGCGAAATAGGCCGCATTCTGGACACGTTGGATCATCTGGGCATTGCCGACAATACCCTCGTCGTTTTCAGCACCGACCACGGCCACTTCCTCGGGCAGCACGGGCTGACCGCCAAGGGCGCCTTCCACTATGAAGATCTGGTCCGCCTGCCCTTCCTCGTACGCTGGCCCGGCCGCGTCCCCGCCGGCGCCGTTAGTGGTTCGCTACAATCGCTGGTCGACCTGGCGCCCACTTTCCTGCATGCCGCTGGCATCGACATCCCCGGCCAGATGCAGGGCGCCGATCAGTTGGACGTCTGGACCGGTGCGGCCGGCGAAGCGAGAGACCACGTGCTCGTCGAAAACCGACACCAGCCCACCGCGCTGCACCTGCGCACGCTCGTAGACCAGCGCTATAAGCTCACCGTCTACCGGGGACACACATACGGGGAGCTGTTCGACCTGCAGGAAGATCCCGAGGAGCGCCGCAACCGCTGGGATGATCCCGCCTTTGCCGACCTCAAATCAGACCTGCTGCAGCGCTTTGTGCAGGCAGAAATGGAGCGCGAGCCGACCCGTTTCGAACGCATCGCCGGCGCATAATGCAGTGAAGTCCCAATGAATCCTCTGCTTACTTGGTAGAGCAGGCTCCGTCAAGGGCGAGTGCTCTTATGGACGGTCGGCCGTAAGCGGCTTTCCTTGTTCGGAGATGCTCCCGCAGTGCCTTCAAGCAACTCAACCCGCATGCGGCACCCCGTCAACGTGGCGCAGCGACTGTTCACCAGCGATGCAGAACTGGCTACTGACAACGTCGGCTGTGGTAAACTACAGCTGAATCTGAATTCCGTTCGACACCACGATCTTCGCACGCAATTGCAAAACGGAAGCCGGTTTGCGACTGGGTTCAGATGACGAAACGGCACTGCGAACTGCACCGCGCGCCGAAACCGACAGCCCTTGTTGACTGGCGAACCCTTGCAGTCCAGGCCGTTACGAAAAATCAGGAGTCAATAACGCAAAACTACCGTTCTCACTCCCATCAAACATCCATTTACGGAGCACACCAATGAACCTTGAACACGTCGCAATCAACGTACCCAACGTCCGCGAACAGGCACAGTGGTGGAAAGAGCATCTGGGGCTGCAAATCGTCTCCGCCGGCGATGTCCCCCCATATATGAACTTTGTCTACGACAACAACGGCAGCATGGTCGAGCTGTACAGCAATGAAGAAATGGAACACCTGGACTTTGCCCAGATCAATCCCTTCAACCTGCACTTTGCTTTCAGCGTAGACGATATGGAAGGCGAACGCGAACGTCTGATTCAGGCCGGCGCTACACCCGACGGCGAGATAAACAACACCCCCTCAGGAGACAAACTCTGCTTCCTGCGCGATCCCTGGCAGGTGACCGTGCAGCTTGTCCAGCGCAAGAAACCCATGGTCTAACCAGCGAAAAGTGATCAGTGACCGGCCGCCCGCGGCCGGTCGCTGGAATTTGCCGTCGGAGAGCCATCCATGCCAACTCCAGTGAAGATGCCCCAATTGGGCGAGACCGTGTTCGAAGGGACCGTCGCCCGCTGGCTCAAACAGCCTGGGGATTCGGTGCAGCGGCAGGAACCGCTGCTCGACATCACCACCGACAAGATCGACACTGAAGTGCCCGCGCCCGCAGCCGGTATCCTCCTCAAGATTCTGGCTGCCGAGGGAGCAACGGTTCAGGTTGGCTCTGTCATCGCCTACATCGGTGACAAAGAAGAAGAGATCAATGAAGAGAGAGAGGACCAGGCAGAAACGGAAGCATCAAGCGAAGTAACCGACCGACCGGCCCCCTCTTCCTCTCTCCCCACATCCCGGCCCGCCGCTATGGCCGCTTCTGACGCCAAACCGGAAGGCCGTGCCTTCGTCAGCCCTGTCGTCGCCCGCCTCAGCGCCCAACACAACATCGATCTGGACGAGGTGCAGGGCAGCGGGCGCCAAGGGCGCGTCACCAAGAAGGACCTGCTGGCCTACATCGAAGCGCGCAAACAACAGCCGACAGCGGCGCAGCCCGCTTCCGGCGCCGCGCCCGGCGAAGACGAACTGCTCCAGCCCCTTTCCAACTTGCGGCGGGCGATTGCCGAACACATGAGCCGCAGCGTGCGCACAAGCCCCCATGTCGTAACCATCTTTGAGGCCGATATGACGGCCGTTGTGCGCCACAGGGCGGCCCAAAAAGAGGCGTTCGCGCGCAAGGGAGTCAATCTGACCTTTACCCCCTACTTTGTAGCCGCCGTCGCCGCAGCGCTGCGCGAACATCCTGCGGTGAACAGCCGCTGGACCGACGCCGGCCTGGCACTGAACCAGCGCATCCACGTGGGCATCGCCGCCGCTGTGGCCGGTGGACTAATTGTGCCCGTGGTCCGGGACGCCGATGAATTGAATCTGCAGGGCCTTGCGCGCACCGTTAACGATCTGGCAGACAGGGCTCGCCGCGGCGAACTGTCGCCCGACGAAGTGCGCGGCGGCACCTTCACCGTGACCAACCACGGCACGAGTGGCAGCCTTCTAGGCACGCCCATCATCAATCAGCCCCAGGCCGCCATTCTGGGAGTCGGCAAGATCAGCAAGCGCGCGGTCGTGAACAGCGCCGGCAGCTCATACAGCGCCCCAGTCGATCCCCTTCTGCCCAGCGCCGACGATACCATCTCTATCCGCCCGATGTCCTACCTGAGCCTTGCCTTTGATCATCGCATCCTCGATGGCTTCGGGGCAGACAGCTTCCTGGCAGATGTGGTGCAACGACTGGAAAACTGGGGCGCGTGACAACCGTGGAACACGATTGAGTACAATCCAGAGACCGGTGAGCGCCGGCCACTGGAGTTAGCGGAGGAATCTGTGGCAAGCAACTACGACTATGACCTGATCGTCATCGGCTCAGGACCGGGCGGCTATGTGGCTGCGATTCGTGCCGCGCAGCTGAATCTGAAGACTGCCCTCATCGAACGCGAACACCTTGGCGGAGTCTGCCTGAACTGGGGCTGCATCCCCAAAAAAGCACTCATCAAGAGCGCCGAAGTGCTGGATACGCTGCAGCATGCGCAAGAGTTCGGCCTCACCTTTGACAACTTGCAGGTTGACTACGGCGCAGCTGTCAACCGTTCACTGCAGATCGTTGACCGCCAGACCAAGGGCGTTGGCTTCCTGATGCGGAAGAACAGGATCGACGTCATCGAAGGACATGCCCGTTTCACCGATGCCAACACCCTGCAGGTCAGCGCCGGCCCGCTCAATCCGGATGGCGAGCCGCGCACCGTGACCGCCGCCAGTTTCGTGGTCGCCACCGGCGCCCGCGCCCGCGACCTGCCCGGCGTCGAAGCCGACGGCGAACGCATCCTGCAGTATCGACATGCCATTCGTCTGAACGAAATCCCCGCCTCCATGCTGGTGGTGGGCGCGGGGCCGATCGGCATGGAGTTGAGCCACATCTACGCCACCTACGGCGCACACGTTACGATCGTCGAAATGCTGGATCAGGCCCTGCCGCTGGAGGATGCCGATGTCGCGCAGGAAGTCGTGCGGGCCTTCCAGAAACGGGGTATCAAAGTGCTGACCTCAAGCCGCACCGAAGACTTTGAAGTGGGTGAAGGGTCAGTCACCGTTACGATAAAGAACGTGAACGACGGGAGCGCCGAGTCACTGGAAGTTGAGAAAGTGCTGGTGGCCATAGGTATCTCCCCCAACACCGAGGATGTCGGTCTCGACACCGCCGGTGTTGCCCTCAACCAGGACGGCTTCATCGAAATCGACGAGTATATGCGCACCAGCCGCGAAAACATCTACGCGATCGGCGACTGCACCGGAAAGATGCCGCTGGCGCACGTAGCCAGCGCCCAGGCAATCGTCGCCGCCGAAAGCGCCGCCGGCCATACCACCACACCGATCCCGGCAGACCGCTACATCTTTATGCCCCGCTGCACGTTCTGCGCTCCCCAGGTCGCCAGTCTCGGCATGACAGAAGCCGAGGCGCAGGAGGCCGGTTATCCCGTCAATGTGGGCAAGTTCCCTTTCATGCCCAACGGCGCCGCCCAGGCCCAGGGCGTTCGCAGCGGTTTCGTCAAGATCGTCGCCGACCAGAGATACGGCGAAATCCTCGGCGCCCATATCGTCGGCCCCAATGCAACTGAACTTCTGCCCGAGCTGTCCCTGGCGCAGATGATGGAGCTCACGCCCACCGAGATCGCGCACAACGTGCACGCCCACCCAACCCTGGCCGAAGTTGTAATGGAAGCGGCGCACGGCGTCGAAGGCCAGGCAATACATATGTAAAGATCCATGAGTACCGAAGCCGACCAGCGCCGGCCAGCTAGGCCTGCCACCAATCAAAAACGCGCCGCGTTGGAGGCAATCTGCCAGCAACACGGCGTCGCCATCCTCTACAGTTTCGGCAGCCGCGCCAAGGAGACGCTGGCCTGGCTGGACGATCCGGATGCTGTCCTCGCCACCGGCCCATCCGATGTGGACCTGGGCGTCAAACCGCTTCCGGCCGCCGACTTCAACTGGAAGGCAGAGGTGGCGCTGGGGCATGCTCTGGAGGATCTGCTGGGAGTGGACCGCGTCGATATTGTAAACCTCGACATCGCCAACCCCTTTCTGGCAGCCGAAGCCGTTCACGGCGAACGACTCTACGCCGAGAACGAATACGCGGCCGACAACTACGACCTTTACATCCTGCGGCAAGAGGGCGATCTCGCTTTTCTCGAGGAAGAGCGCGCCCGCTTGCTTCTCGGTACTTCCAAGTGACTCCGACCTATATCTCCCGACGCGTCGTTGTAGAGCGCCTATCCCTGCTGAATCTCTGATCGGAGAGATAGAGCGGTTGCCCCTGCACGACGAGGACGCCTTCTTTGCCGATAGCCGCAACGTCCATACAGCCGAGTCATGCCTGCGGCGTGCCCTGGAAGCCCTATTTGATATCGGGCGTCACATTTTGGGCAAAGGGTATGGCGTTCCTGTGGGGTCCTACAGAAATATCGCAACACAACTTGCGGAAAAGGAAGTCCTCAACAAAGGCGAAGAAAAAATCTTTGTTCAGATGGCAGGCTATCGAAATCGGTTGACTCATGTTTACCACGAAGTCAGCTCGGCGGAACTCTTTCAGGTCTGTGTCGAAGACTTAGGAGACTTGGCGTCTATATGCTCGGCCTATCAACGTTGGATTCGGTACAATCCACACAGGATCGATAATCCCCTGACCGATACCGATGGACAAGACTGAGTACGCCCCCTTTCCTCTCGACATCACCGTCCGTTTCGCTGAAACCGATCAGATGGGCGTCGTCCACCACAGCGAATACGTCGTCTGGTTCGAGGCCGGGCGCGTCGCTTGGATGGCGGCCGCCGGGATGCCCTATACCGAGATCGCCGGCGCCGGCTACAACCTCGCCGTCACCGACCTGCAATGCCGTTACCGCAGTGCCGTCCGCTTCGGTGACGCCGTCCAGGTCATCACCCGCCTGGGATCGCTGCGCAGCCGTCAGGTCGAGTTCACTTACGAAATCCGCAACCCGCACACAGGGGCAGTTTACGCCGACGGCCACACGCGGCACATCTGCGTCGACGGCGATGGCCGCATGACGCGCCTGCCGGATTGGATTGCGCAACAGTTGACAAGAAACGTGGAGGGTGAAACGAATACGGAAAAAGCTTGACACTTCTGCAGTAGAATATTGCAGATCGATCGACGTCTGGCCTACTGACTGGAGGGAGACGTTTCTACCCCTGCGGCGTTTCCGCAGTAAAGGCCTCCCCCTCGGTCTCCAGGGGCGGCAGCTCCTCAAGACTGGTCAGCCCAAAATGCTGCATGAACTGGTCGGTTATCGCGTAGCGGATTGGCCGGCCGGGCCCTTCTAAACGGTCGAACTCCTCCACCAGGCCCTGCTGCAGCAGATTACGCAGAACCCCGGAACAGTCTACACCCCGCACCGCCTCCACCTGCGCCCGCGTCACCGGATGTAGATAAGCGATGATGGCCAGTGTCTCAAGGGCCGGCGCGCTGAACTGCACCCGCAAATCCAGATTGAGAAAATCCTCCACGACCTGGGACGCGGAAGGGTTTGTCACAAGCAGGACGCGACCGTCGCGCCGCTGCAGGCGCAGCCCCCGATTCTCCTCCTCATACTCTTGCTGCAAGGCGGCCAGTGCTTTGGTCACCTCTACTTCAGGGCAGCCTGTCGCTTGGGCAAGCTGCGCCGGCGTAACCGGGTCCCCCGCCACGAACAGCAGGCTCTCCAGAAGGGCACTCAACTTCACGCTTCCCACTCATCCTCAAAAGGCAGGTGGCGCATACGTACGTCCAGCTTGCCGAGCCGCAAACCCATATCCTCTTCAATGATATCCCGCGTCGATTCCACCACCTCGTCCGTCTTCATCGGCACATCGATATTGGGCGCGGTCTCGACCTCCAACTGAATGTCAACCGCGTTGCCGCGGGATTTCACGTCCGGAAACACCGTAATCACATCGGCAAGCTGGTCCAGATGCCAGGTCAGGCGGCGGGCGATACTCTCCGTGTCCAATTCCACCGAGCTGCCTTTCACCGTCTTCATGCGCACCCCGCGCTGACGGTGGGGCCACAGCTCCAGCCACAATAGGCTGCCGAAAATGAGCACCGCGACGGAGCCCACGGCCACCTGGCCGATCAGGTAATTCATGCTGTTCGCTTGCTGTTGCGCGCGCAAGAACTCCTGGACCACCGACAGACTGCCCGCGAGCGCACCAAAGGTACTGTCTGGAAATACCGCCGTATAGACAATGCCCGCCAGCAGCGCCAGCCAAAGCACTACGACGACGATTCGATTGAATACGTTGATCACGTCCGGTTTCGGGCCCGAAATACACTCACTTGTTTCCGGTTGTCCGTTCGTCAGGCGAAAGAGGAAGGACTACTGGAAACCTAACGCCTGTTTTCAGCGATGTATAGGACTTTCACTTCCTTCGATTATACATTACAGCGATATGCGCCGCGAAGCAAAAGATTTAGTGTTTCCTCCTCCACGTGTGGACGAAAGTCAACGACGCCAGCACCAACCAGAGCACCCCACCCGCCAGGCTGACCCCCAGACCGGTCCGCCAGGCAGTCGGCATGTACGAGAATACGACCTCGCTCTCCCCGGCCGGCACCGGAACCCCGCGAAACAGAACATTGGTCGGAACGACATCTACCGCCTCACCGTCGACCGCGGCGCGCCAGCCGGGATAATAAGCATCCTTCAATACGAGAAACCCCGGCCGTTCGGAGCTTACGCGAATAACGACCCGCTCGGGCGCGTACGAGATGATTGACGCCTCCCCTCCGGCGGTCGGCGCTCCGCCCAGGTCCGCAAGCCCCCAATCAGCAACCGACTCGGCCGTGGCCTCGACGACCGCCGGCTGAGCGACGCCGGCCGGTGCAATGTCCCCCAGCACTGTAACCGCCTCGTCAAGGGATGACACCTGAAGCACTCTCTCGACCAGTTGCGCCCGCCCGCTGCCTTCGAGCCGCTCGTAGATTTTGACGTCGCCGCTGTGTACGCGCTGAAAGCTGCCCCTATCGCTGGGAAGCAGCGGCACGAACGTATTGGTGCGCTCGTCGATGAGGGTAACCGCCTGCACCGCCAGCCCGGTGGATGTAGGACCTTCCACCATTGTTATCTCCAGCTGCTCCGGACGTGCAGCTTCCGGTAGCGCAAAGCGAGCCAGGTACTCCTCCTGCCCGCTATCCCCGTCACGAAAAACGACGGAAACGTCCCCGCTGCCGGCAATCGCTGACTGCGGTCCCGTCGCTTCAATGGCGCCTCCCCCACTGCCTGTGAGCAACCTGCCAATGGCGAGACGCTCACCACCAACCAGCGCAGTTACTTCCGCCACGGGCTGTTCTGTGGTTTCAGCTTGAGGCACGTCCGAGTCCGAGATTACAAAGCCGACGACGGCCACCGCGGTCGCCTCGAAACTGTGGGGCACCTCAACCGTCAGTCGAGTCCCGCCTCCAGACCCTTCACCAACCGAACTGCTTGCGCCATTACCGTCGAGAATCGCACCGATCTGACGGTCGTAATAGACGCCGTCGAACCACAGATCACGTACCTTGTCGGTAACGACAAAGCGGGCGTCCATCAGGTCGAGAATGTGGCCGCCTGGAATGGTTTGCAACTGCTCGCGTACGCGGCCGTCAGGCACCAGCTCATCCGGCGGAATCAGCAACGACAGAAAGGCGTTGTAACGCTGCAGCGGCAGCACGCCGCCATCGAATCCGTCCACAGTGGGGATGCGCCACAGCAGAGACAGGTTCGGCGCCAGGATCTCATGAGACTTGAGCGCGATGATGAACTCTGTGAAAGCGGCCTCGCTGACCTGTGGCCGCACGCCGCCGCGCAGAATGCGCTGCCAGTCGGACATGTCTCCCGGGTCGAACGTGATGTCGCTGATGCTGAGCAGCCTCCCCGCAGCCGCCGGATGAAGCGCACGCCTCGGCTCCGTCAGCAGGTGGGCGGGCGCGGTCCGCACGTCGTAGACAGCCTGGGGCGCGGTCGGCTGCGTATGCGGCAGCCCGCGCGCGGCCAGAAGCAGATCGAACGCCAGGACCGCGAGCAGCACCGCGCCGGCGGCACGCAATAAGCCCAATGAGACCGCCTTTCTGCCGATGGCGCCTCCCAACCTGCGCCATATCCATTCCACCCCGACCCCTGCCAGTACAGCCATACCCAGCGTATAGAGCATCATCCAGCGGGCCGGAGTACGGAAAAGGTCGAAGCCGGGGATCACATAGTAGAAGAGGAATGAAAACGGGTTCCAGCGACCCATAGCCAGGAACAGGCCCAGACCGGCGAAAAAGAGCCCACACAGAGCAGCCAGTGGCCAGTGACCCACTGTCCAAAGCCGCCTTCCGGCCGCCGGCTGAAGACGACTCACCACCGCGACCAGGGCAAGGGCCAGCCCCACCGCGCCCACATAGGCAACAAACTCTGTGTAACCGAGGGTAGAAAAAACAACGCGTAGATCGCGCAGGCCATATGAAGGCAGCAGCGTCCAGTGTAGCAGTAACGGGCGCAAACTGAAGCTGGTCACATCCACATAGCTAAGCCCGCCGCTCCGCAGCCCCAGCCTGCTCAATTCCAGCGTAGGCAACAGTTGGGCTGCGGCGAGCAGGACGCCCAGCACGACCCCCAGTACGTAGATGACGTAGGAGGCGGCAACGTGACCAAGCCCGCGCGCATAAGATTGCAAACTCGTCGCCAGCAGCCATGCACCCACACCAAACAGATTGATATAGGTCGTCTGCGTATGGCCGGCCAGCAAAGTGAGCGCCACAAACAAGGCGAAGGGCAGGAGCAAAGCCGCGTAACGCCAGGCTTGAGAAGCAAAACGCGAGGAGCCGGTAACCCCCTCTCTCTCCTCACTTCTCTTCGCTCTTTCCTCCGACGCCCACCGCCCTTCCAACGCCCACAGGAGCCACGGCAGCCAGGCTGCGCCGTTCATCTGGTTGATATGCCCCAGCAGTCCGCCGTAGAAACCGCTCCCCGCCAGCACAAGTCCGGTGCCCACCGCGGCCGGCCACCCCATTCCCCAGCGCCGCATCAGCGCAAAGCCGCCCAGCGCCAGGATCCAGGCGTGGATGGCGCCGCTCCAGTAGAGTTGCCGCGTCACCGGCAGCCAGCTTAACGGCCAGTGTAAGGGATAGAGCGTCGCGGCCTGCGGATTGGCAAGGAATGGCGCACCCATGAAGATGTACGGGTTCCAGAAAGGAATCCTGCCCGCGCGCAGCGAGGCGGCTGCATAGTCGCGGTAGGGATAGAAGTAGTGGAGGATGTCGCCGCTGGCCAGTACTCGATCCGTAAACAGCAGTCGGTAAAAGAGCAGCAGGACGAAGAAAGCCAGGATCGACGCGGCCGACAGGGGTAGTAGGATGCGGCGAATCGAACTGCTGCGGCTACTGATCAGAAACACCGCAATCCAATGTCCACCGGTGCTCAATCCCTGAAACGGTACTTGATCAGCGTGGCAATGGCCGTAAACCCATCCCGCCAGGTAAGCTTCTTGCCTTCATGGAACTGGCGCCCGTTGTAGCTGATAGGCGTTTCAAAGATCGGGAAGTTGCGCTTGAGGATTTTGGCCGTCAGTTCGGCTTCGATTTCGAACCTCTGGCTGTGGAGGGTCATCCCTTCGATTACGCCCCGCCGAAAGCACTTGTAGCAGGTCTCCATATCGGTCAGGACGGTGCCGTAAAGCAGGTTTGTAAACCAGGTGACGCCTTTATTGCCAATCGTGTGCGCAAGACTCATCGCCGCACGCGGGCCGCCGAGAAAGCGACTGCCGTAGACAACATCGGTGCGCCCCTCCAGAATGGGGGCGAGAAGCCTGACATAGTCTCCAGGATTGTATTCCAGGTCGGCGTCCTGAACAACGTAAATCGCGCCGGTCGCAGCCTCAAAACCAGTGCGCAAAGCCGCTCCCTTGCCGCCGTTGCGTTCATGATAGATGATTCGCAGATCTTCCGGCTTTTCCCCCTGTAAGCGGGCCAGTATATCCCGTGTGCCGTCGGTGGAGCCGTCATCAACGATGATGATCTCCTTTTCCAATTGGATGGGATTGCCGTTCAAATCCGTCGCGCCGTCGGCACTGACTGCAAGGTCGACCGCGCGCACGCGGCGGATTATCTCCTCCAGTGTGCCGATTTCGTTGTAGACCGGCATGATGATCGAAAGTCGCGTCTCAGACGGCGCGTCAGGGGATGATTTCATAGTATGGACGTCGCTCGTGACCGCTCACGCCAAGGATGGGCCCCGGTCACAAGTGTCAGGCTATTCACCGGCCTGATGGGCCAGAATGATCGCTTCGGCCACAGCCTTCATAGGCTTGCGGTTGTTCATACTCATCTTCTGAATTCGCCGGAAGGCTTCGGCTTCATTCATGTTCTGCAGCTGCATCAGTATGCCTTTCGCGCGCTCAACCGCTTTTCTGGTCTCGAGCGTCTCCTTCAGGTCATCTATCTCGTTTTCCAAAGTTCGAAACTCACCGAAACGCGCCAGGGCTACCTCGATCGCAGGGGTCAAATCGTTTTCGCGGAACGGCTTGACCAGATAGCTCGCTACACCGGCCTCCTTGGCGCGTTGAACCAACTCCTGCTGGCTGTACGCACTCAAAAGCAGCACCGGGGCCAAGCGCTCCTCTGTCAGGACGCGGGCGGCCTCAATGCCATCCACGTCCGGCATCTTGATATCCATGATCACGATGTCCGGCCGCAACTCCCAACTGAGGTTGATAGCGCTTTGGCCGTCACCGGCTTCGCCTACAACCAGGTAGCCCAGGTTGGTGAGCATCTCCCGCAGGTCCATCCGAATGAGGGATTCATCGTCGGCAATGATTATGCGCGTACGCTCCACAGTTTAACCCTTTCCCGGTCGCCACATGCGAAGAATCCGGAGTCGGTGGCTGGCGACAATGCCGGCGTCTAGAGGTTCACAGTCGATGGTTGGTGCCTCTGCTGGTCTCTGTCCACCGGTTGCATCTGTTAGGCTACGACAGATTCTATGTTGATCGAACGTTTTGGAAAAGTAACAATCGCGCGGGTGCCTCTGTGCGCGCTTTCGGCAGCGTCAGTGCCGTCGCCGTTCACCTGTTCAAAGAGCAGATTGCCTTTCAAGTCATCCGTGACCAGTGTATGAACAATCTGCAAACCCAAACTGTGGCTCTCATCCGGATCGAAGTCGGAAGGCAGCCCCAACCCGTTGTCCAGCAACGAAATACGTACCTCATCGCCAAGGTCTTCGAGCGCAATGCGGATTTCGCCTCTGTGACGGTCCCGCAGACCATGTTCCATCGCGTTCATCAGCAGTTCGTTGACAACGAGCGCAGAGGCTGTGGCCTGGCTGGCTGGAAGACGGATATTCGGCCCCTCCAATGAAATCTCCACCTTCTGTCCTGGGTTGACCGTGACCTGTTGGGTCTGTCCCAGAATGCGCTGGCATACGTCGCGGATGTTAATCGGGCGGTGTTCATCCTGGCTCAAGTATTCGTGAATCACCGACATACTCAGGATGCGGTTGACTGCGTCGGTGAGCTGTTGCTGGCCTTCTCCGTCCTGGTATCGCCGGCTCTGAATGCGCAACATGGCCGCAATCGTCTGCAAATTGTTCTTTACCCGGTGATGCACTTCCTGAATCATCGCCGATTTGACTTTGAGCTCGCGCTCGCGCTGCACCGTCTCCGTGGCATTGTGCACCAGCACCATTACGCCGTCGACCTGCGGCGCGTCCTCCGTCGGCACCGGGTTCGTCCACGGCAGTTGGCGGCGCACGCGGCGCTGCATCTGGTAGAAGGCGCCGCGTGGCGCACGCAGCGGGATTGCAGTGCGTACCCAGACGCGACCGTCCTCGCTCTCGTGGCGCGTCTGCACACAGCAGTTGGCCTGCATCGCCTGGCTCACAATCTCTTCGTCCGCATCTTCCAGATCAGAAACTGGAGCACGCCGCATGTCCGCCACAAGGCCGATTGAGCGAAACAGGTTCATGACGATGCCGCTCATGTAGCTGATGCAGAAATGCTCATCTACCAGGTAGATTCCGTCCAGACTGCCGAACCCGCCTGAGATTTGGGCCGTCTCGATCGCACCCTGCACCGCCATCCTTTGCAGCCAGCTCACGGCATTGCGGAATGGCCGCTCGCGCCGTCGGTGCCGCTCATACTCAATCAGATTCGTCTCGATGAGCAGAGCCGCAATCGCCTGATTGACAGCGTTGTGAACGGTGTAAACCTGCTGGATAACCGGGGCGCCGCTGCTGGTGCGTTCCGGGGGAATCTTGCTCTCTGCCATCCTGTCTCTGCGGTCTTCCATCAGGGCTCGATGAACCGTTGGCTGGGCAGTAAATGTGTAAGTGCGCCCGGTCATGTCATCCCGGTAGATGGAAGAAAGCGAATGGGGCGCTGCGTGCTGGCCAACCAGGATCTGACCAACTGGGACGCGTTGCATAGCAGGTGACTCGATGAACTCAATGTGTGAGGGGGATTCTTCTTGGGGATCCATCAAACAGCAGAGCATTACGTCAGAACGGCTGACGTCGGCCGTGATGGCCAGACCGGCTTCGATCCGATATAGCAGCGCGATATCGCGCTCGGTCAATGAGGAACAGGAGTTGACCCGGCTATCCATCTCTGATTGTGGGCTTCTCTATGCCCTTCAAAGCAGCGTCCCTGCCGCTTTCGTACTCAATAATCACCGCGGGATAAAAAATGCCGTCGTAGAATAAACCTGTTCCCGACGGCAAGTTACAAGACGTACATAAATTGGCAGACTAGTCGGACCACCGGGGCCAGACGGTAATGTGACGGCTCGACCATACTGCGAACTAGTCGGGGAGAGAGGATTTGAACCTCCGACCTCTTCGTCCCGAACGAAGCGCGCTACCGAGCTGCGCTACTCCCCGAAAGTGTGCAAAAGTATAACGCATGTTGAAATTAAAGGGCAAATCGGTCTGTCGGCAGTTGGACGACGTGGCATCCACTGCCGTCCTCCGGCCACTCACCACCCAAATCAGATCAAGTTTTCCGGACACTCCTTCCGCTGGTGTCTTCTTGCTCCGATTTCAATTCAGGCAACCGACCGTCCCATGGCATCGCCAAAGGCCAGTCGCTATCCCAGCCTCTCTTCGCAGCCGCCCGACAATTCGGCAATCCTCCGTTGGATTTCGTCCCGCGCCAGTTCTCGAATACCTGTCGATTCTCGAGTCGGCAACTTGGGTGGGCGCCTTTCCCTGTTCCCTGTTGCTCCGTGGCCCTATGCGTCCGCAGGCTCCTGCAGCGCCGCCAGCAACACCTCAGCTTCCCGGCGCCTTTCCGGGTCCTCGTTGCGGGCGATGATTCGCTGGAGCGTCGAGATGGCCCGTGCATCCCCTTCTTTGGCCATCTTTATCGCCATCTCGTCGCGCTTGTCGTGGTAGCTGTTGTCATATTCCCGAACTTCGAGGTCCCATTTTCGCCAGTAATACTTCAGGTCCAGGTCGGGCCAGCCCGCGTAAACCTCCTCCCAGGTACTCGGTTGGCTGTGCGGTAGCAGACTGCCGGGCGCGATCGGTTCGCTGGCCTTCTGGTAGCGGGCGTCCATCGACATCCGCAACCGGTCCGAACTGTTCGGCAGCCCCTTGTGGACCGTCATGCTGTGGAAAATGAGCACATCCCCTTGTTGGAACGGGCTGTATGCCCAGGTACCGTCGAGTGGGTCGATCACCTCCAACCCCCCAGCTCCCATCGCCGGCTGGAAGTCGTAGACGCCGCGTCGATGCGACCCGGACGCCACCTGCAGTCCCCCCAACTCGGTCGGCAGATCGCCCAGCGGGATCCAGGCCGTGTAGGTTTCAGCAGTACCCTGAATCGGGATGAAGTCCTGGTGCGGCGGCGTGGTAAAGGCTTCCCGCTGGGGAAAAATCGTGCGACCGATGATGCGGGGGTGTGGCAATACCCGCTCCTCGAACATGCGCTCAAACAGACCCATCAGGTTGGGGTGATGCTGGATGGCGTGGAACGCCGGCAACTTATACATGGCATGATACTTCTGCATGTACTCCGGCTCCGGTTCAACACAGAAACCGTTCAGGTCGGCCACCGCGTCTCCCAACGGCCTGCTGGGCAGAACCCAACCGGCAGCGCTTGCGATCTCAAGGATCTGCATGCGTAAATCTTCAACTACCCCGGCAGGAAGCAAACTGCGCATAAACAGGTAGCCGTCCCGTTCCATCCGCCTGTGCAGTTCGGCGCCATCGTGCAAATAATTGGTTGAATCAAGAAATGGTTGCATGGGATTCTCTCCTGTGATACCCGCTTCCAGAAGGGCGTATGAAACTGTATTCTCCTCCCCTGCCGCCGGACCGTCGCGTCAGCGCCAGGAATCAAACGGGTTGTGCGCGTCGGTCAACGGCAGGGCGACACGCGCGCCGGCAATATGCGAAGCGTGCGCGGCCATTGCCCAATTAAGATGGCGGCGGGCCGTGCGCCCGTCGAGCAATGGAAACTCCGGCTCGCGGCCGTCTAGCATGTCGAGCATCGAGCGGGCCATGCGGTGGTGCGCCTTGACCCACTTGTAATCGTCCGGCGGCGGTTCAGACGGGATCACCTCCCAGCGGTCGTCATCGAGTAGTCCCGGACTCACCAGCGGGTGGTAATAAATATCGGGCTGGTTGCTCATCGGGCCCGGCAGCGAGAGCGTACCGGCCGTGCCGTGAATGTCGATGCGGTAGGGGCGTTCCTTATGATCCCCTTCATAAGATTCGAAGTCGGCGGCGAAACCGTCACCGAAGACGTAATAAGCGCGTATGCCGTTTCCGGCAACAAGCCCCATCCCCTCCGCACCTTGCATAAGATCGTCAGGTGTAGCATCCCGGCCGTCTCGCGTGATGTGGGCGTGACACCAGAGCGGCTGCCCCCAGACCTGCCACAGAAAATCAAAGAAGTGCGGGTAAAGGTCGAGGAACAACTGGTTGCCCCCTTCGTGGCCGTTCATGCCGTAAATGCGGGCGAGACGGGGTTCACCGATCTTGCCCCCCTTGATCAGGGGAATGGCCACATGCTGGATGGGAGGATGGCCGCGCCATGGGCAGGCGACAATGAGGAGTTTGCCGTTCTTCTCGCATGCCGCCACCATCTCATCGACTTGGGCCGGCGAGGCCGCAACCGGTTTTTCGATGTAGATGTGCGTGTCGGCGGCCGCGGCCGCCATGGCCAGTTCATAATGATCGCCGATCTCACGCGTGGCTATCACGGTGATGTCGGGGCCCTCTTCTGCCAGCATCTGCCGGTAGTCGGCATACCCCTTGGCGGCGCCGGTGCGTTCAACCGCTTGCTGCCGGCCCGCGTCGTCAGGGTCAGCGAGCGCTACGATTTCGGCCCCCTCTACGCCGACAAAGGCCTCGTCGACATAGTGGCCGTAATTTCCGCGACCGGTATGTCCGATGATGGCGACTCTGTATGTCATGGTTCCTCCGCTCAAATGGTTAACTTCGCTGTCGTCCGACTAAAGAGTGGAAACTGCCTTGTTTCATCATTCTGTACCAGCGCACTAACGATGTCCTCGTATCAGGATGTTTCCTTGCAAAATCGCTTAGTCGCTTTCGTGTAATGACGTGCATAGTCTACCGGCAAATCTAAGCGCTTCCGTCGCCCAAGAAACACTGCGAGAATGGAGCGCCATGCGAAACGAATTCATCGTCTTCTACTTGCTTGGGCTCTGATTTCCTGGCGGTTGAACTGTTCTGCTCTGCTCTAATCTTCATAGTATACCCCACATTCATGCCGTCTCAGCATCCCGCGTTCAGTATTCTGACAGACGCTACAATTCACTCCTGGCGCCCCCACCGTGCGAATACCATACGCAGCCCATACGCTTAAAGAACGAATCAGGTTTTCTGAACTGGAAACAGGACCCAAATGGGTTTACAACCACACCGTTATCTGATAAAATATACTATTGGTTAACTGTAGCGGTTTAGATTATGTCTGTCCTGAAAGGGCTAGTAAAACAGAGAAATGAAGATGGAATCTCCCCAACAACCCAAGGCCCGCGCAGGCGTCTACCGGCGACTCATCGGCTTTCTGCGACCCTACTGGAAACAGGCGGCCTTTGCATACTCCTCGGTACTCTTTGCTTCCCTGCTCAATCTGTACATTCCGCAGATCCTGAAGGACGCCATCGACCAGGGCGTCGAGGGCCAGCGCGCCGGTGCCCTCTTCACCGCGGCCGGATGGATCCTCGGCATCGCGGTCGTGCGCGGCGTCGCCGCCTACGGTCAGCGCTATTACGGTGAATGGCTCACTCATCGCGTGGCCTATGATCTGCGCAATCTATTCTACAACGCGGCGCAGCGGCTCCCCTTTGCCTTCCACGACCGCTCGCAAACCGGCGATCTGATGAGCCGGGCCACCAGCGATATCACCGAGACGGAGCGCTTTGCCGGCCAGGGGCTGATGGACCTGACGGCGTCACTCCTTCTGCTTGGCGGCGTCATCGTCGCCATGGTGCTGGAAAGTTTCAGCCTCGCTCTGTTCGCGCTGATTCCACTTTCCCTGTTACTGGTGCTGACCCTCCGCTTCGGTATGGTCATCCGGCCCCGCTTCAAGCGCGTCCAGGAGCAGATGGGCCAGCTCTCCTCCACCATGCAGGAGAGCATGACCGGCATTCAGGTAGTGAAAGCATTTGCCCGCGAAACGGACGAGCTGCGGAAATTCAACGCTGCCAACGAGGACTGGTTCGCCAAGCGTTTTGGCATCATCAAGATCTGGGCCAATAACTGGCCTACGTTCACCTTCATCCTGTTGACCAGTAACTTCTTGCTTCTTCTGGTCGGAGGGCCTCAGGCCATCGAAGGCACGATCACGATCGGCTCCCTCTTCGCGATGTTGGCCTATGTCATGATGCTCAACGGCCCCGTGCAACGGCTCGGTTTTCTGGTAAATATGGCCGCCACATCCGGGGCCAGTGCAACACGTGTGTTTGAGGTTATCGACACGCCCGCTGAAGTGGAGGAACAAGAGAACCCCACTGTGCTGCAAGACGTGCTCGGCGCCGTGAGCTTTGAGAGCGTCAGCTTTGGCTATGAGGGCGGGCCGCGGGCGCTCGATAGCATTGACTTCGACGTGGAGGCCGGACAAACTGTCGCTCTGATCGGCCCGACCGGCAGCGGCAAATCCACGATCACCAATCTCATCCCCCGCTTCTATGACCCGGCCAGCGGCGGCGTCCGCATCGATGGACACGACGTACGCAGCCTGACCTTGGACAGTTTGCGCAAGCATATCGGCACTGTCCTTCAGGACCCGTTCCTGTTCGGCGTGACTATCGCAGAGAATATCGCCTATGGCGTGCCGGAGGCTACACCGGACGCGATTGTCGCCGCTGCCAAGGCGGCGCGGGCCCACGACTTCATCATGGAGTTCCCCGCCGGCTACGAGACCGTGGTCGGCGAGCGAGGAGTGACGCTGAGCGGCGGCCAGAAGCAGCGGGTTGCGATCGCGCGCGCGTTGCTTTATGAGCCTCGTATCCTGATATTGGACGACTCCACCAGCAGCGTCGACACCGAGACAGAGCACCTGATCCAGCAGGCGCTCGACGTGCTGATGGAAGGGCGTACGACCTTTATCATCGCCCAGCGGCTTCTTACACTGAAGAATGCCGACCAGATATTCGTCTTGGATGGCGGCTGCATCGTCGAACGAGGCCGCCACGATGAACTGCTGGCCGCCGGTGGGCTCTACCGCAACATCTACGATCTGCAACTGCGCGACCAGGAGGAGTTCGCAGCGCTGGAAGCACAGTTGCGTGAACAAGCTGAAACGGGAGGGTCGGGCCCGGAAGGCTCTTTGGCTCAGCCTCCGGTACTTGCCGGCGCCCTGGAAAGAGAGAGAAACTGAGATGAGCAATTCGAATGGCAGTGGGGGAACTGCTCACTCTTACCAAGGGAATGGAAAGGTTGCCTTCCCACAAAGAGAGACAGAAATGGTAACAGAGAAACTCCCGCGCCAGCGGGATGCGTTCGGCCGCGAACACGCGGCCAGGTCCACCACGGACAGCAGTCTGTCCGCCGTCGAGCAGGAGAGACTGCGCCGGGAGCGCAAGATTCAGGACCTGTTGCCGGACGAAGAGGAGGCGCAGGAGAAGACCTACGACAGCCGGCTCGTTAAGCGGCTGATGGTTTATGTGGCCGTCTACAAGCGGGAGTTCGTTCTCTCTCTCATCCTGATCGTCGTAACGTCCGTCATGAGCGTCGGAACGCCTTGGATTATTCAGAAAGCGATTGACGAAGGCATTCGCGCCGGCAATGTGGGCACTCTGCGTTTCTGGACCTTTCTCTTCCTGGGCACGATCGCGCTGGAGTGGGTTGCAAGCCGCGCCCGCCTCACAGTAATGGCCTATGCCGGCACCCGCATCGTGACCGACATTCGCAGTCAGCTCTTCCGCCATCTGCATACGCTGTCGATGGGCTTCTTCAATGACTACAGCGTTGGCCGCCTGATGAGCCGGCTGATCAGCGATGTAAGCGTTCTCCAGGACTTCGTCACCTGGTCCATCACCGGGCTGGCCCGATCGGCATTCATTCTGATTGGGATTATCCTCGCGATGCTGTTCCTGAACTGGCAGTTGGCATTGGTGACCTTTGCAGTCATGCCGGCGATGGTCGTGCTCACCAACTACTTCCGCCGCTATGTGCGCCAGGCATATCGCGCCGCGCGGCAACGCTTGTCACTGATCAATGGCTTTCTCAACGAGTCAATCACTGGCATCCGTGTGACCAAGAGCTTCTCCCGCGAGCAGGCCAACTCGCGCCATTTCGAAGATCTCAACCGCTCCTACTTTGACGCCAACGTACGCACCACCCAGTTGGCCGCCTACTTCTTCCCCGGGGTCGACTTTATCGGCTCTCTTGCGACCGCCTTGGTGGTCGGTGTCGGTGGCTGGCTGATTCTTGGCGACCAACTGACTGCCGGCGTTCTGGCGGCATTCGTGATCTGGGTGGATCGCTTTTTCGAGCCGATTCGTGAACTGTCGCGACGCTACTATACATTCCAGGCGGCCATGGCTGCGAGCGAGCGTCTCTTCGCCCTCCTCGACACCGAGCCGGATCTGAAAGACGCGCCCCAGGCCTTTGCGCTGCCCCCAATTGCAGGCCGGGTGGACCTGGACAACGTCCACTTCAACTACAAAGAAGATGAGCCCGTTCTGCAAGGCGTAACCATCAGTGCCGAGCCGGGCGAACGCGTAGCCCTGGTCGGCGAGACCGGCGCCGGCAAGAGTACGGTCATTCGCCTCATCGCCCGTTTCTTCGACGTGACCGGCGGGGCCGTCCTGATCGATGGCCACGACGTTCGCGATGTAACGCAGGCCAGTCTGCGGGCACAGTTGGGGATAGTGCTTCAGGATACCTTTCTCTTCGATGGGACCATCCGTGACAATATCCGCTATGGACGGCTGGACGCGACCGACGCCGAGGTGGAGGCTGCCACCGTTGCGGTCGGCGCCGATGAATTCATCCGCAAGCTGCCGGACGGCTACAACACACAGGTGGGGGAAAACGGTGTGAACCTGAGCGTTGGACAGCGTCAGATCGTCTCTTTCGCACGCGCCCTGCTCGCCGACCCTCGCATTCTCATCCTGGACGAGGCCACCAGCTCCATCGATACGACGACGGAACGCCAGATCCAGGCCGGCTTGGAACGGCTGCTCAAGGGGCGTACCAGCTTCGTCATCGCCCACAGGCTCAATACAATTGTCAATTCGGACAAGATCGTCGTGCTCGATCAGGGGCAGGTGCTGGAAGAGGGCAGCCACGAAGAGCTGCTGGCGCAACAAGGTCGCTACCACCAGTTGTACACAATGCAATGGGCGGTGGAGAGCGACCCGCGAGCCAAAAACTACGTTTTGAACTGACTGTACTGTGACGCGGAGGGAGGAAATTTCCAATTCCTCCCTCCTCACCTTTCGCCCTTAACTTTCCTCGATTTCCACTTTCTCCATCACGTCTCCTTGCTGAATCGCATCGACGACATCCTGGCCGCTGCGCACTCTGCCGAAGACGGAATGTTTGTTGTCGAGCCAGTTCGTGGCCACATGGGTGATGAAGAACTGGCTGCCGTTGGTATTGGGTCCTGCGTTAGCCATGCTCAGCACGCCTGGGCCGTCATGCACTAACTCCGGATGAAACTCGTCGTTGAACCGGTAGCCGGGGCCACCCCGCCCACTGCCGGTGGGGTCGCCGCCCTGAACCATAAAATCAGCAATCACACGGTGAAAGCTCACGCCGTCGTAAAAGCCGTCACGGGCCAGCGCAACAAAGTTGTTTACCGTGTTCGGCACCTTGTCGGCGTACAGGTCAATGACGATATCCCCGCGGTTGGTCTGGATCGTGGCCGCGTAGGTCTTCGACGGATCGATCTGCATCGCCGGGGGAGTTGAATACTGCGTCACAAGCATTTCCTTTCGGTGTCTGAATGAGTAAAGTGGCCCTCCCGCCTCTCTTTGCAAAGGCGTCGCCGGAAGCGGCTAGAGTCAGCGTCATGAAAGCAGCACGGGGGATACCGGCCGCACTCTGTCTGCATTATAGTGCCCTTTCCTCGATGAACCACAATCGGCGCCGACAGAGCGCTCGAAATGGCGATCTTTCTTTTCGCCTCATCGTTTCGAGTCACCTGAGTCGCGCCCGTCGCGAGGTGTGCTATACTGCATGTCGAAGACTGACGGTTCTTTTCCAATGGATATGGCGCGCAGGCAGGAAAACTCGCGCACAATGGAAAACACGGACCAGACTGATGCCAGCGCATCCGACAGAAACTACAACTAGACTCGTAACCGGCGCCGAACTTCAGGCAATGGGTGACATCGGGCCTTGCGAACTCCTTGATGGAGAAATCGTTAGACTGAGTCCAGAGGGTGAGGTACATGGCTACCTTGAATCCAGACTCACGTTCTTCTTGTATAGATTCAATCAAGATGCACAAACCGGTTGGATTTTGGGGGGAGAGGTCGGCATCTACATCCGGCACAATCCAGACCGGATACGCGGCGCTGATCTTGCCTTCTGGTCTAAAGAGAGACTTCCTGACGGCCCGTTAACAGGCTTCAGCGAAGTCGCGCCCGACTTGGTAGTGGAGATTCTGTCCCCCACCGACCGTTGGGTGGACATGCGCCAGAAGATCGATGATTACTTTTCGATTGGAGTAGGTACTCTCTGGATCGTCGACCCTGAAGAAGAGACTGTCTTTGTCTACCGTTCTTCCTCGCAGCGCACCGCTCTGCGCAGTGGCAACACGCTGACCGGAACAGGGCCGCTGACCGGTTTCACCCTTCCCGTCTCCGAGCTCTTCGCCTTCTGACCTCTTGCTTGCCTGCCAACTGCTTCACACCAGCCGCCCTGAACCTCTCCAATCCGCCACGCCCTGTCCCCAATCACCATTTCTTGCGCGTCCTCGCAGGTTCGTACGCTGTCGCGACATTTTGCGGGTTCCGCGCCACGGTCTGAATGATTGTGAATCCCTACTGATACAGGGTGTCTGGACAACGGCGTCTCGCCCGCCACCAGGAACGGGATGAACGGCCCCCAAGCCGTATACCGAGGCTTCTCGCCATCTATCACAGGTATGCTATACTTCATCTTGAAGACAGACGGTTCCTCTTCCGGCAAATGTGTCGAACAGGCCAGGATACACGAGTCGGAAAGCGGAAAGGAAATAAGGACCAGCCCGATGACAGCGCAACCAATGCAAACAACGACTGGAACTGTCACCGGTTCCGACCTACTGGCAATGGGAGACATCGGCCCCTGTGAACTCATTGACGGAGTGATCGTAAGAATGAGCCCAACCGGCGGAATACACGGGTTCCTCGAATCAAGGCTCGACCGCCGCTTGGGTACCTTTGTTGAAGACACAGAAGCTGGCTGGTGCTTGGTCGGAGAAATCGGAATCTATATCCGGCACGACCCGGATCGGATTCGCGGTGCAGATCTAGCCTTCTGGTCCCGTGCAAAACTACCGGATGGCCCGCCGTCAGGTTTTATCGACGTTGCACCGGATCTCATAGTAGAGATTCTGTCCCCCACCGACAGTTGGGCAGAGATGCGCCAGAAGATCGATGACTACTTCTCAATTGGGGTTGGCAAACTCTGGATCGTCGATCCGGCTGAGGCGACCGTCTTCGTCTACCATTCCGCTCCGCAGCGCACCGCTCTGCGCAGTGGCGACACTCTGACCGGAACAGGACCGCTGACCGGTTTCAACCTTCCCGTTTCCGAGCTCTTCGCAATCTGAATTCCCAAGAATTCCCAAATCTTTCACCCTCGCTGCCCCGCGCCTCTCCAATGCGTCACGCTCTGTCCCATATCACCATTCTCGACCTTTCCCGAGTCCTCGCCGGCCCCTATGCCACCATGACCCTGGGCGATTTCGGCGCCGAGGTCATAAAGATCGAGCAGCCCGGCCGGGGGGACGACTCCCGCCACTGGGGCCCCCCATTTACCCACGGCGGGCAGAGCGCATACTTCCTCTGTGCCAATCGCAACAAGCGCAGCCTCACCTTGAATCTGAAGACCGAAGCCGGTCGGAAAATCTTCCGGCAACTGGCCGCGCAAGCCGATGTCGTTGTCGAGAACTTCAAGGCCGGCGGCATGGAGCGCTTGGGGCTGGGCTATGAACGCCTCCGCTCCGACAATCCTGGCCTGATCTACTGCGCCATCACCGGCTACGGCCAGACCGGCCCTGACCGGGCGCTGCCCGGCTATGACACCGTTATCCAGGCCCAGGGCGGTATCATGAGCATAACCGGTCCGACAAGCGAGGGATCCGACGGCGAACCCTTCAAGGTGGGAGTCGCCATCGTCGACATCACCGCCGGTCTGCAGGCGGCGGTGGCGATTCTGACGGCCCTGCAGCATCGTGATCGGACCGGCGAAGGCCAGCAAATCGATATCGCACTCTATGACACGCAGTTGAGCTGGCTTGCTAACGTCGCCAGCGGCTATCTCCTATCCGGCGATCCGCCCCGCCGCTACGCCAACGCCCATGGCACCGTCGTGCCCTATCAGACATTCGCTACCGCCGACGGCCATCTCATGCTGGCGGTGGGCAACGACAGTCAGTTCGCTTCACTGGCAGAGGTCGTCGGGGAGCCCGCCTGGGCAAAAGACGAACGCTTTGCCACAAATCCGGCCCGCGTGCGCTTTCGCGAACTGCTTATCCCGGCGTTGGAGGACCACTTCCGCCAAGACGCCACCGGCGAGTGGATCGAACGGCTGCGCGCGGCGGGCGTGCCCTGCGGCCCGGTCAACGACATCCCCACCGCGTTGGCGGCACCCCAATCCCAACACCGGCAGATGGTGCAAACACTGGTCGACGGCAACGGAGACAGGATCAGACTGGTCGGGCCGGTGCCCAAGCTGGACAGCACGCCCGCACAAATATTTCGCCCACCGCCCCTGCTGGGCGAGCATACTAATGAGCTGCTGCAGGAAAAGCTGGCTCTGAATGAAGTGGAGATCCAGGCGCTGCATGACGACGGCGTAGTGTGACGCACATGAGAATATGGATTACCCGATTTTCCGGACCCACTTTGTCAAGCATTTGCCCCTGGGATATACTATCCTGACAGCTTTGAACGATCCCCCGTGGAGTTCAACTGATCTCTCTCTACTCGGAAGGATTCTGCCATGCCTATCAACCTGGAGTTTCGCGGCCGCTGGCTGAATGTATACGGAAACCTGATTCTGATTGCATTCCTTTCAGGGATTACCCTGCTCATTTACGTACCCTGGGGATATGCCCGCTGGCAACGAATCGTCACCGAAAGCACATATTTCGAGGACCAGCAGTTGGAGTTTGACGGCTCCGGTGCAGAGGTGTTCGTGCAGTTCATTGTCATCGGATTCTACACGCTGATTACCCTTGGTCTATACGTAATTCTTGGTTTCTCTGCAACCAGGATGCTTCGCTGGCAATACGCGCATACGCTTACACCAAACGGACTGCGCCTGGAATATGAGGGCAAGACGATCGATATCTTCTGGGAATGGTTCCTGCTCGTTCTCCTTACGCCGCTGACTTTAGGGCTCTACTACTACTGGGGGCGCAATCGTATACGCAGTCAGATTCTGAACAATGTGTCCATAAGCGACCAGCCGGTCCAGTTCTCCACGACGGCGGGGGACTACTTTCTAGCCGTTTTGGGCAATTGGGTGATGACGGTCTTCGCTCTGGTTCTATATGGCGCGCTGGGCTACTTCCTGCGTCTACAGGTTTTGGACAACGGCCCCTTTGCGGCGCAACTCGAAAGCATCGGCGCCGGTCTTCCCTTCATGGATTTGGTCAATCTGCTGGTGCTCGTAGTTGCCCTCGGCATCTATGCCTTGCTGGGTCTCGCCCTTTTGGGTATGGCCATCGTACGTTTTCGCGCTTGGGAAGTGAACCGCACTCTTCTGCCCCCGCCGATGCGTTCGCGTTCGCCCAGGTCGGCAGTGTCCACACCGGTCAGCGCGCTGGCCGGCGCACCTCCGCCCGTCTCCGACCTGACCGACAGCGTTCCTCAGGAGAGCGAACTGCTTTACCAAGAAAGTGATCCGTCCCCTGTAGCCGGCAGCGATTTCGTGGTCGATACACCTGGCCGGCCCCTGCCTATCCCGCAAGAAGAGGACGAGGACGAATATTACGACTTCGCCGAATTCTCCACCCAGGCGGGCCAGGAACCGGATGTGAACACCGGCGACGAGCGAACCGACTGGAGCAGTGAGCAGTGGGCTCGCCCCCAGACTGTCGCCCCCGTAACCGGAGAAGAGGAAGGGGAGGAGGGTCAGCAGGCTGCGGAAGATGACGAAGAGAACTTCGGTTCATCCAGTACCGCGTAGAGAACCCCGTTGTCAGGTTATTGCGTACAGGGATTTCGAATCGGGTAGAGGCGCTGGAGACGCTCGTGCGTAGACGTGCTTGCTGCGTCCACCCCATCACGGCTTAGGCGGCCGCAACGCCGTGGTTTCCTAGAAGAGCTTAATCACCGGCTGATCCCCATGAGCCGGCTCAACCGTTCCGATTTCCCAGAAGTGTTGTTCACTCCCCTCGCATACGTCTCGGAATCGACCGAGACCCGAAGGCGGAACCGCAAGCAGAAGACCTCCACTTGTTTCAGCCTCCCATAGCAGTGTCCTATGCGCCGCGGTCGCGCTGGGAGCCGCAGCCACGTGTGCCCCAAAGTGCTCAGGATTGCGCGCGCTTCCTCTGGTCAGATAGCCGGCCTCGATATAATCGAAGACCCCGGGCAGGGCCGGCACACTCTCCGCCTCGATCTGGAGTTGAACCGGCGACTCAGCTGCAGATGCCGTCGCCAGTTCGACCGCGTGGCCCAACAGGCCGTAGCCGGTGATATCCGTGCCGCTCCGTGCACCCGCGGCACAGCCTGCATGAGCCGCCGCACGGTTCAACCAGGTCATGGAACTGATAGCCTGTTCAAGATGGGCAGGCGCTAAGTCCGGCTTTCCCAGGGCCCGCCGCGCTTCGCGGGATGCCGAACTCTCGGCCTGGCCCGTGAGCTTGGCTGCCGTGGTTATGATGCCGGTGCCCAGCGGTTTGGTCAGGACCAAATGATCGCCTGCTGCTGCGTTTCCCTTGCGAAATAGCGAGTCGGGGGCGGCGACGCCTGTGACGCTCAAGCCATAGAACGGCTCCGGATTGGTCACCGTATGTCCTCCGGCGATGGCAGCATCCGCCTCCTGCACTTTGGCCGCGCCTCCCGCCAGGATTTCCGCCACCACTTCGGCCGGCAAATCTTCCGGAAACCCGGCAATGTTAAGGCAGACACGTACCTCTCCGCCCATCGCGTACACGTCGCTCATGGAGTTGGCCGCAGCAATCGCCCCATAAGTCCAGGGATCGTCGACTATGGGCGTGAAGAAGTCGGTCGTCTGGATGAGAACCCTCTCGTCATCCAGACGGTAGACCGCCGCATCGTCAGGTTTGCCCAACCCGATGAGAACGTCAGGATATTCAGCTTGCGGAAAGACCGCAGCCATCTGTCGCACGACCTGCGACAACGCCCCGGGAGGGAGCTTTGAGGCTCAACCCGCGCAGGCGACGCGCGCAGTAAGCGGTAAGGTCGTCTCTGTCATCTCTCTGCGTCCTGAGTCGTTCCAATCCTGCTTTACAATTCTAACACAGGCCCGTGCTGAACCGCTCACGACTGCGGCCCGCTACGGTAACTATACAAATTGCACGTCGAATGCGGACAAGCCCGCTGAAAAGTCACCTATGGCGGTCAAACCATCCAGCGAAACAGAAAAATCATTATGCAATTTGCATAGTGAAACAGGCCTGAAATTGGGGTATAGTTGTCTCAAGTGGTTGAAGCTGGTGTCGAGTGGGGTCGGCATCTCAAAAGCTTCTACCGCGACTATTCTCCTTCCTTCCTCCTTTTGGGGCCCCGACAGAGCCTGTTGTCGGGGCCCCTCCCCTCACATTCGGAACTGAGTCGAAATACAAGAAGAGGCACCGGCCTCACAGCCAGTGCCTCTTGGGGTCTTTCTTCTCTGCAATCGAGAGTCGGTCTAGGCTGCAACCGCCTCTTCACTTGTGCCGCGCACCGCAATGATCCGGGGCCTGACCTCGTCTGCCTTCGGCAGGGTCAGGGTGAGAACGCCGTCCTCGTAACCGGCGCTGATGTCGTCGGCGTTTACCCCTGCCGGCAACGTGATCCTGCGCACGAACCTGCCGAAACTGCGCTCCCGCAGATGCCACTTTGCGTTTTCCTCAACGCTTTCCGCCTGGGTCTCGCCCTGGATGGTAAGCGAATTCTCCGAAAAACTAATCTCAAGGTCGGCCGGGTCGATGCCGGGAAGTGACGCCGTCACACTGTAGCTGTTGTCATCCTCGCTGACATCCAGCGGCAGGCGCATGTGGCCGCCTTCGCCGTTGCCTTGCCATCCAGCCGGCTCCCGGAAAAGATCACCCACGAGCTGGTCCATCTGATTGCGCACCGATATCATCTCACGGAACGGGTCCCATCGTACGATTCTACTCATTGTGTGCCTCCTGCACTTTTCTTTTAGCGCCGGCGCTTCTGCTCAAAGGCGCTATCAATACTGACCGTTTTGTGTGAATTTCAATGTGGCCGCCCAACCGCCACATGCATCTATCAGGATAACCGCCCAACATTAGATTGAAGTCAACGCAAAGTTAGAGGAACATAA
Source organism: Caldilineaceae bacterium (assembly GCA_022821585.1). GTDB lineage: Bacteria > Chloroflexota > Anaerolineae > Caldilineales > Caldilineaceae > Bin5. Next base: position 79,350 of record JAJEDI010000053.1, read on the forward strand.
GTGCACCGTATAAGAAAAGTAAGAGGCTCGCATCGATATCGGTGTCGGAAATGCTTTGTCTGCAGTGCGTGATTGGGGTATGATGATGGGAAAGAACACGTGTGCGAGACAAGAGTCAGGGGGCCGCCCCGCGAAGCTGACCAATTCAGTAGCGAACGTCGGTCCCCTGACAGAAAAGTTCTACACCGGTGAGGTGGATGTGAGTACAATAAACCCGATGGAGGATCTGGCCCAAGTTCTCGACGAGCACCCTGAATGTTTTGAAGCCCTGTGCGCGCGGCTTCCCTCGCGAAAACTACTGGATCTCCCTCACAGCCTTGCCATGCTTTGCAGCAGAGGCGCGGGAGTCTAAGCTTCGGATGGACCGATTCTTGGCTACCATCAACAATCGATTCGATGCAATCATCGCACGGTTGGATGGGCACGGAGTCATACTGAAGAAGATTATTGACGATCTGGGCCAGTTAAAAGGCGCCTGCGCCAAAAAGGCCGCGCTCGAGGGCGCCTCCGCCATCGCTAGGGATCTGGGCCTTCGGAGGACGAAGAATCTCTCGTCGGAAAAACTACAGGATCTGATCGATTCAGCCGACACAGCAAATATCTACGTTGATGATCTGAGAAGTTTCCGCGTGGCCGACCTGATCATGGAAGCCACGGCAGAGGACGGTGAAGTCTGCTACGTCGCAGTGGAAATCTCCTACACCGCAAGTGGCAGGGACACCAAAAGGGCCCTCCGTAATGCCGAATTCATGACCCGGTTCACCGGCAAGCGCGCATTCGCGGTCGTCTCCGGCCTCTTTCGGGACGACCGAATCTAGGACATTATCGAGTCCGGTGAACTCTTCTGGCATCAACTGACGCCCGAGCAACTTGAAGCGGAGTGACAGCCCAATGCACTACCTCCTCGCTATGCCTGCGCGTTGTCTGCGGTAGCGGTCTTGATGTAAGATTGGAACAGCCTTATCCATGCCGCCCTCGCGAAGGGCGCGGCCTTCATCTTCCTGACCTCCCAACCCTCCTATGTCCAACGATTTTGTCCATCTCCACACCCATTCCGAGTACTCCCTCCTCGACGGCCTAGGCCGCATCGACGATCTCGTCAACGAGGCCGCGCGTTTGGGACATAAAGCGCTTGCCCTGACCGATCACGGTGCCATGCACGGCGTCATCGAGTTCTTCCGCGCCTGCCGAAGCGCTGAGATCAAACCGATTATCGGCGTGGAGGCCTACCAGACCCTCTGGCAACGGCCAATGGGCGGCCGCGATCCACAGCTCGATAAGGAAAACTATCATCTGCTGCTCCTCGCCAGAAATATGACCGGCTACCGCAATATCCTGAAGATAGTTAGCCGCAGCAATACCGATGGATTCTATTACAAGCCCCGTGTCGACCATGACTTCCTGGCTGCTCACGCCGATGGAATCCTGTGCACCACCGGCTGTCTCGGCGCGGAGGTGCCCGCCCTCTTGTCCCAGGGCAAAGAGAAAGAGGCTTACGAGCGCCTGGGGTGGTATAAGGATGTCTTCGGCAAGGAAAACTTTTTCATTGAAGTTCAGGAACACAATATCCCTGAGCTGCAGGAAGTGAATCGCACCCTCATTCCTTGGGCCGATAAGTTCGACCTGGACCTGCTGGTGACCAACGATGTTCACTATGTGAGTGAGAACGATGCCTCCCCACATGAAGTTCTGCTGTGCGTGCAGACGAATGCCAAGCTGAACGATGAAAAACGGATGCGGCTCAGCGACCAGAGCTACTTCCTCAAAAGCCGCCAACAGATGGAAGACACCTTCCGCCCCCTTCTCGATCTCCCTGCCTCCGCCTTCGACAACACCCTCCTCGTCGCCGAAAAGTGTGACGTCGATCTGGAAGACGACGAATATCACCTTCCCGAAATGGAAATCCCGGAGGGCTTCACCTATGAGACCTACCTGCGCCATCTGACCGACCGGGGCGTCCAGCGCCTGTATGGCGACCGGGCCGGCGACGAAGATGTGCAGGAGCGCAAAGAGCGGGAGCTGCGCATCATTCACGAAATGGGATTCGATGTTTACTTCCTCATCGTGGCCGACCTGTGCGACTTTGCCCGCAGCCGCAATATCTGGTGGACCTTGCGCGGCTCCGGGGCAGGTTCATTGGTCGCCTACTGTATCGGTATCACCGGGCTTGATCCGATTCATAACAATCTCATCTTTGAACGCTTTCTGAACCCCGGCCGCGTGACAATGCCCGACTTCGACCTCGACTTCCCCGACGATCAACGGGAAGAGATGATCCGCTACACAGTCGAAAAATACGGCTCCGATCAAGTTGCCCAAATCGCCACCTTTGGCCGCATGAAGGCCCGCGCCGCCATTCGCGATGTCGGGCGCGCCCAGGATATCGCCCTGGATGATGTCGACCGCATCGCCAAAATGATCCCGGCAATTCCCGGAAATCCGGCGACGATTCAGGACGTCCTGACCGAAGGCCATGAGTTCTACGATCCCGAGCTCAAAGAGCTCTACGGCAAAGATGGCTGGGAACGTTCTCTCCTGGATACCTCGATGCAGCTTGAAGGCGTTGCCCGCCACGCCGGCATTCACGCCGCCGCCGTCATCGTCGCCGATAAAGACCTGACCAACTACACCCCTCTGATGCGCGGCTCACGAGGGGCGATTACCCAGACAATTACACAGTTTGAATTCCCTGTCCTCGAATCGTTGGGCCTGCTCAAAATCGACTTCCTTGGGCTGAGCACGCTGACCGTTATGCGCGAAGCCTGCCGACTCATCAAAGAGAACCTTGGCATCGAATACGGCCTCGACTCCATCCCAATCGAAGGCCCGGAGGCCGAGCCCGCATTCCGCCTGCTGTCCAGCGGTGAAGTGAGCGGCGTCTTCCAGGTGGAATCTCCGGGGATGAGGCGTGTGCTCACCGACATGAAGCCCACCGCCTTCGAGCACATCATCGCCACTATCTCGCTCTATCGACCGGGCCCGATGGAGTACATCCCCAACTATATCAAGCGGATGCACGGCGAAGAGGAGATGGAAGTAAAACATCCCGCCCTCAAACCGATCCTGGCGGAGACCTACGGGATCATCGTCTACCAGGAACAGATCATTCAGATTCTGAACCAGCTGGCCGACTATACACCAGGTGAGGCCGACCTGGTGCGGCAGGCCGTCAGCAAGAAGGACGCTTCGAAGATCGAGTATCACAAGGCCCTCTTCATCGGCGGCTGCGACAAAAACGGCATCTCCGCTAGCGAGGCACAGGCCATCTACGCAGACATCGAATTCTTTGCTCGCTACGGCTTCAACAAGGCCCACGCAGCCGACTACGCCGTCATCACCGTGCAGACCGCCTACCTGAAGGCCAAATATCCGGTCGAGTACATGGCAGCGCTCCTTCTTGTCGAGCGGGACAAGACAGAGAAGGTGATCAACTTCATCCAGGAATGCCGCCGTATGGGCATTCACGTGCTCCCCCCCGACGTGAACCACAGCGGCCTCGATTTCGCGATTCAGGATCTGCCGGAGGACGCCGAGCAGGAGAAGCTGCCTAAGGACCCGACGCTGGCATATGAATTCCCGGTGCACGCAGAGTCTGCCATCCGCTTTGGCATGGCCGCTGTCAAGAATGTGGGCGTCGGCCCCGTGCAGGCAATCCTGGACGCCCGCACCGAGGGCGGCCCCTTCCTCAACCTTGAGGACCTCTGCGACCGCGTCGATCTGCGCCAGGTGAACAAACGCTCCCTCGAATGTCTGATCAAGGTGGGCGCCTTCGACCGCTTTGGCCAGCAGTTCGAAAAGGGAAAGGGGCAACTCCGCCGCCAGCTACTCGAAGTAATCGACCAGTGCATCGCCCGTTCGGCCGCCACCCACAGCGCCAGGGAGAGCGGGCAGCTGTCAATGTTCGATCTCTTCGCCGGCGCCGGTGGAGAAGCGCAGCCGGAGCAATTTCCAATCCGGCTGCCCGAGCACGAGACGGCAGCTGGAGCCAGGACCAGCGACCGGGAGCGCTTCGAATGGGAAAAGGACCTCCTCGGCGTCTATGTCAGCAGCCACCCGGTGCAGCAGTTGAATGTAGACCTGAGTCAAATAATCACCTGTCCTTGCCCGGAACTGAACGAGAGACACGATGGCAAAGGCGTGACGCTGGTAGGAATGTTGGCCTCGATCCGTACTACGGTTACCAAGAAGGGCGACAAGATGGCCTTTGTCCAACTGGAGGATATGCAAGGCCAGTGCGAAGCGGTCCTATTCCCCGCCGTGTACGAAAAGTGTAAGGAATACCTGCAAGAGGAGCGGGTCGTCCTCGTCAAGGGAAAGGCCCAGACCCGCAATGCGCGCACCAGTGTCCTGGTGGATACGCTGCAAACCTCGATCGAGATCGGGCAGGCAAAACCCGATGAGAACCGGGCCGAGGTCGCTGGCGGATGGAACGCTGAGCCCGGCGCCTGGCCAAACGGGAGCGACTTGGAACACATGCCGCCGCCCGATGACTTTCTGCCTGCCGAGCCGCCCCTGGACATGACCGCGCCTCGCTTCGACGCCGAAATCTCCGGCGGACCTGCGACGGATACCGAGGAGGAAGCCGCAGCCAGCATGACGAATGTTGTCGAAAACTCTGAAAGCTACTCTGAGCCATCCATTCCCGCCCCTGGCATGCTGGCGGAGAACGGAGGGGTGGGCGCTGACTCGCCTCCCTCCGACGCGCACGCAGGACAAGAGCCCCCTGACTCCACGGCCGAAGAGCGGCAGACAGCCGAGGACCTCGACCAGGGCGGCCCGGTTTCCGAGCAGCCTGCACCCGATGTGCAGGCACCAATGTTCAATGGAGGGCCTGCCGGTGCCGTCCATGCGACAGATCCTGAAGCAGCGAAAACAGCCTCGCATGCCGAGAACGGCCGCCAACTCCTGCGCATCACCTTCAGCCGCTCCGGCCAGTTCAGTCGCGACAAATACCGGCTGCGGGAGATTTTCGACGCCGTGCGCGATCCAAAAGGTCGGGACCAGTTCGTCGTCGTCTTGGAGACTAATGGCTCCCGTCATCAGCTTACCTTCCCCAACGAGTACTGCAACGTCAGCACCCGCCTTCTCAGAGACCTGCGCAATCACTTCAAAGTAGAGGTGGCGGTGGAAGACCAGCCCTGAAGAGGACGACCGATCGCCGAATTCGCAGTCTCCGCCGCGGCGGTTTCACCCCAGCACAGACAGGATGGGCTTCCCTTCGAATACTCTGGCTCCGGCGCGCCCACTGCTGAACGGGCTTCACGTCTTTGAGGCCAGGTCTTCTGAAGGCCGCGGGAATGACGGTTCATGATGGCCTTCGTCAGAGAGAAAAATACCACTGCCCATAGCTTCTCAATGAGTCCTCCTGCGCAAACTGTACCTATCCAAGCTCTCACATCAGCCGTTTCCCCGCGCGGCGTCTCCTACGTAGCTTTCGTTGATAAGTGATGGACTGATCCAGTCGTTGTAATGGACTTTCGATTTACCCAGGTTCGCGCTATGGATTGTACAGTGAACAGCACATAGAACTCTGGGAAACACGCCCTCCTATTCAACCCGTCCTGCCTGAGCGGCGGACAACCGCAGGGCGAAACGAACCGCAAAAACGTTCCGCCACTATGGAGTGACCTGATGAACTTTGCTACGACATCGAAACAGATCGAAGACGCTTACGCCCTGGCCCGGGAAAGATACGCAGCCATCGGCGTTGATACGGCGCAGGCGCTGGCAACGCTGCGCGGCGTCCCCATCAGCCTCCACTGCTGGCAGGGCGACGATGTGCTCGGCTTCGAAGAGCCGGGGCGGGGTCTGGGTGGCGGCCTCATGGCCACCGGCAACTATCCCGGGCGCGCCCGTACCGTGGACGAGTTGCGCAGCGACCTGGATATCGCATACGGCATCATCCCCGGCAATCACCGCCTCAATCTTCACGCCATGTATCCGGACACCGACGCAAAGCCGGCCCGCGACGAAATCGAGCCGCGCCACTTTCAGGGCTGGGCAGACTGGGCCAAAGAAAACGGCCGCGGCATCGATTTCAACCCGACGCTGTTCTCCCACCCCCTGGCCGAAGACGGCTTCACCCTGGCCTCCTACGACAACGACATCCGCCAGTTCTGGATCCAACACTGCATCGCCTGCCGCGAGATCGGCAGCTTCTTCGGCCAAGAGCTGGGCACGCCCGCAATGACCAATATCTGGATCCCCGACGGGCTCAAAGACACGCCCAGCGACCGCACAACGCCCCGCCGGCTTCTCAAAGACGCCTTGGACCAAATATTCGAGAAGGAGATCGATCCCAGCTACAACCGCGATGCCATCGAATGTAAACTCTTCGGTCTCGGTTCCGAAAGTTATGTCGTCGGCTCACACGAATTCTATCTGGGCTATGCCGCGCAGAACGGTCAGGCCCTCTGCCTTGACGCCGGCCACTTTCACCCGACCGAGGTAATCTCCGACAAGATTTCGGCCTGCCTGCTCTTCGTTTCGGAACTGGTCCTCCATGTGAGCCGCGGCGTCCGCTGGGACAGCGACCACGTCGTTACCTTCAGCGACGAGCTGCAGGCGATCATGCAGGAGATCGTGCGCGGGGGCCATCTGGACCGCGTGCACATCGGCTTGGATTTCTTCGACGCCAGCATCAACCGTGTTGCGGCCTGGGCAATTGGCACACGCAACTCCCTGCGTGCGCTGCTGCTGGCCCTGCTTGAACCTAGAGAGACGATGCAGGAGATCGAGCGCAACGCCGATTACACCACCCGCCTGGCGCTGATGGAAGAGTTGAAGGCAATGCCGCACGCCGCCGTATGGGACTACCACTGCTTGCAGCAGGATGTGCCGGTGGGTATGGCCTTTATGCAGGAAATCCGGCAGTACGAAAAGGATGTGCAGCTGCTGCGAGACTGACAACGCCTTCCTCTACAGCGGATGACCGTCCGCCCCCAGTCAGGACAAAAGGGAACTGGACGACAAATGACAGAGAAACGCGCCACCGTTCTCGCCATCGATATCGGCGCCGAGTCCGGCCGTGTAATGGCAGTGCATTTCGACGGCGCCGGCCTGCAGTTGGAAGAGGTTCATCGCTTTCCCAACTACGCGCTGACCGTCAACGGCCTCCTCCAATGGGACATTCTCCACCTCTGGCGAGAGGTGCAGGCCGGCATCGACCGCAGCAGAGCCCAGGCAGCCGAACCCCCCGCCAGCCTGGCCGTCGACACCTGGGGCGTGGACTTCGGCCTCCTCGACCGCGACGGAAATCTCGTCGGCAACCCGGTCTGCTATCGCGACAGTCGCACCGAGGGAATGCTCGACGCCGTCTTCGCCCGCGTTCCCAAGGCAGAGGTGTTCGCGCAGACCGGCATACAGTTCATGGCCATCAACACTCTCTACCAGATGATGAGCCTCGTAGAGAGCGGGTCGCCCCAGCTGCAGATCGCGTCGCGCTTCCTCACCGTTCCCGACCTGATCAACTTCTGGCTGAGCGGCGCCCAGGTATGCGAATTCAGCAACGCCACCACCACCCAGATGCTCAACCCCTTCACCCGCTCCTGGGCCGGCGAACTGCTCGACGCGCTCCAAATTCCCCTCGACCTCTTCCCGGAGGTCGTACAGCCGGGAACCCGCCTGGGAACCTACGAGGATATCCCTGTCATCGCACCAGCCTGTCACGACACCGGCAGCGCTGTCGCCGGCGTCCCCGCCCAGACCGAAAACTTCGCCTACATCAGCAGTGGCACCTGGAGTCTCGTCGGCCTTGAAGTGGCCGAGCCTGTCGTCAACGAAGCAGCACTTGCCGTCAATGCCACCAACGAAGGCGGCGTCTTCGGCTCATTTAGGCTGCTCAAAAACGTGATGGGCCTGTGGCTGCTGCAACAGTGCCGCTCTACCTGGGAACAGGTTGGGCGGGCCTACTCCTACCCGGAGCTGGTCTCCCTGGCAGAGTCGGCCGAACCCCTGCGCTCCTTCGTCGATCCCAACGAAGACCGCTTCCTGCCCCCGGGCGACCATCCCGCTCACATCCAGGCCTTCTGCCGGCAGAGCGGCCAGTCCCTCCCACAGAGTGACGTTGACATCGCCCGCTGCGTCTTTGACAGCCTGGCTCTGGCATACCGGGATGTACTCCTCGAACTCCAGGGCCTGACCGGACGCCCCATCGACGTCATTCACGTCGTTGGCGGCGGCTCCCGCAACCGGCTCCTCAACCAGCTCACCGCAGACGCCACCGGCATCCCTGTCCTTGCCGGTCCCAGCGAAGCCACCGTTATCGGCAACGCGCTCGTGCAACTCATCAGCCTCGGCGAGTTGGCGAACCTCGAAGAGGGCCGTCAGTTGGTCTCTGAATTAGGAGAATTGGAGCGGTTCGTGCCGGAAGGGGAGGAAGCTTGGCAGGGCGTGAAAATGCCAGCCACCCAATAGAATAACAACTCTACGCAGGAGCAATCATAGAGGTTCGGAAAACGCCCAAAGGACCTCGTTCCGTCTCCGTCCGCGTACAGAGATCCTACTCTGACTACGCAATAAGCATTACGAAATACAGAGTGGCCTGCCCAGAAGATAGTGCGAAGTTGGGCCAGGCACCCTATCATTCATACCGCTCTTGACTTTCGTTAACGCAAACGTCAGTCCCTCTTCTTACCGCGCGAAAACGAGACGCGCAGATGACTGTCCGCCGCGTGGGGCGCGGCCAGACCGTTGTCCATGCGCAGCAGTTCACTTTGACGGGGCGTCAGGTCGCCCAGCCAGCCCTCCTGGAATCCGTCATGGGGATCGACCTGAAATATCAGCGCGCTCTTGCGGTAATGGCCGAACATCGCATGGCGGTCGGTCTGCGTCCGATTGGCCCCGCCACCGTGCCAGCACTGGCCGTTGAAAACGAGTACACTGCCGGCTGGCGCAACCAGCTGGTGGACATGCTTTACATCCATCCCCTCCGGCGGCCCGGCCATCCCGCTCCGATGCGAGCCGGGTACGATGCGCGTGCCCCCGTTTTCCGCCGTAAAGTCATCCAGCAGCCAGACCGTATTGACCATCACCGGCGATCCCATGTTTAACAGGTCGGCGCGGATATCGCTGTGCAGGCCCTGTACCGGGTCCCCCGGCCGCACGATACGCGCGTTCAGGCTGCCCAGGATGATCTGTTTGCCCAGAACATACTCGATCACAGGCAGCGTGCGCGGGTGATCGATCAACGGGTGGTAGAGCGGTTCGAGCACGGGCAGGTTGCTCACATGCCCGGCCTGGCCCAAAAATCGCTGCTCACCCCCAAGCTTCGTCGCCCACGCCGCCAGCGAGGCGCGCAGAGCCTCTACCTCTGCTCCACTCAGAACATCCTCCAACAAAGTGAAGCCGTAAACATCCATCTCCCAAAACGCCTGTTGCAGTGATGCCATCCGGCGGCCTTTCTCGGTGCTGGTGCGTTCAGTCGCGTTCAGAATGTCAACAGATCATACCGCGCTTGGATTCCAGCCCGTGGGCAATCGGATTGTCCCCGATCCAGCGCTCGTCCACCGGTTCAGAGGCCAGCTGGTAACGCGTGTCGGTCGAGAGCCGGATCTGGTTGGTCTGGTTGTCCATACTCGCGTGCATCGTGTACATGCTGAACACCAACAGATCACCCATCGCATAGTCGGTCGTCAGCCAGCGGCTCCTCAGTTCCTCCCGCGCGGCAACGGCATCCAGCGAATAGGCGCCGCCGTTTGGACTCTGCCACAGCTTCTCCCCCGATTCGATCTCGGCTGCATCAGGATAGTTGGTGCAGTAGGCGTCTACGTCCAGAGTCCCGTAATCGGCCTTTATCTCCTCAAAACGGTGGGAGTTCTCCAGGATCATCAGGCCGCCCATCTCGATGGGCATGTCGCCCAGTGGCGTCCAACTCGTATACAGCCGCTGCGTACCCCGTCCCATAAAGACAATGTCGTAATGGGGTGGCGTAGCGGTCGTCTCGCCCGGCGGTTTCGAGCGGCACCAGGTATAGTCGAAATGGCGCACCTCCCCGCCCAGAAACTGTCTGTAGAATTCCATCATCGGGCCATCATAAAGCAGCTCCAGAAGAGGAGGGTTGTCCTTGGTCAACTCCACCATAAATGCATTCTCAAAGTCAGTGTGGGCAACACCGTCCTCCATAGGATAGTCCGGGTCCAGAAAGCCCGCAGCTTCAAGTTTCCTCAGCATCTCGAGCCGGGCCGCCAGGACCTGTTTTCTGTCCAGCAGACCGGGCAGGTAAAGATAGCCGTCCTGCTCGAACCGCCAGCGCAACTCCTTCTTGTCGGAAAGAGCGTCGCTCGACAAGCGCAGCGGCCCAAACGCCTCCGATGACGTATCGAGCAGACTGCCTTGAAAACTGGGCGCAATCGAGAGATTCATCGTTCTGTGCTCCAATTCATTTGGCCAGACTCGTTGGACTGGATCGATAGGTCATCTTGCCACTGCTAAGCCCAGGGATCAACCACAATCTTGGCCGCTTCACCATTTGCCAGCAGGCCGAAACCCGTCTGCAGTTGGCTCATCGGCAACTGGTGGCTGATCAGCAGATCGATAAGGGGCGACTGCCGGATGACCTTCATGACTTTAGGATAGTCGCCCATATTGTAGAGCCAGGATCCGACCACGGTCAATCCTTTGCGGATCATGTCGTTACTGATTGTAATCGTAAGCTCATCACGGCACTCGCCGACAAAGGCCACGCGTCCCCGGCGGCGGGTGGCGTCAATGCAGAGCCGCTCGGCCGGGACGCGGCCGGAACAGTCGACTGCACAGTCCACGCCTCTCCCCTCTGTCAAGCTGCGGATTCTCTGCAAAATGTCCGGATCGTTGGGGTCGAGCACCGCCTCCGCTCCCATCTCCAGCGCCCGGTTCGCCCGCCACGGCGCCGGTTCGACACCGATCACCCGCGCATTGCGAAAGCGCGCATTGACCACCGCCCCCAGCCCTACCGGCCCCAGGCCCGTGACCAGCACTGTGTCCTGGGAGTTAACGCCGATGGCTTCTAACCCGCCAAAGGAGGCGCCGATGCCGTCGATCGCCATAGTCGCCTCCGCATAACTCACGTCGTCGGGAAGCCTCGGCAGCAGCCACGCCGGCTTCAGCGTGTAGTGCGCAAATGTGCCCGCGCCGGCCATCGAGCCATGCACCGCGGCGAAATCGTGGCTTTCTTCGCAGTAGATATAGTCTCCGCTCATACAGAGATGACAGCGCCCGCACGAGAACTGGGGAAGAACAACCACCCGGTCCCCAACGCTGACCGGGCCCCGCTCAGCAACCTCCACCACCTCGCCCACGCCTTCATGACCGATTACCGCTTGGTTCTGGCCGGCCATCCATAGCTTGTATTCGGTGCACAGCGCCGAAGCACAAACTTTCACGACTGCCCAATCCGCTTTCGCCTGCGGGTCGGGCATTTCGTGAAACGCGACCTGACGTTCACCGGTTATTGCTGCCTGGATCACGGGAAACACTCCTTGTTGGTCCAGCGGCCCCAGTGCGTGCGCTCACTCACCACACACGTCGACTGGCACGACCCTGTCAGTAGAAAGTATGAACAGACGGGAGAGAAGGGAGGAATGGCACAATACCTGGCGCACCGGATTCAGAACAACCCCTCCTTCGGGCTGTTATTCCAGGGAACCGCCTCGACGCCACCCGAATATCGTGGTATCAAGGCCTGGACCTCCGGGTCTGCCTCTTCGGCCCACGCAGACCACTCAGCGTTTTCAGTGACATGCTCGGCGACAACGGCCTGGACGGCTTCGGGCAGTTCGGCATATATGGCCCAGTACCAGATAGTGAGTACTGTCCGCCACTGGTCGCTCTGGTTTGCGTGTGCCGAATGCAACAGCCGCGCATCGCCGACGACCACGTCCCCCGCGCGCACTGGGACGTCAACCTCGCCTTCAACCTTCTGGAATGCAGGGTGGCTCAAGTCCATGGCGCGACCCACTTCGTCGCTGTCATGCGCCCGGCGGTCTATATCGTGCAGCGCGTGCCGCTTCAGATGCGACCCCGGGATCAGGCGCAGACAGCCGTTGTCCGGGCTGGTGTCGACCAGATAGTACATCAGAAAGTACTGCTGCGGCTGGTCGGTGTAGCTGATCGCATGCTCCCACAAAACGCCGTCCTGATGCCAGTAGAGCGGAGGACTGTGCGGCGGCTTGCTGATCACAAATCCGCTCCAGACTTTGGGATCGTCAAAACCCAACTGGGCCAGCGCCCCCAACGCGCCCGGATGAGCAATCAGTTCCGGAAAGGCCGGGTGCGGAAACTTCCAGTAGGGTATGATGCAGCCCTGCGACCGGCGTTGTTCAAAATGCTCCTCATCCTCCTGCGCGATCGTCCATTCGCTCATCGCATTTAGCTTTGCCACCATCTCCGGTTCCAATACATTTTCGAAGACACAGAAGCCGTCGCGCATGAGCTGGTCCCGCTTTTCGACTGCGGTTATAGGCATGGCTGAACCTCCATTATGTCCGGTTGCGGATGTCGGCTGAAGATATTGTCGGGAAAAGGTAGAGTAGATTTGCGAATGCGCGGGCGGAGTGGCAAAAGGCTACGGCGTCGGCTGCTCCTCTTCCGGTCTGCGCACCGGGCGCCGTGCCATGGCCCGCGGCTCCACCTGGCTGTAGATGCGCCGGATGGCCCGTTTCCACATCGAGCGCGCCGCCGCCGCCTGATAAGTAGCCTGCCGCTGCGTATTCGTCCACCAGGTCGACTCCGGCTTCTCCACCGGCACGCTCCACTTGACCGCGCATGCCCCCCAGGTCAGACCCGCGCCAAAACCGACAAACACAAGATTGTCCCCCGGCGCCACCTTCCCCTCCTCAATTGCTTCGCATAGCGCAATCGGGATGCTGGCTGTGCTCGTGTTGCCGTACTTGTGGACGTTTACATAGACCTTGTCTTCCGGGATCTTCAACTGCCGCAGCACGCTGTGCTGGATGATGCGCTTGTTCGCTTGGTGTGGTACCACCAAATCAACTTCGCTGACCGGAACACCCGCCTTGTCCAACACCCGTCGCGTGGCGTCGGCCATGATTCGCGTGGCGAAGCGAAAAACAGCCCGCCCGTCCATCTGGATGTAATGCGAACCGTTGCTGACCGTCTCCAAACTGGCCGGAGACGCACTCCCGCCCGCCGGAATCGTCAACAACTCCGCGCCCGACCCATCGCTGCCAAGCACTGAAGCCGTGACGCCGCCCGGCACGTCGCTGGCGGCCAGCAGCACCGCACCTGCGCCGTCCCCGAAAAGAACGCACGTCGTCCGGTCCGTCCAATCCACCCACCGGCTCAGCGTTTCGGAGCCGACCACCAGCACATACTCGACGTCACCAGCTAGTATCTGCCCGCGCGCGACGCTGAGCGCATAAACAAAGCCGGAACAGGCAGCGCTCAGATCAAATGCACCGGCATTGACGAGACCCAAATTGTCCTGGATGATGCTCGCTGTGGCGGGGAAAAAATGCTCCGGCGAGCTGGTCGCACAAATGACCAGGTCCACCTTGGCCGGATGGAGGTCGGCCACTTCAAGCGCCTTGCGCGCCGCCTGCGTCCCCAGAGTGGCAGTCGTCTCCTGGGGCGAGGCCGCGACCCGCCGCTCCTGAATGCCCGTACGCGTCCGAATCCACTCGTCCTGGGTATCGACTACCTGTTCCAGATCATGGTTTGTCACCACCCGATCAGGCACCTCGTAACCCCAGCCGATAATTTGGGCATAACAGGGCGGCTGCACCTTGTCCAATATCGCCTTCTCCGCCTCTGCCGCCGGAAAGTGCCCGTTCAGATGCGCGGCTGCTAGGTCGCTGCCGGTCCCGTTCTCCTCGTGCGCTTGTGCTGTCATACCCCATCCTCCTCAAACCGCCGCAGCATCAGACATGAGTTGTGGCCGCCGAAACCAAAACTATTGCTCATTGTCACTGCGACGTCTGCCTGCACAGACCGTAACGGCGTGTAGTTCAGATCGCACGACGGATCGGGGTTGTCCAGATTGATGGTTGGCGGAATGACGCCCTCTTCGATCGTCTTGAGGCAGACAATCGCCTCAATCGCTCCGGCCGCTCCCAACAGGTGCCCAAGCATCGATTTTGTGCTGCTGATGTTCACGTTGTAAGCGTGCTCGCCCAACGCCCGTTTGATTGCCTTCGTTTCCCCCGGGTCATTGAGTTCCGTGCTCGTTCCATGAGCATTGACGTAGTTCACATCCGTGCGCTTCACCCCGTAGCTCTCGGCTTTGCGCAGGGCCATGTTCATCGCATCTTCGGCGCCCTGGCCGTTGAAGTGGGGCGCGGCCATATGATACGCATCGGCGCTGTTGCCGTAGCCGATTACCTCTGCATAGATCTGGGCATCGCGGGCTAATGCATGCTCGAGCGACTCCAGAATCAGAATTGCACTCCCCTCGCTCATCACAAAGCCATCCCGGTCACTGTCAAACGGGCGGCAGGCCGCCGAAGGATCGTCGTTGCGCTGGCTCATGGCCCCCATAATGTCAAAACCGGCCATGATGATCGGCAGCAGAGCGGCCTCCGCGCCGCCTGTGACCATCACCTGTGCGTCGCCGCGCCGGATCACCTCAAAGGCCTCACCGGTTGCTGCCGTGCCGCTGGCGCAGGCGTTCACCACCGAAAAGTTGGGGCCCCGAAAATCATAGAGAATCGCGATCTTCCCGGCCGCACTGTCCACCAGCATATTTGGAATCAGAAACGGACTTACTTTGCGCAGGCCGCGCTTCTCCGTCAATCTGAAATTGTCGAGCAGAGAAGTGAGGCCGCCGATCCCGCTGGCGATCAGCACTCCAATATCAGTTGGCGTCTCCCTGCTGAGATCGATCCCGCTGTCGGTGAGCGCCTGCTCCGTTGCCACAAGGGCATACTGAATGTAAGGATCAAGGCGGCGGGCCTCTTTCCGGTCCATATAGTTCTTTGGTTCGAAGCCCTTCAGCTCACCTGCAAAGCGGGTATTCAATTCGCTGGTGTCGAATTTTGTGACCGTTTCAATGCCTGACCGACCTTCCAGCAGGGCATCCCACGTCTCATCAGCTGTCAGGCCCAGAGGTGTCAACGCACCGATGCCGGTGATCACGACTCGCCGCGGCTGACCATTGCTACTGTACATGCGCGTCTATTCCATGTGAACATCCCGACTCGGGCAAGTAGCGACTATTCACCCTCGTCGTCAGCCCACCTAACTGTAGAAAAATTCGACTCTGTCCGTACACTCTACTATAACACAAAGACTGATAAATCGTTGCGCTTCCTTATAGTCAGCGACACTGAGTCGAATCTGATTGCGCAAAAGGCGCTCGCGCGCGGCAGGGGAGTGTGCATCCCAAAATGACGGTACACTCTCGTGGAATTTTGGTAACGACGAACCTATGTCTGGTCCTCACATCCCTCCTCAATCTCTTGCCCACTCTCTTACCGCTAACTACTGACCACTGCAGTTGGGCGGTCGGGCCTATTCGGCCCTCCCTTGTGGGGGGGGGGCCCCCCCCCCCCCCCCCCCCCCCCACAAAAAACCCCCCCCGCCAGCGGGCGGGGATGTGAGGGGGGCCCACCAAAAAAAAT
>JAJEDI010000019.1 GCA_022821585.1 Caldilineaceae bacterium
AGGAGGAAGACGGCAAGGGTGGGCGGGCGAGGGCAGGCACAAGGCCTGCCCCTACGGGGGCGGTTGAGGGGGAAGGGGAAGTCGGCGAGGGTGGGCGGACGAGGGCAGGCACAAGGCCTGCCCCTACGGGAGCGTTTGAGGGGGAAGGGGAAGACGGCGAGGGTGGGCGGACGAGGGCAGGCACAAGGCCTGCCCCTACGGGGGCGTTTGAGGGGGAAGGGGGAGACGGCGAGGGTGGGGGGCGGGGGCAGGGCCTGCGGGGATTTGATGGGGCTGGCGGGAGGTGGGTTGGCGGAGTTCTTTCGGTTGGGCACGTGTCCAATATAGGCACCAGTTCGATGAGGGATGTTGTAGGAGGGGGGGCGTTGCGGGGGCGGAGCCCCCTCACAAGGGAGGGCCGAATAGGCCCGACCGCACGGGACTGCAGTTTTTAGTTTTGAGTTTTTAGTTTTTAGTGGTCAGTGGCTGGGCGATGGGGTGGGGGTTGGGTGGGGTATGGGGGAGTGGATGGCGGATTGGGGGTGGGAGCAGTGGGAGAAGTGTGTTTGACAGGGGTGGGGAGGGGTGCTATAGTGGCGGGGAAATTCTTCACTGTTTTGTCCACCGGATTCGACCAGCGCGATAGTTTGATTGATTACAGTTTTATAGAGAAGACATAGCGGCTTTGCGCCGAGGGAGGAAGGCACTATGGCGAGGGGTTCTGTTTCACGTCGTGAGTTTATGAAGGGGGCGGCGGTTGCCGGCGGCGGGGTGCTGCTGGCGGGCTGTGCGCCTGAACCGGCTGCGCCGGAGGCGGTGGCTGAGTCGGCGCCGATGGCGGCGATGACGGCGGAGGAGATTCTGACGCCGGCGGGGCTGATGCCGGGGTCGCCGGACCATCCGAAGGGCTGGACGACGGAACTGCCGGACGTGCCGGAGGGGATGCCGCTGAATCCGGCGGTGACGATCACTTCGTTTACACGCACGGACGCGGATACGCGGTTCCAGGGCGACGACGACATTTACGACAATATCAGCCTGCGCTATATCAAGGCGCTGTTCGGCATTGAGTACGATATCCCGTGGACGTATGTGCAGGGCGAGGAGCGGGACCAGAAGATGAACCTGGCGATGGCGGCGGGCGATATCCCGGATTTGATGCCGGGGATCGGGCTGGCGATGTTCCAGGACATGGTGGCGGGCGAACTGGTGGCGGATATTACGGACGTCTATGAGGCGACGGCGCACCCGAAGTGGGTCAAGGAGTCGCAGGCGTGGGGCGATAACCAGCTGTGGGCGTACGCGGAGGTGGACGGCCGCAAGATGGCGTTCCCGAGCATTGCCCAGGCGGGCCAGGATGAGCAGATTCTGTTTATCCGCACGGACTGGCTGGACAAGGTGGGCATGGATGCGCCGACGACGCTGGAGGAGATGGAAGCGGTAGCGGAGGCTTTCGTCACGAACGATTTGGGCGCGGGTCCTCCCGGCACGACGGTCGGGGTGATGGCGTCGCGGGATTTGCAGAGCTGGTACGGCGGCCTGGGGCCGGTGTTCGGCGGGTTTGGCGTGCTGCCGTCGTGGTATTCGAGCGTGAGCACGTTCACGAAGGACGGGCAGGGCGGTCTGAAGTTCGACGGCATCGATCCGGCGATGAAGGATGCCTTGACGCTGGTGCGCCGCTGGTACGAGAAGAAGATCCTGAGCCCCGACTTTTTCACGAAGGGTTACCAGGAGAACCGGACCGAGGTCGAGGGCAACCGCGTGGGCATGAACTACACGCATCCCTGGGGCGGTGTGGTTGCGGGGGCGATCGGCAGCATGGCGAACGATCCCGAGGCTAGCTGGGACTGGTTCGACGTGCCGGCAGGCCCGGTGCGCAAGGGCAAGAACTACTTCAGCCCGCTGCGCACAGGCGTGTTCCCGTTCCGCAAGGGTTCTGAGCATATTGACAAGATCCTGATGCAGGCGAACTTCGAGGCGGAGATCGTGCTGAGCCCGCAGCGGCGCTATCACGGTTTTGAGGGGCACAATTACGAGTGGGTCGAGGGCGAGGACAGGGTTGTGCCACTGTCCGGCGGCACGCATGGGTACGGCATCATCAATACGCGGGGCGGCGCCAACATCAGCCCGACCTCGAACATGAACAACATTCAGTGGAAGCTGAATTATAAGGAGACGGTGCCGCGAGAAGAGTGGGATGCGATGATGGAGCTGCTGCTGGACGACCCGACGGGCCTGCAGACGATGCAGGACGAGGGCTGGCTGTTCCTGGCGGAGCATTCGCTGGCGGACACGATCCGCAACGAGTGGAATGCGGCGCCGACGGAGCTGCAGAAGGAGAAGTGGACGCAGCTGCAGACGTTGACGGATGAGACCTATTTCGCGATCATCACCGGCCAGTTGCCCGTGGACGCGTTTGACGAGTATGTGACGACGTGGCTGGCGCAGGGCGGCGAGGCGGTGCTGGCGGAGATCAATGAGTGGTGGGCTGCGAAGAGTTGATGAGTTTTTAGTTTCGAGTTTTTAGTTTTTAGTGGATAGTGGGCGCTGGCCTGCTATCCACTACTTTTTGTTATGCAAGTACTGGCTCCGGTTGTTGATGATCTGAAGGAACAGGCGAGCAGGTTTGTTCGCTATTTGCCGCGGTTGTGGCCGCTGTACGTGATGGTGATCCCGGCGCTGATTCATCTGGTGCTGCTGAGCTATTATCCGATGTACGGGATCCGGATCGCGTTTCAGGAGTACAAGCCGGCGCTGGGGTTTGCGAAGTCTCAGTGGGTGGGGCTGAAGCAGTTCCAGTTGATGCTGGACAACCCGTCGTTCTGGCAGATTTTCCGCAATACGATCGTGATTGCGACGTCGAAGATCGTGACGCTGCAGTTCTGCGCGGTTATCCTGGCGCTGCTGCTGAACGAGGTGCGGAAGCTGTTCTACAAGCGGAGCGTGCAGAGCCTGGTGTATCTGCCCTATTTTCTGTCGTGGATTGTGTTGGGCGGGATCATGCTGGAGATGCTGGGTTCGGCGGGGGTGGTGAACCAGCTGCTGCAGCGGGCGGGTGTGGAGCAGCCGATCATCTTTTTGGGGAACAACCGGACGTTTGTGCCGACGCTGGTGGCGAGCCATCTGTGGCAGCAGGTGGGGTGGGCGACGATCCTGTACCTGGCGGCGCTGACGAGTATTGATCCGCAGCTGCTGGAGGCGGCGGCGATTGACGGGGCGGGGCGTTTTCAGCGGGTGCTGTATATCATTTTGCCGGGCGTGCTGCCGACGCTGCTGCTGGTGCTGTGTCTGGACTTCGGGCTGCTTTTCAATGCGGCGGGGTTCGACCAGGTGCTGAATCTGTATAATCCGGCGGTGTATTCTACGGGTGATATTCTGGATACGTGGATTTACCGCGAGGGTCTGCTGGGCGCGCGTTTCAGTCTGGCGACGGCGGTGGGGTTGGTGCGATCGGTGTTGGGGCTGATTTTGATTGTGGTGAGTTTGCGGTTGATTTCGCGTTTTACGGACTATCAGGTTTATTAGTTTTTAGTAGTCAGTTTTTAGTTTTTAGTGAACGGCGAACTGCAGTTTTTGGTGGGTAGTTTTTAGTGGAACGGCGAAAGGCAGTTCTTAGTTTTTAGCGGACGGCGGGGGGTTGCAGTGGTTGGTTGGGGCGTGTAGATGAACAGGGCGGAGCGGCGGGGGATTGGGTCGCGGGTTTTTGATATATTCAATCATACGTTCCTGCTTGTGCTGGGGCTGTCTTGCGTTATTCCTTTGATTCATTTGCTGGCGCTTTCGTTCAGCGACCGGGCGGCGGCGACGGGGGGGTTGGTGACGCTGTGGCCGGTGCGGCCGACGTCGATCACGTATGAGAAGGTGCTGGAGGCGGGCGTCTTTCTGAACGCGTTCTGGATTTCGGTGATACGGACGGTGATCGGGACGACGCTGCAGATGACGCTGGTGGTGTTGATCTCGTTCCCGCTGTCGAAGAACAAGGAGGAGATGCCGTTCCGGAACATTATCATGGGCTCGGTGGTGTTCGCGTATCTGTTCAATGGGGGGCTGATCCCGTGGTTCCTGGTGATACGCAAGCTGGGCATGCTGAACACGATCTGGGCGCTGATCATTCCGCAGGCGCTGCCGCTGTGGAACGTGATCCTGATGATGAACTTTTTCCGGCGGGTGCCGAAGGAGCTGGAGGAGGCCTCGATTATTGACGGGGCCACGTACTGGCAGATTCTGCTGCACGTTTATCTGCCGATCTCGGTGCCGGCGCTGGCGACGCTGACGCTGTTCGGCGCGGTGGGGCATTGGAACGCGTGGTTCGACGGGATGATTCTGATTGCGGACCGGGATCTGATCCCGTTGCAGACGTTTTTGCGCACGGTGGTGGTGAAGATGGATATGAACGAGTTCATGCGCAATCCTGAGGATTTCGACATGTTCTCGGACCGTTCGCTGCGGGCGGCGCAGACGCTGGTGACGGTCGTCCCCATTCTGGTTGTATACCCCTTTTTGCAACGTTATTTTGTCAGCGGCATCACGCTCGGCGCCCTGAAGGGCTGAGGCATGCCGACACGTTCGCGGTCCTCTGCGGGCGGTTCGGCCGCGCCTGCGGTGCGGGTGCCGTCGGTTGTGTTCGGGGCGGAGTGCCGCGAGCCGATGCGGCGCGGGTTCGACACGCTGGCGCGGCTGCTTTCGCTGACGCTGGGGCCGCGGGGCGGGAATATCGTGAGCCAGCGGGTGAATTTTTCGGGATTTGAGCCGCTGGAGGACGGGGCGACGATCGCGCGGCGGTTTACGGAGCTGCCGGACCGGGTGGAGAATGCGGGCGCGATGATGATGCGGCACATTGTGTGGCATATGCGCGAGCGGTTCGGGGACGGGAGCGTGACGGCGGCGGTGCTGGCGCGGGGGATTGCGGGCGAGATGCACCGGCTGATCGCGGGCGGGGCGGACCCGGTGCTGCTGCAGCGGGGGCTGGAGAAGGGTGTGCAGGCGGCGGTTACGGCGCTGGACGAGATGTCGATCCCGTTGACGGAGCCGGAGCACGTGGCGGGGGTGGCGCGGGCGGTGACCGATGATGCGGAGGTGGCGCAGCTGCTGGCGGAGATGATGGAGGTTCTGGGGCCGTACGGGAATATTCTGATCCAGCCGGGGTACGGGCTCGGGCACACATACGGGTTCCGCGAGGGGTCGCGCTTTGCGGGGGAGTATATTTCGCGCTATCTGCTGAGCGACAAGTTCAGGCATATTGCGGCGCTGGACGAGCCACACGTGGTGGTGGCGGACTTTCATTTTGAGGAGCCGGGTCATGTGCTGCATCTGCTGGACCTGGTGACGCAAGCGGGCGGGGACAGGCTGTTCATCATCTGCAAGAATATGTGGGAGCGGGCGATCGATGCGCTGGTGGCGGCGAACCGGCGGGGGCCGGTGACGACGTATGCGGCGCGGATCAAGCCGGTGGAGGATCTGCGGCGGGACATGATGCGCGACTTTGCGCTGCTGACTGGTGCCAGTTTTATCACGGACGTGGCGGGTATGGGGCCGCAGGATCTGGCGGCCGCGGACCTGGGGCGGGCGGAGCGGCTGGTGGCGACGGAGGAGTATGTGTCGTTGGTGGGCGGCGGCGGAGAGGCGCCGGCGGTGGCGGCGCAGATCGACACGCTGCAGAGCCGTTTGGCGCTGGTGGATAAGCGGGAGGAGAGGGAGCTGCTGCGCGAGCGGATCGGGCGTCTGCAGGGCGGGATCGGTGAGCTGCGGGTGGGTGCGTATACGGAGAGTGAGCGCAATGCGCTGGTGGAGAGGGCGGCGCATGCGGTGAAGGTCGTGCAGGTGGGGCTGGAGGGCGGCGTTGTGCCGGGCGGGGGCGCGGCTTTTTTGGACGCGGCGCCGGCGGTGGAGGCGGCGGCGACGGGTCATGCGGAGGAGGCGATGGGGATGCGGGCGCTGGCACGGGCGTTGGAGGAGCCGGTGCGGGTGATCGCGGCGAATGCGGATGCGTACGGTCCGCTGGTGGTGGCGGCGTGTCGCGAGCGGGGAGCGGGGTACGCGTATGAGGTGGGTGCGGGGTGTGTGCGTCATATGGCGGAGGCGGGGATTGTGGATCCGACGCTGGTGGTGAAGGGGGCGTTGGAGCAGGCGGCGAGCGGGGCGGCGATGTTGATTTCGGCGGAGGCGTTGGTGGTGCCGCGGGAGCCGGAGGCGGTTTATAGACCTTAACTGCAGTTTTTAGTTGCTAGTTTTTAGTTTTTAGTTGAGTCAGTGGCGGGGCGGGCTTGTGACGGGAGGACTGTGGCGATGGCGATTGTTTCGCCGTCCGGGGAGGTGAATTCGGCGACGAAGGCTTTTTGGTTGGGGTGGATGTGGATGATGGTGGCTATGTCGCCCGGTTGCAGTTCTTGTTGCTCGTCGCCGGTGACGGGGGCGGTGAGTACGATTTGCTGATGTTCCTTGAACACCGCTCACTTCCTGAGCGAGTGTGCTGAAATAAGGCTGGAATAGTCGCTTCCCTTTTCGACTACCAGACGGTTCGCAACCGGCTCAGCAGATTCCGAAGGTGTTGCCAATGTATAACATGGGGCCCCCATCCGCCGAATCCGGGAAGCTATTATTGCCCCAACCTTTCGGAGGTTATTCCTGCGGACTGGCGCCGGTTGGGGGGTTATTGCCGGCTTCTTTTGTGTGGCGGCCAGAGACCCAGTGGTGCTAATTTCGGCGGAAATGACGTAGCGGCTGTAAGTATAGCGGCGACCTCTAGGCAGTGCCGTTCTCGTCCACTGTTATGCGAATGATGCGGAAGGTGTAGTGGGCGTCGTCGGCGCCCTGGTCGTGGGGGGTTCCAGGGACCTGGCTGCCGCCGGTGATGGTGACTTTGCCGCAGCGGGGGATGTGGAAGTGGGCGCTGCTCATGCCTGACATCCAGAAGTCGGCGGGGTCGAGGCCCACTTCGCGCATTGCGCCTTTGACGTCCCAGCGCATGTGGGTGCCCCAGAGGTTTTCGGCGCGCATGCGGACGGGAATGTCGGACGAGGCCTGCTCGGCGTCTTCGACGCGTTCGCCCTCAATCATGATCCAGCCCGGCGGGGAGCAGGCGCTGCCGATTACGGTAACGGCCACAATTGGCTGCTCTTCGACGACGGTGATGTAGCCCGCGGGCGGCAGGTCGAGTTCGCGGCCGTGTCTTTCGCCCCACCAGGTGGAACGGATGGTGAAGTTGGGGTATTCGAAGGGCCAGAGGTATTCGTAGGTGGTCTGCCGCATGGTGCGGCGTTGCATGTCGCCGCCCTGGCGCACTTCGGGGTCGCTGTGCCATATGCCCCATTTTTCGTGCCAGGGGCCGTGCAGGTGTTCGTGGTAGAGTTTTTCGTCGCTCATCTTGTTCTCCCCTTTCAATCGATGGTTACTTCGTAGCGAGCAGTCTGTCGTACTGCGTATTGCGCCCTTCCCGTATGTGGAACTGAATAGCAGGTGCGTCAGCGGAGGCGCCAGGGATCGGGCGGGGGCACTTTGTCCTGCGGCCGATTGTTTGCGTCGGCGATGGCGTTGCGCAGGGCGTTCCAGGTGACTTCACTCTTGCTCCAGCGTGCGTCTTCGAAGCTGATGGCCTGGAAGAAAACGACCTCCTCGACGCCTTCGTCTTCGGCTATGGTGGCGGCGGCGTGGACCATTTCCTGGACGCGCTCCGAGGATGCGCCCCATGCCAGCTGCCAGAGCCGCAGGCGGCATGGGCCCTGCAGATGGCCCTTGGCCCCGCGGATGATTGAACGGTAGACATCGGGATCATAGGGTGTTGTCTGCTGGGCCAGGGGTGTGGTTACAAGGAAGTCGATCAGTCCCTCGGCGGTCCAGGTATCGTGGTCTTCCAGGTTTCCTTCAAGGGGTCCGGCGGCGGGCGCGGTGGCCGCGGAAGCGCTGCTGTGATCGGTTGAAGAGCGGACGACCTTGGCGGGCAGGGGTTTGCCCTTGGGGATGCCCATCACGCCGAAGTCCTGCTGCGGCTGGAGCCACTGCTGCAGGGCGCGCGCTTGGCGCAGAAACTCGGTGAGGTAGTTTGCGCGGAAACGCAGCCAGTCGGGGTCGTTATTGGGGATGGAGAAGGGGTCGCGGCCGGTCTCGCTCTGGAAGGCTTCGATGGCGGGCGGGTCGTAGTGGGCGTAGTATGTGCCGTCGGCGTCGACGCGAGGGGAGCGGTGATCGCCGCCTTTCTGGAAGTCGATGGCGATGCCGTCGAAGCGGTATTCCAGCATTTCCCGCAGAATTGCCAGCCGGAATTCGATGGCCTCGGGATAGGCGAAGGAGAGGTTGCCGTTCACGACCTGGCGGTCGCGGTTGCGGGTCAGCAGTTCGGGGTGTTCGCGAGAGAAGCGGGATTCCCAGCCGTGGCCGTGCGCCTCTGCCTGTTCCAGCCAGGCATATGCTTCCATGCCCAATTCGTGGGCGCGGTCGATGAAGAGCCGCGGGGCATCGTAGGTGTTGAAGTCATAGGCCTGTTGCCACCACTGCCATTCATGGCCCTTCGTTCCCCAGGAGCCTTCGGCCACACAGTTTTGCGGCGTCCAGAAGTGGATGCCCGGCATGTCGGCCTTGCTGGGGTAGTAGCATTGACACTGGCGCACGCGCAGGTAGATTTTGCGGACGCCTGCCCAGTGGAGACGGTCGAGGACGATTGAGGCGGCCGGTTTGCCCCACGCCCCGAAGAACCAGGCCCAGTCGAACGGGCTGATAACAGCTGCGAATTTCATGGGATGGACCTCCTTGCGTGCGTACGGCCGGGTGCGACGGGCCGGGCGCTTTTGTGGTCTGTACTGTGGGTCATGCAGTTGTCGGTTGAGCGCCTGTCTTTCCTATGCCGACGAGTTCGAGTTCGTCGGCGAAATGACAGGCGGCGGTGTGGCCTTGGCGCGTTGGCTTCAACTCCGGGATTTCCTCGTCACAGATCTGCTGGCGGTAGGGGCAGCGGGGTGCGAAACGGCAGCCCGGCGGCGGACTGGCGGGATTGGGCACATCGCCGGTGAGGACGATGCGTTTGCTGCGGCGTTCGTGCCTGGCGACAGGCATGGGAATCGCGGAGAGCAGGGCTTCGGTGTAGGGATGTTGCGGGGTCTGGCAGATGGCGACGGTCGGGCCGCGCTCGACGATCTGGCCGAGATACATGACGGCGATGCGGTCGCTGACATGGCGGACGACGGCCAGGTCGTGGGAGATGAAGAGATAGGTCAGACCGAACTGTTGCTGGAGCTGCATGAGCAGGTTCAATATCTGGGCGCGCACCGAGGCGTCGAGAGCGGAGACGGGTTCATCGCAGACGATGAAACGCGGCTGCAGGGCGAGGGCGCGGGCGATGGCGATGCGCTGGCGCTGGCCGCCGCTGAAGGCGTGGGGAAAGCGCTGCATGTGGTGGGGCTGCAGGCCGACGGTGGTGAGCAGTTGGGCGACACGGTCTTCCAGTTCTTTGCCGCGGGCGGCGCGATGGAGGACCAGCGGCTCGGCGATGACGGACTTTACACTCATGCGTGCATTCAGAGAGGAGAGCGGATCCTGGAAGATCATGTTCATGTGGCGGCGGACATGGCGGCGCAGGTGATTCTGGGACAGGTTGGTGATATCGAGCATCTGGTTGTCGACTCGGAAGCCGACGCTGCCACCGGTTGGATGTTCGAGGCGAGTGATGGTGCGTCCGAGGGTGGACTTGCCGCAGCCTGATTCGCCGACGAGGCCCAGTGTCTCGCCTCCCTTGATGCTGAGGTCGATGCCGTCGACGGCGCGCACGGTGGCGACCTGGCGGCGCAGCAGCCCGCGGCGGACGGCGAAATGGGTGCGCAGGTCTTCGGTTGCGAGCAGGATGTCGTCAGGGTCTGGCATGCACGAACTCCTCGGTATAGAGCCAGCATTTGACGAAGTGGCCGGGTTCGGTCTCGATCAGGGACGGTTTGCGCAGACCCGGCACCTTATCGGCGAAGGGGCAGCGCTCGACGAAGACGCAGCCGGCCGGCAGGTCCAGCAGTTCCGGCACTGCGCCGGCGAGCGAGTGCAGAGGCGTTTTGGGCTGGTCGGTCCAGTTGGGAATCGACCTGAGCAGGCCCTGGGTGTAGGGGTGCTGGGGGTTGGTGAAGAGCTGGTCAACGCTGGCGGTCTCGACGATCTCGCCGAGGTACATGACGATGACGCGGTCGGCGATCTCGGCGACGACGCCCATGTCGTGGGTGATGAGCATAACGGCCAGCCCCATCTCCGCCTGCAGCGCCTGCAGCAACTCCAGGATTTGCGCTTGAATTGTGACATCGAGCGCGGTGGTCGGTTCATCGGCGACCAGGAGCTGCGGTTCGCAGGCGAGGGCAATTGCGATCATAACCCGCTGGCGCATGCCACCGCTGAGTTGATGGGGGAATTCGTGGACGACGCGGGCCGGTTCCGGGAGACCGACGCGTTCGAGGAGGGCAACGGCTTTGTCCAGCGCTTGGCGGCGGTTCATGGCGAAGTGTTGGAGCAGGATTTCAACGATCTGGTCGCCGATCGAGAACATCGGATGGAGGGAGCGCATGGGCTCCTGGAAGATCATGGATATCTGGCGGCCGCGGATGGCGCGGATCTCACGGCTGTCCTGGGCGAGGGCTGTCACGTCGACCGTTGTGTCGTCGGTATGCAGGCTGATTGTGCCGCCATCGATCCGGCCGGGCGGCATGGGGACCAGCTTGAGGAGGGACAGTGCGGTCACGCTCTTGCCGCAGCCTGATTCGCCGACGATGCCGAGGATTTCGCCCTGGTGGATCTGAAAGCTCACTCCATTGACGGCGCGGGTGCGTCCGCGGTAGCCGCCGAAGGAGACGTAGAGGTCCTCAACCTCCAGGACCAGGCGGGGCTGGCCGCCGCGGCCGTTATTGTTTGTGTTGTGGACCCGGCTGTGTTCCATCGCCACACCTCAGTTGCCGGTCACTGGTCCCGTGTCCGGCAAGCGAGCACGGATTACTGGCCCGAAAAGGGGTCGGCGGCGTCGCGCAGGCCGTCGCCCAGGAAATTGAAGGACAGGACGGCAACTGTCAGGAAGAAGACGGGCGCAATCAGCCACGGTTTGTGCGCCAGGACGGTGATGTCCTGCGCCTGTTTGAGCAGGACGCCCCAGCTGACCATGGGCGGCTGGATGCCGAGACCGAGGAAGCTGAGCGCGGTCTCACCCAGGATCATGCCCGGTATGGCCAGGGTGGCGGCGACGATCATGTAGCTGAGGGTGCCCGGGAAGAGGTGGCGGGTAACGATCCACCAGGTGGTGGCGCCGTTGATGCGGCCGGCCTTGACATAGTCCTCGTTCTGCAGCGACAGGGTCATACCGCGCACGACGCGGGCCAGCCCACCCCAGCCGATGCTCGACAGGATTACGGTGATGCCGAAGAAGACCTGGATCGAGTTCCACTCCGCCGGAATGGCGGCCGAGAGAGCGATCCACAAGGGTATGCTGGGGAAGCTGATCATCACTTCAATGCCGCGCTGGATGAGGTCGTCGACGATGCCGCCCAGGTAGCCGGAGATGAGCCCGACGATGCCTCCGAGGACAAGGCTGAGCGCGACGCCGACAAGGCCGACTGTCAGGGAGATGCGTCCACCGTACAGGAGTTGGGAGAAGAGGTCGCGGCCTTGGGTATCGGTGCCCAGCAGGAAGAGCTTGCCCGGGCTTTCGACGCCGAGCAGGTGGCGGTCCCAGGTAAGTCCCAGGAAGGTCCAACTTTCCTCTCCCGGCACGAAGAGGCGGAGTGGGTAGATTTCCTCCTCATTGGGCACATAGAGGCGGCGCAGTGTCTCCGGATCGCGTTCCTGTTTGAGGCCGTAGACGAAGGGACGCGGGCTGAAACGGCCGTCCGGGGATATGAAGCGGATGAATTGCGGCGGCACGTCGAGAAAGCCGGTGTGGCGTTCGTTGAGCGGGTAGGGCGCGGTCAGTTCGGCCGGCAGTACCAGCGCGTAGAGTAGAAGGAGAGCGATCCCACCAACGACGCCAATGCGGTTGCGTTTGTAACGCCACCAGATGAGACCCCAGTAGGAGTAGGCGGCCGCCTCTGTCTTACCAGAAGGCACGTGCGCGGCCTCTTCACGCGGGTTCGCTGGCTCAGGATGCGCCATAGCGCACCGTCCTTACCGCAGCGGCCACTGGATTAGTCACGGTTCCACCAGGCGGATGCGGGGGTCGAGCCAGGCCAGGGTCAGGTCGGCGAGGAAGTTGCCGACGACGAGAGCGCCGCTCAGGATCACCAGAATGCTGCCGGCCAAGTACATGTCTTCGGCGAAGAGGGCGTTCAGCAGGAGGGGGCCGATTGTGGGGAGGCCGAGGACGAGGGCGGTGATGGTCTCGCCGCTGATCAGGCCGGGCAGACTGAGGCCGAGACCGCTCACGACCGGGTTGAGGGCGACGCGCAGCGCATGGCGGGTGATGACGCGATTTTCGCTCAGCCCCTTCATGCGTGCGGTCTGGATGAAAGGCTCGCCGAGCGTATCCAGCATTTGGGCGCGGACGACGCGGATGGTACCGGCCGTGCTGGAGAAGCCGACGATAAAGGCGGGCAGCCAGAGGTGCTTGGCGAGGTCGAGGACCTTTGCCGGCGACCAGTCGGCTGTGATGTATTCGGGGGAGAAGAGGCCGCCGATCGTGGAGGCGTTGAAGACGGTGACGGCCAGAAAGATCAGAATGAGGGCCAGCAGCATGTTGGGCAGGGCCAGCCCCAGAAAGCCCAGCACGGTAAACAGGTAGTCGGCCCAGGAGTACTGCTTCATGGCCGAGTAGACGCCGATGGGCAGGGCCAGCGCCAGGCTGAAGACCATGGCGGCAAAGGAGATCACGAGTGTCAGGACGAGGCGTTCACTGAGCAGCTCGTTCACGTCGGCGCGCAAGGCCATGGAGTAGCCCAGGTCGCCGCGCAGCAGGCTGGACATCCAGCGAAGGTACTGGACATATACGGGTTGATCGAGGCCGTAGCGGGCACGCAGGCCCGTCAGCGCCGACTCGATCTGTGCGCTCGAGAGGCGTTGCTCCTCCAGCTGCGATTCGAGTAACGTGAGAAAGTCGCCGGGCGGCAACTGGATGATCACGAATCCCAGAATCGAGACGAGCCAGAGGGTTATCACCATCTGCACGCTGCGGCGCAGAACAGCCCTACCCATCGCGGCCCCCTGAACGGCGGCGGCCAGTGGCTGGTGGGATAGTGCAGTGCCCTACCAGCCACTGGCTCCCTTTGTCTATTGCTCGTAGTACCACTGCTCGAAGCGCAGGTACTCGCTCTCGCCCTGCGAGATGGCGGCCGGCGTGACCTGGCCGGGCACATTTCGCAGCTTGCCGTTGATAATCAAGATCGCCGGGGAGTTGGCGACCGTACCGATCTGGAAGAGCTGATCGGCCAGGAGCACTCGATAGTCGTGGAAGGCCGCTTGCGCCTCGGCTTTGTCCAGTGACTGGAGCGCCAGCTGCTGGAGGTCGGCCAGTTCTCTCAACTTGCCCTGCGGCTCCACGCCGCGGCGTTCATCTTCCCCGGCCGACTGGAGCCAGTCATTTGAGGCACGGGCGAATTGACGCAGCGCCATACCATAACGCCAGTAGCCGGTCCAGCCGCCGGTGCTGGGGTTTAGCCTGATCTGCCAGTCGTTGGCACTGAGCAGCTCGCTATGCAGCTTTCTCTCCACCGGTTTGGCGGCGACGCGCAGGCCGATTTCGCGCCAGTTGTCCATGGCGATTTCGGCGGTCTCGTCGGAGCCGATGCCCCAGCCCGAGCGGAACATCAGAGTAATCGTGAGCTGGCTGCCGTCGGGGAAGGTGCGCAGGCCGTCCGAGTCGCGCTGGTCGAGGCCGATGCCGTCGAGCAGGGCGTTGGCGGCGTCGAAGTCCTGGGTGGCGTAGGCGCCGTCAATGGCTTCGTCAAAGACGCCTGGGGGGCTGAAGCCGTGACCGGGACGGCCGAGGCCGAGGTGGATCGACTCGTTCATCAGCTCGCGATCCAGGGCCAGGGAGAGGGCGCGGCGGAAATCTGCAGTGTGCAACAGCTCTGAGATTGCGGCATCGCCGATGTAGTTCTGGTTGATCATGAAGGTCTGGCGGCCGTTGAATACGTCGTCAAAGAAGGTGATCTGGATGCCAAGCTCTTCCTCTTTCTCTTTGAAGACGGGGAAGTCGCTGGGACGCACGACACGGAAGAGGATATCGGTCTCGCCGGCGAGCGTCTTGGCCTTGAGCAGTTCAGCGTCGCCATCGTATTTGTCGAGACCCTCGATGTAGTCGATGTAGGGGAGCTGGTTGCCCTCGGGGTCGACGCCGAAGTAGTAGGGATTGCGTTCAAAGAGGACGTACTGCCCCTCTTTGTAGTCGACCGACTTCCAGGCGTTGACGGTCGGGGCGTTGGGGTCTCTAACGATCCACTGGTTCTGGTGGAGGACGTCGCGCAGTTTGTCGAACTCTTCCTGCGCCTTGTCGGCGGCGGTGTCGTTGTAGTCCGGGTGGAACTGCTTGAAATAGTGGGCGGGCAGGCCGTAGAAGCCATAGCTCCAGGCGCCGCGCGAGCTCACCAGGAAGGCGGGCCGCGGCTCGGCGAACTCGAAGCGGACGGTGGAATCGTCGACCTTTACCACGGTGTCGGTCTCCGGGTTCATGCCGGACACTCGGTAGGCCTGCACGTTGTACTTGGACTGCACAATGTCGTTCCACCAGAAGAGGATGTCATCGGCGCCGTAGGGGTGGCCGTCCGACCATTTCATCCCCGCGCGCAGATGGAAGGTGATGCTGGTGAAGTCATCGGCCCAGTCCCAGCCCATGGCGACCTGGGGCATGAAGGTGTCGCGATCGTTGTGGAGACGCTGCAGCAGGCCCTGCTCGAAGAAGACATCCCAGGCATGGGGCCCGCGCAGGGTGCCGCCATACTGGCCGATGGAGTCTTCAGGCTGGAGCACGAGCACATCGGCAGGGAGGCGTTCTTCGAGAGGCGGGAGCGTGCCGGCCGCGACCATTTCGGCCAGCATCGGCGCTTCGGGGCCGGCCATTTCGGCGGCGGGGGCTTCTTCGGCAGCGGGCTCGGCGGCAGGTTCGGCCGGTGCAGGGGCAATGGCAGGCCCACAGCCTGCCAGGATCATGGCGAATACGGTGATTACGGATAGCAAACTGAAAACACGGGCTCGTCTGTGGACAGTCATTTCGTGTCTCCTCTTCTTCAGTTTCGCTTAGTGCGTTGCAATCAGTCCGCGGTTCTCTTGCCCTCCTTTGCAAGGTTGTCACCAGTGGGGGGTACCATCACGACATACTAAACACTAGGAGCTGAAAAGCTCCGGCCAATAATCGCCCTCAAATTTGTCTCCGTAGGTTTTGCCGAGGCGCTGCATTTCCTGGGCGCATTTGTGGTTGTCGGCGTGATCGCCGGTTTTGCACCAGAGGCAGGCGTCGGCCTGGATGTGGATGGCGATGGCGCGGCGGTGCTGGCGGTGGGCGTGGTTGGGGCCGGAGCCGTGCAGAGTGAGGCAGTGGTGGAAGCTGACACGGCCGGCTTCGAGGTAGATGGGGGCGGTCTGGTAGTCGGCGTCTGCGGGCATGTACTGGCGGATGACGCGTTCCTGTTCGGTCATGTCGTAGCGGCCAAAGTGGCTGTACTCGGCGTGCCAACCCCATTTGTGGCTCCCTTTGACAAAGTACATGGTGCCGAGCTCGGGGTTGACTTCCTGGAGGGGGATCCAGGCGGTGAGCATCTGGGGGCGGTCGCTGCCGCGCCAGTAGTTGTAGTCCTGGTGCCAGGCGACGTTGGCGGACTCGTGACCGCCGGCCGGCTTTGTGAGGATCTGCTCGTGCCAAAGGCGGACGGCGGGTGTGTCGAGGAGCTGGGCGGCGAGTTGGCCGATGCGCGGGTTGATGACGGCTTCGGCGAGGATGGGGTTGCACCAGTGGGAGTTGTCGACCTTGTGGAGGGCGTAGGGGTCGTCGCCGGGGCTCCAGAAGCGGGCGAGGGGTTCGCGGCCGGTCTCGTAGCGGCCGGCGTTGACTTCGTCTACAGCGTAGGCGAGCTCTGCGCGCTGGTGTGCGTCGAAGAGCTCGGGGCCGAGCCAGTAGCCGTCTTCTTCGAAGCGGGTGCGTGCCTGTTCGTCAACCATTATCTCCGCTACAGACATTCCTCAATTCTCCTGTAAAGTGTGCGGTCCGCGACCTGCGGCATCATCCCTTCAGTCCGGTCAGCGCGATGCCCTCGATGAAGTAGCGTTGTAAGAAGAAAAACAGTAGCACGACCGGCAGTACCATCATGACCGAGGCGGCCATCAGCTGCTGCCATTCGACGGTGGCCTGGGTCTTGTAAAAGTCCTGCAGTCCCAGGGCCAGCGGCTTCTTGTCCTGGCTGTTGATATAGATGAGCGGCCCGAGGAAGTCGTTCCAGGTGAATTGGAACTGGAAGATCGCGACCGTGGTCAACGCCGGCTTGGAGAGGGGGAGCATGATGCGCCAGTACTGGCCGAACTCGGAGCAGCCGTCGATGCGGGCGGCGTCGAAGAGCTCCTGGGGGAGGCTCATGAAGAACTGGCGCAGCAGGAAGATGAAGAAGGCGTTGCCGAGAAAGGCGGGTACCCAGAGGGGCCGCAGCGTATCGACCCAGTCCAGGGCGCGGAAGACGAGGAAAAGGGGGATCATGGTGACGTGGGCGGGCAGCATCATCGTCGCCAGGAGGACGGCGAAGAGGACGCGGCTGCCGGGGGCGCGGTAGCGGGCGAAGGCGTAGGCGACGATCGAGCATGAGAAGAGGACGCCGAGGACGTTGAGGACGGCCAGGTAGAGCGAGTTGAAGAAGTAGCGCACGAGAGGGACGGCCTCGAGCGCATCGCCGTAATGGGTCCACTCGACGGGCGAGGGGATGAGGGCAGGCGGCCAGATGAAGAGCTGCGCGTCGGTCTTGAGCGAGGTGATGATGAGCCAGTAGAAGGGGAAGGCGAAGAAGAGCCCGCCCACGAGTACTGGAGGAATCTACGTCGAGAGAATGTGGATGTCTTCATGGGAATCGCTCCTTGTTGAATCGGTAGACAGTAGGAAATGGCGTTTGCCGGATTCAGTTGCTGCACGCCGGGAGCATGCAGAGATGCCTAAACGAAGCCAGAGTCGGGCCAGACCTCTGTGCCCCGCAGACAGAAGGGAGCGGGCATTCCCTGTCCTGGGCGCTGTTGTCGCGCTTTGGCAAGATTATAGCATTCCGTTGTGGGTCGCGAAAACAGAACAAAAGAGCCATTGCGGAAGATGCAATGGCTTTGAATCTCTGTAGTTGTGAGGGGGTGGAAAGATGCGTTCCGGTCTTCCTTGCGGTTCTTACTCTTCTTCCGCCTGCGGTGTCAGCGCGGTGCCGTCGGCGGTTTGGGCGCGGAAGGCGAAGGCCCAGCCGCCATGGTTGGAGCCGGGGGCGTTGCTGAGTTTGAGGAGGACGGTGTTGGGGCCGGCGCGGAGTTGGACGGGGAGGCTGTGGCTGCGGAAGGCGTAGTGGTGGCCGAGGTCGTGGAGGTCGTCGTTGACGCGCAAGGTGAGGTGGTCGTCCCAGGCGAGGTGGAGGGTGGCGGCGGAGTCGGTGGGGGCGTGGAGGATGCAGCGGGCGATGGCGGCGCCGGTGTCGGTTTTTCCGACGCCACGGCCCCAGGGGCGGAAGAGGTGGTTGAAGTCGATGAAGCCGTGGTAGGCGGCGCGGCGGATCCAGCGGGCTCTGTCGCGGCCGTGCTGGCGGGAGCCGTCGGTGAGCCAGGCGGACTCGGCGGTGTGGAGGCCGTCGTAGGCGGCGTCGGGGTCGAAGGCGGTTTCGGGCGGGAGGGTTGCCTGCATGGCCTGGCCGTGGTGGTTGGCGAAGGGGCCGCAGAGCCACCAGTCGCCGCTCTGGGGGAGGGCGAGGTCGTGGGTATCGCGGGGGAGCTCGGCGCCGGGGAGGAGCTGGGGCCAGTCGGGCAGGGTGAAGAAGGGGCGGACGGGGGTCTGCTGGTACCAGTAAGTGGTGGAGCAGATGTCGTTGGCCATGCAGCCGAAGCGCATGTGGATGGAGCTCTGGAAGGGGAGGGTGTCTTTTTCGAAGAAGCGGTAGCCGACGAGGCGCTGGGCGGGGCGGGCTTCGCCGACGTCGTGGTGGACGTAGTAGGGCATGGCGGCGTAGTGGTGGGTTTCGGGCGGGTGGAGGGCGCCACCGTAGCCGGCGCCGAAGGTGTCTTCGCCGCCGATGCCGCGCAGGAAGGCGGGGTGCTCGCCTTCGCCGTCGATGTAGATGTTTTCGGCGCCGCCGTGGCTCCAGCGGTCGGTGTCGTCGAGGAGGCGGACGCCGTAGACGAAGCCGAGGAGCTGGCCGGGGCCGTCGGCGTCGAGCATGAGATATTCCTCGCCGTAGCTCTGGGTGGGCATTTCGCGGCGCCAGCGGGCGCAGAAGCGGCGCGGTTCGTGGAGAGTCTGGCCAGGGTAGCGGTGCCAGTCGACCTGGATGTAGGCGCGGTTTCCTTCGGGGCCGGCTTCGAGCTCGATGCGGGCGGAGCGGGCGAAGGGCATGGGGAAGTAGCAGTTGTAGCCGATCCAGGCCTTGGCGGAGAGGAAGTGGGTGTCGATGGGATACCAGCCAAGGCCGTGCATGACGCCGAAGAAGTCGCCGACGGGGGCTTCGACGTAGGGGACGGGTTCGTCGTCGAAGTAGATGCGGATGATGGCTTTGCGGCTGGCGTGGGGGAGGTTTTCGGGGCGGGAGAGGACGACCCAGATGTGCTGGATGCAGCCGGGGCCGTCGAGCTGGGCGTAGGTGGTGCGCTGGTTGGCGGGTAGGGGGCCGGTGAGGGAGACGCGGTCGGGGATTGGGGTGGGCGGGAGGTTGAGGTTCATGGGATGGCCTCCGTTGGGAGTATGGGCCGAGACTTCCGGTTCGGGCTTGATGCCCTAAGTTTACTGCTTATGGCGTTTCACGTATAGGGCGAAGATTACGCGGGGGCGGAAGGCAGTGGACTTAAGGGGAGAAAGTGGTTGATGGGGCTTGGGCGCGGCCAGCCGTCTACGGGTAGGCGATCGTCTCGGTCCGACCGCTGTCGTTATTCGGACGGTGGGGGGCCGGGTGGACCGGAAGGGGACGAACCGGGAGTAGAAGAGTCGGGAGGAGGTGAATCGGGAGGGGACGACCCAGGTAGGGACGTATCGGCGGGCGGAGGAGGAGGGGGGATGTCTCGCACTACGGGGAGTTGATCTGCGTCGGTGACGATCAGTTGCCGGGTATGCACCCAACTGTCCATGCCGTCCCAAGAAAACTGTAACCAGTCGCCGCCTGGCGTTTGTCCGTTGGGCGTGAATGTCTGGCCGCGGCTGAGGTGTCCAATTGGCGGGTATTCCGTACTGGGGCCGGATCGAACCTCTACATTGTCCTGGTTTACTGTAAAGCCGGGGTTATTTGCGGCAGATGCTGGCGCGTCAGGCGGTGGGGGTGGCGGCACTTGCTCGTTGATTGTCCGGTTGTTATCTTCTCCAGATGGTAGAAAGTCCAGTCCACTGAACAGACCGGCGAGGAGTGCCAGGGCTGCCAGCGAGATCAGTGCCAGCAGAAGAGCCTTCGTGCGTGCACTGGTTTTATTTTCTTGCATTTGCCGCTGTCCTTACGGTTGGCCTCGAGGTCTGGACTTCAAGTTAAGGTATATTGGAGCATTTCGCCAAGCAGGAGGCGTGGCGGTTGGGTGGTTCAGGAGCGGTGCCGGCGTGCGGCGGCTTGCTGCAGTAGTTCGTATTCTCCCTGATTTCCTCCTGATGCGGGGTGAAGATTGGGACTGCAATTTGGTGGAAAAAATTTGAGGTCGGATGGATGAGGTTGGCCTTGATCAGAGCGAGGAGTGCTCTTCAGCCAGTGTGCTGTGCTTGAGGTTTGGGTGCGATCGCGTTTGGTTGTCGTCGCTGGACCGGGCGGCTGAGCTAGTTTGCAGTCGACGCGACGTTTCATCACAGACTTGTGCGGTCAATGTAAACCCCGGTCCGTAGCATAACTCCTACTTCCGCAATCGCACTCGACTCTTCCTCGCAATTCATTCCTGGGCGACTTCAAATTCATACTTCTCTCTGCGCACGCGCAGGTCGAAGTAGTACAGAACGATCGCAATTACGTAGAACGGCGTGGTGATGATGGACGTCAGCGTCGAGACGGCGCTGCTGACACCTGTCTTCCATGATTGGTCAACCGCCGGAACCAAGGGAAGCAGTACGAAATCCACCAACGCGCTGAACAGACCGCCGACCAGTGCCGTAACAATGAAGACCAGGATTAGATAGCCAGCGGTGCGCAGAACGAGATCCCGGCTCAGATTCCAGCTACGGCGCAAAGATTCCAGGGGTCCCGTCTCTTCCATCATCAACGCGACTTCGGCAACCAGCCAGCGAACTGACAGATAAAAGAAAACAATCAGCATCAGGACTGAAGAGAGACAGAATCCGAAACTGCCCCACAAGGCATCGCCCAGCAGGTTATTGATCTTCTCAACGTCGCCGCCACCAAACAGATCGATAAACGCGTGACGGATTTCATCAAAGGGAGTGTCAGCATTCAAAAATCCAACCCAAGACGGCGTCATCGCGACTAGAGCTACTCCGCCGAACACAACCATCGTTGCCAATATCATGCCGATATCGGCCGGCAGGCGACGCAGACCACGCCCGACGGCATTTCTGACGGCAAGCGGGCGCCCGTGCAGCGCGTCGACGCAGTGGGCAATGAGCGACAGGTTTACCAGTGCTTCGACGGGCCAAACCACCATGGCAAATAGAAGGTTGGAAGCGTTATTTTCTACGAAGAAAAGAGAAAGTGCCGCGACAGGGACATAATAGAGGGCGGCTGTACGCAGAAGGATGCTGCACCGGGCACGATAGAGACCGATAGCCAGGCCCAGCAGTTTGCCGACGGTTAGACGAGTGGAGATCAAGGAGGCGTGCATTGGGAAGGTTTCGTCCTCTCTTGCAGCGGGGAAAAATCTCTCGTTTGCGGTTTCAAGAAATTTTTTGACGGCCGGAAGTTCATTTTCCCGGCAATCATCTTCCGACATTGTAACTGTTATTCCATAGATTGCTCATCTCCCGTTTTTGGGGAGGGTTCTCCGGTGTGGGGATGGACGATTATGTGATTCGCTGGACTGTGTATAACTCATAGAGTATACTAGCGGACATCTACGGGACGGTGCCATGGCAGTCAGAGTACGGGATGCAACAAGGATGATAGAAGAGGATGGATGGGAGCTTGTCAGGACCTGAGGGAGCCACCGGCAGTACAGACATCCTGTCAAGTCAGGGCGCGTCACAGTTGCGGGACATGGCCGAGATGATTTGAACCCAAAAACATGGAACTGTATTTTGAGACAGGCCGGACTCAGAGAGGGGGGGAAACAGATGATAGGGCTTGAGTATGCGGTCGTAATTGAGAAAGCGTCTGACAACTACTGCGCCTATGTGCCCGACCTGCCCGGCTGTGTTGCAACGGGAAAGACACGCGAGGAAACCTGGAAGCTGATTTCTGAAGCCATCGTCTTCCATCTTGAGGGGTTGAAGGAGGATGGGTTGCCTATTCCCGCACCGGAGTCTTCTGCGGCAATGGTGAGGGTGTAAGGGGCGAGTCTGAACGGTGCCGGCCGTTTTGGATCCCAGGCAGTGGGAGAACTCCCCACCTACCCCAACCCGATCTGGCCCATCTTCCCAGGTCGTCCTTACACGATTCCAGAGTCATATTTCTCTTTTCGTACGCGCAGATCGAAGTAGTACAGGACGATTGCGCTGACGTAGAACGGCGCGGCGATGATGAACATCAGTTTTGAGACAGCGTAATTGAAACCGAACATCCCTGACTGATCAGCGGCCGGGGCCAGGGACACCGTTGCAAAGCCCACGAACGCTGCGATCAGACCTCCGATTATTCCCATCATGATGAGTATGAGTAAGAGATAGCCAAGGGTGCGCAGTACAAAGCCGCGACTCAGATTCCAGCTGCGGCGCAGGGATTGCAGCGGTCCCATCTCTTCGGCCATCAACGCGATCTCGGCAAACCGCCAGCGAACGGCCAGATAGAACAGGACAGTTGGAATCAGAAGTCCGGAGAGACACAGACCGGTACCACCCCACAGAGCACTGCCGAGCACGCTAAAGACTACGTCCACCTGGCCAGGCGGGGCGGGAACGGCAAACGCGTCAAGAAGCTCATCCAAGGAAACGCCGGAGTTGAGGAATCCAACCCAGACCGGCGCGGCCAGTACAAGCGCTACTGCGCCGGTTACAGCCGAGATTATCACGCCAAGGCCGAGATAAGCCGGCAGGCGGGGCAGGCCGCGCATGACCGCTGTCCTGACGGCAAGAGGACGTCCGTGCAAGGAATCGATGCAGTGGACAATGAGCGCGAGGCTGACGATGGCGTCGACAGGCCAGAATAGGAGGGAAAAGATGAGGTTGGTAGTGAGATTGTGTACAAGAAGGTAGGAGAGTGCGGCGACGGGGAGGTAGAAGATGGCGGCGGTGCGCAGAAGGATGGCTTTGTGGGCGGGGTAGAAGGTGATGGCCCGGGTCAGGAGTTTGCCGAAGGTAAGGGGGGTGGGAGTTGAGGGTGTTTGCATTTGGGAGGTGGCCGGTTTTCGGGTGGTGGGGGATTACGCCTTTCTCTTTTGGATTCGAGAAGGTAGTTTTGCGGCCTCAGGGTCATTTTCGCCGTGATTCTCTTTCTGACATTGTAATTGGGATTGCGTGAACTGTTTAGCTTCCATTTTTGGGAGGGCGAACAGGTGGGGATGTCGGGGAGGGGTTGGGTGCGGTTGGTCCGAATTGTGGTTTGGGCGGAATTGAGGGATGGGCTGTGAATGTATTTCGGACACGAATTGGCTTGTCAGAGAAGTCTCTTGAGGGAGTCTAGCGTACGTTGACCTAGTTGACGACACTTCACGCCTGCACGCTACCAGGAACATATGCTAGAATCCTACCATGGATCGCCGTAATGATTCGTCGTGTGAGTCGAGGACAATTGTAAGTAAATCGCAAAGCTCCAGCAGCTTGGGAGAATATCTGTTATTTGCATGATGGTTTCCATAGATGCCTGAAGAAACAGTATGAAACGAGCCACTTGTCGAACAGGCTGTGACCTATCACATTGAGATCGACGGGCAATTGCCGCTTGTCGAGAATGTGCCGGCGAGGGTGAATGTTGAGACGGGTGAGCGGTACTTTGCGCCTGAGACGGTTGAGCGTTTGCAGCAGGCGGTGTGGGGACGGTGCCGGCCGGTTCGGACTGTCGAGACGCCGGTCTATGAGTATGGCGCGCTGGCCTGAAATTGGAGTCTGCCTTCAGTTCGGTTTGCGAGATAGTGTGGGAGGGAAACACCATGACCACGAATCAACTCGCGCTAAGTAAGGATGAGGTCCGGCTGTATCATGAGCAGGGGTGGCTGGGGCCGTATGCGCTGATCTCGGAGGGGGAGATGGCGGGGGTGCGGCAGCGGATTGATGAGGAGATTTTGGAGGTGGGGAAGGCGGCGGGGCTGGCGGAGAGGGACTATTTTCATAACCGGCATCTGGATAACCGGTGTGTTTATGAGCTGCTGAGTCATCCGAATCTGGTGGAGAGGGCGGCAGGGCTGCTGGGGCCGCATCTGGTGCTGTGGCGGACGAATTTTCAGATTAAGGCGCCGCTGAGTGAGCAGGAGGAGTGGGATACGGAGGTGCCGTGGCACCAGGATTGCGCGTATTATCAGCCTTCGCCGAATGTGATCCTGTCGGCTTGGATCGCGGTGGATGAGGCGTCGAAGGCGAACGGGTGTATGCAAGTGCTGCCGGGGAGCCATAAGCGGCTGTATCCGCACATCGAAGACCCGGACGCGGAGATGTTCAGCAGAGAGGTGGACCCGTCGACGTTCGATGCGAGCGATGCGGTAGACCTGGAACTGAAGCCGGGTGAGTTTATCTTCTTTAATGAGAGTACGCTGCATTATTCGCCGCCGAACAGGTCGGAGACGCGGCGGTTTGGGATTACGCCGCGGCTGACGGTGCCATTTGTGGACGTGGGCCGGCGCGAGCAGATCGACGTTTTGATGGTGAAGGGCGAAGACTATATGGGTTTCTATAATGTGGTGGAGCCGCCGGGGAGTTTCTAGTTCTTAGAGCTCGTTGACATTTCGTTCGAGCCAGATCAGTGTAGAAAGCAAAATGCAAGAAAGCCATGAGGCGTCGTGCGAGCTTTTCGTGGCGAGGGGAATTGCGAAGATACCTTCTGCCGGGTTCCCGTCGGCCGACATGGTCTTCACCATGGAGATGGCATTACCGACATCCACATTGCAAGCCTTCAAGGGAGGCGAGCAGGTCCAGGACCAGAACTGCCGTGTCTCCCAGCAGCACCGGGTTGATGAACTCAATTGTATCGACTGGGCTGTTGATGCGTGATATGTCGTTGCCGGCGAAGGAAATGGTCGGAACCCAAGCGTCTCCGAAGTAGAAGCCATCGCTGAAGCCCACGGAGGTCCCTCGCCTGGAGGTTGTGAGGAGTACTCCCTCCCTTTCGGCGGCTTCTGATACATGCCTGGTCAACCAGGGGTTGCCCACTGCCAAGAGAGTCGTGCCCGAGCCCACCGAATCCAGGTTGATCATGACCCAGATGTCGGCCAATTCTGCGTCAGTCAACTGGTCGACGTAATGCCAACTGCCGTGAAGTCCGGTCTCCTCAGAACCAAATGCGATGAACCGTAGTGTAAACGGGAAGACCGAACCTGCCTGGTCCGACCACGGAGGCCGCGCCAACCTCTCTGCCAGCGCCAGCAGCACACCTACTCCGGAAGCGTTGTCGTTGGCCCCGACGGAATCCGGCGTCGTGTCGTAGTGTGCTCCCAGGATGACCACGCCCTCACCGCGACCGGAAAGTTCAAGGATTATGTTACGTGATGTCCCTGCGAATTCCATTTCCTTTATCAACCACCGAAAGCTTTGCTTCTCCGGACTGTAGCCAAACTCGGTAAAGCGGTCCATCAGGAACGCTGCGGCCTTCATTTCCTCCTGCGTGGCGCTCTCGCGCGGCCCCACCTCTTCGGACAACTCGCACAAGTAGCCGAAAGCGGAAACTGCAAAAGCCTTACGGTCGGCGGCGTCGAATCTTGCGCGAGCAGGCGACGGAGGGGTACCGGCCAGTGCATCCTGCGCCACTTCCTTGAGCACCGCGCAGGCCGACCCCGGCGCGGAAACGCCGGCCGTGACCGGCGGCACTGCAGGGATGGGATTGCAGGCGGTCAGCAACAGGGCGGCAACGGCGGCGACAACCCAGGACAGAGTAAATCGTTTGCTGGTCATGAACAGTTCCTTCCTTACGCTAAATCCCTTAGTGAGCCAACCCCCAAGGGCTGCCTTTGCGGCCGGTCAGGACCAGCGTTGCAAGCAGTCATCACCTGAAACTGTAATTCGCTGTGTTTTCAGCCAGGAGCGGAATGAACTCCTCAAGGGCAAGAACCGACCGGCATGCGGTGCAGTCATTGCAGCTTTAGCCTTCTTCACTCATATGTAACGAGTGAGAACCATCTTTTTGTCCCGTCTGAGGACGCTATGCTGGCCGTCTACAATGCAACGGGCGATCACCGTTCGTTCATGGTCAGAAACAGCGCGAGTGTTCAAAGCACAGATCATCAGTATCGACTCGAATCTCAGTCCGCGTTGCGGGGAATATAGTCGGGACTGCCAGGAAACATCCCGTGCGATATGAACGCAATGGTGGACTTGTCGGTGATGCCGGGAATCTGCGCTGCAAGCGTCAGTGTGCCGTCTTCATGCGAAAACGTCACTTCGACATCGCTTGACATAAACCTGTGCGAAGTGTGTTCATATTCGACTCCATTGTGTTCTCTAATGGCGCGACCGCCTTTGTACAGACCTCCTGTAACCATCGGCTTAGTCGGCCTGAAAACTACCATCTCCGGTTTCTCCGGATCGTAGTAAGTGGCTTGAAACATATAGTCGAGATGACTCATCGGAGTTAGAGGATCTCCCTCAATACTGACGAGAACTATCCAATGATTCGTCTCAAGTCTGAAATGTCCTGGCTCGTGACTGTATTCCGCCTCTTCGGGAAGTTCTCGAAGGTGAAAGGTCGCAGTCAGGAGTTCGCCGTTCAATTCAGAACTTACGCCGATTATGTCGGCGGATCCAGGCAACTCCTCGGCAGCCGACCCTTCCACGCTCTGCCCTGGCGATAAGGAGATGTAACCTGGCGGGTACTGGCCGTAGATTGACCGCTTATAGGGATTCGGCGGCAGAAACGGGCAGCCGTTCAACAGGACCACACACGCGGTAATCAGTAGCGCTCTTGACATCACTGCCCCCTCTTACTTACCTAAGATTCAAGCCGCGACTGTGACGTAATCCCGGGAAAATCTCCGGTGAGGGTTATCGTGTCTCCCTCTGGCGACACCTTCAAACTGTTGTTGCCTGACATCAACTGGGTCGACATGAGACGCCATCTTGTCCGAGCAGGATGTCAAAGGTCGAGAACAGGATGCTCGATTCGTCAGTGATGCCTGGCACTCGGCCGATAAGCGTAAGCGTGTTTTCCTCGTGAGAGACGTGCAGTTGGGCGCCGGCAGGCATCTCCAGAAGGTGGGTTTCATTCTTTTCAGGATAGTGCTTGTGTTTATAGACCCCGACTCGAAGCGCGGTTCTGAACGGGCGGACTGTGGCCGGCGTGTCTGTCGATACCCTCCTTGCGCCGTACGAGGCATCAAGCGTGTAGTCGGTCTGATCGAATGTATCTTTGGCATCGCCATCAAGGTCGATTGAAACAGTCCACATATATTCCAGGTGCATGTTTTCGACACCTTCTCTGTTGACCGCAATCTCTTCAGGGATACCTCTGAGATAGAAGACTGCCGTCAACGTTTCTCCATCCAGACTGGAATCCACACCGACAATATCGATGTAGGCTGGCAAAGAGCCGAGAACCGGGTCACTGGCGCTCTGGCCAGGCAGCATGTCAAGATAACCGCCGGGGCATTCAGTGAGTTGCTCTGTCTTCTGTGGTGGTTCTGATGCTGTTGGCGGCTC
Source organism: Caldilineaceae bacterium (assembly GCA_022821585.1). Taxonomy (GTDB): domain Bacteria; phylum Chloroflexota; class Anaerolineae; order Caldilineales; family Caldilineaceae; genus Bin5. Next base: position 26,987 of record JAJEDI010000019.1, read on the forward strand.
TGCCGGTATGGGCACACAAGCGGCGGTGAGAAAAGCGAATGCGACAATCAAGAGTTTTCTGAACATAATCCGGTCTCCTTTGGGCCCAGACAATCGCGGCCGCCCTCCGTTCCAAGTAGAGGGGCCTTCGAGATCAAGCAAGGTAAGACTGCGGTAACTATGCACCGTATGCCTACTCACTGTCACCCACTATGGACAAAACCTGGCAAGCCACCTGCTCCGAACCGTGCAGAAAATCATAGGCCTCAAACTCAAGCCGCGACGCTGACGTAATGCCGGGTATCTCTCCGACAAGCGTAATCGTGTTCTCTTCAGACGATACCTCAATGCCGGCGCTGCTCAGATAGGCGGCGCCAAGGCCGTCCGGGTCCATCGTCCAGGTGTCGACCTGCACAGCTTCTTCAATAGACAAGTGACCACCCTCGTCACTGGACGGGGAGAATACGAAATAACTGGCGGACAGCGAGTAATCAGCGCCCTGCAACTCCGTCTCGCGGTCGTCGACCACGTCTACGGACACCTCCCATCTGTACTCCAACGCATCTTTCGGAACATCCTTCCTGTTGAATTCCAGCGTCTCCGGAACATCCCTGAGATGAAATACGACGACAAGCCTCCCGTCGTCTGTCAGAGCTGTGCTGATGTCGGTAATGTCCATGTATGCAGGCAGTGTCTCCGAGACCGCATCGACGATCCGCTGGCCCGGCCTGATTGCCGCGCTGTCGGACTGGCACGAATCAACGCCTTCGCCGGTGATCGACGGACCGTAGCTGCTCATCTCGACCGCACCTTCAAAGAAATCATACGCCTTAAACTTGAGCGGTGATTCCGCTGTAATCCCGGGAATCTCCCCCGAAAGTGTTATCCTGTTCTCCTCGGCAGACACCTCGATATCGGCCTCCGCCAGAACTCTGTTCCCCTCTCCGTCCAGCCCCAGGATGCCGGCCGTGACAAAGCCCGGTCCGGTAATCTTTGCCGACGTATTGCTATTCTTGACAAGCGGATGCACGAAATGGCCGGCCGACAGCATCGAGTCGAAACCGCCGACGCCTGTCTCCGCATCGTTGTCCACGTCGATCGACACTTCCCAGTTGTACTCCAATGCATGCGCCGGCACGCCCGTTCTGTCGAATGTCAACAGATCCGGAAGATCCCTGAGCTGAAACGTGACTGTCAAGGTCTCCCCGTCCAGCGCTGTGGTGACGCCGCGGATATCAATGTGTCCGGCCAGTTCGTGTGACAGATCGTCAAGAGCATGCGGATCGGAAACTGCTGTTGATCCGTCAGAAGGACTGTGACGTCCCAGCCGACCAAAACTAAATGAAGTAAGGCAGCCGATCTCCTCCTCACCTCCCAGATAGTCGTACACACCGAATGTAAGACGTGAATCCGCGGAGATCCCGGGAATATCTCCCGAAAGCGTTATCGTGTCCTCTTCAGCCGACACCTCGATGCGCGCCCACGAGAGAAAGTTGATATCGGGGAACGCCCCTCCCGCCGACTTCAGAACCCATGTGTTGGTCTGTACATCGTCCGTTGCGATAGCCGCACTCCGGTCGCGACCGCTGGAAACGGGTGGAGTAACGTAAATTGAGGACAGGATGTATTCAATTCCCTCAAAGCCTGTTTCCTGGTCGCCATCCACGTCGACAGACACCTCCCAGCTGTACTCGACTACCTCTTCGGGCACGGCGCTTCTGTCGAGAGTAAGTGTCTCCGGAACGTCCCGGAAATGAAACACGACCGTCAGGGTCTCGCCCGAAAGGGACGTGCTGATCTCGGTTACATCCAGATGCGCGGGCAGGGCGTCCGAGACATCATCGCTGACGCTCTCCCCCGGTGTAACCGCATCATCGATATCACACTGGCTGGAGGACGTGAGGTTGCTTGGTGGCACCTGGCAACCGACCTCATCGAACTCGCCATGATGCCCGTGCGTGAGGAAAGAAAGGCGCGAGTCCGGCGTGATGCCAGGAATCCGGCCGCGGAGAATCATCGTGTCCGTCTCTGCAGATACCTCAAGGCTGGCGTCTCTAAAGGATCTGATGCCTTGCCCGGGCTGCTTTTCCCAGACACTGGCCTCCGCCATTTCCTCTATGGGCGCCTCCGTGTCGTTCCCCTCATTTCCCGGCCACACGATGTGATAGGCGGAAAGAAGGTACTCAAAGCCGTCGTCGCCGGTCTCCGGGTCGGCATCCACGTCGACCGACACATCCCAACCGTACTCCATTGAGCTTGCCGAGGTCCCCGTTCTGTTGAACGTCAGCGTCTCCGGAATATCCCTGAGTCGGAATTCGACGGTCAGCATTTCGTCCGCAAGGGAGGTGCTGACTTCGACAATGTCCAGATACCCCGCAGACACATCGGAGACGTCATCAGTTGCGGTCTGTCCCGGCACAACCGTGCTGTCGCCATCCGTACACTGGGTCGGGGAAGCGCTCAGGGGCACGCCCTGGCCCGGTGTAGCAAGACAACCGACCTCATCGGAACCGCCAAAATAGTCGTAGGCGCTGAATGTAAGCTGTGATTCTGCAGTGATCCCGGGGATGTTTCCGGAGAGCGTTATCGTGTCTTCTTCCGGAGACACCTCAAGGGATGCGTCGATCAAGTTCATAAAACCATCCGATCGGGCTTTCAAGACGCCGGCCTCCACCTTGCTGTCAATGGACGCCTGCGCGTTATTCCCTTTTTCGGATGAGGGCACAAAGTGGCTTGCCGACAGCTCGTACTCAGTGCCGCGATTTCCGGTCTCCCGGTTGCCATCTATATCGATCGACACGTCCCAACCGTACTCCATGTAGTATTCCGATATGCCCGTCCTATTGAACGTCAGCGTCTCCGGCAGATCCCTGAGATGGAAAACAGCTGTCAAGGTCTCACCGGACAACGATGTGCTCACCTTGGTGATATCCACATGTGAAGCGGTGGCGTCCTCAATCTCGTCAGTTACGGTCTGCCCCGGCCGTGTCAGCGCCGCGCTGGAACGGCACCCCGGTGGTCCCACGCTCTCGCTGTATGGATCTTGGCACGCCAACTGATCGGATTTCCCGGGGGACTGGACATCAGAAGCTGAAAATGTCAGTCGCGATTCGGCTGTGATGCCGGGAATGTAGCCGGAAATCGTTATCGTGTCTTCCTCGGCAGACACCGCAAGGTCGGCGTCGGCGAAGGTACTGGTGGAGCCGTCGGCGCCTATCTCCCACACGCTGGCCTCCAACATCTCCCCGATTGGCGCGCTCGTGTCGGCATCAGTCCCTCTGTGTGACAGGAAGGCAATATGGTAGGCGCTCAGCAGGGTATCGAACCCACCGGGACCGGTGCTGCTGTCGTTGTCCGCATCGATTGCGACCTCCCATTCATACTCCTTCGTTCCCTGCCCATGCTCCGTCCGATTGAACCTCAAGGTCTCCGGCAGGTCCCTGAGATGAAACACAACCGTCAATCTCTCGCCGGACAGGGAGGTTTCAACTTCGGTTATGTCGACATGCCCGCCCGGTACATCTTCTGCTTCATCGACCAAAGTCTGACCAGGCCTAACCGCATCAACGGTGTCACACCGGCTGGAGCGTGTGCTCTGAATCTGCGAAGTAAAGCATCCGACCTCATCGAAGCTGTCCAAATAATCGTACGTCCTGAATGCAAGCCGTGACTCTGTCGTAATGCCGGGAATGTTGCCGGAGAGCGTTATCGTGTCTTCTTCGGAAGATACCTCAAGAGTCGTGTCTTCAGTCGACCTGGAGCTCCCCGGTTCCATACTCCAGACGCTGACCTCCACCTTGCTCTCTATAGGCGCCTTCGCGTTACTGCCTCCTTCAGATGGGGGCACAGAGTGACCTGCCAACATCTGGTACTCAAAACCTCCATAGCCTGTCTCCCGGTCACTGTCTACGTCGATGACCACCACCCATGCGTACTCCATATAGCTTTCCGACATACCTATACGATTGAACGTCAGCGTCTCCGGCACGTCCCTGAGATGGAACACAACTGTCAGAGTTTCGCCCGACAAAGAGGTGCTCACCTTGGTTATATCCATATACGGATCGGTAACGCTCTCGATCCCGTCCGTAACCGTCTGCCCCGGCCCCACAAGGGCCGCGCCGGCGTCGCACCCCCAGGGTCCCATACTCTCTCTGTATGGATCATGGCACTCTATCTGATCGGCCTCTCCGGCGAACTCGACATCGTAAGCCGAAAATGTCAGTCGCGATGCGGATGTGATGCCTGGAATGTAGCCGGTGATCGTTATCGTCTCTGCCTCGGCAGACACCGCAAGATCGGCGTCCGCGAGAGTGCTGGTGGAGCCGCCGGGGTGTATTTCCCATACGGCGGCCTCCAACATCTCCCCGATTGGAGCGATCGTGTCGGCATCGGTCCCTTCGTGTGACAGAAACGCAATATGGTAGGCGGTCAGCAGGATATCGAACCCGCCGGGGCCCGTGCTGCGGTCGTTGTCCGCATCGACTGCGACCTCCCATTCATACTCCTTCGAGCCCTCCCCATGCTCCGTGCGGTTGAACCGCAAGGTCTCCGGCAGGTCCTTAAGATGAAAAACAACCGTTAATCTCTCGCCGGACAGCGAAGTTTCAACTTCGGTGATGTCGATATGCGCGGCCGGTACGTCCGCGACGGCATCGGTTACCGAATCACCCGGCCTGATCGGCTCCACCTCCCCGCACTGGCTGACCTCATGCGCAATGACAGGAGTCGTCCCTGTGGCCAGCAAAGAAACAACAAGCAGAAAGCGGGAAAGATTCCTGATCTTCATTGTTTGTTCTCCCAGGAGAAAGGGGGCTCCTACCTCAGATCCGAATGGCCCCCTAGACCGGGAGCCGCGCAAAGCAACAGAAGGGCGCTGGACAGACAGCTGCCAGATCGGGTTGAACCGGATCTCGAATTCCGTTCTTGAAACGCCTGTCTTTCCCTTGTATGAACGAGCGATTCACAATTGACGGTTCCAATCCGGTCACAGGAGCGATTGTCATGCCGGAACTCGCTTTCACCTGCCGTCATCAGAAACATGGCACGCCACCCGCTCGTAACCGTGCAGAGAATCATAGGCTGCCAATACCAGCCGCGACTCTGAAGTAATGTCGGGGAAGTGTCCAATGAGCGCTCACTCTGCGGAACATAAATGAGATGAAACAGAACCGCAAGGGTGTTGACTGTTCTCAGTAACAACGATCGACTGGATTTCGTCTGCTCAGGGGCAGGGGTCTCTCCGCACACACGGGGTTAGACGGCGACTATCCTTCAATGGCGGCCGCATTAACAGGATCTGCGTGAATGATGCATGGGTGAGATGTCTTGCCGAAAGACGAGTAACCGGCAAGCATTTGGGGGTTTTGGGTGAGATTCAAAAAGAGGAGGTGGTATACTGGGTCAAGTGGGATTTGCGTGGTGGGCCGTGAAAGAAGTGCGGCAGTGTGCGGGTAGCGGTTTTGTAATCAAGTCGGCGAAATCTTGTCTGTGACATTTGCCCAGCAATACCTAGCGGCCCTCGGTTCGGCGACATACAGACGGTAAGGAACATCACGAGCGCTATACACACGCGTTTCCTATTCTTCGCGGCCCTCCTCTTCCAGATCGATAAGCTTGTCTATCCGTTCCGCGAACTCCTCCTCGTCCAGGTAGCGCTTCTTCCATTGTGAAATCGTGCCGCGCGGAATGTCCAGCTCCTTGGCGACGCGATTCAACCCCTTGTCGCTCCTGTCCAGAAAAAGTAGAACCTGGGCGATTCGGGCATCGGAGTAGCCCCTTCTTCTGCCCTTGCGGGTCAAATTGAGCTTTCTCATTTATGGTGCCGCCATGTCCTCTAAAACCACGCTTTTGAATTCGCAGTCATGCCATCTCTTGACGATTGCGTTTACTCATGACCATCCCCATTTCAAGGGCAGCAACTCACACCTGACCCCCGACCCCGGCGCAGTATATGCCCTGCTAAGGGACGCTCGGCGTTGTCGGTACTGCCGCCAAACTTTATCGACGACGCTGCCGAGAAAACGTCCACCTGCGTGTCCATCTCTATTGATAGACCGCGAACACTATATTTTACAGCATTGGAATGTTATTCATATATAGATCAGTTCCTTTAATGTATCAATACTGTGTCAACTTTTGCAGATTGTAGAATAGCGACCGTCCAGTTTTGCCAATATCGTAGCAGTATTCAAATCCCGCACAGAGATGACTCCAGTCGCGGAGTCATCTCTGCATCCGGCAGAAGCCGCCACAGTCGTACAGGACCTCGCCATCGGCGCACAGCTTCAAAGCCTGACCTGCCCTTCACATCACCGCTCCAGCAACAGAGGCCCGAAAGGCCATGGGCGCGTGGATCCTGGCCTCCTTTCCTGCTCCAGTTCGGTCGGCAATAGGATTGATACTTTCCACGTAACTACCAAGCCATGTTCTGTGTGTGTACTGTGTGCGGTCTTCCTGGGCGGAATGTACCCTCAGTATTTCTGCAGCGGGGTCTCGATGGTCATCGCGGTGCACGTTGGGGACATATGGGAGTTGCCTCGCCTATCATGCCGGCGCCGGCACATACTCGGAACCTGCCAAGACACAGGGGGAAGCGCGGGCCGCCGCGGGACGACAACTTTGTATTGCCCACACACTCGCTGCGGCGGGGGTTTTAGGAGAGGGGGCGTTTCGGGGGCGGAGCCCCCGCACAAGGGAGGGCCGCAGGCCCGACCGCCCAGGAAGACGAGGTGAGAGGTGAGAGGGGTGAGAAAACCCTTCTCTCTGAGTCATAGGCGCCTTTGGGCAAGGACTTTGCAGCTACCATTCCACAGTGTTTTAGATAGGGATATTTTGTACTCATGTTGGCTACGCAAAGAGATGGAGGGGCATCCCTTGTGAATGCCCCTCCCCCTTTGCGGCAACCTGCCTGACAGGGCCACGCACGACGGCAAAAGAAGGAGCGGCCTGCCCACACTGATGGACAGACCGCTCTCTCACGTCGCCGGCAGTGAATTCTCTACCAGCTGATATATCTCACGTTGTGACCCGGATCAAGGGTAAACACGTAGGGCTTGTTCGTGTCATACTCGTTGTCGGGATAGTACGTGCTCACCCGCAGCAGCGTCTTGTCCCCTTCGACAACGTAGTCGATCACGACTGACTTGCCGGTCATGGGATTGGTGCCCTCATAGCGCTCGATCCTAGGCGAATCGGGCAAGAAGGGGCCGGGCTGCGCGCTGCCGTCTGCGCCGATGAACCAGTACTGCAGACCGCCTTCGACGGAGCAGATCTGGGCGGGCCTGGCCGCGTGTGTTATGTGGCAGTCGATCCCCGTGTAAACCGGCGTGGAATCGGAGCCACCGCCGCCGCCTGAACCATCATCAGGATTGCTGCTCGGCGGAGGAGGAGGAGGATTGCTACTCGGAGGAAGAGGATTGCCGCCGGGCCCAGAAGGCGGCGGAACGCCTGGCAAAGGAGGAATGTGGGTATCATGGCCGCCCCTGGCGTGGTCCGAAGCACTGCAATGGCCAGCCGTGAGCGTGCCGTCCGGGAACTGGCAATAGCCTTCACCTTCGCTGGACGGATGAGCAAACACTGAAGCCGGAATCGCGAATGCGGCGATGAGAACTGCGAGAGAGGCTAATAAACGCAACCTTGTCATGGTAGTGTCTCCTGTCTAGTCCCGCCTGCACTAATGAAATGGTTTGCGGGGTTAGATAGGAGACGCCGCCCGCGCAGGCGATGTTTCGTCTTGTCATGATACCGACATGGAAAGAGACAGAATTGACACACTAATGACACTCAGGTGTAGAAACATCCGGTTTTAATCATTGCTGACAGAAATCTACTGAGGCGAAGGCCCTGCCCCATTTTTTGATGCTTGCGGGTAACTATCTAGCCATGTTTCTGTGTGTCCTGTGTGCGGTCTGTTTGGGCGGAATGGACCGTCAGTATTTGTGTAGCGGGCTTGCGATGCTCATAACTGTGAACGTTGGGTATATATGGGGGTTGCCTCGCCTGCGCTCGCACATACTCGGAATGTGCTGAGACGCGGGGGGAAGCCCGGCCGCCGCGGGACGACAACTTCGTATTGCCCACACACTCGCTGCGACGCGAACAGGGCCGGGGGCGTTGCGGGGGCGGAGCCCCCCCACAAGGGAGGGCCGAATAGGCCCGACCGCCCAAAAGCGAGGGGAGAGGAGTGAGAAAAACCTGCGCTCGCCTCGTCCGGCGTCGAGCACTGAATGAGGCTTGGTAGTTGCTTCTCTTCTCTATTTGTTACTGCACTGCGCCGCGGGCTGCAACCATCTGCGTGGGCCTCTTCAACGTCCCCCACATGATGAAGACGCCGACAATGGAAAGAGACACGCCCAACGTGAAGAGGCTGGTGTAACCCCATTTCTCAATGATCTGGCCGCCGCCGAAGCTCATCAGCGTAAAACTGAGACCCATGGCCGCGTTTACCGCGCCGTAGGCCACCGTACGCCAGTGCTTCTCGATCATCTCCATCTGATAGACCTGCAGGGCGGGCATGCGCACGGCCGAAAGGACCATGGAGGCGAATTGGCCGAGGGCGGCGGCAAACCACTGGGGGATGAGGATGAGCGGGACCATGCTGATGACGCCGCCGACTGTAGTGGCCAGGAGCGTCCAGCCGTTGCCGCGGCGGCGGGCGAGCATCGGCAGCAGCATGGGAGCGAAGATGGAGGCGAACTGCCCCGCGCTGGATATGATCCCGATCGTAAAGGTGGACAGTTGCAGTTCCGTGTCCATAAAGGCGTTACAGAAGGAGTAGCAGGTCGCGCCGGCGGCCTGGCTGAACCAGACGAACAGGATCAACAGGCTGACGGGGACGACGGGAAAGGAACCCGACAGAGTCGGTTTCTCTTCGTGTTTGCCGCTCCGCTCTGGATCGCCGATGCGCAGCAGGGGGATAAGGGCCAGCGCCAGAACCGCAGGACTCAGCCAAAGTGCCAGACGGTACGGGGCGGGGCTGTCGAGTCCGACGCCGATCATGGATGCGAAGAGGCCCGGCAGCAGGGCGGCAAAGGGGGTGCCGACGAAGGCGCCAAGGCCGCGCAGGACGCCGGTCATGGCGTAGGCACTGTTGCGGTTTTCGTCAGATGTCAGCCCCATGAGGGCAGGCACCATGTTGATGCTGAAGAGGGCGTAGCCGCCGGAGACAACCATCATCGAGAAGACGGGCCAATAGTAGCGGAAGAGCTCCGGCACCGATTCGGTCAGCGGCAGCATCGCCATGCCCAGGACGGTCACGACGATACCGATGCGCATCGCGCGTGTCAAACCGAGCCGGCTTCCCAGGATGCCGGCGGGCAGACTCATCACCATGTAGCAAAATGCGCTGGCTGAGTTAAACACGCCAAAAAAGACGATGCCGTAACCCAGGCGCAGAATGTAGAAGGTCTTGAGGAAGGTCTGGATGCCGAAAAAGCTAATCGCCACGAGTCCGACGACAATCAGGAGCATATTGACATCATGATGGAAGCGGGGGCGGTCTGTCCACAGAGACAGAAGTTTCGTCATGGGAGCACTGTTTCGGCTGAAAACTGAATCGGTTCAGAAGTCTATATCAGACGGTTATCTTACACCAGGAACGGGCTGAAGGAAAACCCAAAATGGGTGCGGACTGTGTGTTGGAATGGAGCGGCCTGCGGGTCGATCTGCGGGCTGATACACTGGTAATCGGTGCAGTCTTGTCCGGCGGACGCGCGTGCGTCTGCTTTGCGTAGTGTCCTGGGCAATATGGGTACGAACCGTCTACGAAATTGTGCATTGTGGGGCGCAGAGGAGACGGCCCGGGCTGTGCTCAGGCTTCGATGGGCTTGGAGGTATAGGGCTCCTGGCTGATGAGCTGAGCGGTCATGCCGCCGTCGGCGTAGATATTGGCGCCGGTGATGGAGGCGCTGCGGTCGCTGAGGAGGAAGGCGGCGAGCTCGCCGATCTCTTCCGGGGCGATCACGCGGCCGATGGGAATGTTGGTGCGCCAGAAGTCCAGGCACTCCTCCGGGCTGGGCGCGGCGTCCTGCAGGTCCTGCCAGATCTGGGTATCGAGCAGGCCGGGAGAGATTGCGTTGACGCGAATGTTGTGCTCAGCCATTTCGAGGGCGAAGCTTTTGCCCATCATGACGACGCCGGCTTTGGCAGCGTCGTAGGGGCCGGCGCCGGGCAGGGCGGCGTGGGCGTGGACGCTGGCGATGTTGACGACGCTGCCGCCGCCGGGGGACTGTGTGAGCATCTGCCGGCAGGCCTTCTGGGTCAGGAAGAAGACGGCGCGCAGGTCGACGCGGATGATGTGCTCCCAGTCCTCGGCGGTCGTCTCCAGGAATGGTTTGGCGAAGTTGATGCCGGCGTTGTTCACGAGGCCGTCGACGCGGCCGAATGCGTCGAATGCTTTCTGCACCAGGTCGGCCTGGGCCGCGTCGTCGCCGACGTCGCAGTGGACGGCCAGGGCATCGCCGGGCAGACTGTCGGCCACGGCACGTGCGGCATCGCCGCGGATATCGGCCACGACGACGTTGGCGCCTTCGCGGCTGCAGACGGCGGCGATACCGGCGCCCAGCCCGCCGCCGCCGCCGGTTACGATGACGGTTTTGCCTGTCAGTAGCATCAGATTCTCTCTCCGTCCTGCGCGAGTGCTTGTCCGTTGGAATAGACCGGTTCGGCGGCTGCGGCCAGTGCGGCTTTGCGGTCGCGGCGCACGCGTGCAAGGTAGTCGCGCATCGTTTCGAGGCCGAACTCTTCGATCAGCTGATCGCTGGAGAGACCCGGCACCTGTGAACCGAAGACCAGGTGGCAGTCCTGTTTCAGCCACTGGGTGAAGGCTGCGGTCGGCCCATAGCGTTTGAAGAGGGCCTTCAGGTTTTCCAGGTTATAGTCGGGATGGAGCAGGCGGCGGTCGAGGTCGATGCGGGCGGTGACCACGGGCGAGCGGCCGGTGCGGTCTCTGGCCTCGCGTTTGACGGCGAGAAGCTCGCGGCCGGCGACGTCGACGAAGGTGGACTGTTCTTTCCAGACGGCGGCCATATTAAAACCGAACTCCATCGCCCATTTGCTCAACATGCGGCCGCCGGCCCACATGGAGGGCCAGATCACCAGTTCGGCGCGGTTACGGCAGAGGCCGGAACCGACCTCCCAGTAGTTGAGATCGAAGCAGATGCAGAGCCCGACACGGCCGAAGTCGGTCTCGAAGACGGGTGTTTCGACGCCCGGGGTGACGCCGGCTTCCAGCTCGGGGTGGGTGGGGAAGTTCTTGCGGTAGACACCGACGATTTCACCTTTGCGGCCGATGAGAACGGCGCAGTTGTAGCGCCGCCCGTCTTCGCTGACTATGAGCGGACAGACGACGTAAAGCTCATGCTGGCGGGCGGCCTGGGAAAGCGCGGTCACGGTCGGCCCATCCAGGGGCTCGGCCACGTCAGACGGGTCGGCGGTGTCGAGGCAGTTGCAAATTTCGGGGAAGGCGACGATATCGCTCTGCTCCTGGGCGGCATCGGCGACGTAGGCGCACATGCGGTCCAGCGTCTTTCGTAAGCGGTCGGGCTCGTCTGGGGGCAGGGTGGGGAAGTTGACCAGGCTGATGTTGGCAAAGCGGCTCATGGGATGACTCCTGTCGGTTATGGGGCAGGTCGCGCTCTTGATGCGATCATTTTCGCCGGGAGGGGCTGGTGTGTCAACCGGTGTGAAAGGGGGAACTATAGGGGATAGGGGTCATTGAAATCTGGAAAAGACTGTTCAGAGTGTGACAGGGACTGGCTGGCCACCCATGGCTCTGACGTTTTACCAGAGCCGGTTTGGTGCGGTTCACTGAATTGATCTATGATGGACTACCATAGTCGGACTGGAGGGAAGCAACATGAATCAGCCTGATCACCGACGTGATTGGACCGTAGCCGAGGCCCAATCGCAGCTATCCGAGCTCCTGCGGCTCGCCGCGGAGGAGGGGCCTCAACATATCGGCGCGGATAGGCCATTCGTTGTCGTGCCCGCCGAAATGTGGTACGCCCAAACACAACCCCACAAGCGCTCCCAACAACCGAACCGCAAGCCTATGGGTCAGTGGCTTTTGGAAAACATGCCGCGCGGGATCGACCTTGAACTCCCCAGCCGCGACGAACCCGAACGCCCGATTCCCTTCTTGAACCAAGAGAAAGAATGAGCAGCTATCTCCTCGACACAAACGTTGTCTCGGAGATTTTCAGAGAGGCGCCTGATCTTCAGGTTCGATCCTTCCTGGCCGAGCAAGAAGATCTTTGGCTGTCGGTTATCGCCCTACATGAGTTGGAATTTGGCCTGAATCTGCTTCCACGGGGACGCCGACGCGAAGACCTGCGCACCGCTCTGTCATCCTACGTCGAAGCATACGCCGACTTCATACTGCCGGTTACGCGTACAGAAGCTGAGCAGGCAGCCCTTCTGAGGGTACAGGCACAGCGCGGTGGCCGCGTCTTGCATTTGGCAGACGCCTTGATTGCCGGTACAGCCATTGTTCACAATCTCATGTTGGCAACGCGCAATGTCAAAGACTTTACCGCTCTAGACGTCAACGTCGTTAACCCGTGGGAATTATCATGACCACATTTACTGAAGCTGATGTCGAGCAGGCAAAGCAATAGACGTGAGGAGAAACAGCAGTAGTCGGTGGCCCTTGAATAGCGGACAGTGGCTGTGTGGGCCGGTAAGCATAGGGCGCTGACCTCAACCGTTCCAACTATCCACGACAAAGGCCCTTGGCAAGGGGGATGTTACAGGGCGTGTCCCCCCACTAGGGAGGTCCGAAGACCCATAGAGGGCGACAGCCAGCCCTGAGCCACCGGATGGCGTCTGCGCCCGCAGATGTTACAATCCCAGGAGTGAGTGAAGAGGAGTGAGAAGTAACTTGGCTCACCCAGGGGCGGGAATCGACCCTGGCCGGGCTCGTGCTCTGTCTGCTTCAGAGGCAGTGATTACAGCATCGCGCGGGTCCGATGTAAGATGCGTCGAGGGGTTCTCTCACGACTCAATTCTCCACTGAAAGGCCGCTCCATGTCGAACATGCAGTCGCGTCCCAATATCATATTCGTGCTGACGGACGACCAGGGCTACGGGGACCTGTCCTGCCTGGGCAATCCCATTCTGAAGACACCTGAGCTGGACCGTCTGCACGCCGACAGTGTGCGTCTGACCGACTTTCATGTGGCTCCTATGTGTACGCCGACGCGCGGCGAGCTGATGACGGGCCAGGATGCGTTGCGCAACGGAGCGACGTTCGTCTGTATGGGGCGTTCGCTGCTGCGAGCGGACCTGCCGACGATGGCCGATATCCTGGCGGAGAACGGGTATCACACCGGCCATTTCGGCAAGTGGCATCTGGGCGACAACTACCCCTACCGGCCGCAGGACCGCGGTTTCCACGAGACGATCCATCATCCCGCCTTCGGCATCACCTCGGCGGCCGACTACTATGGGAACGATTATTTTGATGACCACTACCGCCACAGGGATGAGATCAAGCAGTACATGGGCTACTGCACGGACGTCTGGTTCGAGGAGGCGATGCGTTGGATGCAGGGCTGCCACGACCGGAATGAGCCATTTTTTGCCTATATTGCGACGAATGCGCCGCATGGCCCGTTTTGGGTTCCCGACGAATACCGGCAGCCGTATCTGGACGGCATCAAGCGGGACGAGGCCAGCTTTTTCGGCATGATCGCCAATATTGACGAGAATATGGCGCAGTTGGAGAAGTTTCTGCAGGACAACGAGATCCGTGATAACACGATCCTGATATTCATGACCGACAACGGCACGGCGATGGGTGAGGGGATCTACAATGCGGGCATGCGGGGCAGGAAAACTTCGCTCTACGAGGGCGGCCACCGGGTGCCCTGTTTTATTCGCTGGCCGGCGGCGGGGCTCAAGGGCGGCCGCGATGTGGGCGGCGTGACGCGCGGGGTGGATATCCTGCCAACGCTGATCGAGCTGTGTGATCTGCAGGCGCCGGACGGCTGGACGTGCGACGGCCTGTCGCTGGCTGCGCACATGCGACAGCCGGACAAGGCAGTGGCAGAGCGGACGTCGGTGGTGCAGTATGGACACGCCAATGAAGGCGCTCGATTTGGTTTCACGGGCAGGGACCGGGCGGCGGTGATGTGGGGGCGGTGGCGGCTGGTCGAAGGGCGGGAGTTGTACAACATCGGCGAGGACCCGGGCCAGCAGCAGGACGTAGCCGGGGCAAATCCGGAGCTTGTCAAGCAGCTGCGGGGGCAGTACGGGGCCTGGTGGGACAGCATAAGCGGTACGCTCACGAGCTATCAGCCGCTGACGATCGGCGCCGACGCGGAGAACCCGGCGCGCCTGTGCAGCTGCGATTGGGCCTGGGTGTATGCGGACAATCAGAGGGGGATGCGCGGGCCGGTTATGGACAGCGGCACATGGCACGTCGAGGCGGCGCGCGCCGGGCTCTACAGTTTTACGCTGCGCCGCTGGCCGGAGGAGTCCGGCCTGGGCATCTCCGACCCGGCGCCGGTGATGCAGGGGGTGGACGGCAGCTGGCCGGCGGGCAAGGCGTTGCCGGTTGCCTCGGCCTGGCTGCAGGTGGGGCGCAGCGAGCAGACGCTGCTGGTGCCGCCGGACGCGACGGCGCAAACCTTTGAGATGGCGGTGGAACGCGGGCCGACCACGGTGAAGAGCTGGTGGCATGATGAGCAGGGAAGCCCGCTGGCCGGGGCGTACTATCTGACCGCTGAACGGCTGCGGGAATAAAACTGCAGTGGTTAGTGGTCAGTAACTGCGGTCAATCTGAATTTTGTGCCAGGCCGCCGGCTAAGGGGATTGAGGCAGATCGCGGCCGTTGGTGAAGCCGGGGCCGCCGGCGGCCATGTGGCCGTAGCTGGCGCCGTTGGGATCATCGGTCACCCAGAAGGAGAAGAGTTGCCCTGATTGTAGATGGAAACGCAGCCTGCATGGTTGACCGGCCAGCGCGGCGAGACCGGCGCCGGACGACCATTTCACCTCGACGCAGGTGCTGTCTACGCTAAGCGCAGCGCAGGCATCGGCGCCCAACCCTTCCACAGTTTCCCCGTTACCGTCCAACACGGACACCCTCAGTTCACCCTGCGGCGCATTGACGTTGACGAAGAGGCGGTCTCCGCTGAAGGTAACGGGCCGCGTGGTCAGCGTACCGCCGCCCGCGCCGGCTTCCATGCTGGCGAAGCCGTCACGGCGGAGAGTTGCCAGCCCGGTGCTGGCGCCGGCGTACATGACGCGGCGCGACAGGCCGGTATCGCCAACGCCGGTATCCCCGCTGCCGGCGGAGCCCAGTCTTGGCGACAGGCCGGAAAAGCCGGCGAAGTAGAAGTAGATGCGGTCGTGGACGACGAGGCAGAGGCCGCCGCAGGCGTGAAGATAAGCGCGATTCCAGTCGCCTATCCTGCGGCTGGAGGCGAGGAAGGGGGTGCGGTCCGGACGGCTGAAGTGGAAGCCGTCACGGCTGTAGGTCAGCTCCAAGTCCATGGTTTTGGGAACGCCTTCGGCGGCGCAGATGTCGTTTTCCGGGCCGCGGAAGATGGCGAAGAGGCCCAGCATGAGGCTCTCGTAGGGGGTCACGTTGACGTCGTAGAGGGCGACGCGATGGTTGGGGCGGGCGGGGTCGGGCAGGTCGAAGTGGTCGATGCGCTGCCAGAAGACCTCGTCGTTTTCCACGTCCCACTGCGCGCCTTGCAGGAAGTCGTCCGATTCTCGGTAGAAGCGGGCACGCAGACTGGTGGTCTCGTCGATGCGGCCGGAGCGGCGGATGCTCATGCACCATTTGCGTCGGAAAGGGTTGTAGAAGAAGGTTGTGTTGTCGCCAACCTGCGTGGTGATGACCGGGTCACTCCAGTGGATGCCGTCGGGCGAGACCTGGGCCCAGCCTTCGGAGACCATCTCCCCCCTGGCCATTTGGGACGGCCAACTGCTGGGTGGGATGGGGGGCTGCTCCGGCTTCGGCTTGTAGTGGCGATAGTATTGGAACATCTTGTAGCGCTGTGCGGGGTCGGGTGTGTCGCTGTCGAGCCAGACGAGGCAGCCATCGCGGTCAGATCCGTCGTTGTTGGGCCACACCAGGTTGGTTCCGGGCGTTACGTCGAGCTGCGGGCGTTCCCAGTGGATGCCGTCGGTGCTGGTGGCGAGGGCGGTGCTGTGGAACCAGCCGGGCATGTACCATAGTTTGAACAGGTTGTCCTGCGGGTCGTACCAGGCGCCGTCGTTGAAAGGCGCGGCCATCGGGCAGAAGCCGGAGTCCATCTCCTCTTCGGTTTCGGGGCTGAGCACCGGGCTTTGCGGGTGGATTTCCGGTTTGCCGTAAGCGCGTGTCAGGGAGGTCTCTGCGATCAGGAAGTCGTCCACGAAGAGCTGGCGGCCGAGGTCGATGGGAATGACCTGCGGGGGGTGGGCGAGATAGGGCACGGGGATCGGCTCGCGCGAGCTCTCGATCACATTGCGCGGCGGCCAGGTCTGCGGGAGGGTGATGCCGTTGTAGAGTGTTTCGTTGGTCATGGCCTGATCTCCGAGAGGGGTGGGCTGCGGTTGAGTTGGCGCCGCGGGTGGTGAGAATTAGCCAAAATTGGCCATGAATTAGCCAGAATAGACCCCAATAGACCCCAATAGACCCCCAATCTGATCTCACAGCCGCTTCCAACAGGTCTATTCCATGTTCGCAGATACGACCAGGGGGAGAGTTCGGAGGACTTCTCGTCTACGCCAGCTCATCTCAGGTCGCTGGCGTAGACGAGTTCGATGTCGCCGTGGATGGCGTAGAGGCGGGCATGGTAGAGGCGCACGTCGATGCGGAGCGGTGTGCCGACGTGTTCGGCCAGGCCCGCTTTGTCCTGCCATCGGGGCTGCCAGGCGGTGGAGTCGCCGCGGAACGGATCGCAGCGATCGAAAGTGTAGCCGGGCAACGGGTGACCCTCCAGGTCCGACAGCTGGACGCGCACCTCACCGTAGGGGGCCTGCACGTTGAGCAGCAGCCGCTCATCGTTGATACGCACCCAGCGCGTCGTCAGGTAGCCGGCGCCGGCCTGTGATTCGAGATAGACGAAGCCGTCCTGCCGCAGCCGGTGCATGAGGATGGCGGCGTAGTCGGGCTCATCGCGGCTGAGCGTGCGCGCCTGGAAATGCTCCCCTTTGGTGCCGCCGGAATAGATGCGGATCTGCCCCGCGTGGTCGACGGCCATCGAACAGGGATAGATGTTGCCGCCGCCATATTCGCCCGGCTCGTTGAGGCCGACAAATGGCTGGCGCAGGGAGCGTTGGAAACGCAGGCCGTCGTAGCTGTAGACGAGCTCGCCGTAAATCTTCCCTTCCAGTTTTTGGCGCCACTGGTCGAGCGGGTCGGTCTCGAACATCCAGAGGATGCCCACGTAGATGCCCTTATAGGGGAGGACGACGATGCCGTAGAACTGGCACATGGGCGGATCGAGGGGATCGGGGTGGAAGATGACCTCCGGTTCGCTCCAGGTGCGCCAGTCGTGCGTCTCCATGAGGGCGATGCGGCGGTCGCCGTGGCTGGGGCGGGCGAGGGTGATATGGCTGTTGCGTTCGGCGTGACGATAGGTGAAGAAGCCGGGGTCGGGCGTGCCGGGATGCCAGCGCGAGGCGTGATCGATCTGCCAGTTGTAGCCGTCGGCGGAAAAAGCCAGACGCGAGGCGCGCCGGCCGTCCTCGTCGATGGCGAGGATGGGCCACTTGAAACGGCCTTCGGGCGAGTTTTCATCGAGGAAGACCGAACCGCCGGTGGCCATCTGCTGCCGGTCGAAGATTTCGTGGGGCCTCATGCGGGAGGGCAGGTCAACTTTCTCAGTCAGGTCCGGGCGTTCCCAGTGGATGCCGTCCTCGCTTTCGGCGGTCAGAAACCACTCGTCCTTGCGATAGACCGCCCCGGGCATGGTCTCGCGGCCGAGGTAAAACATGCGCCACAGCTTGCGCTGGTCGTCGTAGAGCACGGTTGGATAGCTGAACGGGTTTTCGGTGGGGTCGGCGTAGGTGGCCTCCCGCACCCATTCGGGCTGTCCCAGGCGGCGGGCGATGTTGTCGCGACGGGCCAGACACCAGTCGTCAAAGAAGAAGAGGGAACGCAGGGTCACGAGAACGATCCTTGGTGTTGGAAGCGCTGATCGGTTGCCAGCGGCAGGTGGAACTGCAAGCCATCAGTTGCTGGCAGTCGGTGTGTCAAACTGCGGGGCAAAGATCTCTTCGCTCAGGTCCAGCTCTTCGGCGAAGTGGCAGCGGACCCAGTGCCCGCCGCCCATATCACGCAGCTCCGGTTCTTCGGCTGAGCATTGCTCCTGGGCGAAGGGGCAGCGGGTGGAGAAGTGGCAGCCGCTGGGCGGGTTGAGCGGGCTGGGCACCTCGCCTTCGAGGACGTAGCTCTGCTCGCGGTGGGTCGGGTCGGGGATGAGGACGGAGGCGAGGAGGGCTTTGGTATAGGGGTGCTTGCAGTCCTCAAAGACCTGCTGCGTTGTGCCGAGCTCGACCAGCCGCCCAAGATACATGACGGCAATGCGATGGCTGATGTGCTTGACGATGCTAAGGTCATGGGCGATGAAGACGTAGGTCAGATTCATCTGGCTTTGCAGGTCGAGCAGGAGGTTGATGATCTGGGAGCGGACGGAGACATCCAGGGCCGAGACGGGTTCGTCGGCGACCACGAGCGGCGGGGAGACGATCAGGGCGCGGGCGATGCTGACGCGCTGGCGTTCACCGCCGCTCAGTTCATGGGGGAAGCGGTCGGCAAAGTGCGGACCCAGCCCCACGGTGGGCAGGATTTCAAGCACGCGTCTACCGGCTTCGCCGCGGCCGACCTTCTGGGCCATCAGCGGTTCGGCGATCACATCGGTAACGCGCCAGCGCGGGTCGAGGGAGGAGAACGGGTCCTGGAAGATGATCTGCATCTGGCGGCGCACGTCCAACATCTCTTTGCGCGAGGCTGAAGCGATATCGAAGGTCTGTTGTTCGCCGTGCAGCAGGATGCGGCCCTGGTCCGGTTCGACGAGGCGGAGGAGGCAGCGGGCGACGGTGGTCTTGCCACAGCCGCTCTCGCCGACAAGGCCCAGGCATTCGCCTTTGTTGACGGCGAAGGATACGTCGTTGACCGCCTTGACGTGGCCTACAGTGCGGCGCAGGAGGCCGCGTTGGACCGGAAAGAATTTACTCAGATTTTCGACCTGCAGGATAGGTGTGTCGGACATGAAAGTTTTCAGTTCTTAGTTTCTAGTTTTCAGTGGCAGGTTTCGAAAGAATGGGGTTAGGGAAGACTGAGAACAAAGTGCTAAAGAACAAAGTGCTAAAGCGCTAGTCATCGACGTAGAGCCAGCAGGTTGCTGAGTGCTGCGGGCCGAATTCGACTACGGGTGGGTCCTCGACGCAGCGGTCGTGCACGGACGGGCAGCGATTGCGGAAGCGGCAGCCGCTGGGCGCGTTGCGCGGGTCGGGTACGGAGCCGCTGATCGAGTGGAGCTGCTCGCGCGGCGGGGTGTCCGGCCGCACGATGGAACGGAGCAGGGCCTGGGTGTAGGGATGCTTGGGATCCTGAAAGAGTTCGACAACGGGCGCCTTTTCCGCCATCTGGCCCAGGTACATGACGACGACAAAGTCGGCCAGCTGCGCGATGACGGCCAGGTCATGCGTGATCATGATCACGCTCATGTCCAGGTCTTGCTGCAGGCTGCGGATCAGGCGCAAGATCTGGGCCTGGATGGTCACGTCGAGGGCGGTGGTCGGTTCATCGGCGATCAGTATACGCGGCTCACAGCAGAGGGCGATGGCGATCATAACGCGCTGGCGCATGCCGCCGCTCATCTGGTGAGGATAGTCGGCAAAGCGGCGTTCGGCGTCGGGAATGCCCACCTTGTTGAGCATGGATATGGCCAGTTCCTGAGATTCCTCTTCGGACAGGTTCTGGTGCTGGCGGATGCTCTCCATGATCTGCTCGCCGATGGTATAGACCGGTGTCAGCGAGGTCATCGGCTCCTGGAAGATCATGGCGATATCTTTGCCGCGAATGGCGCGGATGGCATCGCCTTTGGCGTCCAGGCCCACCAGATCGATGGGCTGGCCGTCGCCGTCGGGGTGATAGAGGATTTGGCCGCTTGTGTCGCTGGAGGGGAGCAGGCGCAGGATCGAGCGTGCGGTGACGCTCTTGCCGCAGCCGCTCTCGCCGACGATGCCCAGACAGCGCCCGCGTTCGACGGTAAAGTCGACACCGTCCACAGCGCGCACGATGCCGGCCAGCATCTTGAAATGTACGTGCAGATCGTGGACTTCGAGAATCGGTTGCGAATTGGGCATGGTCAGATACCGGTTGCCGGCATAGGGTGAAGTGTCGCCATTATCTGATCTCGGAGTACGGGTCGAGCGCGTCGCGCAGCGCGTCGCCGAGGAAGTTGACGGCCAGCACGGTCAGCACCATGAAGACGCCCGGGGCCAGCAGCCACGGGTGCTTGGTGAGGACCTGGACCGACTGCGCGTCCTTGAGCAGAGTGCCCCAGCTGACGAGCGGGGGCGTGATGCCGATGCCGAGGAAGCTGAGCGAGCTTTCGGCCAGGATCAGACCGGGAATGGAGAGGGTGGCGACGACAACGATATGGCTGAAGCAGTTCGGGATCAGATGGCGGAACAGAATGGTGGGTGTGCTGGAGCCGGCGGCGCGCCCGGCCATGATAAAATCGGACTCTTTGAGCGCCAATGTTTTGCCGCGGATCTGACGGCAGAGCCCGGCCCAACCGATGAGCGCCAGTACGATGGTGACCCCCAGGTAGCGATGGAGAGAAGAGAGCTCGGGCGGCAAAGTGGCGGCGAGGGCCATCCACAGGGGGATGCGCGGGAAGGACATCAGCACCTCGGTGAGGCGTTGGATGAGAATATCGGCGACACCGCCCCAGTAGCCGGATGCCACGCCGATGGAGGAGCCGAGGATGACGCTGATGAGCATGCCGATGATCGGCACTGAGAGCGAGATACGGGTGGCGGTGAGGACGCGAGAGAAGACGTCGCGGCCCAGCCTGCCCGTGCCGAAGAGAGCGACCATGCCGCCTTCTTCAACACCGAAAAGGCGCGTGTTGCTCGTTATCAGGCCCCAGAGTTTGTAGGGTTCCGCCTCGACAAAGAAGTAGATCGGGTAGACCAGTTCCTTGTCTTCGGTGTAGGTGGTGAGAAAGGTGCGCGTGTCTCTTTCGCTCTTGAATCCGTAGACGAAGGGCCTGGTGAGCCTTCCATCGCGGAAGATGTGCACGCGCTGCGGCGGCGCGCGCAGCGCCTCTTCGTGGACATAGTCAACGGTATAGGGCGCAAAGAAGTCGGCGAAGAGCGCCACAGAGACCATCAACACCAGCCAGACGATGCCGATGATGCCGAGGCGATTGGCCATGATGCGCGCGCCGAGGATGCGGCCGCGCGAGGCAACCTCCTCCGAGGAAGAAACATCGAGATCGGCGGCGGGGGGACGCGGTGCGCCCGGTTGCAGTGGAGTTTGTGCCTGTTCTGAAACGACGCTCATAGAAGACTCTTGTCGTATCGCCGGCAGTCCTGGAATCCACCGGCTGCCGGCTGCTTCATTTTAGTCAAAGCGGACGCGCGGGTCGACCCATGCCAGCAGCAGATCGGCGACCAGGTTGCCCAGCACGAGGAGGACGCTGAGGAGCATCAGGATGGCAGAGGCGACGTAGACATCCTGGGCCTGGAGGGCAGAGTTGAGCGTGGGGCCGATGGTACGGAGGCCCAGGACGATGGCGGTGATGACGCCGCCGGAGACGATCTCCGGGAACTGCATGCCCAGCAGGCTGATCAGCGGGTTGATGGCAACGCGCACGGCGTGTTTGATGACGACGATCTTTTCGGCCATCCCCTTGGCGCGGGCGGTCTCGACGTATTGGCGGCCCAACTCATCGAGCAGATTGCCGCGCATGATACGCATGAGGGAAGCGATGCCGGGAATGCCGCCCACGAACACCGGCAGCCAGATATGGGCGGCAAGGTCCTTGACCCTGCCAAAGCTCCAGGGCGCGTCGGCATACTCGGGCGAGTAGAGTCCGGTCAGCAAGGGCAGGTCGAGAACGAAAGTCATGTAGACCAGTATCGACAGCGCCAGCAGGAAGCCGGGCATGGAAAGCCCGATGAAACTCATGACGGTAAAGACATTGTCCGACACGGAGTACTGGCGCGTGGCGGAATAGATGCCGACGGGCAGGCCCACGGCCCAGGAAAGACCGAGGGAGAGCGACGCGATCAGCATCGTATAGCCCAGGTTGGTCCAGATGACTTCGGAAGCGACGCGATCGTAGGTGACGAGTGAGACGCCGAAGTCACCCTGTAGAAAGGCAAATAACCAATAGAAATACTGAATCGGTATCGGGCGGTCCAACCCGTACTCGCGGCGGATATTATCGCCCTCTATTCTCGCTTCCTCTTCACCCCAGCCGCGGTTGCCTACGAGGTTTTGCTCATAGGTGGTGATAACGTCGCCTGCGGGGAGGTTGATGACGATAAAGCAGATGAAAGAGATGAGCAGAAGTGTGGGAATTGCTATCAACACTCTGCGTATGACGTAATCCAGCATTTGGACCCCGGGACTGCAGTGGTTCGCGGCAAGTGGCCGTCAGAGGAGAGAGTGAAGAGGAGTGAGGAAACGGCAGTTTTTCGTTTTCAGTTTTTTGGTAACAGGGCCAGTACCCAGAAACCATTCAAAACCAGAAACTTCCAACGTTCTCGCACCTCACTCCTCAATCCACGCTTTTAGTACTTGATGTAGAACTGCTCCGGATAGGCGTAGGTGAAGTCCTGCAGACCATTGGCTACTTCGGGGCAGTTGCCGACGCGGTTGGCGACCAGGACCATGAGCGGCACGTCGGCGATAATATGGATGTCGAACTGCCAGTCGACGTGGTACTTGAAGAGCTCCTTGTGCAGGCGTTTGCTCTCCACAGGGTCGATCTCTTTCTTGATCTCATTTTGCAGGGCGAACATCGCTTCGCCACCCTCGGGCGGTCCGAGTTCTTGCAGCCACTCGGGGTCATCATCATAGTGCACCGGCAACATATCAAGCCCATGCCCCTTGGGGGTAAAGATCGGCTGGAAGGGCCGCATCAAGGGAATTTCATTGGCATCGGTGCCCCACATGTAAGTATGGGACTCGCCGGCACGCCAGCGGGAGAACAGGACCGAGCGCTGGATTGCGTTGAGGCGGGCGTCGATGCCGGCGTCGCGCCAGTCGGCCACCACCATTTCCGCGACCTGCTGATGCACGGTGATTTCGGTCGCGGCATCCAGGATAATCGTCACCGGCTCGCCGCTGGGGAATGTCCGCATACCATCGCCGCCCTTCTCCAAGCCCAGTTCATCGAAGATACTGTCAACTTGGGCCATGTCGAACTGGCCGTTGGTCATGGTGATGGAATCCATGTCATCATCCCAGTATGGAGATGAGGAGGCAAGGGCATAGCTGGCTGGCCGGCCGGCGCCGAAGTAGAGCGTCTCGTTGATCTCGTCGCGGTTGATGGCCATTGACAGGGCATTGCGGAAAGACTTATTGCGGAAGAACTCGGCGAGTTCCCTGTCTTTTTCGTTCTGGAGGCGGTAGTTGATGGTGATGTGGTTGCCGGTGGTAAAGGAGGTACCCGGCCAGAAGAGCAGCCGGTAGTCGCCGCGCTCCTCATTCTCGCGCAGTGTTGGCAGGCTCTCGAACAGCTGCATGTTGCGAATACCGACATCGATTTGGCCGGCAATCGCCATCAGGACGGCGTTCTCCTGGGTGCCGGCGTAGGGGAAGAGGTAGTTGTCGCAGTAGGGGAGCTGGTTGCCGGCCGTATCTACGGCGCAGAAGTAGGGATTGCGTTCCAGCCGCAGCCCCGATTCGTCATAGCCCTTCGAGATCCAGGGAGTAACGCCGGGGAAATCGGGATCGAGATAGACGTCGTTCTCTCTCAGATCCTTGTATTCAGCCCCATCGGTGTATTTGGGATGCCACTGCATCAGATGATGCTTGGGCTTGGTGGCCAGTGTGCGCCCGCGGAAGAGGAAGGGGAAGGTGGGATAGGGAGCCGGGAACTTGAAGACCAATGTGTAATCGTCCGGCGTTTCCAGGACCACCGGCTCGCCATCCACAAAGCAGCGGGTAGGCGCTATGGGCGTGTACTCTTCGTCGAACCACATATCCTCCCACAGGAAGAGAACGTCCTCGGAAGTGAACGGTTCGCCGTCCGACCATTTCATACCCTCGCGCATATTGATCGTGAGCTGGGTGGCGTCACCGTTCCACTCGAAGCTCTCCGCCAGGTATGGTTCCCAGCCACCCGTCGGCAACCCGGCGCCGAATCCCTCCAGGTCGGTCGGGATGTCGATAAAACCGCGGTTGACGATGTAGGCGGGCGCGGCGCGGTCGGTCTCGTTGAGGGTAAAGCCGCGAATCGATTCGCTGTAGGTTCCGACCTCATGGATGGGGGTGACGATGCGCGGGTTGACCGGCAGGCGATCATCGATCGGTGGCAGGTCACCAGCATCGACCATTGCTTTGAGCATTGGCGCTTCGTTGTACTGGGACGCGGACTCTGCAGCCGGCGCCTCGGATTCTGCGGGCGCCTCCGCGGCCGGTTGATCGGCGGCAGGTTCAGGGTCGCCTGCGCCACAGGCTGCCAGCAGTGAGCCTGCCGTCATAGCCGCGGATAGCTGCATAAACTTACGCCGGGTGATCGTGCGTCTTGCCATGACCTTTCTCCTTAGACTTGATGCAAGGAACGGTTTGTCCCTCGACAGAATGAAAAGGCTAATTGCGCGCTGTTATGGGCACAACATTGCGTCTGGCACTGCGGGGAACGATCGAAATGATTCATCTGAGGCGAATGCTCTCGGATTCGCCGCATTGTACTGTAGCCACTATATGCTGTCAACCAGCAAAAATTGGTCGGGCTCCAGTGCGTAGACGGCGCGATTGCGGTCCGAAACGGGGACGGGTATGATCCGAATCGGGGTATCTGCGCGGGCTTTTGCGTATGCCCATTTTACTCAGGCTTCGCCTATTGCATAGCCGATGCGGTCGACGCAGTACTCGATCCAAGGACGGAGATCAGTTCAGAGTAGGAACAGGAGATTCGCTGATGGACAGCTCTCGGTTTCTTTTGCAAGCGCATGTGGATGCGGTGTACGAGGCTACGCCGCGGAGGCTGGCGTTCAATGCCCGGACGCCTGATGAATTTGGCGCGTGGCAGGCGGCGCTGCGCCAGAAGACGCAGGAGTTGCTCGGACTGGCCGGTCGCACGCCGCCTGAGGCGGTGGCGGCGGAAAAGCTGCAGGCGGTGGAGCGGGACGGCTATGTGGAGGAGAAGTATCTTCTGGACGCGGGCGAGGGCGTGAGCATTCCGGCCTATCTGCTGATCCCCAGGACGGCGCCGCCTTACCGGCCCGTACTGGTCTTTCACGGCCACAACCCGTCGGTGCAGTGGATCCTGGGCAACTATCCGAGCGCGGCGGAGCGGGAGAGCAGGCTGAAGGTGGACAACAATTACGCGCAGGCACTGGCGCAGGCCGGCTATCTGGTCTGCGCGGTGGAGCAGCGCGGGTTCGGGGAGCGGCAGACGGAGGACGGGCGGGGCAGCGTACACGAGAACTCCTGCCGTCACCTGGCGTTCGCCTACCAGATGGCAGGCCGCAACCTGGTGGGAGAACGCTGCTGGGACGGCATGTGCGCGATCGCTTTTCTGCAGAGCCGGCCGGATGTTGTGCCGGGGGTTCTGGGCTGTACAGGCAATTCGGGCGGAGGCACGACCGCGCTGTGGCTGTCGGCGATCGACGAGCGGATCACTGTCTCGGTGCCGGGCTGCTATCTCTGTTCGTTCCGCGAATCGATCTACAACCTGTATCACTGCGAGTGCAACTATGTGACCGGCATCCTGGAGTGGGCGGAGATGGGGGACCTGGCGGCTCTGATCGCGCCGCGGCCGCTGCGGGCGATCGCGGGGGAGCAGGATGACATCTTCCCGATTGACAGCGTGCGCGAGCAGTTCGCCGTCGCGGCGCGGGCGTACGAGTTACTGGGGGCAGGAGAGCGCTGCTCTCTGGGGGTGCATCCCGGGCCGCATGGGTACAATCACCGTTTGAGCCACGAGTGGTTCGGGGCGTGGCTGGGGACGGGTTAGGGTGTGTTGAAAGGCTGAGGTGTCGGCGGCGCGAAGGGGCTGCTATCCCGCAGTGCAGGCGGCATGAAATGCACTCAGATGCGCTTGAATGCCCGCATCCGATTGGTGTAGGTGGCCTGGGAAATGGGGCCTTCAAGGAGGGGATCGCCGGTCTCTTCCATCCAGTCGCGCAGACGCCGCGCCAGATCGTCTCTTATGTCGGCGTAGTCCGGGTCTTCGGCCAGGTTGTTCTGTTCCAGTGGGTCCTGCTCCAGGTCGAACAGCTCGAAGAGCGGGTGGTACATCTCGGTATAGGGTATGTCCAGGGCTATGCTGGTCTCGGGGTACCCCTTGGCGTTGCTAAGGTAGTCGGGGGGTGTCTCGATCATGGGTGCGAACTCGAAGTTGGCGATCAGTTTCCAGCGGTCCGTGCGGATGGCGCGCATGGGGTCGTAGTAGGTGTGATAGGTCTTTTCACTGAAAACGTATTCGCTCGGATTGTAGGTATCCCCGCGAAGTAGATTCCAATAGCTGCGCCCCTGCAGATTCTGCGCCTTTTCCAACCCCAACATATCGAGCACGGTGGGCGCGAAGTCCACGTGAGTGACGAACTCCGAATAGCGCCGGCCCCCCGCCAACCCCGGGATACGCATGAGCAGCGGCACCTCGATGCCGGCGTCGTAGAGGCTCATCTTTGCCAGCGGGAAGGGGATGCCGTGGTCGGCGGTGAAGACGACTACTGTATCGTCCTCTAAACCCGCGGTCTCAAGCGCTTCGAGAGCCCTACCGAACGCCTTGTCGATGGAGGCCACGGAGGCTTCCATATCGACCATATCCTCACGTACTTCGGGAATATCCGGCAGGTAAGGCGGCATGGCGACCGCATCTGCGTCAATCTTCTCTACGTCATGCGGGAAGGGACGGTGCGGCTCGGTAAAGCCGATCTGGGCGAAGAACGGGGCGGCATTCTGTTCGCGCTGCGCCAGGAAACTGCAGAAGGCCGTTACCAACTCGGCGCAACTCCCCCTTGGACTTGCATGCATATAGCCGCAGCGCTCCGGGCTGTTGGCCTCGTGCTGGGTACCGAAGAGGCGGGTCTCGTATCCGTGCGCGGAGAGGATCTGGGCCAGATGGCGCTCGTGCGGATGCAGGTCATTGGCGAAGCCGGAGTGGGCCAGCCCGACGACACCGTTGGCGTGCGGGTAGCGGCCGGTCCAGAGAGCGGCTCGCGACGGGCTGCACTGGGGCGCGACGCAGAAGCTGTTCTCGAACTGCAGGGACGCAGCCGCGAAGGCGTCGATATGCGGTGTGCGGACGCCGGGGACGCCATAGCAGCCGAGGTAGCGGCCCAGATCGTGGCAGATGAAGACGAGGATGTTCGGCTGTTGGGAGTGCATGGGAGCAGGCCCTTTTGAGTTTTCAGCTTTTAGTGGAGTGCGCGTGTTCGAGGTGTTAACAAGAAACACGAGCGCGATACTTTCGTATTTTTCAGCGCCCGCCGAGTCCGGACAGGGCGATGCCCTTAACGAAAAAACGTTGCGTGAAGAAGAAAACGATGAGGACGGGCACTATCATGATGGTGGCGGCGGCCATCATCAGCGCCCATTCTGTGCCCCACTGGCTCTGGAAGTAGCGCAGCCCGACGGCCAGGGTCTTCTTTTCGGGGCTGTTGAGATAGATCATGGGGCGCATGAAGTCGTTCCAGTTGCCGAGGAAGGAGAAGAGTCCGACGGTGCCCAGCACCGGCTTGGCGAGCGGCAGGATGATGCGCCAGAAGACGGTAAAGGTCGAGGCGCCGTCGATAAAGGCGGCCTCCTCAAGATCGAAGGGGATGGTGGTGAAGTACTGGCGGATGAGGAAGATGAAGAAGGCTGATCCACCGAAGAAGACGGGTACGATCAGGGGCAGGAAGGTGTCGATCCAGTCGAGACGGCTGAAAAGGATGAAGGTGGGGATGAGGGTGACGACGTCGGGCAGCATCATGGTGGAGAGCACGAGGATGAAGAGGACATTGCGGCCCCAGAACTGGATGCGGGCGAAGCCGTAGGCGACCAGTGAGGCGGAGAACAGTGTGCCGACCAGGCTGACGACGGTGATGAGCAGGGTATTTCCGAACCAGACGACAAAGGGCGCCTTGATAAAGACATCAGGGTAGTTTTGCCACTTGATGGGGATTGGGATCCAGCGGGGGGGAAAGAGAAGAACCTGGTATTCGGCTTTAAGCGAGGTCGAGAGCATCCACCAGAAAGGCACGGACATGATGATCGAAAAGACGATGAGAAAGGTAATGCGGGGCAGGAAGTTGAGGCGAAAGATGAACATGCCGGTCTGCAACTTGCTCAGTGGCGTGTTGGCGTCCTGTTCGTGGGTTTCCGCGGTCATGGTGAATCCGGATCGCTACGTGCTCAGGAGACTTCGTAGTAGACCCATCTGTTAGCCAGTTTGAATTGGACCAAGGTGACGACAAGGATGATAACGAAGAGGACCCAGGCCAGCCCGGAGCCGAATCCCATTCTCAGGTATTCGAAGGCGTTCTTGTACAGGTACAGCACATAGAAAAGGGTGGAACGGATCGGGCCTCCGCCGGTGGTGATGAAGGCGACGGTGAACACCTGGAAGGTGCCGATGATGCTGGTCGTGATCACGAAGAAGATGACCGGCGAAATCAGCGGCAGGGTGATGGAAAAGAACTGCCGGACCGGGCCGGCGCCGTCGACCTCGGCCGCGTCATAGAGGCTTTCGGGCACGCTCTGCAGGCCGCCGAGGAAGATCACCATCGAGCCGCCGATGTGCCATAGCATCCAGACGATGATGAGGGGTTTACTCAGGTCCGGGTCGAGGAACCAACGCTGTTCCGGTAGCTTGAAGAGGCGCAGCAGTGTGTTGGCCAGGCCGAATTCGGGATTAAATATCATCAGCCAGACGAGTGCGCTGGCGACGATCGGTGTGACCATAGGCAGGTAGAAGATGGTGCGAAAGAGGTTGACGCCGCGGCCGCGATAGTTGAGGAATTGGGCGACGAATAGGGCCAGTACGACCTGAAGCGGCACACCGATAGCGGTAATGTAGATCGTGTTGTAAAGCGCCTTGAGGAAGTAGACGTTGGGGTCGAGCAGCTTGGTGTAGTTGCCGAAGCCGACAAATTCAGGCGGGGTGAGGATATCCCACTCGGTAAAGGAGAGGACCATCGACGCGACCATCGGGCCCAGGACCCAGAGCAGGAATCCCAGCAGCCAGGGGGAGATAAAGAGATAGCCCTTTATGTTTTCACGGGCCTGTTTGGAAAGCCGCCGCCTTCCAGACAGAGATAGCGAAGATACACCCATTGCAGTGACAGGTTGCCGGCGGCCACTGCATTGGCCGCCGGCAATTACAGTTCTAAGACGGTTGTCCTTTTTCGTCGAGGATGGCCTGCGCGCGCGGCTGGGCCGCTTCGAGAACGCTGACGACATCTGTGCCCTCGATCTGGAATATCTCCTCCCAGGCCGCGCCCAGCACCTCGCCGTTGATCTCCGGCCAGGCGGGCGTCAGCGGCATCACCCAGCCCGTGTCCCATGCATTCCAGAAGGCGTCGGCGGCCAGCGGCCCGATCCCTTTGGCGTCGATCCAGTCGACCCAGAGCTGCCTTGTTTCCTCGTTCGGGATGACGGGCAGACGCGCCCAGAGGTTAAGCATGTAGGGCTGGCCCTCTTTGTTCCAGAACTTGATGAACTCGTAGCACTCGTTGGGGTATTCGGTGATGGCGAAGATGGGCGTGATGTCGACCGAAAGCCACGTAGTCTGCGCGGCCTTTTCAGGCAGGGGC
The DNA here is from genome assembly GCA_022821585.1 of Caldilineaceae bacterium. Taxonomy (GTDB): domain Bacteria; phylum Chloroflexota; class Anaerolineae; order Caldilineales; family Caldilineaceae; genus Bin5. The sequence goes on from JAJEDI010000019.1 coordinate 56,897, forward strand.
GCGACATCCCATTCCATACCCAGGTCCTGGAGTCTGGGCACCCAGCCGGGAATGCGCCAGTTGCCTTCCATATTCATGGCGACGCGGCCGGTTTCGAAGCCGATGCCGCCGGCGGCGGCGGCGAACTGTCCTTCCGCCACCGATACCTTGTGCGTCCAGACCAGGTCCTGGAGGAACTGGATGGCCTCGACGACAGCGGCGTTGTCGATGCTGATCGTCTGCGGGAATTCGTCACTGTCGAAATAGCGGCCGCCGTTGGTTCTGACCCAGACCATCGAACGGAAGGCGTCGAAATTCTGGATGAAGCCGTACTGCTTGGTGGCGCCTTCGCCTTTGGTCAGGGCGATAGCCTTTTCGAGGAAATCGTCCCATGTCCAGCCAGGTTCGGGATAGGCGACACCGGCCTCGTCAAACATCGACTTGTTGTAGTACATGCCGAAGGCGGCTGCCTCGTTGGGCAGGCCCCAGGTCTGACCGAGGACGTGGAAGATCGATTCGGCGACGGGCGGGATTCTCTCGGCGCGCACGAATGTCGGATCGGCCTCGATCATGTCATCGATGGGATGCAGCAGACCGGCGGTGACAAAGGATACGTAGTCGTGGCTGCCCTGCATGAAGGCCATATCGGGCAGCTCGTTGGCGGCGGCGCGCACCTTGAGCTTCTGGTAGTGGTTGCCTTCGCCGCCCATCTCCTCTTCCTTGATGACGATTCTGTCCTGGGACTCGTTAAAGGCGTTCACCACGGCTTTGATCGGCTCTCTTGAGGGAGCGCCAGGCCAGGGTGCGAAGCGCAAGGTTATGGGTCCCTCATCGGCCGCCGCGGGCTGGTCCCCCGCTTCGGAGGGGGCGGCTGCGGGCGCGCAAGCGGCGAGGAAGGCGCCCGTGGTTCCCACACCGAGCAGCCTCAGCATCTCACGTCTTGTCATGGCTCTAACGGGTTTGCCTTTCATCGGGATCGTCTCCTTTCTTGCGGGTTTGAGATTGGGAACGTGCCGGGACGAAATCTCGTGCAGGGCGGGACAGAAAGTGCAACGCACCCTGCTCTCAGGAGTGATGGGTTGTTAAATGGAGATTATACGGTGATTTTTTTTCGCTTGTCAACCGCGTCTCAGCAGCGGGTACATCCCAGATTTTTTTGGGGGGGGGACCGGTCTGGCGGGGAATTGATGACAGCGATGGTTGAAATTGCTTAGCGGCTGTTGGAGAGGGGCGGGGCAGGCGCCGGGCCTGGCCTTATCGTGGGGTCCGTTAAAAATGAAGGGGGCGCGAGGGCAGGCACAAGGCCGGCACATACGGGGATCTGATGGGACTGGCGGGACGTGGTTGGGCGAAACTCCTTCGATTGGGCACCTGTCACGAATGTCGACACTTGGTCGACGAGGCATGTTGTAGGAGAGGGGGCGTTGCGGGGGGGGGGCCCCCCCCCAAAGGGGGGCCCCCAAAGCCCCACCCCCCAAAAAAACGCGGGGGTAGAGAAAATAA
>JAJEDI010000089.1 GCA_022821585.1 Caldilineaceae bacterium
TCAAACATCTCCTCCGCACCACGCATGAATTTCGCCTTCGCCTCTTCTCGTTTCATCTCGTTCCCCTCTTTCTCTTCTCTCCGCTTCTCCTACCTCAAGTCTAACTCCCTTCTGCCTCTCAAAAAATCTGGGATGCACCCGGCTGAGGGGCGGTCGAGAACAGGGCTGGTTTCGTAAAACTCTACGGGGCAACAGACCGGGCTGTACAGCCGGCGGGGAAGGATGACCCTTGTCCGGTATAGGCTCAATGGAGACAGGCGGGGAGCGAGACAGGGGCGGTGATGAAGTGAACCTGGACTTCCGAATTTCAGTGCCGGCCATGCGCAGGTTGTGCTGTCATGTGAGTGAGGTGCGGAAGCGGTTCCGGTTGCGTGTTCGGTGAAAATCGGATAGGCTTTCGAAAGCAGGCCAGTACAATATCTGACGTCAGTCACCTGCAGGAGGGGCTAAAGTCCAACAGTGGGCCGTGCATCCTTCTTCTACTCATTCTCTCCTTAAGAAACGGAGTGCGCTTCATGCCTGTATTGCAGCCGTTGCCCTTAGCGAACTATGCGAGCCGCATATTTCAAGCCGCCGACACTCCCAGAATGACAGCGGATTTAGTAGGGCAGTCGCTGGTCTCGGCCAATCTGGCCGGTCACGACTCGCACGGTGTCATCCGAATCGTGCAGTATTTGCGGCAGATCGACGAGGGCGAAATACGTCCCCACGCCAGACCGGAGATTGAGCGCGAGACACCGGTAATGGTGCTTTACAACGGCCACCGCTGCTTCGGGCAGCTGGGGGCCAAGGTCGCCATCGAGGACGGGATTGGCAAGGCGAGAGGGAATGCAGTGTCGGTGGTGGGTTTGAAGCACTCCGGCCACGTGGGGCGCCTGGGCGAGTGGGTAGGACTAGCGGCGGAGGAGGGGCTTATAGCGCTGGCGTATGCCAATGGCGGCCGGTCGGGCGGCCTTGTGGCGCCCTTTGGCGGCGCGGAACGGCGGATGGGCACGAACCCGATAGCGGTGGCGATACCGCTGAAGGACCGGCCGGCGATGCTGCTGGATTTTGCCACGAGCGCGGTGGCGGAAGGCAAGGTGCGGGTGGCCTTCAACAGCGGGAAAGAGATCCCGGAAGGATGGGCCCTGGACAAGAACGGGTCACCCACCAAGAATCCGGGCGACGTGTACGAAGGCGGGATGCTACTTCCGGCCGCCGGCCACAAGGGATTCGGATTGGCGCTTTTGACCGATTATTTGGGCGGGATTCTGACGGGTGCGGGCGGGCCGGGCATCCCCGGCTCGATACTGGGCAACGGGGTCCTGTTCATCCTTTTGAACATCGGTTATTTCCGTCCGTTGGAGGAGTTCTTTGCCGATGGTGCACATATCGCCGATCGAATTAAGGGCACGAAGCCGGCGCCAGGTTTCGAAGAGGTCCTGATGCCCGGCGAACCGGAGGCGCGTTCGGCTGCGAGCCGTCAAAGGGACGGGATTCCCCTCGACGATACCACCTGGGGCGAGATCGTCGAAGTCGCCGAGAAGCTGGGTGTCGATCCGATCGTCTGACAGTTAACCGGAGGACTGGTATGTCTCGAATTTCCACATCATCCTGGAGCTTGCACAGGGCATTGGGGTCGCCGCCGCTTTTTGGACCGGGCGATCCCGGTCCGCAGCAGGCGTCGAACGGTGCAGTCAGCTTGCTGGCGTTGCCGTCGGCGCTGGCTGAGGCCAACATCAACACGCTGGAGATCGTTCACTTTCACTTTCCCACGATGGATGACGCTTACGCAGACGATCTTAAGGCTGCCGTCGAGGAGGCAGGAATCGAGCTGTTCAGTGTTCTGATCGACGCCGGCGACATCACGCACGCGGATGAGGAAGTGCGGGCCGGTGAGATGGCCTGGATCCGGTCGTGGCTGGATTTGACCGCCCGCAGCGGCGCGAGCCATGCCCGGGTTGTCGGTGGATGTCAGCCGGTGGAGCGTAACGGCGCGCCGTTGCTGGATCATCCGGTCTTGCGGCGGAGCGCGCAGGGGTTGCGTGAGCTGGCCGATTACGGTTCTTCCGTCGGTGTGCAGGTGATCACCGAGAATTTTCGGGAGACGACGGACCGGGCGGACCAGGTGCTGGCGATACTTGAACTTTGCGAGGGACGGGTCGGGCTATGCGCGGATTTTGGGAATTACAGAGGCAAGGACCGATACGAGGAGTTGGCAGCGATCTTTCCCAAGGCCGATTCAGCACACGTAAAGGCGATTTACGACGACAAGGGCCAGCCGGACGAGGATGAGTTTCGCCATTCGCTGGGCATGTTGTCGGAAGCCGGGTTTGACGGCCCGATGTCGCTGATTTTCGATACGCCGCTGCACGGGGACAGCACTGAATGGGACAATCTGGCGCAGCTGCGGACGGTTGCGGCATCATTTTGCGCCTGATCAGAGGGCTGACACCGGGGCTCGCGGTGGGATGATGGCAAAGAGGGATTGTTGCGAAGAGGAGACCGATCCCGCATCGAGAGATGTGTCCGAGGTCATCTTGCAATTGAGAGAGTTACGAAGGCAAAACAGTCCATCGATCTCGATGGACTGTTCGTTTCCTGCTATATTTAAGCGATAGAATGCCGAGGCGTTGCCCGGCCGCTCAACGGCTTACCCCACCAGTTCGGCATCAAGGACGATTTCGTCGACCGAGGCCAAGGCTTTGGAGACGGGGCAGCCATCCTTGGCCTGGGCGGCGTATTCGGCGAATTTTTCGGCAGACAGGCCGGGGACTTCGGCCCGGCAAGTCAGTTCAATCTTGCTGATGGCGGGGCCGTCGGTCAGATGGACGGCGGCGGTGGTGTTGACACTCGTGGGCGTGAAGCCATCGCCGCTCATCAGAGCGGAGATGAACATTGAGTAGCAGCCGGCATGGGCTGCGCCAATCAGTTCTTCCGGGTTGGTGCCGGATCCGGACTCGAAGCGGGAGGCGAAGGAGAAAGGGCCCTCGTAGAGGCCGCTGCCCAGTTTCATTGTGCCGGAGCCTTCATTGAGTGTGCCGTTCCAGGTGGCAGAGGCGTTACGCACGGACATGGAGAATCCTCCTGGTTGTGATGTGCTGGTGGGCTTTCGGGAAGCAACCGAAATAGATGTGAACCGGTTGGCAATTTGAGAATATTGGGTAACAACGGGCAGAATTTTAGCATAGTGTAACCGGCAGATCAAACTTTCGGGCGGTTCAGGGTGCGGTCCAATTCTTGGGGCGAGAAAGGGCAGGCACAAGGCCTGCCCCTAGCGGAGCGTTCGGTGAATTGCGGGACGTGGTTGGGCGAAATTCTTTCGATTGGCCACCTGTCACGAATACCGGCACACGGTCGACGAGGCATGTTGTTGGCGGGGGGCGTGGGGGGGGCGGACCCCCCGCACAAGGGAGGCCGCTTGCGGCCGACCGCCCGGAACTGCAGTAGTCAACGGTTAGTAGTTAGTGGTCAGAGACGGCACTTCCTCTGAATCAGAGTTGAGCGCGAAATCGGTGCGTCTCTGCCGCAACCGGAGGCA
>JAJEDI010000091.1 GCA_022821585.1 Caldilineaceae bacterium
GCTCCACTCTTGCTTTGGGCCCCCCCCCCCACACACCCCCCCTGGGTGTTTGCGGTTTGGGGGGGGGGGGGGGGTGGGGGGGGCCGCCCCCCCCCCACAAGGGAGGGCCGAATAGGCCCGACCGCACAACTGCAGTAGTCAGTAGTCAGAGGTCAGTGGTCAGAGACGGCGCCCTGGCTGCCTCAGATTTGATCGCGGAGTGGCGATGGTTTGGTCTCTGGCGGAGGATTGCGAGAGTTCACCCCCATTTTGGGATGCGCGCGACATAAACTGCTGCTTTTGCAAACGGCGGATTCTATGATAGATTTCACCCGAAGTCAGGCTACTCTATTTGCGGCGTCGGGCGGGTTTTCTTGCCAACGCAATCAGCGAAAGGAGGCTCCATATGAGAACGGTGAACAAGAAAAAGAGTGTGACGGGTAACTGCCTGCATGTGGAGCGCAGCTAGCTGATAGTATTGAAACGCTCGTGGGGGATTTTTCTTCTGCGTAAGCGAACAAGTGCGAAATCGGCCTAGCCGACGAATCTCCTGCCCCTCAGTTTTGAGGCTGCCGGCGCTACCCCGCCCGCGGCCTTTTTAGATCCCTGTCAGAACAGTCATTTTCTGCCTGCAACGAACCGTTTATGCGGTCAGAAGCGCATTAATTGCACGGGCCGTGCGCGAGAGTGGTTCGACGCGCCCTCGATCCCGCCTTTGCCTCGCCTCGGAGGCCGAGGGCCAAGTGCGATTCGAAGGTATGTTGCGAGGCATGGCACGCCAGACCAAGGACCTGTAAGACACTGAAATTGCGAGAAGAAAAAGATATGGACATTAAGGAGCAGATCCGGCAGGACGAAGACGATTCTTCTCAGGACTCAGAAGTCCGGTGGGAGGAGGAAGAGGCGGAACTGGAGTACTACGAGAGGAAGTTTCGGCTGGCCGAACAGACGCATCGCGTTCCCCGGGGGCCAAAGAACGAACGCGAACGATTTGAAATGCACCGCGCAGAGGTGCAGCAGGTGGCCGAAGTCGCGGACCTAGAAAGCGTTTGGGAGATCACATACACACCGGCGCGCTTCGAAGGTGGGTTTCTCAGAACATCGTTGCGGCCATTCTATCAGGAGGACCAGATCGTTGATGTCATGGCACAGGTTAAAGGGGGGAAGGAGGCCAACGTTTACCGGTGCAGAGCACACGAGTCAGTGGGGGTGGAATGGATCGCCGCCAAGGTCTACCGTCCGCGCCAGTTTCGTAACCTACGCAATGATGCTATTTACCGGGAGGGACGGGACCTTTTGACTGCTGAGGACGGGCGGCCGCAGGCAGTCAAGCGGCGCGACAGCAGGACTGCGAGAGCAGTAAACAAGAAATCCGCCTTCGGAGTGCAGGTCCGTCATTTGTCCTGGCTCATGTACGAGTTTTCGGCCTTGCAGACTCTCCAAGAGGCCGGTGTGCCCGTCCCGAAGCCCTTTGGCGTGGGAGAAAATGCGATTCTGATGGAATTCATCGGCGATGAACAGATGGCTGCGCCGACCCTCCATGAAACGCGTTTGGAGGACAGTGAAGCGGGCCCGCTGTTTGAACTGACGTGCAGAAGCATCGCCGTCATGCTGGAGAAGGGCTATGTACACGGGGACCTGTCGGCATTCAACATCCTCTACTGGAAGGGAGAAATCATGCTGATCGACTTTCCGCAGGTTGTCGACATTCAGGCGAATCGCAGTGCGCAAGCCGTCCTGAAGAGGGACGTTGAGCGGGTTTGCCAGTATTTCAGCCGTTACGGAATCCGGGAAAACCCCAACAGGTTGGCCGAAGAACTATGGGCACAGTACGCCGCGCCGGATCCCGACGATCTGGCAGCTGATCTGTCCGGTATCTTGAATGACGAATTCGGGGAGGATATTGAGGGCGAGGAGGAGTAGGCCCTATACAAGCTTGCTCAACACAAGGTCCCTGTCTTACCAAGGCAGTCGACGAATATCAGTACGCATAGCGCGCCAGAGTTCCACGGCATGGGCCAGCGCAACCGGGCGAATGGCAGCCGTGCCATAGCGCTCCTGGCTGACAGCCGCGGTCAGACCGATTACGTTTCTGGTGAGCCTGCGCCGTCTTTCGGGTTCAGTTTCACGGTCCGCAAGGTGGGCTGACAGACCCCGGCCGTATTCCAATTCGGTCTGGTTCGGCTGGTGGGGCAATCCGATGCGCCGTCCCCATGCCAGGAGACCATGCCAGGGGTCCTGCGGCCTGCGCTCGAACCACATTCCCACCAGATAGAGCAGGCCTGCCAGTGGCAGCAGCCAGAACAGCAGTTGCCAGTTCCAGGACCAGTCCTCAGAGGTTGTCTCTTGGGGAGTGTCGCCTGCCGGTTGTCTGGTGAAGCTGTCGGGAACCGATCGCAGCGCCGCCCGCCGTCGCAGCGTGGGCCTCCCGGCTGTCGGTTCGAATGGAACCCAACCAATCTCCGGGAAGTAGACCTCAGGCCAGGAGTGGGCTTCCGCCTCAGTTATCGTCCATTCGCCCGCTTCCAGGTCCCAGTAACCGCCGATATGTCCAGTGGCGAACCGAGTAGGTAGGCCGTTGAGGCGGGCCAGAACGGCAAATGCGGTGGTGTAGTAGTCGCAGTACCCTTGCCGAAGGTCAAAAAGGAAAAAGTCGGCCACTTCGGCGCCAGGTGGGGGACCGGGCACATCAAGATTGTACTCGATGCCGCGTAAATGGGCTTCGATCGATTCTGCAATTTGAAAGGGCCCAGACCGACCCTGGGCAAGCCGTTCAGCAAGATCGCGCGTTCGCGGGGTGACGGTTTCCGGGACCCTGAGGTGAGGGATCATGTCAGGCGGCAGTTCTGCCCCTTCCTCGCCCCATGCCGGAAGAGCACGCAGGCTCTCGGTCGCCATGGCGGGCACGAAGGAAACCACTTCGTAGCGATCCACGGGACCGGTGCCGGACCAAACGGATACCAGGTCGTCGCCGCCGCGCCTCTCCAGCTCATATTCGGTCCTGAACATAGCGGGCTCGCCGGCAGCAGGCAGCACAGCGGTTGGCGAAGTCAGCCTGACGCGCTGGGTCAGTGCCACCCGGCCCGGCCAGTCTTCCTCGCTGCGCCAGTCCCGATTCGCTTCGATAGCATCCTCTCTTTGTTGACCGCTATTGTTCCAGCCACGCCCGTCGTAGTTGACAAAAGTGCCCCGCCGCATGTAGAGGCGCGGCGGCATGTCACCCAATTCTGTCACAGCGCCGAATGGGTAGTTTGTAGAGACCCGCATCACTTCATATTGTCCAAGCTCAGCTCCCCCTTCAAGCAGGAATCGGTTTGGGAGACCACTACCGAGACGGCCGAGACCCCTCCTTCCTCCTTTCAAGTCGGGAAACATTCGCTCAGTAACTTCGTCTACCGAGTCATAGACCGGGGTCATCGTCTGGTACACCTTGTAAGCAAGCGGACTGATGACGATGTTAGGCACGAATGCGGCGACAAGCCCGATAAGTACTGCACCAGCACCGACAGACAACATTCGATCCGTCAGTAACATCGGGCTGAAGTCGGTATGATGACGTGCCCAACTCCTTTCCATGCGTTGCTGATCAAGGAGAACGTGTAGCAGGAGGGCCGCTGCAAACCCAATCAGGATCATTAGGCGGCCTTGGCGGCCATAGAAGAGAAAAGTCGCCAACACCCAGAGGGCAGGCGCGCTTACGATGAGGCCATTACGCGTCGTAAGCGCGAGCAGGGCCGTGACTCCGCTGAGAATCCAAAGGACGACTCCGAAAAGAGAGAGAAAGACAAAGTCGTCCTGATATGCTCCGCCGGCCTCTACGCCTCTGGCCCAATCTGAGTAGCGCAAGACCAAGCTGTTCAGATCGGTCGTCACGCCCACCGCGAGCGGACGCAGATCATAGGCCATTGCTGCTCGCCACAGGTCGATAGGGCCAGGGATCCAGTGAACAAGAACCTGCGAAACTATCAGTGCCCCCAGAGAGGTCCAGAGCAGCAGACTCAGGCCGTATACGAAGAAGGCGGCGACCCTTCCTGTGCCGTGCTTCTCCGGTGGGTCAGAACGGCCGCCGTCCACAAGGGCTAACTCGTGTCGGGGTGGAAGCGTGCCTTCCCACAGGTCACGCAGTCGGTCCACCAGCAACCAAGCGCTTAACAGGCCGAAGAAGCTTACCCATTCTAGAGTTACGCGAACCCTACCGAGGTCAATCCAGCCGGACTCTCGAATCGCTAGAGCCGGCAGGAGGGCTATCAACAGCCCGACGCCCCAGACCACCCAACCGAGAGGAGGACGGAACCGGTCCACCGCATACAGAAAGAAGCGGACAAATACGTTCCTCTGGTCGACGACGATTTCGCTGGTCACCCTACCTCTTCCTCGACTTCATGTACAACGACCCCGCCGCTTGGGGTCGTGCGCAGAATCGTGCGCGTGCGGCGGTAGGTCAAAGCGGGAGTCAGTCTTGCACCGGCCTGAATGAAGCGGAGCGGGATTTCATATTTCGCCAGAATATCTACAAGGTTTGCCTGTGCTGCTTCGGCAACGCTTTTCTGGTCGGTACCCCGTGCGTCATTCACGAGATTCCGGGCAGAAGGGTTTCCAGGGGAAGAAAAGGGCTGTTCTTCGGTGTGCAGTTCTCTGTTCTGTGGCGTCTGGTCAGCAACTGAGGAGGCTGGCGTCACGGCGATTACACTGGCTGGAACGCCGGCATGACGCAGATGCAGCAATTCAGCCGTCCAGTCCTGGACTCCTGCGCCGATGTCCGACGTGATCGTCAGGACAGTCTGGCCGGCGGTGAAGATGCCCCTGCCGCGACGCAGGAGTTCGTCGAGTGACAGATCCCCTTCCTGAACAGGTGCAAGAGCCGCCAGTATTTGCCATACCTGACCCTTGCCAGGCTGCGGCGGGACATCTACAAGAAGCGAGGGAGAAGCCTCTCTGAGACTCGGTTCGCCGATTCCTGACAAGAACCCGTTGGCGCCTTCCTTGGCGCCCTTTCCTTGTCTTCGTTCGTCGAATGCGGTACGCTGCCAGTCAAACTCAAGTGTTGGAATCTCGGCGGCCGACGCTGCCAGCAGCCCAACGGACCTTCTTTCTCCGCCGCCAAGAAACTCTGCGGCAACGCTTGCCGCGAGTACGATGCTCGTTTCAAGTGTACTTTCCTCAGCCGTGCCGGACTGTACAAGGCGGTTGACATCCAGAACGATCCAGAGGTCACCGCTCGGTTCGGTTTCGACGTCAGTAACGATCAACTCGCCCTGCCTGGCGCTGATGGGCCAGTGTACGTGACGCAGGCTGTCTCCCGGCTGGTAGGCTCTCACCGCCTGCGCACGTTCCGAACCGCTGTAGGTGCGGCGGCGCCGGTCCTGGCCAGATGAACTCTCCCTGGGCAGTTCTAGATCAGGAATGTGGGCCACCCTGGGATAGACGAGAAGAGACTCCGACCTGGAATCTGCGAATTCCAAGCCAAAGAGACCAAACGGATCTCCGGTCCGTAACATATGCGGCCCAAGCCGGAAAACACCACGCTGTGTACACTGCGCCTCCACCCTCCACTGATAGCTACTGCCGCCTCCGCAACTAACCACCTGTCTAGGATTGTACCCTGGCAGGCGTGAACTATCGGCGAACTCAAGCCAGTGCAAGGGCAGAGGGCTCTCATTGCTAACAATGAATCTCTCTTGCAGAGCATCGCCAACCACCAGCATCGCACCTTCGCGGCGCCGCTCAAAGTAGATTTGCTGTACCTGATTTCGGACCCAGGCATAGCCGACTGCGTAGAGGCCGACAAGACAGATCAGGAGTGCGATCCAGATTGGGCTCGGGCCCAGGAGCTGCATGACGATGAGGAGTGGAATGAAGAATAAGGGCCAGCCGTTGCGCAAATCGATGCGCCATCCCGCGGGTACGCGGCGGTTTAATAGCCTGTCGAGCGCCTCTTGAGGATTTAGGCGGCGGGTAATCACTGAAGTACGGCTCATTTTTCAGATTGACTCAAAGACCAAGTCAAGGGTTGGCTGATCCAGCAAGCTATGTGAGAATTGACGCTGGCGGCGAGCGCTGTACATGGCAATGAAGAGCCTGCTTATAAGCCCCTCAGTGGAGCAATTGCAACGGCGCTTTCACCAAGTGCGACCGTCGTTCTGCACTCTGGGGCAAGATTGAACGGATTGTACCACAAAGTTGACCTGCATCCAGTAACAGGAACGAAAACGGACCTGTAGAGGTGCGGGCTCCTTGCCGTTGGCCGGTCGGGTATATGTTTGGTGAGGTTGGTTCCATAGTCGAGAATATTCTCCTCGTGGCTTTAACTACAGGCGGACCTGTGTCTGCACTCTGGCAAATTCTGGCGATTCTGGCCTTAGCAGGAATCGTAATTGTCGTAGTCCTGGCGATTATCGAGCCGGGGCCGCTGGTGAAGAGGCGTCCGTATTCCAGAAAGGAACGATCATCAGGGTCGGAGGGCGGAGGTCAGAAGTCTCCTAATCCGCATTCGGCGCCGGACAGTACAGACGGGATTCTCGGTCAAGACGATGGTGGGTAAGCTGCATGCAGGTGAACACAATTGCGAACCACAGTCTGCCGAGGCTAAGACCGATTGGGGTCCCATTGCAACATTCGTGGGTCATCTGGATAGTGCGGTTTTGCCAGGTCAGACGTTTGCTGTTCGCCTTCCCGCAAATTCGATCCCACATTTTCAAACTGTAAGCGGCCGGTATTTCCTTTTGCGGTGCGGGAACCCGGTGGAGATGGAAGGGGAGGTCGATTGGACGCACTATCTTCGACGCCCCCTGTTTGTATGCGGCCGTCAAGCTGTCGACCATGATGAGCGCTGGTTGTTCTATCAGCCTGTGAGCAGGATTTACAGAGGGAAGTACCCAGGACAGAGCCCCGCATGGGTTCAGAATGCCGCCGATGCCGGAATTGCTTGGCTGGAGATGCGGGACTATGGCGACCCTCTCGATCTCCTCGGGCCATTTGGCAATGGCTTTTCACTTTTGCCTGAAATGCAGAACCTGCTCATCCTCGCTGACACCGAAGATGATCCTGGCTGGTTCTGGAAGCTGCTGCCGTTGTGCGAACAGGCGTTGGACAGAGGCGGCAGGGTCACTTTCCTAATCAAGACCCGGAACGAAGCCTCGGTTGCTGGCCTGGTTCCTTTTTTGCCGGTCCAGGTTGAGGTCCGAACTACCTTGGGCTCAGACCAGTGGTTGGAGCAAGTGGAGAGCACCGTGGCGTGGGCCGACCAGGTCTGTGCCGGGGTTCCCCTCGAATCGTACGGCGCGCTCCTGACCTTGGTCAGAACGGCGCGGTTCAGAGTTGACAGGAATTTCGCTCAGGTACTGGTCAACGCAGACCTGCTTTGCGGTGTCGGCGCCTGCCTCGTGTGCGCTGTGCCGACAGCACGCGGCGGTCTATCCCGGGCCTGCGTGCATGGCCCGGTATTTGACCTGACGGATCTAGCGGAGTAGCAGTTTCGGCCAGTCCGACAGACTCCTATTTCTTCGCTCGCCGGTTGGCAGAAAGCCTCTCAATTGCACGGCGCAGCGACTCTCCTTACCTTCCAAGCGGAACCCGAGGCATTGCTCCCCACGTGCCTCGCATCAAACCTTTTTCTGGTCCGTCGGGGAACAGACTCCTCTGTGCCGTGCAACGAACGATCCGGGGCCCAAAAACCTTGTGAACCGGCCCTGAGTTCGAACCGATCAACGCTTCGGCGCTAACGCTGCTGCCGCCCCATTGCCGTGCTATGTCCTGCCCAAACCCCTTTGTGGTACAATGGGCCGAGTCATGCTCTGCTATACAGGTTATTATCTGTGTCGCAGGATACCCCCATGGTGTCTTAACAGGAGTATTTTGATGGCCACATGGAAGGGGGAGGTCGCAAAGCACCAACCACCGGTTGAGGGTGAGAAGATCGCCGAGCCTCCAGCACATCCCGAGGCCTCCTTTCCCGAATACGGGAAGGAAGTGAAGCAGGTCTGGAATCGCAACTCCGCCTTTTGGGACAACAAAATGGGCGAAGGCAACGACTTCGTCAACGTCCTGTGCTGGCCGGTCATTGAAGAAATGCTTGCGGTACAGCCTGGACAGTTGGTCCTGGATATTGCCTGCGGCAACGGTCTGACAAGTAGAAGGTTGGGGCGCTTGGGTGCACGTGTTGTCGCGTTCGACGTGGCGGAGGAGATGATCCGCCTTGCCAAAGAGCGCAGTTCCGACGACGACGGCGACATTCGCTATCATGTACTTGACGCCAGTGAAGGAGAGGGCATTGCAAAGGCCTGCGAAGGGGACCTCGATGCTGCGTTATCAAATATGGCCCTGTTTGACATGGCCGAGATTGAGCCGTTGTTTCGCACCTTGTTCAGCTTGTTGAAGCCTGGGGGATGCTTCGTTTTTTCCATGATGCATCCGTGCTTCAATCAGGCCCATTCAGCTCTTTACTGCGAGAGAGAGGAGGTTGATGGAGAAGAGGTCAACACATATGGCGTGCGTGTGAGCGGTTACATGACGCCGACCATGCACAAGGGCCGCGCCCTGGCCGGACAGCCTTTGCCTCAGCCATATTTTCACAGACCTCTGCATACTCTGTTGAGCATCGGGCTGAATGCCGGATTTGTTTTGAACGGAATAGAGGAAAGAGCGTTTCCGGCCTCACATCCGCCCGGAAGGCGGGATGTCAGTTGGGGGCCGAATTTCAGTGAAATCCCACCCGTGATCATCTTTCGGATGCTGCGCCCCTGACGCTAGGCCGCCGCTGTTCGAATCTAGCGAAATCGAGGTAAAGACATGGACGAGCGAGTACACTTGTGGGAGATCCCGACCGCCAGTGAGACGGTCATGATTGCCGGTTGGCACCAATGGGCAGACGCCGGCTCGATCTCGTCCGGCCTTCCTGCCTATCTGATTGAGAAGCTGGATACGCGAAAGATCGGAGAAATCAGTCGCGACAGGTTTTTTCTGTTTCAGATGCCTGGCGCCCATCACCTTCTGAGACCGGAGGTACACACGAAGGAAGGCGTTGTTCAGGAGATGCGCGTCATAAAGACGGAGCTCTATTTCACCGAACTCGGAGACAAGGGCCTATTTATTTTTCTCGGTGAGGAACCCCACGTCAACGAAGAAGAGTATGCCGACGCTTTTTTTGATATCGTTGAAAAGTTGGGCGTAAGGCGAGTTGTGGCTGTGGGCGGCGTTTACGGGGCCATGCCCTACAACAAGGACCGCGATATCTCTTGCGTATTCAGTCTGGAAGAGATGCGGAAGGAGATGGAAGAGTACGCCGTCCGGTTTTCCAATTATGAAGGTGGAACGACTATTGGGTCCTATCTCGCCTACCATGCCGGACAGCGCAACAAGGAATATATTTGCTTCCACGGATTCGTTCCCGCTTACGACTTTGGACAGGTGATGCTCCCGGCACAAAGTGTTCGCATCGAAGACGACGTTAAGGCCTGGTACGACATTATGCGTCGAGCGGATTTTATGTTTCACCTGGGAATGGACCTTTCGGAATTGCGTATTCAGAGTGATGAGCTGATCACTTCAATGGAAGAACAGATGGAGGAACTTTCGCGTCAAGCCCCTCAGCTCGACGTGAATGCGTATCTGCAGAAGCTGGACGACGAATTCACTGAGAACCCCTTTATGCCTCTGGATGATGTCTGGGAGAGGGAGTTGGGTGACCTTCTGGACGACCTGGAAGGTTGATATACGCAATTCTGTCGATTTTAAGACGTTTTAGAAATGCCTTTACTCTCCCGGAATGAAGCCGAAGGTCTGCTTACCCGCTTAGTCGAGATCCCTTCCTTCAGCGGCGACGAATTGAATGCCAGTACCTATCTGGCTGACGCAATGCGCGCTATTGGATTTGAAAGGTGCGAGGTAGACGGCGCCGGCAATGCGGTGGGTGAGATCGGTCCAATCGACGCCAAGAAGACGGTAATTCTGCTCGGGCACATCGATACGGTCTTTGGAGATATCCCCGTGCGCGTTGAGGAAGATGAGGACGGACCGGTCCTATTTGGCCGGGGCGCGGTCGACGCCAAAGGGCCATTGGCGACATTCACGACTTCTGCGGCTCGCCTGGGGTCCGAGTGGGCTCAAAGGAACAACATTCGCGTTGTCGTTGTAGGGGCCGTTGAGGAGGAGGCGGCGACTAGCAAGGGCGCCCGGTTTGTACGCGATCGATTTGACGGCCGCCAGGAACCGGTCCCCGACTTCTGCGTCATCGGCGAACCGAGCGGCGCGACACGGGTCACACTCTTCTACATGGGTCGCATTCTGCTGGAGATGACGGCGGACCAGCCCATGATGCATTCGGCGGGCCCAAATCCAGGAATAGCGACGACGGCGGTAGACCTGTGGAACTGGATCGGCGGTTATGCAGCTAACTACAATGGCGACAGGTCGAAGACATTCGACCAGTTGCGTCCCAGTCTGCGTGAACTACGTACGTGGACCGATGAGAAGATGAGGGATCTCGTATGGGCCAAGATTGGCATACGTCTGCCACTGGATTTCGATGTGGACGAGTTCCTGAACGAAATGTGCCGGTGGGCTCGAAAACGCGTCAATGAAAGAGACGTAAATCTTGAGCCACCATCCGCAAGAGACGCCGATGCCGCCCCTCAGAGACTCCGTTTCGGCGGCGAGGAGCTAGGCGTTGAATTCTGCTTTCACGGGTACGAACCTGCGTGGCGAAGTAGCCGAAACAGTCCGCTGGTGAGAGGATTCCTCGCCGCTATACGGGAACAGAGCTCTGAGCGGCCCCGGTTCGTGAGCAAGAGCGGAACCTGCGACATGAACGTAGTGGGGCCTGCCTGGCAATGCCCTATCGTGGCTTACGGGCCGGGCGACAGCAGGCTGGACCATACGCCCAATGAGCACATCAGTCTGAACGAATACTGGCAAGCCGTGTTGATTCTCGAGTCTGCGCTGAGGAGACTGGTATAGGGGCCACTTCTTTCCCAGGTCCGGCTATCGAACTCTGTGGGCACCCCGAAGGTGAACCTCCGCGAACTTTCCTGCCTTGCGCTTCCAGGGCCGCATCCCTATCGTAGTCTAGCGCACACCTATTCCAGCGGGCTGAGCCAGCGGTCGCCACCGCTGCCATCGGCTGCCCAGCCCTCCACCTGGTCATCGTCTGAACGAATCTGGTACCAGAAGTATCCGTCAGCGGCCTGGGGGCCGGCTACGACGGTAAAGGTCTCATTTGTCCTGACGCGTGCAACGACAGACCCGCTCACGCCAGGCAAAGCGCGCACCGTAAGCTCACCGTTCAATGTGACGATAACCTGGTCGCCGATTTCTGGAGGGCGGTCGACAGGACGAGCGTCACCGACTTGCGGCGAGATCCAGTCCTCCAATCCCTGACCTCCAGCGACCCAACCGACAGTGCCCTGGTTGTCATCGACTCTCCACCAGATATACCCATCAGAACTTATCGGGCCTTCCAGCACGGTAATGCGTTTTCCCTGTGCCAGGAGTGTTATTGGGGGAGAGGTGACAGTAGGCTGCTCACGAACATTGAGTCCGCCTACAACGGTGATTCGCGCGGGTTCACCGATTGTTAGTGGATTCCGTACGACGATCGTGGGCGTAGGTGAGGGAACAGTCGTTTCAGTCGGGCTGGGGGTAGTCGTAGGCAAGGCTGTTGGGGTTGGTTGATCCGGTACAGGCGTCTCAGCGTCAGGTGCAGTGACGGGGATTTCCCTGGTGGGGGTAGGGCGGGGTTGAAAACTGCCGCAGGCAAGGATGGGGCCTACCCAGAGGAGGGCCATCGCTAGCAGGCCCCTAGTGAGTTTCCCTGCAGAGCTAGTGGGAACTCTACGTGTTATTGGTAGGGGGGGCGAGGCAGCTAAGTTCGGCTGCGCGTTCGAAAGAACGGACTGAGAGCAATTACCCGGAGATTCGACTTTCCGCTTTTTACAGGTATGCCTCGTGCAGAACCTGAAAAAAATCTCTGATTTGGAACCAGTGCCCATTACTGTTCGCGTAACTCGACAGCCTTCAGCCAGCGAATGTCCTGAATATTGGCCAGCTTCTCCAGGACCTTTTCCGGCGTCTGCTCGTCAGTTCCCAACACCATGATTGATTCTCCGCGCGGTGCTCGGCGCCCAACGTGCATGAAGCTGATATTCACGTCGGAACGGCCCAGGAGAGTACCCACTTTGCCTATCATTCCCGGTCGATCCGTATGCGAAGCCAGCAGAAGATTTCCCGCGGCGGGAAACTCCACCCAAAGATCGTTAACTGCCACAAATTTCAGTTCGTCCAACAATACCGTACCCAGGACGGAATTCGTCCCGCCGGCGCTGGTAAGACGCAGCGTAATCATACTCTCATAGCGTTCGTGTTTCGGCATCTTGCGTTGCACGATTTCGATGCCCCGGCTGCGGGCCATCAGTTCAGCATTTACCAGGTTTACACGTTCTTCCACGATGTCCGAAAGGACGCCGCGAATGGCGGATGCTACGATATAGGCCATGTCAAAAGCGGTCACTGGGCCGTGTCCCGTAATCTCAAGCCTCTTGATGCCCTTCTCGTCCATTTGACGTAAGAAGCGACCCATTCGTTCCGCAAGATCTATGAACGGGATGACTGTGTTCAGCGCAGTGGGGGGCAGGATGGGCGCATTCACGGCATGCAGGGCCGGCCTCCCCTGCAAGATGTCCAATACCTGAACAGCAACATCTTCCGCTACCCGGTCCATTGCTTCTACCGTACTGGCACCCAGGTGAGGCGTGAGTATGATCCTGTCATCTCCTCTCAGCGGGCTATTCTCCGGAAGGGGCTCGGTCTCAAATACGTCGAGAGCAGCCCCTCCGAGATGGCCGCAGGCGACGGCGGCGGCAAGCGCATCCTCGTCGATTATTCCGCCGCGAGCGACATTCAGCACGCGTGCGCCCTCTTTCAACTGTTGCAGCCGGCGTGCGTCGATGATATTGCGCGTGGCATCGGTGAGCGGTACATGCACCGTGAGAAAGTCCACCAGCGGCAACATTTCATCAAGGGAGAGCAACGTAACATGCCTTTGCGATGCGTACTCCTGGCTGACGAACGGGTCATAGGCGTACACTCTCATTCCCAACGAAAGAGCGAACTGAACGACTTCCTGGGCGATTCGACCTAATCCAACGATGCCCAGTGCCTTGCCTCGAACTTCCGTGCCGACGAAAGCGCTCCGCTCCCACTCTTGCGCGCGTACGTTTCTATCGGCCTGAGGTACGTTTCGCGCCAATGCCATGAGCATGGCAATCGTATGTTCGGCGGCGGCGACCGTATTGCCAGTCGGCGTGTTGACTACAGTCACACCGGCTCTTGTCGCGGCTTCCACGTCAATGTTGTCAACGCCGGTGCCGGCCCGGCCGATGGCCTGGAGCCGCTTTCCGGCTCGAATGATGCCTGCCGTGACCTGAGTGCTGCTGCGAACCAGGAGCGCGTGGTACTCCGGAATCCGGTGTACCAGTTCGTCGGGTGACAGATCTGTGCAGATGTCAACCGCAATGCCGTTGGCGTCCACGAGGGGTTGCAGCCCCTTCTGTGAAAGCTTGTCGCTCACCAATACTTTGAGACTCTCGGACATTGCTTCTTTCTCTGTTTGCGTCGATATTGCGTTAAAGATGTACGTATTTCAATCTGGAGGAAAGTGATTCTTGCACTAAGCCGAAAGAGCCGCGCCTAAGAGTTGGCCAAATGCCTTTTCCTTGGTGAGAATCTCACATTTCTTCCGGTGCGCTCATGCCCATGAGATTGAGTACTCTGGAAAGGGCTGTCCTCGCAGCCAGGATCAGCAGGAGCCGCGCCCGCGCCAGTTCCCGGGGAACGTCAGAATGCAAGACCTGACAGTTCTCGTAGAAGACACTGAACGTTTTTGTCAGGTCTTCGGCATAGTAGGTGAGATTGTGCGGCGACAACCGGGCGACCGCCAGCTCGATCTGTTCTTCCATTTCCAACATACGTCGAATAAGAGTAAGCTCTGCCGGGTCGGTCAGGAGAGTCACGATGTCGGCAGCGTCGGGGGGTACTTCCTCGGGATTGCGGTGGCCGTTCTGCGCTGCTCGGTGCAAGAGTGAGCAGATGCGGGCGTGCCCGTACTGCACGTAGTAGACGCGGTTTTCGCTTTTGCGTTGGACAGCCAGGCTCATATCAAAATCGATGCTGCTTTCCGGGCTGGTCGTCAATAACATGAATCGAACTGCATCGGGCCCCACTTCTTCAACGACCTCGCGCACAGTCAGAATATCACCTGAGCGCTTGCTCATCTTCACTTCCTGACCATCACGGATCAGTTTGACAAGATTGTAGAGAAGGATCTTCAGGCGGTCCGGGTCCAAGTCCAGTGCCCGCATCACCGCACCCATGCGAGGAATGTGGCCCTGGTGATCCACCGCCCAGACATTGATCACGCGGTCAAAGTTGCGGCGAGCAAACTTGTCATAGTGGTACGCGATGTCGCTTGCGAAGTAGGTGGGGGCGCCGTTGGACCGCACAACCACTTCATCCTTTTCGTTGCCAGGGTAGTTGCTAGCCAAAAACCACACCGCCCCATCCCGCCTGACGACCTCGCCCTTTTCGGACAGCTGCTCAAGAAGCTTGTCGACCAGACCCTCTTCATACAGGGTCTGCTCACTGAACCAGCGGTCAAAAGTAACGCCCATCGATGCCAGTTCATCTTCAATGTCACTTACGACGATTTCGCGCCCGATAGGGCGCAGTGCGGCCATGGCATCGTCTGGTGCCAAGTGGGCGAGGCGGTCTCCCACACGTTCTCTGACCAACTTGGCATAGTCGTGGAGGTACGCGCCCTGGTAGCCGTTCTCGGGTACTTCCAGATTCCGCGCGGGCAGAGCGTCCTGCTCTTCGCAGAGCTGAATGTAGCATACGTAGAGGCTCTCGATGAAGAGCTGGAACTGCGTCCCGCTGTCGTTTACGTAAAATTCGCGTTGTACATTGAATCCGGCCGCTTCGAGTACGTTTGCAAGCGCATCTCCGAGCACAGCATTGCGGCCGCCTCCGTAATGGAGGGGACCCGTGGGGTTGGCGCTGACATACTCGACTTGCCAATTCTGACCCTTACCCCTGTCGATGGCGCCAAAGAGGGGGCCTTGTTCAATGATTGACAGGACACTTTGCTGAAGCCAGCACTCATTGAGTCGGAAATTGATAAACCCGGGTCCGGCCAGTTCAACACTGCCGACTAGCTGACCAGCCGGTATGTTGTCTACGATAGACTGTGCGAGCTGGCGCGGGTTGGCTTTCCGGCCCGACGCCTTCTTGATTGCAGAGGTGGCGAGGAGAGCGAAATTTGAGCTGTAATCGCCATGATCCGGCTGATTGGGGCGTTCAATCTCAACCGGGGGAAACGCTATCGAGGGCAAATTGCCGGACGACTGGGCGCTGGCAACTGCTTGCGTGACGATTTGCCGAATTTGGTCTCGAATCATTGTCTACTTTCCGAACGGCCGGCCTTGAACAGAGTGCAGTGCGAAGAACTTCAGTTTTGTACCGCTGGGCGCGGTGCCGTCTCATTGCACCTGTACTTGTTGAAGTGGCAACTCCTCCATGTCATACCAATTCGGTCCTGTTTCGACATCGACCCTCAAGGGGACGGTTAGCGCGAATGCAGACTCCATTTCACTGCGTACGAGCGGTGCAACTACGTCCAGTTCATCCTGAGGTACTTCGAGGACCAATTCATCGTGAACCTGCAGTAGCATCTTCGCTTTCAGGCCGTCATCCTGGATACGCTTGTGGAGGTTGATCATCGCCAATTTCGTAATGTCAGCTGCAGTTCCCTGAATCGGAGCGTTTATCGCCTGTCGTTCAAGTGCCTGCCTCTGGTTGAATGGAAGATTTCCCTGTAGTTCGAGGAAGATGCGTCTGCGACCCAAGAGCGTCTCTACAAATCCCTCTTCAACCGCTTTTCGAATGGTCTCATCAATATATTTTCGTACATTGGGATAGGTCGCAAAATATTGATCCAGAAACTGCTGGGCCTCGGTGGGGTCCATACTGGTTCGGCTGCTGAGGCCGAAGGCGCTAACGCCGTAAATCGTAGCGAAGTTGATTGTCTTGCCCAGTCCTCGATCCTCAGAGGTTACCTCGTCCAAAGATTTGCCGAACAGTCGCGATGCGGTCACTGCATGAATGTCCTGCTCTTGACGAAAGGCCTCTATGAGAGGTTCTTCCTCGGCGATATGGGCCAAAACTCTGAGTTCAACCTGGCTATAGTCTGCTGCCAACAGGACGCAGCCTTCTTCCGCTTCAAAGGCTTTGCGGATTTCCCGCCCGCGTTCCGTGCGAATGGGTATGTTCTGCAAGTTGGGACCGTTGCTGCTGAGACGGCCCGTTGAGGAGCCCGCCTGACTGTAGTTTGTATGGACGCGGCCGGTGCCTTGGTTGACTAACAAACCAAGGGAATCGACATAAGTTCCGCGCAGTTTTTCAAGCTGCCGCTGCTCGAACAGCAGATCCAGAAATTGGTTCTGCTCAGGAGACAGCCCGGTCGAGGACGCCTTCAATTTATCCAGTTCGCCGGCCGCAGTGCTGACGAATCCTGACCTCGTCTTTTTGAGCCCTTTGGCAGGGAATGCAAGTTCGTTGAACATAACAGAACTGAGCTGCTGTGTGCTGCGAAGGTTGAAATCGTGACCGACGATTCCCTTGAGTTGAGAATCGATCTCCTGTAAGCGTTGCACAAGCCTCCTGGAGAGATCCTCTAGAAAACCGGTATTCAGTCGAATCCCGGCCATCTCCATGTCGGCAAGCACGGGCAGCAAAGGCATCTCGACCGTTTCGTAGAGCTTCCATACCAGATCACCGGCTGCCTTCAAACGCGGAGCAAGGGCGTCCCACAAGTGAATCGTTGCGTCCACGTCGGCGCCGCAATAGCTGGTAACGCGATCGATGTCCACCTCTGCGATAGAGAGCTGATTGCGGCCTGAACCGATCAACTCTGTAATTTCGGTCATTGTCCAGCCAAGTTCCGCTTCAGCCTGGCTCTTGAGGCCGATTGAACGATTGGCCGGGTCCAGCAACCAGACGATCGTCATCGTATCGTGAATTGGTCCTTCAACCTGAAGTCCATGCCGACGGCAGACAACCAAATCGTATTTCCCGTTGTGCGCCACCTTCGGGAGATTCGGGTCTTCAAAGAAAGGCTGCACCGCCGCGCGCACTTGGTCCCAGGGCAGTTGCTCTCCGCTGCTGTGCGCGACCGGAATATAGCAGCCTTCACCCTTAGCCCAGGAGATACCCAAACCAACCAGGTCTGCGCTCATCGGATCCCGGCCGCTGGTCTCGACATCGAAGGACAGGATCTCTGCCTGTGTGAGGTCCTTGCACAGGTTGTTCAGGTCGGCCAGGCTTTGAATGCACCGATAGGGATGATCCTCGGTGGCGTTCGCCGACGGTCGCCAACCGGCCGTTTCTGAAGCAGAGTCATCGTCGGTGAAGAGTGTAGACTGCGCATGCTCGGATACCGACGAGTCGGCCTGTGCAACGGCATTGTCGCGGAAACCGACTTCGCCCAAATGATCCAGTTCACGCTGAAGGCTGCGAAAATCCAGCTCTTCAAAAATGCGACGTATGGCGCCGCCGTCGTAACTCTGGAGGCGAAACGCTTCTGCATCAAATGTGACGTCCACATCACAGACAATGGTCATCAGCCTCTTGTTGCGCCGTACGTCCTGCTCGGCGTCACGGAGGTTCTGCTGCGTTTTGGGGCCCTTTATCTCGTTGATGTGGGAGTAAAGCCCGTCCAGAGAACCAAACTGCTTCAGGAATCTAATTGCAGTCTTTTCGCCTACGCCCGGCACGCCGGGAATGTTGTCGGAGCTATCGCCCACCAGCGCCTTCATTTCGAGAAACTGTTCGGGGTCGAGGCCGCCGTAGCGCTCGGCAACTTCCGTGACCCCGTAGGGCATCGTGGTCGGGGAAGGGCCGCCGGAGGTATAGAGGATTTTGACGCGGTCTGCCACCAGTTGAAACATGTCACGGTCACCGGACAGGATCAGGACGTCATGCCCCTCGTCTGCAGCTTGGCGTGCAAGCCCGCCCAGAATATCGTCTGCTTCGAAGTTCTCAAGCGTCAGGATAGGAATCTTCAACGCTTCAAGCACCTGTTCGATGCGGTCCATCTGGGGCCGCATTTCGTCAGGCATGGCGTCCCGGGTCGCCTTGTACTCGACAAATTCCTCGTGGCGGAAGGTATCGCCCTTGTCAAATGCAACTGCAACCCCGTCGGGCCGGTAGTCGCGCAGAACACTGAACAGCTTGCGAAAGAAGCCGAACACGGCGGTGGTTGGTTCCCCGCGAGAGGTAACCAAGGGTGTTTTCACACCGAAAAAGGCTCGAAACGCCTGGGAATGACCATCAATGAACAGATAGGTGGACACTTTTGCTTACCATGTTGAACTGACTGCGCATTTCCACAGTCTGAACCGGGGAACGCAGACTTGAAAAGATACTCAGGATGGATGCCTTTACCTACTGGAGTTGGAATGCTTATTCCTCGACGACCAATTGGCCGCTGGATACCAGCTCCTTTACTTGACCGAAGTCAAGAATGGAGCGCAGTGTGCGCATTTTGCGCCCAACATCAAGACGGTACTGGCCGGTAGGAAGTTCCAAGATATAGTTCTTCCGGCTGCGGTTGGCAAGGACGATTACGTCTTTCGGATCTTTCAGCCAGGTAATGTCATCATAGCTACGTTTTGACACGGAATCTTTCCTTTTCGAGGGTTCACCACTACGAGGCTTCGGGCTGAACCGTCAGGTCAGCTTCACAGTCTGAAATTTGGGGCCCAATCAAATGTTCTCGAGCTTACAGCAATTGTACAGGCCTCATCAGTATTTGACAAGGCCCTTCGGCCGAAATGGCTTGGCCGGGCGGCTTCCCAATTGCGCTCGTGAGGAGCGCGAAATCCATGACTCATAGAACCCGTATACAGCCACGAGAGCGTATCCGCAAGCGTAAAGGGCCAGGAAAGGCAGATTCAGCCACAGGCCGTGGATGACTGCAATGTAGCAACCAATCCCGGCATATAGTGAAAGGAACAACTCGGCGGCGACAATAGGTTCCAGTTCAAGGGCATAGCCGCTGCGGTGCCATGAATCGGAACTGCCTTCGACACGGAATTTCGGGGTGCGTAGGAAGGTCCCACCTCTCCCGAATACCGCCTGCCATGCGGCAACCGAGTTGCTCAGTGACAGCCCCATTCCAAGGAGCATGAGCAGGGGCAGATGGGCCCAACGCCGCAGCCAGTCCTGCCTGTGCAGTCGTCGCTGCGACAGGGCATACAGCGCGGGGGGGCCAACCGAAACCAGGCTCAGGTAGGCCAGGGGCAAATATGGCTGGCTGCCAGAAAGCATGAGAAGAGGGGACACGAGGAGCAACACGAGCAGGAGCGGATGGATCAGGTAGCCGCCCAGGTGGACGAAAGCCGCGGTCCTTTTCCAGGTCGGCCAGCCTCCTTTCCAGACTGAGCCTGCCAGCTTCCGCAGCGTCGCGACACTTCCCTTCGCCCAGCGGAACTGCTGTCGTTTGAAGGCGAGTAGCTGGGGCGGTAGTTCGGCGGGAGCCTCCACATCGTCCAGATAGACGCCGCGCCAGCCGGCCAACTGGGCCCGGTAGCTCAGGTCCAGGTCCTCGCAGAGCGTGTCGTCTTGCCAGCCGCCAACGGCAGGGTCTTCGATACATGCCTTCCGCCACACGCCTGCAGACCCGTTGAAGCCAAAGGACAGCCCAACGGCGTGGCGAGCAGCCTGCTCGACAACAAAGTGTCCGTCGAGTGCCAGCGCCTGTGACCTTGTCAAGGCCGAGTATTCCCCGTTCAGATGCGTCCACCGGGTCTGGACGAATCCGATGTCTTTTCCGGATTCCCTGAGAAACGAAGGAATCGTACGATTCAAGAAGTCGGGAGGAGGGACAAAATCTGCGTCGAAGACGGCGATAAATTCGCCGGTGGCCACAGTTAGACCTTCCTTCAATGCCCCGGCCTTATAGCCCTGGCGGTCGCTGCGATGCAGCACCTGGACATCGACTCCGCGTTTGCGCCAAAAGGCAGCCCGTCTCTCGGCGATGGCGGTTGTTCCGTCGGTGGAATCATCGAGAACGTGGATCTGTAATCGATTGGATGGATATTCCAGTTTGGCACAGGCGTCAATGAGCCGGCTGACCACGTGAACTTCGTTGAAGATGGGAAGTTGCACGGTAACGGGCGGCAAGTCGACCAATATGTAGGGCGTGCCCAAATCGCAATAGTGGTGTATGCGTGGATTTCCCTGTTTCTGCAACCTCTCCTCGCGCAGTTTCAACAAGGTAAGAATCAGCGCCTGCAGTCCGTACATGAAAAGGCCTGTTGTGCCGAATGCATAGAGGACTTGCATGACTAAAGTGAACAGTGCGTTCAGCACTTCGTTTGCCCCACTTGAGCAATTCTAACTTCCGAAATGGATACCATATACCTTATTCTGTTCACTCCTGACAACGTCCTAGCCAAACCTACGGTTGGCGCACCAGCATAGCTATGCGGGAGCCAACTTGGCGTGGTTTTGTAGCGTTACACAAAAACGCCGACGATTGCCGCCGGCATCTGCCAACTTCCCAAGCGGGAACTTCACTTGGAAATGTCAATTGTTCAATACTGAATGAATTACGATTGTATGATAGGTAAACCGGTTAGCAAGATATACCTACAGGATTCCTATGAAATGGTTACTTCCCACCGCAGGAGCTCATCCGGAGGACTTTTTCGTAGGTCTTTCGTTGACTCTCCAACCAGTCGACCATGTCTCTCCAATTGCGCCGGTCGCGTGCATTCACTTTGAACTCTGTAGTGCAATGGCGATTCTTCCCACCAATTAATTCTGACTTGCGAGCCTCTTCGATTAGTGCTTCTCGAAATGGTCCAATTCTTTCGATAACCTCCCTGTCGGGCTCGTTTCCATTGCCAGTGACATAAGTCCTCACAAAACTGCCACCCAAGTACTGGGTGATCCTCAAATTAGCCTCCTTTACGGGAATCCGATTTCTTCTCTTGCTTGACCCTTCGTCAAGATTGGGGCCGGAAGAATTCGGGTATCGACAAAAGTAGTAGCTCCAGAAGTCCAGGGCTAAGGGGTCCTCCCATCCATTTGGGTTGTCGACCACATCGAAAATCGGCAGAAAGGATCCGTCACTGCTCCTATATAGGTTTAACTCGACCGCATAAAAACCTGTCAAATCTGGCCAATGTCTATTCAGCGTCCTGAGAGCCCTCAGAATGGTTCCCCTGAAGCCGGTAGCGATCCACACTCCGTACTGCGTCCTCAGTTGCGCAACATAGGTAAGCAGCTGTCCCAAGTGGCGAAGATTTGCCGGTTCTAGCTGACTCTCAATAACGGCGAACTGACTGCTCTGAGTGTCTAATGCAAAAATGTCAGCTCTGAAGGGGCCGGCCTTCTTCTCGCTTTCTAGGAAGTCCAGTTTGAGCCCCAATACTGGAGACAACTGTTCAAGGTTTTCCGAAAGCCATGGAATGAAATGTCTTTCTTCATCAGCCCACTTCTTTCGAACATTAACTTTTGTAAGGCTGCCTAACGTTTCATCGTACACCGTTTTCACCCACTCTAGTCTAGCGATTAGGCTCCGTCACTTACTCCTGCTCGGCCTCCTCCTCCTTGCTCTGAGAAATGACCTGGTCGGCAAGATGGCTGGGTACGGGTTCGTAGCGGCCAAACTCGATTGTGTAGATGCCTCGTCCCTGGGTCATGGAGCGCAGATCTGTACCGTAGCGCAGGATTTCGGCGAGGGGGATCTCTGCGTTGATGATGGCGCGGTTGTTGCGGTTTTCCATTCCCAACACGCGACCGCGACGGTTGTTGAGGTCGCCCATCACATCGCCCATGAATTCATCGGGCACAGTCACGCGCATCGTGTAGATCGGTTCCAACAGGACCGGGCGGGCCTCCTGCATAGCGATCTTGAATACTTCGCGGCCGGCGGTCTGGAAGGCGATATCTTTGGAGTCGACCGGATGATGCTTTCCGTCGAAGACGATGGCCTTGACATCGACGATCGGATAGCCCGCAATCACGCCTTGATCCAGGATCTGCCTGATCCCCTTTTCAATGGAAGGGATAAACACGCTGGGAATGGCGCCGCCAAAGACCTCGCTGTCGTAGGCGAATCCGTCGCCACGGTCCTGCGGTTCAACACGCAGTTCGACATCGGCGAACTGGCCTGCGCCGCCGGTCTGTTTCTTGTGACGATAGTGGGCGCTGGCGCTCCGGGTTACTGTCTCCTGGTAGGGTACCCTAGGCATAGCAGTGTCGACCTTGACGCCAAATTTGCCGTCCAGACTTCTGATGGCGACGTCAACGTGCGTGTCGCCCATACCTTGTAAGATGTTCTGCTTTGTGGCCTGGACGTATTCGACCTGAAGGGTCGGATTTTCCTCGGCCAGAGCCTGCAAGCCCTGACCCATTTTGGCGCTGTCGGCTTTGGTTGCCGGCATGACCGCCACGGAATAGAGCGGCCTTGGATACTCGGGCGGCGGCAGAACAAGCTGCTGCTCACCGAGCGAATCGGAGGTCTTGAGCCCGTCCATCTTTGTCAGAACACCTATGTCTCCCGCAGTGAGCGAAGTTGTCGCTTCCAACTCCTTGCCGCTGACGGTAAACACGTTCTGAAGCCTGACGTTGTCGCCTGAGCGCTGAATTGTCGCCCCTTTGTCTACCGAAAGCGTGCCGGAAAGGATCCGTACATAGCTCATTCGACCAACGTACCGGTCAACGATCGTCTTGAAAACATAGGCGAGTACGGGTCCGTCGGCGTCTCCCGAGAGTTCCAGATGGTCGTCACCACCGTTATGAACGGAACTGACCGAGTCTGCCGGGGAGGGAACGTAGTTGGTCAGCGCGCGCGCCAGACTGAACAGGCCGATATTCTGAATCGCGCTCCCACAGAAGACGGGAATAATCTGGCCGTCCTGAACGCCATTCCTAAGGCCCTGTCTTACCTCATCCTCTGTCAACTCTTCCCCCTCGAGATACTTCATTATCAGCTCGTCGTCCGTCTCTGCGGCAGCGTCGACAAGGTTTTGGCGGGCCTCGGCCACGGCATCTTCCATATCGGCAGGGACATCGGCGACCGTTGCATCGGAGCCAAGGTAGGCTTTCATATCAACGAGGTTGACGATTCCTTCAAAGCTCTCGCCGGAACCGATGGGCAGTTGGAACGGCAGAATCGTGCCCGAAAAAACTTCCGTTGCGCTTGCCAACGCGTTGGCGAAGTTGGCGTTTTCGCGGTCCATCTTGTTAACAAAGATCATGCGAGGTTTTTCGACCGCATCCAACTGTTCCCACGCCAACTCCGTGCCGACTTCGACGCCTGCCACGGAGTCCAGGAGCACCAGGCCGGCTTCTGATACGGACAGCCCACTGATCACCTCGCCGACGAAATCCAGGTAACCTGGTGTGTCCACCAAATTGAGTTTCGTGTCCTGAAACTCGACAGGGACGACGGCAAGGTTGATCGAGATACCGCGCCGCTGTTCTTCTTCGTCCCAGTCTGAGACTGTGGACCCATCCTCGACGCGCCCGACGCGACTTGTCCCCCCACCGTTGAATAGCAGCGCTTCGACAAGCGAGGTCTTCCCGGAGCTGCCGTGCCCGAGAATAGTGACGTTGCGAATACTGTCAGTCGAAAAGTCGGCCATGAATCCTCCTCACACCTATCTGCGTAATCCCTTATCTAGTAACGGATGTAACTTTCGTGGCTGGAAGTCATGAGGCATTTGCCAAGAGAATCAGTTCCAGCGCAAAGACCCTTTGGGGGCACATTCGCAGGCATACAGCCGAACGATATTTTACCTTTTTTCCTTGAAAGTGTCAATGAAATAGGTTGCCGAATGGCAAATGACTGCACACCATGCGTGCTGACATCAGAGAGGGTATTCGGGTCGGGGTAAGGTGCAGGGAGGCACATTGGTGAAGGTGGAGGACACGGGCCGTACGGCCCCCCTGCCCTTATGGTTCAGTCCTGCCGGTAGAGCTCACGCATGATGATCATCTGTTGAATCTGAGTCGTTCCCTCATAGATCTGATAGATCTTGGCGTCACGCATAAGCTTTTCGACGGGAAACTCTCGGCTGTATCCGTTTCCGCCGAAAACCTGGACCGCGTCAGTCGCGTTCTTCATGGCTGCTTCCGCGCAATACGCCTTTGCCATGGCCGCCGACATCGTGTTGCGATTCCCTATGTCAACGTCCCAAGCGGCCTTATAGGCCAGGTGCCGTCCGGCTTCCACTCTGATCGCCATGTCGGCCAGCATGAAGCCAACGCCCTGGAAGTGGGAAATCGGCTTCCCGAACGCAGTTCGCTCGCCTGCATAGGCTACTGCTTCGTCAAGCGCCCTACGAGCGACGCCAATGGCGGCGATCGCCACTCCGGGTCTGCTCTTGTCGAAAGCTTTCATGGCTATATGAAAGCCCTCGCCCTCGTCTCCCAGACGGTTGCATGCCGGGACTTCGACGTTTTCGAAGAAGACCTGGCAGGCCTGGGCGGCATGCTGGCCCATCTTTGCAAGCGGTTTGCTTGTACTCACCCCGTGCCAGTCCCTTTCAACCAGAAAGCAACTGATGCCGTTGTGGCCTGCCTCGGGGTCGGTCTTTGCAAATACGGAAAAGAAGCTGGCGACAGGGCCGTCGGTGATCCAAGACTTGGACCCATTGAGGATGTACGTGTCCTGACGCCGCACAGCGGTGGACTTGATGCCGGCGACGTCCGACCCAGCATCGGGCTCGGTCATGCAGTAGGCGGCGATTTTGCCATCATCCGCTATCCAAGGAAGGTAGCGCCTCTTTTGCTCATCGGACCCGGCGATGAGCAGCGGCAAGGTGGCAAGCTGATTTAGCATCAGAGCTGTCTGAATGCCGGAACAGCCGTAAGCCATGGACTCGGCAATTACGCACTCCTCTAATGCAGTCGCGCCCATGCCTCCGTATTCTTCAGGGATATTGAGGTTTACGAGCCCTACCTCGCGTGCTTTCTGAAATATGTCCCAGGGCCATTCTTCATTCTGATCGTAGTACTCTGCGCGCGGCATGATCTCCCGGCGCGTGAAGTCCATCGCCAGTTCCTGCAACATCTTGACATCTTCAGGAAGTTCGTACATTTTACCTAGTCCTCATGCAATCTATCTTTCCGGCAGTGCGATCTCTTGAGGTGATGCTATAATCTAGCGCACTTGCACATTTCCAGCCTCGAAAGGACACAAGATGGGGTCAGGTTCCATACTATTCCAGGAGATCCACCAACAACCTGAAGTTGTCGAAAAGTTCGCCGAGCAGGGGCAGGGTCCTGTGAAAGCGCTGGCGACCCACATGCGGGACACCGGCATACGGCAGGTCGTAGTCGCGGCACGGGGCACGAGCGATAATGCCGCCCGCTACGCGCAATACCTTCTCGGCGCTAACAACCGGCTCCCTGTAATGCTGACCACACCAAGCCTCTTCTCACTTTATCAGAAACCTCCGCTCTTCGCCCCGGACACACTTGTATTGGGCATCAGTCAGAGTGGTCAGAGCCCTGATATCGTCAGCGTCCTTGCAGAGGCGCGGCGGCAAGGGCGCACAACGGCCGCTATCACGAACTTCGTTGACTCTCCCCTGGCAGAACAGGCCGACCACGTGGTTGGACTGGGCGTCGGTGAAGAACGCTCCATCGCGGCCACCAAGACCTACACGGGCCAGCTCTACGCCGTAGGTCTTCTCTCTGCCCACCTGGCTAACGACTCTGATGGAATCGCCATGCTGGCCACGGCACCGGAACTGATGAGACAGACCCTCTCAATGAACGGCGACGTAGAGAAACTAGCAGAGCGCTACCGCTACGTACGCAACTGTGTCGTCGTCGGACGGGGGTTCAATTACTCGACCGCCTTTGAGATCGCTCTAAAGATAAAGGAACTTACCTATACCCTTGCCGAACCCTACAGCAGCGCCGACTTCCTTCACGGACCGGTAAGTCTGATCGAACCTGCATTTCCGGTCATTGTGGTGGCGCCTAAAGGCCTACTGATGCCTGAGCTGAAACCTTTTGTACGACAGCTGCGCGAAATGGATGCCGAACTGCTATGTGTCAGCAATGACCCTACCCTATTGGAACTGGGCCGAACCCAGTTTCCTTTTCCTTCCGTTCCTGAATGGCTGTCCCCTCTGCTTGCAATTGTACCAGGCCAGCTGTTCGCTCTGTATCTGGCGGCCGCCCGTGACATTGACCCGGACCGCCCCCGGGGTTTGGTGAAAGTAACCGAAACTCTCTAGCGGAGAGGGCAGTTGTAGTCTGCATCAGGCTGGAACCGAACACCATCATCTTTCGAAGTCAGCAGTCGACTCTTTCCCTGAACAGGAATAGAGCAGATGTAGGAAGTCTACATCTGCTCTATCGAGAGTAGCTGGACCGTTCTTCTCTTCCCAGCTGCCCTAGTAGTCTTCGACCTACTTGATTCCTCAGTTGCCCATCTCCGAACCAGGCAGATAGATTGTAACATTGGCGCTGGTTGCCTGGATTATTGGTAGGAGATTCTCCACTAACGAGAGTACCGACGCCATATCGGCGCCGGGCAAGAGCGCGGATACGCTGTCAAAGACGCCCAGTTGCTTGGAGAGAGCGAGCACGTTTTGC
Organism: Caldilineaceae bacterium; assembly: GCA_022821585.1. Classification (GTDB taxonomy): domain Bacteria; phylum Chloroflexota; class Anaerolineae; order Caldilineales; family Caldilineaceae; genus Bin5. Next base: position 26,650 of record JAJEDI010000091.1, read on the forward strand.
ACCTCCCCGCTGCCCCACGAAAGGTACGGGAGACCGATGCCGTTCAGGGAAATGTGAATGCCGTCCGGATCTGTAGTCAAGGTAACTGTGTATATGCCGGAATCCGTCAGGCTGCTGATCAATTCGGGTGGAAGGCGGAGCGCATAAAAGGGCGTACTTGTCAGTACAGTCCAATCGACATCGGACAGTTCTCCCAAGGTCCAGCTGCCATCGGCGTGGTACAGTATCGGGATGTCTATTGTCGGCAGGGAGCCTCCAAAGGTCTCCAGGACCTGCTGCTGCAGCATTCGGGCCATGGTGACTTCTTCACTTTCTTCAACCCCGCTGAGGGGTATAATTTCTTCCCCTTCCTGGACTGGGAATCTGAGCACTACCCCAAGGCCAAAGTTGCGAACCAGTGGCAGCACTCTGTTAAGCGCGGGGACCCCCAAACCAAGCGCCGATACGGCCTCCCCCGTCGCAGCCAGGGACTCTTCCTCCCACACCAGGGAAGGGATCCGCTGCCCATTGGCGAAAAGAATGATTCCTTCGTCGCCATTTGATACGCGAAGGTGCTGGAGGTTGGAGGCTGTGAAGTGCTGCACCCAGAATGGTGGCAAAGTCAAGCCGTATAGAATCGTTGCAAGCCCCAGCCTGACTCCCGGTTCAGGTACATATACCATGCCAGGTGGCTTCTCAACGTTGCCTACGACCATATGAGACAATCCACCGACAGACGCAGTGCCATCCGGAGCGTAGTCAATTACGATAGGCGGCAGGTCGATGTAGAACTCATCAGGCCCCCTCTCGACCATAGATCCGTCGTCGACCCTGGCCGTGCATCCTGAGATAATGAACGCGACGACAAGTGAGAGCACAGCCCAAATCTTGACGCGTTTATGCATTCGAGGCCTCCTGGAAATTAGAGTAGATCTCGACAATTGAGAATCCTATAATACAATGTTACGTCTCTTCACTGTCACGGTCCATACTGTACTTGGTCAGCCTTATGAGGCCGCTTTGTCTGCAACCCAAGTGGGACCGGTCCAATAGCTTCCAACCTGGCCGGCAATCCTCCTGGATTCCTCTGGTCAACCATATCAGACCGCGCCCAACAAGGGGCCCAAAAAATTCCTGCTTAGGCCGTTTTGTATTCTACATCCCCTTACAGCGCGTGTCAATTGTGTTTTGAGAGAACCCTCCATCGGAAAACTTCCGAATGACCACCGAAACTCTAACGACTGATATGCCCAGCCAAGGAGCAGCAGAACGAACAGAGGTAGAGTCTTGCTGATTTGCAGCCACTCGCCGACATGCGCTTCTACTTGTCCACAGTCAGATTGCGACCTGGAAAGGGCCCGTTCAGCTATCTAGGATCAGCCGGGCTATAATGGTGGACAGTTGGACCATTTGAGGCCTGCGATTAATCTCATCGACTCGCTGCCTTCGACAGCCTAGCACGGTAAATGAACCTCTGCTGTGGCGCTGATGAAAAGCCGCCGGGGCTTTTGACGGCCTGATAGGCGACCTTCATCGATCCCCAAGTTCCTACATCGGCGTGCTCACTCGCCGGCAGTGACCAGGAAACGTCCTGTCTCCTAAACAGAACAAGAAGCCGCGGCAAGAAGCCCGCTCTTGTAGATCTGACTCACCAGTGACTATAATCAGCAATGAGTTAGTTTCGGAGAACATTATCGACACCCTCATTGAAGTTTCTTCCTAGCCAGGTTTTGTCAGCTTGGGTTCAGCCCGGGGGTGAGGCCGTAGTGGTGGAAAGCAGAGACTCCCCGGTGACCCAACCGACCAAAGAAGAGAAATCAGAGTTGAGCCTAACTGGTCAGCAGGTCTCTCCTTCAAACTCACCTGCAGATCGAGGACTGTTCGATCCATCGCTGACTAAGCCCGATGACCTGGTGCTACTCCTTACCGGAGGAGGAAAACGCCACTTGTTGCGTCTGCAGCCTGGTCGCCTGTTCCACTCCAATTTGGGAAAGGTTCAGCATGACGAACTCATTGACCTTCCCTACGGAACTACCGTGTTCAGTCACCTGGGCCACGCCATGTTGTTGCTGGAACCCTCCCTGGACGACCGAATGACGAGGATCAAGAGGAACACGCAGATTATCTTTCCAAAAGATGCAGCCATGGTCGTGCGCAGACTAAACCTTAGGGCGGGGAGCCGCGTGGTCGAAGCGGGGACGGGGAGCGGCGCCCTTACCATCGCGCTGGCCTGGGCGGTTGCACCCGGCGGACGTGTCTACTCTTATGAGATCAGAGAGGACCATATACAGGTTGCGCGCAGCAACCTGGAGAAGATGGGACTTCTGCAACATGTGGACTTGCACGCGAGCTCGATTCTGGACGGCTTCTATCAGACAGATGTAGACGCACTGGTCTTGGACCTGCGCACTCCCTGGATCTTTTTGAAACAGGCCCGACGAGCGCTCCGCCCAGGTGGCTTCTTTGTTTCTCTGGTTCCCACCACAAACCAGGTTGAGCAACTTCTGCGCGGGCTCGAAGAGACGGGTTTTGCCGATATTGCCGTTGAAGAGGTTTTCGTACGCGCATATAAACCGGTTCCTGACCGCCTTCGTCCGGATGACACAATGGTTGGTCACACTGTATTCATGCTCTCGGCGCGGCCCATCGTGGATCCGGAAGACAAGCGCCGCTGGCTCTCGGAAGAGCGCAAGAGGTACGAGGCGCGCAGAATTCTGGACAAACGTATAGCCGAGGAAGAGTTGAAGCGAGCGTCGCAGGCACCGGCAGAGCAGAAAACTTATCCAAGACTGCCCTGAGCACCATCACCGGTTGACCGAAACGACTTTGCAGGCCTCAGCTGTACTCCTTTTCCTTCCAACACTCGACAAGCCCGCAGCTACCGGAAGACTTCGCCATGGTCAATGCAGATAATTTACCAGAACTTTTTGAGTACTTCGGCAACATTCATATGCATACGACCCACAGCGATGGATTCGGCTCCTTTGAGGATCTCATTGACGGAGCGGTACGAGGAGGGCTGGACTATGTCTTTGTCACCGACCACAATGTCTTTGTAAGAGAGGAGGAGGAAGGGTACCGCCAGGGCGTCCTCACCCTCGTAGGTCAGGAGGTGCACGACACGCAACGGCAGCCAACAGGCAACCATATGCTGTGCCTGGGCGTGGAGTCCGACGTCAGCGGCCAGGCAACCGACCCGCAACAACTGATTGAGGCCGTCTGTCAGCAGAATGCCTTGGCGTTTCTGGCCCACCCAATCGAGGAGGCGACGGAGCTCTTTTCGAAGTGTTATCCGTGGGAAAATTGGGAGGTCACGGACTATCACGGCGTGGAACTGTGGAACTACCTCTCCGGCTTCCGCGGATACACGACCAGCTACTTAAGGGCTACGCTTGTAGGTTTTTTCCCGCATCTCTTCGCAGAGGGACCGCTGCCGGCCATGTTGAAGAAGTGGGACGAATTGACACAAGAGAGACGCGTTGTAGCTCTAGGCGGCACCGATGTCCACTCCGTTAAGTACAACCTGGGCCCCATAAGCCGTCGCTTTTTGAGTTACGAAGAAAGTGCCAAGGCGCTGAACACACATATCTTAGGCAGCACGCCATTCCTTGGCCCGCAGTCTAACGGTTCATACGACTATCGCGACCCCAATACCCTACATGACCGCAATGTTGTCCTGGATGCACTGCGCAAGGGCAACTGCTGGCTGGGCTACGACCTGGTAGGATCAACAGAGGGATTTCGCTTCTGGGCGGAGAGAGAGGGACCAGGATCTTTCCGTGATCAACCTCACTCAACCGATGGCGGCGGGATCGCCTTGATGGGCGACTCAGTCGCGCTGACAGAAGGGATGTCGCTGGACCTGCACGTAAAGAGTCCCGAAGTGGCGGACACTCGCATTCTGCGAAACGGACGGGTGGTCACACGGGGACAGACTTCAAATCTCACCTACCAGGTTCGCGACGCTGGTGTCTACAGAGTGGAGGTCTGGAAGCAACGATGGGGCAAACCTCGCGGTTGGATCTTCAGCAATCCAATCTACATCAGCAAAGGCTCGCCAGGTGTCAGCTGATGGAGGGCGAAATGTGTTTCATGCTGAGGTCTCATTTGTTGCCCTCTTTGAATGAACTAATTGGCTCCTGATGGCAGCAATCATCCCGTTTTGATGTGGGCCGGCCAATTCTTCAGCTCGGCCTTCAAATAGGTAAGTACACAGTCCTCGGCAAGACGTGGATAGGTCAGCGAGTGTTTCTCGGCGAGTTGGGGGGCATACCAGCGATAAAGGACAACAAGGGCTACCGCTTGCCCGATCCAATTGGCACCCCTGTCGAACTCGCCCTGCCGCTTAGACTTTCGCAATCCCAGGCTTTTCTCAAATGCTTCGAGCTGGGCCTCTCCCAGGTACCGATTAATGCGAGCCTTCGTCTGAGGGCGACTGCCTCCGTTCAATGAAACGACCAGGTCAATAAGCAGAGTGCCCATCTCGGTCAACAGTAAGTGGGCGGCCAGTTGTTCCTGACGCCCCAGCACCGCGGGTAGCCGGGCCAGCAGTAGCCAGAATCGCCCCAGTTTCGTGTCGACGGCCTCGACGTCAGGCGGAGCGATGACAGCCTGCTTGCTATCGGTGGTAGCCTCGAAAGGGCCAGCCGCCTGATCTGACATATAAAGCGTTTGTGTGGCTCCGTCAGGGCCGACTATTTCTGAAAAATCGGTAGACAGCATCCAGGTGAGCTCAAAGAGAACCCCGGCCGGGCCTGGTTCGTTCGATGTATCGACTGCGGACCGTGTTCCCAAACAGATTCCCTGAAGGGAACCTCCCAAGTCCGAGTCGCTAATCTGCACAATCTGTACCTTCTCGTCCCCAAACGTGTCTTCTATATTTTTCTGAACCAGCCGGGAAGGTTTAGCCGCGCAAGCAGGCCTGTGACGGTCCGGTCGCCACAGCAGGTGCAGATCAACGCTGCTCCAGCGGTCGGCATCTCCACGCGCCAGCGACCCGGTCAGCCAGACTGCATGTATCTGCTCCAAGGCAGCGAGACCGGGGACCAATGCTCGCAGAAGCGCATCTTGTCTAGGTAGTTCTGTCAACGGATTGTATTCAATGTCCATGGCTACTTTATCCGGAACGAATTTCGCTTTGCGGGGTCTAAAGTATAGCATGTAATTCAAACTGATTTCGAACCTCTCCCCTTTCTACGGGTGCTTGCCCGGTCAAGACCGTTTCATGCTGAACGCGATGGACTTCCTGCATTACCTGAGTCATTCGGTGCGGAAGCATAACGCACCATTCGGGGTGAGATCTGTTATAATTGCCTGCATGGGCACAGGGAATTTGAACTCTACGGGGTAGCGACTCTAATCAATGGCATCCGCCCCAAGCTGCAGACCCCCCGCCAACCGGCCCTCCTAGATGACAAGGAACACCTATGGCTGAACGCAACCCTTTTCATGAACTGTTGGAAAACCTGGATGAAGATGACTGGGAGCAGATAGAAGAAGAGTTGCTCCACGATGACAACGGTCCAAGTAGTCCTGGCACTCCCCGACGGGGAGGAGGCAACGGCGGTTCAGGAGGAGGGGGCCGTCTGCTGTGGTGGATGCTCATCCCTTTCCTGGGACTTATCCTGTTCAATACCGTTCTAGGATTCTACACGGACTGGTTGTGGTATGACAGCCTTACTCTGACCTCAGTATTCTTCACTCGCATCGGAGCATCGCTCGGTCTCTTTGCTGCCGGAGCGCTTGCATTCTGGCTCGTGTTCGTCTTTAACGTACTGTTAGTTCGTCGTCTTAACCCGCAGGGTCTTGCCGACACGCCAGTGACCGAGGCGATTCAGGCGGTAGGGGTCCGTATCACACCGATTGTCCTATTGGTGGGTGCGTTTTTCGCATTCTTCATGGGAACCGGGGCCTCTTCGGCATGGGAGGAACTCCTCCTATACTTCAACCAACAGCCTTTTGGCTTGACCGACCCGATTTTTGGCCGCGACATAAGCTTCTTTCTGTTTACACTTCCGATCTGGCAGTTCCTGCGCGGCTGGTTGATGACGACGCTCGTCATCACTCTGATTGCAACCGGTCTTGCCAGCGGCATTGGATGGCGGGGCTGGAGCGCACCTGCACCTGTTCGCGCCCATTTGAGCTGCCTCGGGGCACTAATCCTGCTTCTGATCGCCTGGCAGTACAGGTTGGATGCCTTGGAGCTGGTCTACAGTAATCGCGGGGCCGTTTTCGGGGCAGGCTACACCGACGTCAATGCCCAGCTACCCGCATTCAACATTCTCGTATTTGTCACCATCTTTGCCGCGCTCTTGCTGCTGGTGAACGTGTTCCTGCAGCAGGCATGGCGTGCCATCGTCGTCGTCCTGGTTGGCTGGATCGCGGTTTCCGCATTGGCGGGCAACATCTACCCCAACCTGGTCCAGCGCTTTCAGGTCAACCCCAACGAGTTTACACGGGAAAGGGAGTTTATCTCCTACAACATCGATTTCACTCGCGCGGCATACGGACTGGACCGAATCGTTGACGAAAACTTCGATGCCGAAAGCGAGCTGACACCGGACGAGCTTCTCGACCAACCTGACACGATTCGGAATATCCGTCTTTGGGACTACCGGCCCTTGCTCCAGACTTACAACCAGGTGCAGGCGCTGAGGCAACAGTACCAGTTCACCGACATCGATATCGACCGCTATGAGGTAGAAGGTGAACGGCGGCAACTTATGCTGTCGGCGCGGGAACTGATTCCAGAACAATTGGAGCAGCCGGCACAGACTTGGGTCAACCGCAAACTGGTCTACACGCACGGCTATGGTGTAGCCGCTTCTCCCGTGGCGGAGATCACACCGGACGGCCTGCCAACATTCGTGCTGCAGGACCTCCCTGTTCAAGGCATTCTGGAAGTCACTCGCCCACAGATCTACTTCGGCGAGCGCACGAACGAGTACGTAATAGTCAAGACGGAAACAGAGGAGTTTGATTATCCCCGTGGGGAAGGCGGCAACGTATTCACGACCTTCGAGGGAGAAACGGGTATCAGGATCGGGGGATTCCTTCCCCGGCTGGCCTTCGCAATTCAGTTCGCTGACGTCAACCTTTTTATTAGCCAGGAGTTGAATTCAGAGAGCCAGCTTCTGTGGCGACGCAATATCCTGCAGCGCACGATGGAAGTGGCCCCGTTCCTGCGTTTCGACTCGGACCCCTACATTGTAGTTGGTGGTGATGGAAACTTGTACTGGTTCCTCGACGCCTATACGGTCAGCGGGCGCTTTCCTTACAGCGAACCGAGCCAGTTCGGGACCCGAACCGTTCAACCAGGATTCAACTATATTCGCAATCCGGTCAAGATCATTGTCAACGCCTATACGGGCAAGATGGACTTCTACCTGGTTGAGCCGGATGAGCCGATCGCCGCCGCCTATGCGCGCATCTTTCCAGCGCTCTTCACAGATTTCGAGGAGATGCCGGCGGACCTCAACGCACACATTCGCTATCCCAACGATCTCTTCAGCATCCAGGCCAGTGTCTTCCGCACGTATCAGATGACCGAACCGACCGACTTCTACAACAGAGAAGACGTTTGGGCATGGCCGGAAGAGATCTTTGACAACCAGTCGCGGCCGATGGAGCCCTACTATGTGCTTATGCAGCTTCCCGGCAGCGATGACCTGGACTTTATCCAGATCCTTCCCTTTACGCCGGCCAACCGCGAGAACATGATCTCCTGGCTGGCCGCTCAGAATGATCCGGACAAGTATGGAGAGATGCTGGTATACCGCTTCGGAAAAGACTCGCTAGTTTTCGGGCCAAAGCAGATTGAGGCGCGAATCGACCAAGACCCAACGATAAGCTCGCTGCTCAGTCTGTGGAATCAGCAGGGCAGCCAGGTGATTCGAGGCAACCTTCTCGTGATTCCGATTGGCGAGAGCCTGCTCTATGTCGAGCCGCTCTATCTGCAGGCGGCCACCGGTAAGATTCCGGAACTGAAGCGAGTCATACTGGCAACCTCGGAACGCGTCATCATGGCCGAGAATCTTGGTCTGGCTCTTGTGGACCTGTTCGGCCAGGGCATCCTCGCCGACACAACGCTTGCAGAGCTGGCAGTCTCGGGAGACGGTGAACTGACTGCCGAAGTCTCTGCGGTAGAACGAGAGACTGTAGTGGTCGACCTGACAGCGTCCACTCTTGAAGATTTGATCGTGCAGGCCAACGACAGATACAGCCGGGCACAGGATGCCCTGCTATCCGGAAACTGGGCTGCCTACGGCGCTGAACTGGACGCGCTGGAGCAAGTCCTGGAACGCATGATGGAAGTTAGTGGCCTTTCAATGGAATCGGCGCCGCAACCGCAGCCTTCACCCTCACCGACGCCGGCTGCAGAGAGCAGTTCGGGATAGTACGAGCTTCTATGAGATTGCGAGGTCTACGGTGATGGCTGCAGCGATCATTTGAATGGACTGTCCAGCCTGGCAGGTTAAAACCTAATCGAGCCGGAAACGAGAGAATGTCCGATAACCCTTCTACGGAACCCTCTACGGTGCAAGAAGTACTTGAAAACATAGAAATCGAATGGGACCTGCTGCAGAAGGTCCTGTCCGGTCTCAGCGCGGACCAGTTAGTGACCTCCGGACGGGAAGGTTGGTCGACCAAGGATGAGTTGGCGCATTTGGCCGCGTGGGCGAGGGGCCTGGCCGCCCTTGTCAGAAAGCAGCGCCGTTATCCCCCTATGGGACTGCCCGAGGACGCGGCTCCCAATATCGTCGGCATCGAACGCATGAATCAGTCCATCTATGAGCGTAATCGAGACGTAGCGCTCAAAGAGGTTCTGGCTGAACTCGAGGCTGCACACATGGACGCGCTCGCTGCAGTCGCCGAGCTCTCAGACGCAGACCTACTCCGTCCTTACGACGATTTCCAGCCTCAGGACCGCCGTCCGGACGGCCAAACTCCCATACTGTGGCGGATCGCCGGCAATACATATGGGCACTACGCCGAGCACAGAGAAACTATCGAACGCATGTGGAGCAAAGAATGAGCGAGAAGAGGAAGGTTGTTGTTACGGGGGCATCCGGGTATATCGCAAGCCTACTGCTGCCCGCCTTTCGCGAACGATACGACCTTACACTGCTGGATGTACGGACCACAGACCGAGATGGCAATGGCGTGGCAGACGTTCAGATTGCCGACCTGACTCAGCGTGACAGGGACTCCTACCGCCATCACTTTCGCGGCGCCGACGCCGTGGTCCACCTTGGCTTCACCAGAGCCGAGGACAAGTCGGACCCGGTACAGGACTTTTATGCTGAGTTGTCGAACGTGGAAATGGCGTTCCACGTGTATCAGACCGCGCAGGAGGAGGGAGTCCGCCGTTTGGTCGTCGCCAGCTCGAACCATGCGGCCGACTACTACGAGCCACTAATCCTGGACAAGAGGTGGGACATCGTCACGCCAGAGATGAGACCGTTCTCCGACAACTTTTACGGTTGGGCCAAAGAGGCTTATGAACACCTGGGATTTGTATATGCTGTTGGCCGGATGCAGTTCCGGGGCGTCCACGTCGACGAAGGTGCTCCCCGACCCCTAGAGAACGTGCAGGTTCGAATTGGCGGACCGAGGGAGGACGACCTGGAGAGAATCGATCAGGGAGACCTGCGTCGCATGATTCGCGGGCTTGGGGTTTACATTAGCCAGCGCGACCTGCAGCAGTTGTTCATCAAGAGCATCGAGACCGAGGATATAGGAGATGAACAAGGCGTGCCGTTCCAGGTTTTCTACGGAATTAGCGGAAACTCCCAGTCATTCTGGAGCATCGTCAACGCGCGAAAGGTCATTGGCTACGAGCCGGAGGACAACAGCGAGTACCGCTTCAGCGATCAGATTCACGGCCATATCCAGGCCGCCAAAGCGTCCCAGGACTGTTCCTGATCTGCCCTAGCGGTTCTTCTTTGCTGCCGGATGCAGCAAGCAGACCGATTCAGTGTCCTGGTTGTCGCCATCTGCACCCAATGCGAGAAAGTGGTACCTTCCTTCGAGCCACTCCTCCAACTGGTCACAGTAGTGCTCCGAGCCCGGATGCCCGGACTGTCCTTGGGACTCCACAGCCCACATGCCGTCTTGGCCGAGATCGCTGATCAGTCTGTAGTTTGCTCCCATCAGAGCTCCCCAGTTCGGGTCAAAACCCGTATTACAGACGGTAACTCCGCTGCCGCCCACAGGCAGACCGCCGCGATCGAGCAGCATGTTCAGGTCACCCCGCTCTGACAAAACGTGGCGCAACTGAACATTGTGGAGGTTGCCCCACTCCCAGTTGGTCATGTCGGTTCCCAAACGGTGCTCAATTTCATTTAGCGCAGCACGTAAGGCATCAACGATTGCGGACTCTCGATCTGAACGTTCGAACCAACCGGCCGAGTCCTCATGGATCAGTTGCCCGGCCAGTCCGCCACAAATACCCGAGAGGGCATTTGCAAGATCATTTTCAAATCTCTCGCTGGCGACCCGATGGCACCACCGGTTGAAAAACACCTCGAAAATTGAAGCTGCGACCGAATCGGGGGCCATATTGTGGTCCCACTCCTGCAGATAGCGGGCGGCTACCTGGACACGTTGGTCCCCACTTCTCATCAGGACCGGCACCAGTCCGGGGATCGCTTCATCTGCACGCAGCGTTCGCGTGTCCTGCTGCATTTGGGCGAAAGACTCAACGGAGAAGCTGCCACGCTCTTCGATCATCTGGCGGATGCGGCGCGCCCTGTGGCCGCTGGCCCACGTTCCCGACAGAGGATAAGGGAAGTCGTCGGGGGCAACTCGGTTATTGGCAGTGGCGATCCATCCCCTGTCGGGATCTTCAAGACGGGGCATCTGTTCGAACGGGATCAAGCCCTGCCACGCGTGCGCAGGATCCCAGCCTGGCCGGTAGCCACGCTCCCAGACGCCTCGCACCGGAATGCCGCCGACCGCCTGGTACCCAATGTGTCCCTCTCTGTCGGCAATCACCAAGCTCCATGTCGGCACCCGCCACTCGCGGGTCGCTTCTCGCAGATCGGAGACACTGCACGCGCGGTCCATCCCAAGTAGCGACGTCAGCCACCCACAGTTGGTATTGCCCAGCCAGCGCAAGGAAACCGGACCTGTGCCGCCGGCTTCAGCGGGCAGGATTTCATCTACGATCGGGCCGTTGCGTGAGAAACGGACGGTCTTACAGATGGGGTCTGCGCCTCGTACCAGGATTACTTCGTCAAGCGTGCGCTCCGCTTCCCATTCGCCGTCAAAGAGGAAGAAACCCGGCTGGCTCGGATCGGTCCGCTCCTGGTAGAGATCTCTCTGTGAACAAATGTTATTGGTAATGCCCCAGGCAACGTCGCGATTGCGTCCGAACATGACCGCCGGCATGCCCGTGTAGGCCATTCCGGAAACGTCAAAGGAGCCGCCATTCAACTGCACCTCATACCAGCATGAGACTGCAGCAAATGCGATATGCGGGTCGCTGGCCACCATGGGCAATCCCGAGCTGGTGTGGGCGCCTCCGACGACCCAGTTGTTGCTGCCTTCGCCCTCTTGCGGATCACCCACGCTGGCGCCGACAAGAACAACATCGTTGGGGGCAGAGGCGTAGGTCCCGGCGGGGATGATGCTCTCCTCGTCTGCCTCTCCGGTCAAAAAGGTCTTGTACAGCGGTTCGTTCCCTAAAGCACGCTTCGCCATCTCGGGACCGACGATAACGGGAAAGCGAACGGTCAGGTAGTAGCGAAACTCGGCGGCGATGGCGAGGCAGTCTATCGGTTGCCAGGGTTCTGGCTCATAGTCAAGAAGCGCAAACTCTACAGGCAGTTTGTCGCTCGTCAGTTCGATAAGTGCATTGATGCCATCGCTGAATCTGCGCAACAGCGTCCTGGTTTCATCCGGCGTCGACGCCCATTCGGAGGTTGCGATGCGGTTGAGTCCGACGGTGCGTGCGATAGTATCCAGATGAATACCGTCGAACCCGAGGACTTCGGACAACCTGCCATGCCCTCTGCGCCGCAGATAGTCCAGCTGAAACAGCCGGTCTTGCGCCATGGCAAAACCGAAAGCGAAAAAGAGGTCCTCGTCGTTACCGGCCAGGATCTTAGGTACGCCCCACTTGTTACGCACGACCTGAGCCTCTGACTTTACGCTAGTGCTCAATCGAACATTCGGGGAAGGGGTCCTGCGCCCAATTTCCTCGTTCCACCACTTCTCGAAATCGGTTCTCGACATGCCGCTTGCGCGGCATAGCGATGATATCGACTCGCCGGATCCCAGGCCCTTCAGCAGATCTGCAGAGACTATGGCCATGTGAAAATCCTCCCTGGTTTTGCAGATTTTCTCTCAATTTCGGTGCTGTCGAAGGACTAGATATTGCTGAGGGGCCGAACTGGCTGAGGTCCCAAAAAACACAGAACCTCCAAGTGGAGGTTCTGGCGTGCGATCTGTGCGCGCCAGGCAGGACTCGAACCTGCGACCTTCGCCTCCGCAGGGCGACGCTCTAATCCACTGAGCTACTGGCGCTTGTGGCGGGGAGGGAGGGATTTGAACCCTCGAGGGACATTGCTGCCCCTACCCACTTAGCAGGCGGGCGCACTCGACCAGGCTATGCGACCTCCCCTAATTTACATTCAGGCTGAGCCAGGCGGAGGGAGAGGGATTCGAACCCCCGGTGACATCACTGCCACAGTTGTTTTCAAGACAACCGCCTTCGTCCTCTCGGCCATCCCTCCGGGCCAGGACTTGCCAGCCATCAGCCGGGTAAGTATAAACCTAACTCAGAAAAGCTGTCAACTTTTGCGGGCCAGTTCTCGCTTAGCAGCATTAGCCGCACTTACGGATCGCGGACCGCAGGTCGAACGACTGGTCCTGAACCCGCCTCACTTCTATACGAAATACCACCTTGCTCGAACTCTGGCGAGACGCTTCTAGCCGATTTCCACCTCTTCGCCAAGGTAGGGACGCAATACTTCAGGAAGTTTCACACTGCCGTCCGCCCTCTGATTGTTCTCCAGCAGCGCGATGATGACACGCGGCAGAGCAAGGCCCGAACCATTTAGCGTGTAGACATATTCCGGGCGCGCGGCCTCGGCTGGGCGGTATCTTATGTTTGCTCGCCGGGCCTGAAAGTCGCGGAAAAGCGAACAGGAGCTGACTTCCAGCCACTCCTGACAACCTGCCGCCCAGACCTCCAGATCGTACTTGATGGCGGCGACAAACGAGAGATCGCCGGTGGCGATAGCTACGCGACGGTAGGGCAGCTCAAGACGCTCCAGCAGCACCTCCGCGGCTCGAGTCAGGGATTCCAATTCGTCGCGACCGGTAGCGGGTTCAACGAACTTGACCATCTCCACCTTCTGAAACTGATGAACCCGCTTGATGCCGCGCGCGTCCTTGCCCGCTGACACCTTCTCTCGCCGAAAACATGGCGTGCTGGCGACGTAGTAGCGCGGTAGAGTGCCAGCTTCCAGGATTTCGTCCCTGTGAAGATTGGTTACCGAGACCTCGGCCGTAGGGATAAACCAGTAGTCCTCTTCCGCGTCCCGGTAGAGGTTGTCGCCAAACTTGGGCAGATTGCCTGTTCCTTCCATGGCATGTCCGCGCACCATCATTGGCGGATAGATTTCGGTGTATCCGTGTTCGCGAATGTGTACATCGAGAAACCAGTTTGAGAGAATTCGCTGCAGACGCGCGCCTGGTCCTTTGAGAAAATAGAAGCGGCTGCCGGCAGTGGCAACGCCTCGCTCGAAGTCGATGATGTCCAACTGAGGCCCAAGATCCCAGTGGGCCTGCGGGGTGAAGTCGAATTCAGGAAGCTGACCCCATTGGGTCAGAACCACGTTGCCCTCTTCGTCGGGCGCAACAGGCACATCCTCTTCGGGCGGGTTAGGAATGCGCATCATTGCGTCGTGGTAAGAGGACTCGACACTGCGCAACTCGTCGTCGATCCGGGCGATTTCATCACCGATCTGGCTCATCCGCTCTTTCAGTGCGTTGGCTTCGGAGGTCTTGTTTTCGCGGAACAGGACGCCAATCTGCCTGGAGCCGGTGTTGCGCTCTTCGCGCAATTTCTCGCCTTGCTGCAACAGTTCGCGCCTCTTTCCATCCAGTTCCAGTGCCGACTCCCAAGGCGCTTCCGAGTCATTCAGTTTCTCCATCGCCTGGGCCAGCGCTTCGCGGTTTTCCCTCATCCATCGAATGTCTAACATTTCTCGCTCCTGCCAAGTGAACTACGTGAATCAGCTTCTCGTTTGTCCCAAACACAGAAAATCCCCTCGCCTGTTCAGGACGAGAGGACCCGTGGTACCACCTGAGTTCGCAGACTTAAGCGTCTGCCTCTGGCGCCGATAACGGGGCGGAACCGTCCGGCCATTTGGTGCCGGATGCTCATGGGTCGCTATACCGTCCGGCGCCTATTGCCTCGCAGCAGCCGGCAACTCTCTGAAAGGTCGGGCGGGCGGTCCATTTCCCCAGTCACAGCAGAGACATCTGAATTGAAAGCGAGCATATCACGCGGCCCGCCCTGTGTCAATTTTCGGGTTCAAAAGGACGGGATTCCTAGATGAAGAGGATCCCACTCCAGAGTTAGGCTCAGGCAGACTCCCGATCCGAGGGGAACTCTCCTTGACGCGGCTTGACGCAAGCCCCTCATGGACATCTGCAATAATCCGTAGGGCGCTAAGTCGGAAACGGGATGCCTGACTGCGCATTGTTTTGACTGCCCAGACTGCCATATGCCTTGCATGTAGAGCTGGACTAACCGGGACGGTGCGAGGGGGGACAGTGCGCGCCCATGAGGTTGACACTCAATCCAGATGATGTGCGAGGTTGGCGAGGTCTACCAGTTGGAACAGCGCTAGAGGGCCGGCACTCCGAAAACAGAGCTGAAAAGGTACCTGAAGGTTGGAAGACAGCCACTCGACTACCGACTCAGGCATCGCTGTCTCGACCTCCAGTCGGGCGACGGGCGAGGAGAGTTGCTGATGCCTGAGTCCCCGGCTCTGCGCCTCCAGCTCGTCACCGTTCCTTTTCCCGCTGGAGGCGCGAAGCACGCGAAACAGGTACACGCTTTCGATCTGCATGCCGGGAAACAGTTCTTCCAGAAAGCTGGTTACAGCATCTTCACTCCAGATGTAGAGCCGTTTTTCCGATGTCGAAGGTATGGACACGAACCGGGACATGAGCCGGGGAACTTTGATGCGGGCGTATGAGAGTGGACCGATCCCCACGTCAGGGCTGTTCAAGTGGACAAGCAGGTTGATACTATGGGAACTGATAAAGGGAAAAGGATGGCCGGGATCGACTGCCAGCGGTGTCAACATTGGGTAGAGCTGCTGTCGGAAGAAACCGCGGAGGTATTCGCGTTGTCCGAGGGTCAACTCATGGGGGCGGCGTACCTCGATTTGGCGTTCTGCGGACAGCTGGGGCAGAAGCGACTCACTTAGCTCCACATACGACTGTTGCATGAGTGGATCCAAACTCGCCGCGATTTCCCCCTGATCCGACTCCGACAAGGAGGGCGCCTTTTCGACGAAGTAATGGTCAAGTACTGAAGCCAGCAGGCCCAGAATTCGTAACCGTTCGAGTAGGGGGCGGTCCTGGTCCTGGGCTTCGTTCAGGAGGTAGGCAGCTTCGACGAAAGGCGCCGGTTTTTCGTCGGATTGCAGACGGGATTTCAGTCCAGCGGCCAGCATCCTGGCGCGAGCAACCCCATCTGCGTCTACCGGAACGGCATAGGCAGGCAGTCGAGTGTCCGAACTTGCGGTCGCCATTCGTTGCCCGGAAGAGTCCTTGCCTTTATCAGGCAGATCGCGCGTCATCTGAGTGCCTTACTCTTCGTGTGAAACGAAATTGATCCGAACCGTGAACTCATCCTGCACGGTGAGCGTATTGGCAAAATTTGGCGGGTCGAAGCCAAGTGTTGTCATTTGCAGCCGGGTTTGCATGGAGCCCCGAATTGTACTCCCTGTCAAACTGGCGGTAACGTCCCAGATGGCATTCAGCGAAGTTCCGCGTATTTCCAGACTGCCCTCCAGTTGGAAGCTGACCTCATCACCCTCCCGATATGTAGCTGGCACATCAACGAGACGGTCGGCTACGAATACGGCTAGTGGATACCGATCCGATTCCAGCGCGTTTTCCCTTATCCAGGCGTCCCGCAGTTTCTGGTCAGTGCGAAGAGTTGGCAGAAAAACGACGAAGCGGTTCCCTCCAATGGAACGTTGTGCAAGGTCGATCTGCATCAGTCCCAAAACATCCTGGGTCTCTCCCACAACTACCGTCTTGCCGACATCGAGTCCGTACTTTCGAGTGGCATCGGCAAAGAGTTCCTCGTCAACCAAATAGGACGCAATGGACTCGCCGGCCTCGATTCGGAAAACTCGCCAACCCTCGCCCTGCTGAAACCGAATTGGATCCAATCCAGCAAAGGCAGCAGCCGCTCGTTCCGATATCTCGCCTTGGGTATGAGCTTCTGATTCTGAGGGAGCTTCTGAGTGCGGCGTATCAGTGGTAGGCCGCTCGCTATCACTTCCCCGGCAGCTGGCGCACATGATCATTGCCAGTAGGATAAAGAGAAACGTTGTCTTGTTCATGCAAAGCGGCCTCTGAATCTCACCAAACCCCCGTGGGCTCGTCAACTTCTCAGTCTGCCGTTTCAGTGAGGTGTCAGTGTTGGTCGATGTCCCTTCTCTCCGACGGGTATGCCCTCGGGCAAGTAGAGCGGAAGCTCTGCGCCGTCTCCGTAGGCCGTCAAGAGTTGACGAACAAACATTGAGAGGAACCCTTCGTGTCGCAGGGCAGGCTCAGGCTCCCAAACTGCCAGTCCTTTCGTAAGTCCGTACTCACTGAATGATGCAACAAAAAGGGCGTCCTTGGCAATGATGTGCAGTGGTGTGTCCCACCCATCTTCACGACGCGAGACGCGGGGAGGCTGATGGTCGCCCAAAAGCACGAAAACTGCATCTTCATTCGGTTCGCTGAGAATGAAGTCAGTGAGCATTTCCAGCTGATACTCGATCGCGCTCCAGTAGTTCTGACGTCGTTCGGCATGCTCTATCAGTTCTGATGAAGGCGGCGGCGGCGGTCCAGGCATGTTCAACTGCTTCCACGACTCGATCAGTACGGGCTGCGGCGCCCACGGATAGTGCGAATTCTGCGTGATCGTGAAGAAGAGAAAGGGCTCCATGGTTTCGCTGCGCATCGTCTCACGGGCGAAGTTCAACGAGTACTGATCAGGAGGAGCCGGCCCCCACCCGTACTCGGGGCCGACAAAGTTCAGATCCTCATACTGCAGCCACCGGTCTACCCCGAAGAAAGAGGCGTATCGCTCCCATTGAGATTCCGGCAGGCCCATCGAAAGCGCGGTCAAGCGGTAGTAGTGATAGCCCTGCTCCTTCAGGAACTGGCCCAGGTCCGGGAATCCACCTGCCTCATACTTGTCAAGCAGCGCGTAGTATTGCGGGTCAGAACTGACTCGAAGGCCGAATAGCGCGCTGGTATAGGACATCCAGGAGCCCCCTCCCCACGTGGGAGCAAGACTTAACGCAGACGCTGCGTGCCATCCTGCGCTGGCGAGGTCCTGTTCCAACCGCGCTGTCAGCTCCCCGTACAGCGAGCGCCAGTCATTCCTCTTTAAGATCACAGACCCATATGACTCGACGAATATGATGTAAATGGGGGGACGCTTGACCAGGTCAAACTGACTGTAGTCTTCAGAGGGGGCGGATTCGGAAGTCTCAATCTGCTGTACGTCAAGATAGATGCTCCGGGACTCGCCGATGTTGCGCACCAACTTTGCGGTTATGCTGCTGAAAACCATTTCCGGCCGGGCCAGGAGGTCACTGCGGAAAGCGGCTTGAACAGCGATGAGGAGCGCAAGCAGTACCAGAGCGATGCGTGTTGCAAGTCCAGGTCCACAGTCAGGCAGAACGTAGAGAGCTATTCGCGCAACCAGAGCCGCCCCACCGGCAATCAGGACCAGTGTCCCGGCAACAAATGCAGTGGTAACACGCGCATTTTGAAGGAAGAAGCTGAATCCTTCAGTTGCCATGCGCAACTGGGCATAGAAGACAGGTTCGACGCTGAAGAAGGTGAGAGAGGCGCCCTCATAGAGGTAGTAGAAAAAAACGAGAAGATAGGTGATAACAAAGAATATTCGCACCGCGACATGCCGTAGGGGCCTGATAGCGGCCCAGAGCGTGACGAAAAGTACGATCTCGGAATTGAATCGCAGAAGGTCGGGTTCTCTCCGCCGGACCGCGAAATGCGTCCAGATTTGCTCCAGTGACAGACCGGCGAAGCGAAATGAGGGTAGAATTGCTCCGTCCTCGCGGTCCATGAGAACGACCGGGAGGAAGAGGAGAACGTGCAAAACTAAGAATGAAATCCAGAAGCTGACCTCGGGCGATGGCCGCCAGAGCGACTTCAGACGTCCGCCGTATTGTGATTCCTGCGCAGAAGGAGTAGCAGAGCGCGCCTCTTCGGCCCCGCCTGGGTGCAATTGGGTCTTCAGTGCTCGTGCTGACTTGCCCATGGATGCATGATCGAGCCTATGATTCCGTCCAGGAGTTCGGCAGCAGGCCGGAGGCGATTGCTTGCTCCACAATAGACGCCACGGCTCTTCCCAGCGCGTCAGAGGCGACTGCCACGGGCGCCATGCGCTCTTCGACCTGCGCGATCGTCACACGATTCTCGCGCCACGTAATACCGCCTGTATGGAAGTTGTGTAGCATAGGCATGAGCCGGTCCAGGGCAAGGGCAAATCTGGCCTCCGGCGATTCCTGGCTCTCGTACTCTTCCCAGAGACTTAGCAGGTCTTCCCCTTGGTCGACTGGCAGTAGACCGAAAATCCGCACCGCGGCCATGCTCTCTCGCTCGTCTTTACCTGCGTGCCCGTCCGCATCATAGGCATAGGTATCACCGGCGTCTATCTCGACGATATCGTGGACCAGCAACAGCTTGAGCGTGTGCAGAAGGTCGATTGGCTCGTTCGTATGTTCGGCGAGTACAAGTGCCATAATAGCCAGGTGCCAAGAATGTTCCGCCGAGTTTTCCCGCCGGTGGCTGTCCAGAAGAAGCGAGCGGCGCAGGACAGCCTTTAGTTTGTCGATTTCCAGAATGAATTGCAATTGGCGAGCGAGTCTTTCGTTTGTCACTGCTCTACCCGGAGAGCCTTACTTTGAGAGAGAAACTGGCCATGAGGGCGGTATGACAGCCAGTACCCTTCGAATCTGTCGACAAACTGGCGGGGGCTCTCAACGTAGATTCTTTGCGCCAAGGGAATCGCTGCCCTCCGCTGTCGTTCTCGTTCACGCGACACTGTTGAGCGGAGCAGATCTGCGCTAACGCTGCGGGAATCCAGCAGGTCCTTGACAGGCGGCGTCTCCATCAGCACGGCCAGATCGTGCTCGTCCCCAAGCTTGTCGGCCAAGCGGTCGCAGTCCCGCTCCACCGCCTTCAACTGAGCCGGCCACAAGGGCCGCAATATTTGCAAGTGATACCACAGGTATTTGACCCGCTTACGCCAGGCGTGGAAGCTCTCTGTTGCAGGTTGGGAGAAGGCGGCCGCCTTCTCGGCGCGCCCGCGACGGTAAATCCTCCGTAGCCCTCCTCTAAAAAGAGAGAATTCGCCTTGCCGGAATTGCCAGTCGGCTACTCTTGGCTGCGCGCACTGCAAAGAATCAATAAGCGACTCCTGACGCTGTACGTCTTGCGCGAACTCGTTGAGAACATCTCTGTGTTCTTTTACCAGGCGTTTGCGAAGGCGAAGGAACGCTTCGTCTGCGACGAGCCCGCGGTAGCTATTTCGGAGGATATCCAGTGTCTCGACGTAAACGGCACTGTCGCGAACGGGAGAAAGATTGCGGCCCAGCTCGCGAAAACATTGATTCTCAAACGCATACGTCTCGGTTGGCAGCGCGCCCCGGGCCAGCCGCAGCAGCGCCCGAACTCGTTTGAAATGCTTGCGCGCTTCATGTATTCCTTCATTCAAGTCGTCTTCTCGCTGCAATTGGGTTATGGCGCCCCCAATCTGTTCGTAAGCGATACGCCGCAAAGAGTCTGACGGGTCCTCTTCTGGAATGAGAGTGAAATTCATCGGGTAGTCTTGGCAAGTGGGGAAAAGGAAAGTCTACCGTTTATTGCTTTGAAGCGGCAAGGTCCAGCTTCTCAAAGAGGTCACGGAAAATGCCATCGCGTTCGATGTGGCGGGCACAGGAAACGGGATGGCGGCTCTCGTCAAACTCCCAAGTCATCTCATCGGTCAGCCGGGGCGAGCTTACTAGCTCCATCGGTGCCCACATGGGATCGACCAGCCAACCGAGCGGGGCCAGGTCCCAGATCTGCTTGGAAAAGGCAAATTGATCGGCGTGGTACTCGCTAAAGATCTGGAAAAGATAGTCGCCGATGGCGCCTTTACCTTTGACGTGTGCTGCCATCTCAGGCTGGGTCGTGTGCAGATGCGAGACGACGCCCATGCAGGGAAAGCGCACTAGGGGAACACCGCAGTCCAGTACGACCCGGCTCGCGGCCGAATCCTGACGCAGATTGAACTCACGCGTATCTGGCCAGTGGCAGGCGTGGCCCCCCAGCCACAGGAGGACGATTCGGTGCCGGATCTCCGGCTCCAGCAGCAGGGCCGAGGCAATGTTGGTGATGGCGCCGATGGCTACGACGTAGAGTGGGTCATCAAGGGGAGAGGCCTGGGCCCGTTCGATCAGATCGTCAGTAGCATCGCTCCTGACCGCCGTTTCCTGGTCCGGTAGCCACTTGGTTGAACCTCGCTTAACAAACCCTTCCACGTGCGATTCGACGTCCGGCAGTCGCGCCAGCAATCGGTGGATCTCTTCGTAGCTCTTCTCCATTCCATCGCCAGGTCCTGAAGAGCGGGCGTTGTGAAACGGGGCGGCGTGCAGCGCCTCGACTGTAATGCGTTCAGGAGAGAGTAGGGCATATTCGACCGCGAACTGATCGTCTATCTCATTAAAGGTATCCGTGTCGAGCAAGATACGCATCGGGCCGGAGGGAGGCCGAAGTCGGTCCAGAAGAAATTGAGGGTCGAGTGGCGTGAAGTTCATGCGGGCAATTAGCATGGCAGCACAGCTTGTGTGCTGAGACAAATCTGAACCAGTACTGAGGTGACGAAGCCCTACGCGGCCAACCGGTTCACCATTTCCAGCATTGCAGTCATGTAGCCAATGGCGTAAGCGCGGCCGCGGTGTCCCCAAGCCGTGTCGTCGACCATCGCAGGGACGTGGTCGGTGATCATAAATCCGGTGAACCCCACCTCCTTCAGCGTCTTCATGACATCGAAAGGATCGACGTTCCCCTCGTTGATGAAACATTCATTGAAGTTGGGGACCGTGCCCTGGACATCGCGAAAATGGACATAGACAATGCGGCCGCGGCTACCGAAGTGGCGAATTGCTTCAATTACATAGTCATGGCCGTCCATTTCCGACCAGCAGCCCATACAGAAGTCAAGACCGTGATAGGGGCTGTCGAAACGGTCGATCCCACGTTTGAAGCCTTCGAAATTGCGGAAAATTCGGGCAACGCCGCCGAGAGATTCAATTGGTGGGTCATCAGGGTGGAGAGCCAGCGTAACACCGGCCTCTTCAGCGACCGGCAGAAGCCGCTCCAGGTAGTACTCGTAGTTCGCCCACATCTCGTCGGCGTCGTAGATGCGTCCGTGCGTCAACTCGTCGGGGTCATGCTCCGCCAAATTGAAGCGGGTTCCGCGGGCGCCCCCTCGCAATACTGCCGGGTCAGGGGTGCGCCAGACTGAATTGGGCATCCAGTGGTAACCCAGGATCGGTATTCCTGCTCTCCCCATATTTCGAACCGTGGTCTGCATATGGCTGATCTGTTCATCCCTGCCCGGAAGCCCTAACATCGCCTTGTCGTAGAAGCTGACCGGAACATTTTCGAGACAGATCAACCGCAACCCGGCCGCCTTGGCACGATCTGCCGCTGCCTTCAGGTCTTCGTACTCCCACTGCTTTTCTCCCGGCAGTTTGGGCGTATTCATGAGGAAGTCGTCGGCGCCGAGCTGCTTTATGAAAGCCAGCTTTTCATCGGTCAACTCATTGAACTGGCCCAAGCCAATTCGCATTTGGGGAGACATCACAGGCTCCTTTCCCTTAATTCCACATGATTGGGCAGATGTTGCCCGCAAGAGATATCGGCTTCGTGCCGGGTAAGAGCGCTGAACCTCTAAACGGGAGCCGCCGTTCTTGAGGCCAGAGTCGAATGGACAACTAGGCAGGTACCGGAGACGACAGACGTTCCAGCAGCTGGCCCTGCTCCTTTTCAGTCAGATCAACCAGCGGTGGGCGAACACGGCTCCAGCCCTTACGACCAGTCTGGTCGGCAACAATCACTTTTAGAGAAGCAATCACGTTGAATCCGCACTCAAGAATCGCCTCGCGGATCCAGTTGGTTCGGTTCTGGCGATCCTCGGCGTCGTCCGCTTGCCAGTTGTCGTAAAGGTCGCGAATGACGTGAGGAAGTACGTTTGCCATCCCGGAAATGCACCCTCCGCCGCCGCCCTGTAAATTCTTCAACAGCAGAGCCTCCGTGCCGCAAAAGACGGCGAAGCCCGGGAAACTCTGCGCAACTTCATGGAGCCCGTGCAGCGTATCTGCATCGCCAGAACTGTCTTTCACCCCTGCAGCCTGCCTGGGATATGCCTCAGCCAGACGTCCAAGCAACGCCGTGCTCAGCGGAATCCCGCTCACCTGCGGTATGTGATAGAAGTACATGCGCAGCCGTTCGTCATTGACGCGATTCAGCACTGCCGCGAATGAGCGAAAGAGGCCTTCGTCGGACACGCCAGGATAGTAAAAGGGAGGTAGGGTCAGGACGCCATGACAACCGGACTCCACTGCATGTCGAGAAAGCTCTGCAGCTTCTACTACAGAGGCTGCTCCGCTGCCAATTACAAGCCTGTCTGCCGCAACGCCGGACTCGATCACTGCATCGACAGCTGCCATACGTTCTCTGCCAGAAAATGAGGTCGCTTCACTGTTCGTACCGAAAAGTACGAGACCGTGACATCCTCCCTCCAGCAGTCGATGGCAGAACTCGGTATAAGCCGGCAAGTCGATGGAAAGGTCAGCGCGTATTGGCGTCAGTGTGGGGGCGAATACGCCGCGCAGCGAGAGTTCAGTCATGGATTGTTCCCTCTGTCAGTTTCTCTAATGGAGAAGGCCGGCATTGTCGTTCACTGGGCTACATGTTACGACCGCCAGGCGGGCGTTGTCAAATGGTCCGAGGCAGGGAGGGGAGAAAAGATTTTCGATGGGTCGGTTCACACCTGTGTACGTTGCAATGGAGTCCGAATTCCTGAAGATCGGTGTAGTTGAAGTTTCAGAGTCTGTTGGCTCCTTCTGTGCAGGCACTTCAAAACCGAATCTTTGCTGCCATTTCAAATTGCTGCAAGGATTTGCAACTGTCGCGGAGTCTCCCCGTCTCACTGATCCAGGTTGGCAAAACTCTCTCGGCTTCAGTACAGACTCGAACGAAAGGAACCTGCCAGAAGTCGTCTGGCCGTCACCGTCAATCGTCGCGTCAGAATCTGGCATTCGGCTGCAAGAGATCGTAGACTAGGAACTGAACTCATATTCAAGTGTTGTGAAAAGGAGAGATTTGTGTCCAACCACGATGCCAAATTCGAAAAGGAACTCGAAGCCGCATATCTGGAAGTCGACAATGCCCGGAAGAAACTAGCCGAACTGCGCAGGAAGCTGCCCCAGGAGGCCGTTGATGACTACGAGCTTCAGGGGCCGAACGGCCCTGTTAGCCTGTCGGCCCTGTTCGGTGAAAAAGAAGACCTCATTCTTGTCCACAACATGGGCTCCGGTTGCTCCTATTGCACCCTGTGGGCCGACAACTTCAACGGAGTCGCCCACCATCTGCAGGACCGCGCAGCGTTTGTTCTTGTCTCTCCTGACAGCCCTGCCGACCAGCAGGAGTTCGCACGCGGACGCGGCTGGCGATTCCCCGTCTATTCCGCTCAAGGATCTGACTTCACCGCCGACATGGGCTTTCAGAGCACGGGCGGTGGCTTCATGTCCGGCTACCAGCCAGGCGTCTCCGTATTTCGCAAGAACGACGATGGCAGCATCACGCGCGTAGCCAAGGACCATTTCGGTCCCGGCGACTCCTACTGCGGGATCTGGCACTTGTTCGACCTGCTCCCCGACGGCGCGGCTGGCTGGAATCCGCAGTACGAATACTCCGACCAAGAATAACCATTACCTAGAACCAAAATGGCGGCGTCATCCTGTTGACGCCGCCGCTTGCGCGCGAATTGGCGGTGAGATCCAGCATTTATTCTGATTCAGCGGCTTTTGGGTCGAGCAGAGATACCAAGAGGTGTGGACAGATCCGTTGACGGCGAGCTCAGACCGGTTTCCGGATGCGCGGAAGCAATTCTTGTATTCAGCGCGGATGCAGTCCTCATTGCCCGGATTCTGAGCCGCGTACTCATAGACTGATTGCTCATGCAAAGCGAATTTTACTGTTTGCACATTAACACCAAATTTGGGCATAATACGCAAATTCACTTATTTGGGCCGAGATTGTGGCAGATTTCACTAGTTCCTTTCGAGGCGCTCATCTCCAAGTGCGAGTTGGAGGAAACCTATAGAATGGAACTTGGAGGAGTTGGGCAAGTTGCACTTCCAGACCTCCAAAATCAATGTATTTCTGGAGTGGGATAGAATTCTGCTGACCATTGCAGGACCAGAACCGGCATGACATTCGAACAGCGCTCAGCGGCGCCAGCCATGAAGCGCTAATCTGAATCACACCAATGGCGGTGAAGAGCGTGCCAACACAAGACGAGACCGTAAACGAGAGTGCCATCAGCCTGTTCAGCAACTACGCCTTGGACGGGACCATTTTCGACGAGATGTTCCAGGAGAACGGCCGGCCGAGGGCATCGTACGAAAAGCTGCTTCAGAGCATTCTTGAACTGCAGGCCAGCGAACTGACCCAACGCCAACAGGCCGCTGACCTCACCTTCCTGAACCGGGGCATCACCTTCACCGTCTATGGTGAAGACTCGACCATTGAACGAATCTTCCCCTACGACATACTACCCCGAATCATCAGCGATCAGGAGTGGAAAAAGATCGAACTCGGCTTGTGCCAGCGCATTCACGCCATCAACCTTTTCCTGCGCGACGCCTATCACGAAGGTCGCATATTGCAGGAAGGAAAGATCCCCTTCGACCTGATATACAGTTGCGCCAACTACCAGCGAGAAATGCGGGGGGTCAAAGTCGCCAATGATGTGTACACCTCGATAGTAGGCACCGACCTCGTTCGCCTTCCCAGCGGCGAATTTGCCGTCCTGGAAGACAACCTACGTGTCCCCAGCGGTGTCTCATACATGCTGGCCAATCGTGAGGTTATGACCCAGATTTTCCCGGGCATGTTCGGCGGCTATGGTATCAAACCCATTGGTCACTACGGCCAGGCCCTGCTGGAGCAGTTACAGACGCTTACACCCAAGGGGCGCGACGCGACCATTGTTCTGCTGACACCAGGGATCTTCAATTCCGCCTACTTTGAACACACTTTTCTTGCCCGGGTCATGGGAATTGAACTGGTGGAAGGCGCCGACCTGCTGATCCATGACGGTTTTGTGTATATGCGAACGACCAGCGGGTTGCAGCGCGTAGACGTCATATACCGCCGCATCGACGATGAATTCGTCGATCCGCTTCATTTCGAGCCTGACTCCGTCCTGGGCGTTCCCGGGCTCTTCAATGCCTATCGCGCTGGAAACATTACACTTGCCAACGCTATCGGCACTGGGATTGCGGATGACAAGGCTGTCTATGCGTTCGTTCCTGAGATGATCCGCTACTATTTGGGCGAGGAACCAATCCTTCAGAACATCGAGACCTATCTTTGCATGAGAGACGACGAGCGGGCCTATGTTCTCGATAATCTCGACAAGCTGGTCGTCAAAGCCGTTGGCGAATCAGGCGGTTACGGTATGTTGATCGGCCCTCACAGTACGGCCAAAGAACGCGAGAGTTTTCGCCAGCAGATTCAGGAGAATCCCCGCAACTACATCGCTCAGCCAACCTTGAGCCTGTCCCGCGCCCCCTGCTACATAGATGGCAACGTTGTTTCACGCCACGTCGACCTGCGGCCCTTCATTCTCTACGGGGGCGAGCAGGAAAACACGGTCATTGTGCCAGGTGGATTGACTCGCGTGGCTCTGCGGGAAGGATCGCTTGTCGTCAACTCTTCACAGGGCGGGGGCAGTAAAGACACGTGGGTCCTGCAAGAGAATTGATTTCAATATAGGAAGTGCGCTAATGCTTTCCAGGTCTGCAGACAGTATGTACTGGATCGGACGGTACATGGAGCGGGCGGAAAACACAATCCGCTTGCTTAGGGTCCGCCTGAATTTTATGGTCGGCCAGGCGGCGCAACATGGGAACGATCGCGGCTGGCAGCAGTTCTTCTCTGCGCTTCGCCAACCCCCTCCGGTTATGAAGAATGGCGTGGTGGACAGCGCGGCGGCTCTGAGAATGGCCCACGATCTCACTTTTGACGCCGCTAACCAGACTTCGATATCGGGCTGTATCAATCTGGCCAGGTCCAATGCGCGAACAGTGCGTTCACAGCTCAGCAGCCAGCTTTGGGAACACATGAACCGGCTCTATTTGCGGCTTCACGCATGGCAAGGGCACCAGAATTGGCACGATGAACGCGACATCTTCTTCAGAGAGTTGGAAAGCAGTGTCTCCCTATTTCAGGGACTGGCGCTCTCATCGCTTTTGCACGATGAAGGCTGGCTTTTCATCCAGATCGGGGGACACTTGGAACGAATATTCTCTGTCTGCTACCTCCTGCAGGCACACTTCCATTACTTTGGCGTACATGGGGGTGAAGAGTTGGAGACGGTCGATCCTCTCAATGGAATCGGCGTTCTTCGCGCCTGCAACTCATTCGAATCATACTGCCGGGTTTATGACCCGCGGCCCGAAACACGGCAGGTAACGTCGTTCCTCTTGCTGAACCCTTACCTTCCAAACTCGGTCCGATTCAATGTCGACCAGATGGCGACCCTTTTGAGGCAGGTGGCCGGCGCAACCGAAACTCGTCGCGGCGGAGACTTGAATCGGATATCAGGTAAGCTAAAGGCCAATCTGGAGTACAGTCAAATTGAAGATATAGCTGAAGTCGGGGCGCACGCCTATATCTCTGGCATCATGGACAGTTGTAATCAGATCCACGATGCTCTCTATGACGCCTATTTCAACTATACAATTGAAGAGGAATTCTCTTAACGGTCCATCTGCGAATCTGCAAATGAAATACTACACAATTCACCACCACACAAGGTATCGCTACGAATCCGACGTCAGTGAAAGCACGATGGAGGTGCGTATGCAGCCACGCACCGACCGCCAGCAGCGTTGTCTGAATTTCCGGCTGGAAGTGTGGCCCCATGCACAGGTGCTGGCAACGAGCGACTGCATGCAGAATGCGATTCACTATTTTGATATCCCCAGGAGCCACTCCGAGTTACTCTTGCGCGCCCAGACGTTGGTCATGGTTCAGGAGTCCGAGCCTTTACCGGAGAGCCTGGATGCTTCCGAATGGCAGAAGTTGGGAGAGATCGCCGCCACCGGCCAGCACTGGGACTGGCTGACGCCAAGTAGCTTCGCGCGCCCGACCGAGCAGCTGTCGGACTTCGCGGACGAGATTGGCTTCGGGCAGAATCAGGACCCACTCAGCGCTGTCATTCAGCTGAACGAGAGGGTTCACGACGCCTTAGAGTATACACCGAAGAGTACGGCCGTAGACTCACCAATCGATACAGCTCTGGAAAAACGCCGCGGGGTCTGTCAGGACTATAGTCACATTATGATCGCCCTGCTGCGTAAGGCAACTATCCCTGCCCGCTATATCAGCGGCTACGTATACCTGGATCCCGAGAGAAAGAAGGAAAAGGACATCTCAGGTGCCTCCCACGCTTGGGTGGAGGCTTTCCTTCCCACGACCGGATGGCTAGGGTTTGACCCAACCAACAATTCGTTTGTCAGCGACAAACATATCCGCATCGCTGTTGGCAGGGATTACGCAGATGTGCCGCCGACCAGGGGGACCTATAAGGGCAATGCCCGCAGCGAGTTGACCGTCGGTGTTCACATCTCTGAAACGGAAGATGAGGATATCCCTCACGATCTGCTCGACAACGGCCACATTACGACCAGAGAGTTTGTCGAAGCAGAGAGCAGTACGCGACTGCGCCTTGAGCAGGAACAGCAGCAACAATAGCAGTTTCACAAGGTTGGCAGACGCAGAGAAGGGCCGGCTCAGTACACTGATGAGCCGACCCAACCTGACGGGATGTTCCATTTGTGGGCAACTGTCTGACTAAATGCCAGGTGCTGGTTCTACTGGATCACAGATTTCGGAGTCGGGACGAGACGCTGAACCTTGATCGTTTCCCGGTTAAGCATATCCGGGATGTTTGGTGCAATCTCGTTCACCCAGCCGTCGGACTGATAAACCGCCTCGTAGAGCGCTTCCCTGTCTGACTCATCCTCGAAGCGACGCAACCAGACGTAGCAGTTTTCGTCTTCCTCGTCAATGAACGACCCGGCAACGACCATTCCTTTCGACACTTGAAATGGGATGATCACATTCTCCATGTACTCGACCCAGGCGTCGCGCTTTCCTGGATGACACTCGTAGATCCTGTACTCATACAACATTAATCCCTCTCCTCATTGCTTGGATTTGGGCTCCCTCAATCGGCTGCAACTGGCTCCGGTTGGAACTCGGTCAGCAGCCGCATCGGACTGTCCCCTTCGACTTCAAATCGGTCAAATGTAGGAAGATGCTCCACATTTGCCGCCAACATCTCATTTACCATTTCTCTAATTTCAGCCATCGACAACACTGCCGTGGTCAGGGGATCGTGCAGAATCGCTTGAAAAATCTTACGGGGGTCGCCCTCTGTGATCCCCTCTACTGCCAGCTCTTCAATCTGTGCGCTCAGGCCAGTCAGCATAGCTACGGACGCCGGTAGCGGCCCGACCTGCACGCTTTCCAATCCCTTCTTGCTTGCCCAAACCGGAATCTCGACGCAAGCTTCCACGGGCAAATTGTCTACCAGCGGCGTCGCCCCCTCGCCATTGGGCATGTTGCCGTTAAACTGGAAGGGCTCGTCTCCTTCAAGTGCGTTGATGATGTAGGCGGCGTACTCATATCCACGCGTGAGGTTCAGCGGAGCCGAGTCGTCAAGCCAGGCACGAATCTGCTCTTCCCAGTCATCTTCCCTGGCCGAATAGTGTCTCAGGACGTAGGCGTATTCGCCTGGATTCCAGCCTGTGCCGTGCGTACAGTACTTTTCGATCAGGTCCGGGCGCTTACGGAACCAGGGGTTGTACTCCGAGTGATGGCCGCTAGACTCAGTCGGGTAGTAATCAAGGTGCAGGAACATCTCGTTGCGCACCTGCTCTTCGTTGTATACCTCGGGCCTCTCTGTTATTGCCTTGCGGATCAGAGGATAGGCGTCCTCGCCGTTCCACTCAAATTTCAGATACCAGGCCATGTGGTTGATACCGGCACAGGTGTAGGTAATCTCATTGGGGGGAGCCCCGATCCAGCGCGCAAGCATGGTTGCCGTGCCTTGCACACTGTGGCAGAGGCCCGTAGCAACGATCCTGGTCTCCTTCTGAATTGCCCGGCAGTTGATAACCATTGGATTGGTGTAGTTGAGCATAACCGCATCGGGGCAGAGACGCTCCATATCACGGGCAATTTCGACCATCACGGGCGTGGTGCGCATGGCCCGGAATATGCCAGAAGGACCTCGTGTATCGCCGATGTTTGTATCGATTCCGTACTGCTTGGGGATCTCGATGTCTTTTCGCCAGACATCGGTCTGGCCGACAAGGATGGTAACGATTACATAGTCGGCGCCCTCCAAGGCCTCTTCCCTGCTGAGCGTAGTCTCCACCGTGGCAGGATAATGTCCTTCGCGAACGATGCGGCGCACGGCCTTTTCGATATAGCCAAGTTTCCTGGAATCGATGTCCATTAGACAGATTGTGGCGTCCTCAAGAAGTGGAAATGTAAGCACGTCTTTGACAAGCTTCCTAGTAAAGCCAAAGCTGCCAGCACCTATGAACGTGACCTTTGTCAATTGAATTCCTCCTATGGAGAGCAGTTCATTGGAAAGCGGGTGGCCCGACCAGGGGGCGTGAAGTTGACGGTTTGCGCCAATGTGCGGCGTGCTGTGGGCCTGCAGTTCGGTCAGCTCGATCTATCCCTTGATCATAGCACTGCGTCTTTCAGATTCCCAACGTCCGAGTTCTCAAACTCGCAAAATTCGGCCAAAAAAAGGTACGGGCGAACGACGTGCGCGCAGTGCATTGACGATCCCCACTATCCACGCCACCACCACTGCCAGGTAGACGGCGACAACGAGAGCAAAAACATATGCCGCGACAACGCCGCCAAATGGAAGGAGGGAAATGATCCATGAGAAGAGGATCCAAACGGCAGGAGCCAGGATCAGTGCAGCTACAATCGACAGGGACTGCATAGCGTGATATCGCGAAAAGGCGTCGTCTTTGCGAAGTAGCAAAATGTAGGCAGGGCCCAGCACCGGCAGCAGATAGGCCAGCAAGGCGGCGTCCACGTTTAGGCCGCGTCTTTCGGTTTCTCTCTCGGTCATTCCGCTTCTCCGATCCCATGTAGGGTCAACTCACGGGCGAAATGACAGCTGGCAAAGTGGCCCGGTTCGATCTCCTCCAGGTGCGGCTCCTCTTGCGTACACTGTTCCTGCGCGTAAAGGCAACGGGGATGGAATACGCATCCTGACGGCGGATTGGCAGGACTGGGTATATCGCCCTCGAGGATGATCCGATTCAGCTTAATCTCAGGGTCTGCAGGGGGTATGGCCGAGACCAGTGCTTCAGTATAGGGGTGAAGCGGCCGTCTGAGGAGCCGTTGAGAATCGGCAATCTCCACCAGCCGTCCAACGTACATGACGGCAATCCGGTCACACATGTGCTCAACCACAGAGAGGTCATGGGCGATGAACAGGTAGGTCAGCCCCAACTCATCTTTCAGTTCCTGGAGGAGGTTCAGCACCTGGGCCTGTATCGATACATCCAGAGCCGAGACCGGCTCGTCGGCGATGATCAGCCGCGGCCTGAGTGCCAAGGTACGCGCCAGGCCAATCCGCTGCCGCTGGCCTCCGGAGAACTCATGGGGGTATCGACGCATGTAGTTTGGGTCCAGCCCGACTGCGGTCATCAGTTCGGAAACGCGGCTCTCCAGAGCGCGTCCGGACGCCTCTTTGTGAATAATGAGCGGTTCGCCAATAAGATCTTTCACCGTCAGTCGCGGATTCAGCGAGCTGAACGGATCCTGGAAGATCATTCGCATTTCTTTGCGCAGCGGCTTCATTTCCGCCTGTTCGATGTTTGCGATGTCGATGCGCTCGCCTTCGGCCGAGGTGTACCAGATTTCGCCGGCGGTCGGATCGTAGAGCCTGAGCACGCTGCGCCCGACGGTGGTTTTGCCGGAGCCGCTTTCTCCGACAAGCCCCAACGCTTCGTTGCGGTTGATCGCGAAGCTGACGCCGTCGACTGCCTTAACATGCCCAATGATTCGTTGCAGGAAGCCCTTGCGAATTGGAAACCATTGCTTCAGACCGTTAACTTCAAGCAGAGTTTCTTGCATTTGTCCTCAGTGCTCTAGCGGTCGTCGTCGGGCGCGACCTGAACCTGGAAACCCTCCGATGCCAGGAGGATATCAGGATCGGTCCAACCCTTCCACTCCTGCAGCTGCTGAAATGCCCTGCGAAAAATAAGCTGCACTTCAATGTCGACCCCGTCCGGGACGCCGGCACCATCTCCCTCCGGCAAGGCAAAACGGAAGCTGCCCATTCTCGAAGAAAGCGCCGGAATGCGCGTGTCTTCCACCAACTCTACCATCCGCCAGTGAGAATACGTCGGTTCTTCACCGGTCAGTGTATCGCGCAGGATTTTGGCGTAGGCCTGGCCGGCGAATCCTGCAACGTCGCCTGCCCATTCCGGCAGCACTTCACCGTCTGCCAGGTCCAGGTCGTTCCCGCTGCCGTCAGTGGCACGTACAATCAGGAGCACCTGGCGCAGCGGAGACCCTGTGGGATAATGATGGCCTGCTCCCGTATTTCTTACTACTATGTTAACCACGACCTCGGCGCCGTCGACTTCGGCAGATGCCTCCAGTGAGATAGCGCTTCGCAGGAACAGTTCGTCGCCAGCGCCTGGCATCTGATGCAAATGGATCTGGTCCAATTCCCGGAACAGTCCTCCTTTTTCCGGGTAGACGAAATAGCTGCGCTGCGACCGTTCGGCCAGCTTGCCCAGGCCAGCCGGCAACGTGCGCCCGCTGGCTTTTTCCAGCCAGGCAGCCGTCTGGACGAGGCTTTCCATGCGGGATGTGAGTCGCGGCGCCTCGGGCATATGACAGTTCTGGCAGGTTTGGCCGGCGTCTGGGTCACTGTAGGGGCTTTCGAGCCACTCACCATAGGAATTGTAGATTTCAGTCTCGTCATTGACGCCGAAGTGACAGGCTGCGCAGAACGCGCTCTCGCGGTGCAGCTGATTGAAACTGTCCTTAGGTCGGGCAACGTCGTCTACCGTCCCCATCAACAGGTCCTCTCCCGTTTTGGGCCTGTAGAGGGTCAAGGAAAGGATGCCGGGCATCAGTGGATCCGGCAGCACAGTGTCGGTATAGAAGTTCACGGCGCCGATTTTGTGACAGAAGTCACAAGAGATCCCTTCGGCGGCCACACCCACGGCTTCATTTGGGCTTACACCGTCGGGCAGCTCGTCGCTGGCGTCGCTTGTCTCCTGCATGTGGCAGCCGTTCCACCCACAGGTGTTGTCGGCGTCCAGCTTTGAAGCCATCGGCGTATGGCAGGCTGCGCAGTTGCCGTCCCGCTTTGGGAAGTCCACTTTGAAGCCGGGGCCATAGTATGGGTCTTCCGGGTCGCGGGTGCGGGGCAGGCCTGTGTCGTAGTTGCTGTTGCGGCTGCGGTTGCCTTCAACGTCGGTACCGTTGTACATGGTCAGAAAGCGGAAGTTGACTGCCGACTGGCTGTGGGCGTCGCGCAGCCACTCATCATAGGAGGGGTGGCACTCTCCACAGTTGTTGGACGGCTCCCAGTCGTAGACGGCGTTATCCACCCGGTTGTGGGGATGCAACTCGATGCCGACGTCATCGTCGCCGCCGCTGGCTTCGGTCCAGCCAAAGATGTATCCCTCTGCCCATGCCACCAGAGTCACGCTTTCGGCGGAAGGTACGCCTTCGATCGTAAAGCCGCCGTCCTCCGTAGTATAGGTATGGTTCGCGGTGGTCTGAACCCTTACCAGGGCGCCGGCGACAGGACCGTCGGTGTCGGTCACAATGCCGCTGATTGACGCGGTGGCCGGTTGGGGCCAGGCGAATACGGCGACCACCGTGCCGAAGCAAAGCAGGACGAGAAGAAGCAGGAGGAATGCAATGGGGCGGGCCCAGGCTCGAAACACGACTGCAAAAGCATTGCCAACGTACAGAAATGACCTACGCCTGCCCAACTTTGCTCTCCGTCTCCGGCTCAGACGATCGAATACGGGTCGGCCGCATCACGCAGACCGTCGCCCAGAAAGTTGAATCCCAGCACGGCCACGATTATGAAAATAACTGGCGTCATGATCCAGGTATGTGTGCCGAGCGTCTGCAAGTTCTGTGCGTCGCGCATCAGGAATCCCCAGCTCACGAGAGGTTCCTGAATTCCGATGCCCAAAAAGCTGAGGAACGCCTCAGCCAATATGATTTGAGGGATTGTTAGGGTGAGGACGACGATTATATGGCTGATGGAGTTGGGGAAGAGGTGCAGAAAGATGATGCGAGCGTCGGACGCGCCCATCTCTTTGGCGGCCAGAATGAAGTCGGTCTCGCGGAAAGCCAGCACTTTACCCCGCACTTCGCGCGCGAGCAGTGTCCATGATAGCAGCGAAAAGATGATAACCATGATGATAAAGACCTGCAGCGAATCCCACGTTCTCGGAATGATTGCGGCCAGGGCCAGCCAGAGTGGGAGCTGAGGGAACGAGGCAACAAACTCCACAAACCGCTGAATGACGTTGTCGATCACGCCGCCATAGTAGCCGGATACGATGCCTACGACGGCGCCGACTACTATGCTGACAATGGTCGCGAACAGGCTGAGCGACAGTGAGATGCGGCCCGCGGTGCAAGCCCGGCCCCAGAGGTCTCTGCCCTGCTTCTCAGTACCCAGCAGGTGAATCTTTCCCCCCTCGGCCACACCGAAGAGATGATAGCGCGTGGAGATCAGGCCTAAGATCTTCCACTCCCAGCTCTTCACAAAGAACTGAATGTCATAACGTTGTTCGGGGTCCTCTTCCCAGAGAGGCTCAAAAGTCTTGGGATTGATGGTCACGACCTGATTGTAGACAAAAGGACGAAGGTGAAGCTTGCCATCCGCGTCAATAAGGCGGATCTTGGTTGGGGGAATAAAGCTGTCCTGTAGATTTGCGTCGGTTGGGTCGACCGGGGCAAAGAATTCGGCGAAGATGGCCAGAATAATAAGCGAAAGTACCATGAGCCCGCCGGCGATGGCGGGACGGCTCTTTCTGAACCGCTGCCAGACGAGCTGGAAGTAGGACTCGTGTTGCTCTTCGTCCTGGCCGTCCGAAAAAAGTCCGGTCACGGATCCCAATTCATTTTGCGAAGTCGCCATATTCAGGTCAACGCAAACTCAAGTTAGTGCAAGAAACTGCAGGACATTTAGCCGGCAGGTTGAAATCGGCCCGACTGTGAAAGTGTTCTTGTCCACAAAAGAACCTCTTAACGTCATTGGCTTGTCTTCTAGTCTCGCTACGAAAACCGCACCCGCGGATCCAGTACTACCAGGGCAATATCGGCGATCAGATTGCCCGCCACCAGCAGGACGCCGTAAATCAGCAGGCAGCTCGCAGAGATGTAGATGTCCTCATTGCGAAGAGAAGTCAGAAGCAAGGTACCTATCGTCGGCAGACCCATTACGATTGAGGCCTGCAGTTCCCCCTGCAGCATATATGGAAGAGAAGTCCCCTGGTACATGATGATCGGGTGCAGGGCATTCGGCACCGCGTGTCGGCGCATGACCTGGCCTTCGGTCAGCCCTTTGGAACGAGCGGTCGTAACATACTGTGCGTTCAGCTCGTCCAGCATATTGCCTCGCATGACGCGCATATTGCGGGCCACGCCGCCTAACCCGGCGATTACCACCACAGGCCAGATATGTTGGAGCAAGTCCAACAGTTTTGCCCAAGTCCGACTGATCTCTTCCAGGCTGCCGAATGCCCATGGCACCACCACGAATTGTGGGGAATGAAATGCCGTCACATGCTCTTGTTCCAATGTAAAAACCAGAAAGAACATGATCGCCAGTGCAATCCAGAATCGCGGCAATGCGGACAGAACGAAGGCGGCGAAAGCGGCCAAGTTGTCCGCCAGCGAATACTGCCGCGGTGCAACCAGGATGCCAACAACGATCCCAACTACGGTCGAAGTCAGATGTGCCAGAACCGCCAGCAACAACGTGCGCGGAAACCGCTCCGCGATCAGTTCACCCACGTCCCGCTTGTAAGCGAAAGAGAAGCCGAAGCTCCCCTTCGTCACCATGTCCCGTATCCAAACAAGGAACTGCAGCGGCAACGGCTTATCCAAGCCGTATCGTTGGCGAAACAGCTCGGCCTGCGCCTCTGCTTCCGATTCGGTTGCGCCGCCTTGCTCGATGAGAAACGACTTGTAGCCGTCAGCATAGTCACCTGGCGGCAACTGAATCACAATGAAGCTGACCAGGGCGATGCCAAGGACGACTGCAATAGAAACGCCAACGCGGCGAGCGATGTAGCCTATCATCAGATGAAAACAAGAAAACAGTCTGGAAATCTTGCACAGAGAGTGTGAAGAAAGAGGAGTGAGATTCCCTCTCACTCCTCTTTCAACTTATCTCTCTACTTGGAAATCTATTCGCTATCGTATGTCGGAATTACACCCGGGCGAAGTTGCTCAATCTGTTCCTCCGGGGCAACCCAGACCTGCTCGGCCATCACGTTGTCCCAGGTCCACTGGTACATGAACACGGGCATCCCCGCCGGCACGTTGTTGAAGCGCTTTGCGGCTGCGAGCCCGTAGCGGCCGACAAATACACCGACAAAGTAAACGTTTTCGGTCACGATGCGGTTGTATTCGGCCATCTGCTGTATGCGCACTTCCGTATCCGGTTCGGCGCAGAAGGCAGTGACTATATCGATCAGATCCTGCTCGAAGTCGAGAAGCTGACGCGGTTCTGCGCCTTCACGATGGAAGCTATATTCCTTTGTAACAGGTCCGAGGTCGGTGCAGCGGGTGAATGGAACAGCATAGACTTGACTGTCGCGATCAACCCTCAACTCCCATTCGCCGGCCTCGATCAGCTCTCGGCGGGCTGCGCTGTTAAGCGGGCGAACGTTGACCTGTACGCCAAGGTCGCCAAGCAGAGTCACTGCAGCGTCACCAACGGTCTGCGTCTCTTCGGCATCTTCGCTAGTAATGAGCGCCACGACGAGGTTTTCGCCGCTGGCCAGCCGATCGGTCGGCCAGTTCAGAATGCCGTCACCATCCGTGTCCTCGAATCCCAAGTCGGCAAGCAGTGCAGCAGAAGCTTCCGGCCTGTTGTTGAAATAGGCCACCGTACTGCGGTCGAAATAGGAAGACCCGGGGAACAGCCCACCGGCCCAACCGCGCAGGAACGGTCCGCGCAGGATGGACTGCGAGATTCCCTCTCGGTCCATGGCAAAGCTGACGGCCTTGCGGAACCGCACGTCACGGAACAGTTCGCGTAGGGCAGCGTCCCGGTCATCCTTCACACCCAGAGAAGCGGAAAGGTTCAGTTTGATGCTGAAGCCAAGCGTCTCCGGGCCCCATTCGACGTAGAAGTGGGCATCATCCTCTTCGGCCCGCTTCAGGGTTTCGATAAAGGTACTGGGATTTTCCAGATTGGAGTGATCCGCAGTTCCAGCCAACGTACTCAGAGTGCGGCCTACGCCCGATGGCCCTTTTTCGAATACGACCTCGTCCAGATAGGGCAACTGGTTCCCCGCTTCGTCCACGCCCCAGAAGTAGGGGTTTCTACGCAGAATCATCAGTTCGTCGGTAATGTACTCTACCGGGACGAACGGGCCCAGGACGACGGGAATCTGGTTAGGCGGCATCGAAGCCTCGAAGTCAACATAGTCCATATCACTGTTGTACTTCGGATGGAGTGGCTTCAGGTAATGGGCAGGTGAAATGTGAAAGTCGCTCTCGTCCATCTGGAATAGGGACTGGACTGGGAAGGGTACCGGGAAGACGAACTTGAATGTGTAGTCGTCGATCACTTCAAGCTGCGTCAATTCGCCGTTAAACGTCCACGCTGACGCGCCCTTCGGTGACTGCACATTGGAGTCGATTATCATATCTTCCCACGTAAACAGGATATCCTCAGTAGTTAGCGGATGGCCGTCCGACCACCTTGCTCCTTCGAGCAGATTCATGGTCAGCTCGTGGCCGTCTTCGCTCCATTCCCAGCTCTTGGCCACGAATGGAAGCGGCTCCAGCGAATCGGAGCGTCGGAAGATCGGGCCTGATTTGAGCAGGGAAGCGAAAGCAGCCGCCTCAATCCCAAACCAGCCTGCACTCTGCCCGGCACCGCGGTTGAAGCCTTCGGTCGGGCAGGCCGAGAAGTCGCGCCAGACACCGCCATAGACGCCGATTCCTTCGGCCATGCCGGTCGCGAGCACGACACGCGGTTCAACTGGAAGACGCTCTTCCACCGGCGGTAACTCACCCGCGGCGACAAGCTCGTTGATCCAGTCCGGTTCATTGTAAGAATCCAGCGCCTTGTAAGTGACAATTTGGTCAAGCGGCAGCTTTTGGACCGGTCGGCTGCCCACGATCAGCTGGGGCTCCGGATACTCGCTGGGAGAGAGATCGACCTCCATCATCTCTTCTTTTGCTTCACTGTCTTCAGCTTTCGCCTCGTCGGCAGCAGGAGCTGCCTCTTCCTGGGACGTGTCCGCAGCCGCCGGTTCCGGCTCATCGCCGCCGCCACAGGCAGTGATGATCATGGAGAACACGATCAGTAGAGACAGCACCATTGAAATCGACTTCCTTCTTTTCAGTGACATTCACGTTCCTCCTCAAAGGATGGTTATGGAAGGTTTTCTTGCCGTGTACCCCAAAAAGGCGCACTGCAATAGTAAGAATGATCTTTCGATCACTAGAGAGCAGATCGGCCCGGTCGTTTTCCGGAAATAGCGAATCGGCGAGTGAGAGATTCTCATTCGTGACACGGTGTCAGTCATGCAACCAGCAGGCCGCAGAATGGCCCGGCTCGTGTTCCTTGAACTCGGGAGACTGCTCCCAGCAGATCTGCATCGCTTCAGGACAGCGTTCGGCGAATGCACATCCTCGTATGTCATCCATTGGGCTTGGCACCATTCCCGTAATTGGCACCAGGCGATTGTTCTCTTTCCGCCCCAGTACCGGCACCGAGTTGAGCAATCCTATCGTATAAGGATGCTTCGGCCTATGAAAAATGTCGTATACAGGTGCGTACTCTACAACACGCCCCATGTACATTACCGCCACATGGTCCGCCATTTGCGATACGACGCCCAGGTTATGGGTGATCAGCACGATCGCAGAATCGAAGTCATCCTGCAGTTCCCGCATCAGATCCAGGATCTGCGCTTGTACTGTCACGTCCAGCGCGGTGGTCGGTTCATCAGCAATCAAGATTGATGGATTGCAGCTCAGTGCCAGTGCGATCATGACGCGCTGCCGCATGCCGCCGCTAAGCTGATGCGGGTATTCGCTGACGCGCCGGTCGGGATCAGCGATGTGTACCCTATTCAACATCTCTTCGGCACGTTCCATCGCTGCCGGCCGCGACATGTTCTGGTGCAACAGTACCGACTCTGAAATCTGCCGTCCGACAGGATGAAGCGGATTCAGGGATGTCATTGGCTCCTGAAAGATCATGGCGATTTCGGCGCCGCGGATGTCGCGCAGCTGGCGGCTGCGAGGATCCAGTTTGACAATATCGACCGTTGCTCCGTCTTTGCGGTGAAGAAGAATCTCCCCTTCTACGATCTTTCCCGGGGGGGACTGAATGAGCCGCATTACCGAACGAAAGGTAACGCTCTTCCCGCAACCGCTCTCTCCGACAACGCCCAGGGTCTTTCGGCGCCCGACTGCGACATCTACGCCATCAACCGCCTTCACCACACCCCGCTCGAGAAAGAAGTAGGTCTTCAAGCCTCGAATTTCGAGGATCGTGTCGTTCGCGCCACTATTCTCATTCGTCGCCGCACGCGCCAGCGCCTGCTGACTAAGAGTCATAGAAATGCTCTTGCCTACTGGCATAAGGCCAGGGGCAATACAGTGAGAGTGATTCGCGAGTGAGGCAGGTCCGGCCCGAGTCAGAAACGAATGGGGGGAGGTTTCGCCTTGCTGCCAGATGAAACCGAGCACGACACGCCGACCAGACGGCTTCAGCCGCGTACTCAGGCTGAAAGCGGGGAAATTGTAGCGATTTCAGCAAGTCTTGTCAATTTCGGTAGCCTGCGAATCGCATCCCGATAGACAATCTGAATCAGTTAGCCGCAGTGACTCTTGAATGCATTCTAACTGAACAGTTCTTATTCTGTGCGTTTGGAAGGATGTTCTCGACTTGGCGACCTCGGTGCCGCGCATGATTGGAGGATCTGGTGAGAAGATGAGAGGAGCAGTGGGACGAGAGAGCGAGGAAGAGTAAAGAAATGCTGAAGCGAGATATCGCCAACTCATGCAGTGACGCCTGCTGTTTGGCCGAAAAGCTGTAGCCATGGCGGCCCGTAATCGGCTATTCATCTCCAGCGATGACCTGGCAATCATCGTCGCCGAGGGGGGAGATTACAGTGGGTCTTCAGTCCTGCGGGAGAGTCCACCTAGGCCCTGAAGCGGCCTTCCGATCTCCCGATTCTAGGGAAACTCTCGTGAAATGGCCTATAGGCAACACTGTGTTTAGCAGAGCGCTGCATCGGCTCCAGCAGAGGTCAGGAACCAACGGAAAATGGCTGACTCTCCTACTCTCAGGATTTGCTTCAGTAGGCTTCCGGTCCTTGAAGCGATTTGCTGCGCCACCATATGTTAGGGAGCCGCCTCAGTTTGCCCCAGACATTTATGTGGGCACGGCGGGAAAAGACATCATAGTCGTGTGCCTCAATGTCAGCGAGAATGGCTCGGTAGAGTTCGGCAGCTGCACCAATGGCGAAGCGGCCGTCCGCGTGCAGAAGCCCTATGCCCGGCCACGCCTCTTCGTAGAGTTGACGCGTTCGTCCAATCTGAAAACGCATGAAGGCACGCCAGCGGTCATCAACCTTCCCAGCCGAAATGTCCACCTCATCGAGATCGAATCGACCCAGGTCCTCGAGAGGAAGATAGAGGCGCCCGTCCTCCCAGTCCTCGCCAACGTCTCTCAAGATATTTGTCAGCTGCAACGCCACGCCTAGTTTCAAGGCATATGGAATCGCTTCAACGCCGGAAAAGCCGATTATGTGCATGCTCATCAGCCCTACCGTTGCCGCCACACCGTAGCAGTAGCTGGTCAAGTCCGCGAACGTTTTGTAGCGTTTTTCTGTGATGTCGCGAGCAACGCCCTGGATGAGTTGCTCGGCATAGCGGGGCGGGATGCCGTACTGCCGGCGGGCGTCCGACCACGCCAAGGCAACAGGATCTTCAGTGTCAGCAGACTGCGAGAGGGAACGCGCCTTCCAAGTAGCGAGGGCGTCGCGCACTGCGTCCGGATCGCGCCTCCCAATGGGTGGTCTGTCAACTATGTCATCACTCTTGCGGCAAAAGGCATAGAGGGCACGTACTGACCGCCTCTTGTCCCGCGGGAGAAGTCGAGAGGCCGTAAAGAAGGAGCGGCTGTTTACGGCGGTGACCGCCTCGCAAAAGTCATAGGCCAGATCCAGCGTCTTCCTGTCCTCGACCTTGGGGCGTGGTTGCGGACCATAGACCTGCCCAGCTTCGTACGCAAGTGAAAGCAGTGGACGCTCCCAATCGCGAATCTTCAGAGTCATCAGAGCGCCTTTGCTCATCTATTCTCCCCTTCAACGACTCTTCCGTAAATCACGGCTTCTGCAGTTCCAAAATACTTCATTCGGTGCGTTGCGTCAAGGAGTCTCCCGAAACCGGGAGATTCCCTGCCAGAACTGCACTGCAATACATTCGAAAGTATCGTCTAACTATGCCAAATTTTTTCGAAAACGGGTCGGTCAGTAGAATAGAATGCCATTTCTCGGCGCAAATCGCAGCCTGCTCGATTCAGTGTTTAGTTGCTGAAAGAGGAGTTGCGCCGTCAGGGAACGCAAAATGGACCTCCTATAGACGAAAGGAAAAAGGCTCTATCTGCAAATTCGCGCGCCCTTTCACTGATACAGCTTAGCATCGCGCACTGCACAGCATAGACCACAACATTTTTTTGCGCAACTCCTGCCAAGGTTAGAGCATATGTTGTTCATATTTTGTACAGCTAACAGTTTCGACCTCTTGTACTTCACAACTTTACTTGCTGAGAATTCAGAAACGGCCAGACTCTGAGCGTAGAGACAGAATCGTCTCACCCGTTCTGTGAGCCACTTCCCAGCGGGGTAGGCTAGTCTCATGAATTAGAGTCAGTCAGGTTTCCCGAACTGGGGGTTGCAGCTAGCGAATAGTGATTTGGCGGTCAAATCCGTGCAAAGGCAAAGGAGAGCCTCTTTTGGGTGAGTAGGTGGTTGCAAACTGCCGAGTGATGACCTTTCCCCAGACTACCGAGTGATTCGAATACCTGGCAATGCGCTTTGTAGAAGACACGGCTTTGAGGCGAGACATTTTTTCTCTGTCTGTTCTCCGAGTCAATGAGCAGACGTACAAGGTTGCTTCGACGAGACATCTGTGACATGGTCAGCCTTCCCGAAAGCCCAGGAGGTCCCGAATCAGACTGCCACCACCCAACGGAACCTGGGAAATACGCCCATAGACAGAAGTTGGCAAAGTAGGCTATCATTGAGTTGAACCTCTTTGTTTTGTTGCCTCGGTCTTTTCGGTCGTTTAGGAAGTCCCAGACATTCGAACTGGGGGACCTTTACCGCGGCTTTCTGCCTAAAGGCTGCCCCAGTTGCCTTCTCCCCTACCAGCATGTCCCATGGCGATCAGTATTCAAGTCACTTGCTAGTTTGTAAGTTGGGAAAAAAGTGCGTAGTATATCATAGTTTTCTCGTCAGACTCCGCGTTGGCAAGGGACGCGGCGTACACGTACGAAGGAGTACTTGTACAAATGAGTACTGAAACGCCCACATTCAATCTGAAGGCCGTAGTACGAGAAACGGGCATCAAGGCGGAAACGTTGCGGGCATGGGAGCGCCGGTATGGGATTCCCCGACCGGCCAGGAGTCCGGGCGGTCACCGCATTTACTCGCGAAGAGATGTAGACACCCTACACTGGTTGAA
The DNA here is from genome assembly GCA_022821585.1 of Caldilineaceae bacterium. GTDB lineage: Bacteria > Chloroflexota > Anaerolineae > Caldilineales > Caldilineaceae > Bin5. The sequence continues at coordinate 69,220 of JAJEDI010000091.1, forward strand.
TCGGCGTCGCTTGGAAGGTCTCAGCATAAGCCGCGCAGCCGAGCGCTGGCAGACGTTGGAGAGCGAGGGGCGAGACCCACTCCACGAGCAGGGAATAGCCACCGACCTGCCATTCTATGGAAGCCGCCTGTCAGAAATCTCGCAGTTCAAGGTAGGCGAAGCCGAAGACATTGATGACCAGATCAGTACTGCTTGCACCTATTGGACGGCTGCCTGCGTTGCCTTTGATGAGTCTGAGGCGCAGAGAATTCTCTCCCAAGCTTTCGCCCTGTTCCCTGTCGAAACAGTTTGCCTTCATGTGCTCTGCGAGGGACTGCGAAAACTGGGAGGAGACTGGCACGCCGGTAAACTGACCGCTCAGCAGGTCTCCTTTGCCGCAGCCCAGGCCATGCAGCGGGTCAAAGTGCTGCTGGGCGCTTCTCCACCGCCGAACAGACCCGGCCTGGTGTTGATGGCCTGCCCACCAGGAGAGCTTCACACTTTCGGCTTGGCGCTATTGCAGCTCATTTTGAAGAGGCGGGGTTTTGGGACTGTCTTCCTGGGCGAGAACCTCTCTCTTGGCGATATGGAAGAAACGCTGCATAGAGTTCAGCCCGACCTCGTCGTACTCGTTTCCCAGCAACTTCGAACTGTCGGCAGTCTCTTGGACATGTCTGAACTGATTGTCGGGCAGAGGGTACCTGTCGCATTCGGAGGGCGTATTTTCAATCTCTCTGAGACTATCCGGAAAGGCGTGCCTGGGGATTTCCTCGGCCACGATTTACTTCAAGCGGGGATCAGAGCCGAAGGTCTTCTCGTGAACCCGGGTCACCTGAACGGGCTCTATCCGCCCAGCAACGGTTACCAAGACCTGATCGGCCGATATCGGGCCAGTTTGCATATGATCTCGGCTCAAGTCTTGAGCGGGAAAAATGGGATTCCTCCGGATTGGGCAATTTTGGGAAGGCCTTCTTTCAGCCTAACCAGCTCCATGATGTCGGCGCTGCGTTTTGGTGACCTTGGCCTGATCTCTCTCGAAGCAGAGTGGGTTTACACTTTCCTTGAGTCCCGAGGCCTGCCATTCGGAATGCTGGAAGAGTACCTGAACCTGGGTATGTCCGTTGTCCAATCTGTCCTTGGCAGTGAGGGCGACCCCATTGTCGGTATGTTGGAAACTCTGCGAAGAGACGTGCGCCAGTGCTACGAACAGACCTAGACCACGTAGGCATTCCTCTGGACTCGGTCCGGTCCAATTGTGGAAGGCTAGGCCCCAGTTTGCGTTACTTAAGGGCTGCCAGGCAAGGATGGCTTACCTAGAATTCCTGGCAGTTTTCATCGGCATTCCCGCTCTTTTTTTCGTACTCTTTAACGCTGCGCTAAGCAGACTTGGGTATGAGCTCCCCTTTTCGATGCGGGCCTGGCCTGCACTGTCTGTGGTTGGCGGCCATGTCCTACTAGCACTCTTCTATACAACTCCCTGGGACAACTATCTGGTAGCCACAAGAGTATGGTGGTACGACCCGGACCTCGTTCTCGGTATCACCTTTGGCTATGTGCCCTTCGAAGAGTACATCTTTTTTGTCGGACAGACCGTGCTCCTGGGCTTGGCACTTATAGCGGCTGCTCGCGTCTTGTCAGATTCAACGCCCTCCTTTCGCTCTCGGCCCAAACTTCGACTGTTGTCCGCGGGATTGACTTTGGCTGGCTGGCTGGTCGGTCTTCTATTGCTGTTACTTGATCATCATCCCGGTACTTACCTGGGACTGGAATTGACCTGGGGATTGATTCCGCTCTTGGTTCAGATGACTTTCGGCGCAGACATTCTGTGGCATCACCGGCGCCCTGTGCTTTGGACGCTATTGCCGGGAACCCTATATTTGTCAGGCGCGGATGCCCATGCGATTCGCTCTGGGACCTGGACTATCGATCCGAAGCAATCTTTGGGGGTTACACTGGGAGGAATCCTGCCCCTGGAGGAGTTCATTTTCTTTTTTTTGACGTCATCGATGGTCGTTTTTGGTGTTACGTTGGTAATAGCGAGGCAAAGTCACGAGAGGGCCCTGTGGCTTTTGGGCGGATCGAGGAGTCCCCAATGAGAGTGGTAACTGTGTGCCGCGCCAGTGTCTTGTTTCTGTCCCTGCTTTCGGCGCTTATCGTGTCTGATGCCGCTCTCGCCCACCAGCCGTTCTTTGAGGAGACGGACACAACATCCAGCACACCAATGATGGTTAGCGACCCTGATATTTCGACGGCTCTGTTCTCAACCCTGGAGAAGCCCGGGGACGTCGACTTCTTTGCCTTCACCGTGTCGGCCGGACAGACAGTTGAAATCGGAATGACAATTCCCCAGATCAGTGGACAAGAAGAGTTTGCGCCTACCATTGGCGTGATCGCAACTGGCCTGGAAAGAGGTGGAGTTTCCGAACTGCCAGCCGATGCCCTGGCACTCCTTTCGGGTGATGAGGGTGCATACCTGCTGGAACCCGCTGAAGCTACCATCTTCTTTGAGCCGTTCAGCCGCACGGCCTACTGGCGAAGACAACGCCGTCAGATTACGTTTCCTGCCGATGGCGAGGCCGTCGTGGTAGTCTGGCACAGCCGGGGCGCCGTTGGCCGATACACACTCGTCGTCGGCCAGCGTGAAGTGCTTGGGGGAGACACAGCTTTCGCGCGCAAGATAAAGGAGTACTGGACGCCGGTCTTAGTCCCACCAGCAGATGAATTCGACAGTCATGCCGGTCCGGCCGAGAATGCCGACCAACGGCCGCCAGCTTTACAGTCAGATACCTCTGACCCGGAAACCGCCACACCCCGTTGTTCGTGGCTTATGCGGCTTCTGGCTGCCCTGCTCGGGACGGAAGAACGTTGTCAGTGATTTTCCGTCTCCCAGCTCTCAGGCGCAATGTTTTTGCAGCTTGTCACGGCAGGAGCGTCCGAGTGCTGTCAGAGTTACGGAGTCAGTTTGGTCTTGGCAGCCGCATACTGTTTGGCCTCTGGTTGCTCCTGATGATTCTGATCCCCCATGTTCACCGGTTGGCCGACCGACCTACCTTCCTTGCTGCATTGTCGCTCGCCATCGTAGTACAGGTTAGCCTGGTCCTCAGTCTTCTCTTAACTGCTCTTAGGGCACAAGCAACCCTGAACTCTTTACTGTGGATCCTCGCGATTGCATGGTTGGCCGAGTTCATTGGTCACAGGACAGGGGTGCCTTTCGGCCGCTACACATATACAGACGCTCTCCGTCCCCTGGTTGGGGGCGTACCGATACAGGTTCCCGCCGCATGGCTCATGATGTTGCCGCCGGCCTGGGCAGCAGGCACGGCAGTTTGCCCTAGGTGTTTTTCAACAGACCGCGCCTCCAATTGGAAGCATTTGGCTGCCTATTCTTTCGTTTCCGGTCTGGCGTTCACGGCTTGGGACCTGTTTCTTGATCCGCAGATGGTTGCCTGGGGAGTCTGGAAATGGGAAACGCCGGGCTTTTACTTCGGCGTTCCTGCCATCAATTTCTTCGGCTGGGCACTGATTGCATTCATTGCATTGCTATGTCTTTCCCGCACTTTAGACTCCGATTCAGTTCCGAGAGAGGCTCTTCTCCTCGTCTACACGACAGTGTGGTTACTCAATTCCCTTGGACTGGGTCTGTTCTTTGATCAGCCCGGCGCCGCAGCTGCAGGCTTCGTCGGTATGGGGTTATTTGTAGTTTTGGCCTGGCGACAAGTCCTTTCCGCACGCCAATGAATGTTGTAATCTGGGCAATGGCCGCGTACGTCTGTGGAAGCTTACCTTTTTCCGTCTGGCTGGGGCGTCTTTTCCTGGGAACGGAGATTCGAAAGTTCGGAGATGGAAATCCCGGAGGCACGAATGTTATTCGGGCCGGAAACAGGCCGCTAGGCCTTGCCGTCATCTTCCTCGACGGGTTGAAAGGCTTGATTCCGGTTCTCGCGGCGCAGGAGATCGAAGGCCTGCAAAGTTGGGCGCTTGCTTCAGTGGCCCTTGCTGCTGTTGCAGGACATGCTTTCTCAATCTTTCTCCACTTTCAGGGAGGGAAAGCGGTAGCCGTCACGTTTGGAATCTGGGCCGGCCTGACTGGGTGGAGCACACTGTTCGTACTGGGCGCACTACTTGTGTTCGCTTACTTTCTGATCTCGATAAATGGCTGGGCGGTCGTGTGCACGCTCATCGGACTGCTGATCTTCATAACGGTAACCGGCTCTAGCGGCCCTCTCCTATGCGTGTGGCTTGGCAACAGTCTGATAGTCGGCTGGAAACACCGTCTCGACCTGGCTCAGCGGCCTGAGTTTCGGATTCCATTTCTGCAATGACAGCGCTGCTCTTGACCATTGCATCCGTTGCGCTCATTGGCATGTTGCTGATCTTGCTGACTAATCTCCACAGTTTTCCCAATCTCAAGGAAGGCGAAGTTTCCGGTAAGAGCGCTAGAGTGTCAGTAATGATTCCGGCGCGCAATGAAGCTGCCGTCATTGGAGAGTCTGTACGCAGTTTGTTGCGCCAGTCCTATATCCGGATGGAGTTACTCATCCTGGACGATGGCTCTGAGGATGGAACAGAAGAGGTTGCGGTCGAAGCCTCCGGCGACGACGAACGACTGCGTGTTATCTGTGGCAGCCCGGTTCCTCGCGGCTGGCTGGCCAAGAACTGGGCCTGTCAACAACTTGCCGAACAGGCGGACGGAGAGATTCTCGTTTTTGCAGATGCCGACGTATTCTGGCATCGGCGCGCCCTAGACGCATTGCTATGCGAAATGGGCAGGACTGACGCCGGCATGCTCGCTGTCATGCCGACTCAGAAGACTGTATCCTGGCCCGAACGTCTTTGCGTTCCACTGATGGCGCTCGCCATTCACGCTTACCTGCCGGCCGCTGCTGTACACCGACCCACCCACCCTCTGCTGGCGGCTGCAAATGGCCAGTGCATCGCCTTCACACGTGCCGTCTATGAGGGAATAAATGGACATGCCTCGGTGAAAGCGAATGTCCTCGATGACATCGGACTGGCCCGCCGTGTCAAAGGAGCCGACCTGAATCTGCGTATGGTCGAAGCGGACGGACTCATCACCTGTCGCATGTACAGAGACTGGAAGACGGTGCGCGAAGGCTATGCGAAAAATATCGTCGCCGGGTTCGGCGGCATTGCCGGCTTGTTTGCCGGAACTGTCTTTCACTGGTTAGTCTTCCTTGTCCCCTGGGGTCTTCTCGGCCTGGGGTTCACGGGCGGGCGGGTTCCTTGGCATCCGTACTGGGCGTTGTTTCTCGTCGGCGCAGGCTTCTGCGTCCGAGCCGTTACGGCCTGGCGGACCGGCCAGCGACCAGGGGACGCGCTTCTGCTTCCCGTGTCGGTGTTGCTGATGACAGGCATTGCGGTCCAGGCGGTGTGGTGGCACTGGCGTTATGGAGGACCACTATGGAAAGGTCGCCGCGCCGTGCCTTAGATGGCGTCTGGCAAATAGTCTTGAGCGGTCCAGACAAGTGCTTGCCTCAGATGAATGAGGCAGACCTGCACGTTTGGACTCTCAGCTTGGATGTGGACCGAGAGGCCATTGCCCTGCAGGAAGCCGTGCTGTCTGCCGAAGAGTGGAGAAGGGTCAAGCGTTACTCCTCACCGCACGCAGCCCGACGCTTCATCGTCCGCCGCGGATTGCTTCGTCGGATACTTGGGAAATACCTCAACCACCCTCCCGACGAAGTCAAATTTGTGTACAACGCTTACGGCAAGCCTTTCCTTGCACCTGAGTTTTGCTCCGACCTGCAGTTCAGTCTCTCCGACTCGGGAGAACTGGCGGTCCTTGCCTTCGGCTTGAAGGACCCACTAGGCATCGATATTGAACTTTTTCTGACTGAAAAGGATATTGGAGGCACCCGCCCGTTCGGATCACCCCCAAAAGAAGCAAAACACTGCATCGGAACGGCTTGCCCAACATTCAGCCTTCCGTTCGTCAGAGCCTGGACCCGTCGCGAAGCAATTGCCAAGGCAGATGGAGTAGGTCTACAGATGTTGACGGGGCTGTCTGAGATGGATGACATGGCCGATAACATGCCGCCAACTTTTGCGGCCAACTGTGGCCATTTCGGACGGGGCATTAGTGTTCAGGCTTTGACTCTGCCTGCAGGCTACGTCGGGGCACTGGCCGCCCGCCCGAGGACCCCAGAAATCAGCTACTTTTCGGTATAGGTAAATCTACGTCTTCGAGCGGCTTTGCACCCAGCGGCACCGTGCTTTAAAGGTCGCAGGCGGCCACGAGGCCCTCTATTCGACCTCTGAAGTTGGGCAATGGAATCCAGTTTCGGTATAATGGCGACCTGGATGCAGTCTTAACTGAACCGATAGCAAGAAGGAAAAGAATATGGCACGACGCAGCCGTAAACGCCGCTACAGCCCAAGCAAGGCCAATCCGCGCAGCTTCAGCGAGCTGCGCGCCAGTAGGGAGCAGGAGGATGTGCCAACTCCAGTGACTCCCGCTCAGAACCAGCCTAAGGCGCCGGAGCCTTCTGGGCGGCCGCCTGCAGTTGAGGGGAGCAAAGGCCAAGCTGACTGGAGCAAGGAGTACAGTCGGGTCTTCTCCGACCTGAAGCAACTCTTGATCGTCTCGGTGGCGCTCTTTGCGTTGATGCTGGTTGTGGGGCTGTTCCTCTGAGAGCTGCTCTTAGTCAAGACTTTCCATGGGGCCAGGTCAAATGGCCTCTTCTTGAGCAGGCTGGTTCCAAAGAAGAATCACCCGAATGCCCATATGAAGAAAGCAACAGAGCCAAAAGCTTTGTGTGACGAGGAACAGGCTGGAGGTTGCCGCCAGAACGAGTGCCGTCAGTAGCCGTTCCGATAGAGGTGCAGGCTGTATATATATGCCGGGCAGTGAGATCGCGGCGGCGACCCATACAGCCCAGTATTGGGGAGACAGCGATGTAGAAAGGCTTATGTACAGAAGTTCCCAAACTGCCCCTCGCAGAAAGCACCAGTGAAACTCCTGGGCGCAACTCTCGATGAGCGATGGGCTCAAGGACTCGCCTGTAAGTGAGATTCCGTCAAACTGTTCTGGTTCAGTATGCAGCCGAATGCGAATCAAAACCAGGAGGACGAGCAGGCAGGCGAGTACGACCAACCCGAAAGTATATCGCGAATCCCACCCCAAGAGTGTAAGCCCCATCAGGCGGGGAGACAGTCCCCCGAGAATCAGCCCAAAGTAAGGAACCTGGACCCAGCGCACAATTCGAACCAGACGTTCCAGATCCGGGGAAACCAAACGGGTAACAAGGGTTGCAGCGCCGGCCAATATGAAACTCAACACCAGCCAGATGGCGGCACGCGTCGGAGGGGAAGTCAGTTGTTCTAAGACCCATCTACTATCCATAATCGGATACTAGCGAAACCGAGCTCCTGTGACCATCCGACGACTCCTGCTAGTTGTGCTTCTTCTCGTCCTAATCGTCCTGATAAAGCCCAAAACGGTCTGGTCAGAATTCAAACGAATTCGCGGCCAGTGGAATACGATCCTGACACTGCTGGTGATTGTTGTCGCTGTGTATTTCGCGTTTGGACTATGGAGGGCTTATGTCAGCGGAGGGATTCCATAGCGTTCGGTCGCAGGCGTCGCCAAGGAAGGGGAAGAGCGCTCGAATGCCGGCGCACTACCCGGACTCGCGACAGCAAATTCCCCCGCAGAGCGTGCTTCCCCTACCCAGTCACGAGATGGCTGCCAGTGCGCCAGTGGGGCTGTCAGCAGGAGCCACGTTGTAGGAAACCTCAATCAAGTTTCCATCTTCGTCGATTACAAAGTGACTACGGTGGATTCCCATGAAAGTGCGACCGTACATCGTCCGTTCGCCCCAAACGCCGTATGCCTCAGCAATTGTGTGGTCTTCATCCACGAGCAAGGTGAATGGCAGGTCGAACTTGGAACGGAACTTTTCGTGGCTCTCTTGGCCGTCGGGGCTGATGCCGAAGACGACCGCATTTTTCTCCTCAAAATCTATATGCAAGTCCCGGAACCCGCAGGACTGTGTGGTGCATCCTGGTGTATCGTCCTTAGGGTAAAAGTAGAGCACTACCTTCTGTCCGCGGTAGTCGGTCAAACTTACGGTGTCGCCACTGTCGGTCTTTGCCTCAAAAGTCGGTGCGGGGGAGCCGGCTGCCAGTTCCGTTCTCATGTCTTCCTCCCAATGGTATGGCCTCTGTGCGGCATGATGACGCCGAAGCGCCGGCCAACTTGAGAATGCACCTAAGGCCATCACTCAGAATAATGGGCCGCATTTACAAGTTGATTGCCCGACTCGTATTTTAACCCATAGGGTGGAAAAGCTAAAGACTTTCTCCCTCGATCTTGCCGGTGGAAACGCTGTTTCAGCATCTTGTATGACTATGTTAGAGTAGAAGTTCAGGCCGTAAAGATAAGTTCCATAGGAGTAGGAGAAGACATGTCGACGATTCGTAACCGCCTATGGCAACAGTACCAGGAGGCCGCCCAGTCTGTCTGGGAGTTGCCCCCCGCAGGTCAGAGCATCGAAGGGACGGTGCCGTTGCCCCCTGTTTCTCCCATGGAGCAGACAAAGCGAAGCCGAACCGTCCTTGTGCATGGCTACAAGGACGAAGCATCGGTATTTAACCCCCTTGCCTCGTACCTGTCCGAACTGGGGCTGGAGCCCCACGCGGTCACGCTAGCCCCCAGCGATTGCAGCGTACCAATGGAGACTCTCGCTCAGCAACTGGCTGAATTTATAGACCGGAGTTTCCTTTCCTACCAGAAGCTCGACTTCGTCGGTTTCAGCCTCGGCGGCATCGTAGCACGCTACTACATTCAGCGCATGGGAGGACTGGCCCGGACCAACCGCCTGCTGACTGTCGCCGCTCCCCATCACGGCACTTTGATGGCTTACTTAAGCAGCCTTCCTGCCGCCTTACAGTTGCGCCCCAACAGTGATTTCCTTCTTGATTTGAATTCCGACGCCGATAGCCTCACAAGCATCCCGTTCGTCTCACTTTGGAGCCCTTTCGACCTCATGATTCTGCCGCCCGTCAACTCACGCATGCCCGTAGCCAGCAACATGTCGGTGTGGACACTGCGGCACCAGGCATTGATTACGAGCCGGCGCGGGATTCGAACAATTGCGGAGCAGCTACTGGCTCAGGTGCAAAACGTTCCCAGCCCTACTTTCCTTGATTTGGCAGGTCGTCCTGCCCTCTCGCGTCGGACCGCGGGTGAAGGTTTCGAACTGCAACGGCAGAGCTGAACTGCTGCTTTTCATCCTACTTCGCTTACCCTGATCTGGAAGCAGGCAGATCATTAAACTCCCCGGCAGCCTTCTTGAATCTGAGCATCAGCGCTCTTACCTTCTCGGGATCCCGGCGACCCCGCCGAGCCTCCACGCCGCTGCATAGGTCAATCCCGTGAGGCCGTACTGTGCTGACGGCGTCAGCGACGTTGTCCGGGTTTATCCCGCCGGCCAGAAAGATGGGGATGTCGATCACTTCCTTTAGATCAGCCACCGCCTCCCAGTCACCGACTTTGCCCGTCCCTCCTAACCTTTCGAAACCCTCACTGGAGTCAACTGAATCGACAAGCAGAGCGTCTGCGCCTGCTTCGGCATACTCCTCGGGTGTTGCCTGCCCGTCCAGACCCTTAAAGTGGACCGTTTTCCAGATCTCGCAGGACAAGGAACTCTTCAACTCCTTAACCAGCGCAGGCGTCTCGTGGCAAAGGAGTTGCAGCGCGTGAGGGCGGAGAGTTCTGGTGACTTCGTTTGCAAACTCCATGCTCGGATTGCAAAGCAAAATCACATTCTTCACGCCCGATGCTTGCGCCACTGCCTTGGCTTCTTTCAGCGACAGGCTTCTTTCCGACCACTCAACGCCTATCAGAATGCCGCAGAAGTCTGCCTGTCGGCCCATCCTCGCATCCTCTGCACTTGTGGTTCCACAAAGTTTAAGGACAGTCATCGTTCCAACTCCGCTTTCACTTCTTTCCTCTTGAGCGGAACCGATCCGCAATCGGTGAAATCCAGCACTACTCATTCGGGGCAGGCGTCGCGGATACAGTACACTGTTTCTTACACCCTCCTGAAACCATGGTTGTTTGCCTTGGTCAAAATGGCTTCCCCGCCACCTCTGGACGACAACCATTCCTTGGCCCTGTCTCGCAGCGCCGATAGATCTTCGCCAAAAGCGAAGAGAGTCGGGCCCCAACTGCTCATTCCCACCCCTTTCCCGCCGTTGGACCGCAGGAAGTCAACGCACTCCGCAACCAGAGGACCCTGGGTTTCGGCTTCAAATACCTTAAACCCGAGTCCCTGGTATGCCTCCATCGCCAGCCCAAAGGTCTCCAGGTCGGACTCCAGGACTGCAGGCAGCATCTGTGTCAGCAGAATACGGCACATCTTCTCCACGTCTCTCGCCGGAACCGGGCAGGCCTCCTCGAACAGATCCCGTTCGCGGTCCCCGCTTGCGCCCTCGCCCTGAGGAATGACGATCAGTACGTCCCAGGAAGGAAACTCGTATCGGGCCAGCAGAGGTGGTGGCGGCACACCAACAGAGGCTGAAGAGGGCGAGTAACCGGACTTGCTGCCTTCCCCTCGCCCGAACCTGTGCCCTCCGTCCAGAATGAATCCGCCGTGCTGGATGGCGGCGATGCCGATTCCGGAGGTTCCTCCCCGTCCGACCAACCCTGCGATCTCAACTGGGCTCGGACACAGGCCGTAGAGCGCGCAGATGGCCATCCCTGCGCCCACGAGCGACTGGGAAGCGCTGCCCAAGCCTGAATGGGGCCGGGCCCTTTCACTGACTGCGATTCGCGCGCCGGGAAGCCGGTAATGTGCACAGACGGCGTGGACGGCTGACTCCAGACGCCCTTCGAAGCCTGGTTCCATCGGGCTAGCGGCTTCGCAGGTCTGGCTGCGCTTGGCGGAAATCACTGTCCTGGGTTTATCGAGAGCGAGACCGATCCCGCCGTCAATGCGGCCCAGGCCACCGTGCAGGTCCAGAAGGCCGAAGTGTAGGCGGGCAGGAGTCTGAATTACGATTTCTTCCATGATAGCGTGGGTTGAATGGGTCCGATTGTGTTTGAGTTGCCACCCTGTTGAACCTATAGGACGAGTCAAGCCTCAGGAATACGTGTGCGAAGGCGGCTCTTCGGATTATCGCACGCCTATCAGATAGTCTCACCCATTTTGATGGCATGTGTAACTTGCGAACGCATCAGAGAGACTGTAAGAAGAGCTGTGGAGAAAAAGTATAGGATTCCAAGTATGAGATAGACCTGGTAGACGCGCGGCCAGGCGATCTGAGGCGCCAACGGCAACAGCGTTGGCATGGGGCCGATGCCGCTCTGCAGAAATGGAATAAAGGCGCCGCTGGTCCAGATTCCTATCCCCGTACCAACTGTCAGCCCGAAAAGGAGTAGGACGATGAGCTCCCAACCCATGAGCGATATGACCTCTTGGGGCGTAAACCCGAGGGCGCGCAAAACGCCTGTTTCGATTGCCCGTTCGCGGAATGATGACACGGTGAAAAGGACAAATCCCAGAATGGTCAATAGCGTGCAGGCAATGAATCCGATTGAAAGCAGCCCTACGACGCCTTGAAACTCAGGCCGGCGCAGGGCCTGCAAAACCCAAGGACCCGGCGCTTCCCAACCCAGTATGCGAAACCCTTTGTCACGCAGCTCCTTTTCAATCAGTGAGTAATCCGGATCAGGTTCGGTCCTCAGCCAGACGTCGAAAGGAAACTGTCCTCCGGCGCTCTCAAAAACGTAATCCAGGTTGCCCACGATAGCAGGTCCGTGCTCAGGTTCCCAGGATGGAAACCTGTCGAAGCTACCGACGATCAGAAATTCGATTGGCGCTTCCAACCACGTCAGTTCCTTCCGCTGCTCGGGAATCGACACGACAACACGCAGGTCGTCGCCCTCTTTTAGGACCATCCTTTGCAGGAAGCTGTTGGGGACCAGCACACCGTTTGGCGCCAGTGCCAAGGAGTTCATGAGCGAACCCAAGCTGCTGTGCGCAAAGTCACTTCGCCAGAAGACGACTTCGGGAAAGTCAACCCTGTCGATTCCAATGAAATGGCCTTCCAGTTTCCACTGACCGACCTCGGCGAGAGCCCTATACCGCCCCACCCTTGCAACGGCCTGCACGCCGGGGGCGTCTCTGTGTTCGGCAAGCGGCAGAAATGACCACGAAGTGTATCCCTCTGCGGATGTCGACTCCTGACTGAAGTTCCCGGCCTCGGAACCCTTATTGCCGCTTGAGGAGTCCAGTCCCAAGGGATCGATTTCGATACTTTCTCCCACCTCCGTCAGGCGCATGTCTGCTCCGAATCGGTACCGGATTTCCGCAGCAATCTGCTTGCCCATCGTTTGCGCCAGCGAAGCCGTGAACACAGCCAGACTAAGAGTTAGAATGAGTAGAAGTAGGGGAATCCGGTAGCTTCCAGTCGACCGGGCGAGTCGGCGCACTGCGAGCAGCAGTCCAAGTCCCTCCAGATGCCTGGAGAGCCAGGAGATCGCCAGCATTAGAGGAGTCAGCGCGCGCACGCCGAAGAGTGCAAAACCGAGAAGCCAGAGAACCGGGGTGATGAAGAGAAGAGGATCGAGCATTGGTCCGACGCCGTCCGCGTCGTCTGCTCCCGGAGAAACCAGGCCACCCTGACTGCTCAGTCTGAACAATCCATACCCGGCCGCCAGCAGTATGAGCAGATCGAGGGCGAGACCGTGCCGCCACCTCCAGCGGCCACGGGCGCGCTCTTGCCGGTAGGAAGCCAGCGTGTGACGGGTCGCGTCCAGCGTTGGCACCAAAATGAACAGCAGGGCCAGGCCGACAGTCACAATGGCTATTCGCTCAACCGAGGGAGTAATCGTCATCTGAGATCCTGAGGAACCGCCGAATTCCAGGAATCCCTGTGTCCTGTCGATTACCTGGGCAACTCTGCTGCCGACCGGCACGCCGCCTGCCCAGCCAATCCCACCCAGCACCAGCGCCTCCAGTGCCACCATGATGGCTAACTGACTTGCCGACGCGCCGCGGCTGCGCAACAGAGATATTTCGGCTCGTCGCCTCTCCACATAGACCCCGGCAACGAGCCACAGATAGGCTACAATCGCACCGAAAATCGGTAGTGCAATGACAAATAGTGACTGTGTCATCGCCTGTGCAGCCCGCTGATATCGTTCTAGTCCCGAGCTGCTGGGAGCAACAATCAAGGAAGTGCCGGATAGCAGCGAGGCGGCCCTTTGGTCGACGCGCCGCAGCCTTTCCAAGAACGCACTCGCCTCTCTGACTTCAAACTGTTCTCCGTCCAATACCATGTACCAGGCACCAACAGCAATCTCGCCCTTCATCGCGGAGCCAATCTGCCGTGCAAAGGCCTCCTCCGAAACCAGCAACTGGTCCCTTATCAGTGCAAATGGGTTGTAGAACCAGTACTCGTCGTTCCGGTTCGTCATCTGCCAGATGCCCACGACACGGAAAGGAATCTGGATTGACTTGTCTTCAGAGTCGGCGCTCTCATCTGAAAAGGCGACAAAGGTCTCGCCGACTTGCCACCCCATCTTTTGGGCCAGATTGATATTGATGATTACTTCGACTGGGGCGCTTCGACTCGAGAACAGACCGCTGCCGGCAGCAAACCGGCCTTCCAACATTGTTACTTTCTGTTCCAGGTTGCTTTGGAAGGCGAAACTCAGATCAGCTGTGGGAGAATGCGCGATCGCATTTGTCTCTGAGTCCTGGGGAAAAATGGAGTATGGTACCGTCTGAAAGAATTGGACATCGACGATACGCGGCAGTCCCAAATCGCCTGCCGCCTGTTTTGTGAGAAAAGTGTCAACCGACAGAACATCATCCCACTCGGCGTACCCATGTTTGGCACCCAGGAAATGAAACATGAACGCGAAGGGAGGGTAGTTCTTGGTCTTTTCGTGTAACTCCTTGCGCAGCAGGCGGACATAGACGGCGTTGCTGTAGGTCGGAATGCTGGTGGTGAATGAAACGGCGGCCAGCAGGCCCACTGAAATTGCGACAGCCAGCCAGGCTTCGGCTTTCAATCGCTTGGCGGCGAGTAAGACGGGACTGATTGCCGGGCCGATTCGCCTGAAGCACTGTGCCCACATTCGCCTCAACATGGCCGCCTTGACTCTGACATCCTATGGCGAGCGTTTTCCCATAATCATGGCGACGACTTCGGTCTCCGTCGCCTCATCTCTGGAACGTGTGCCCAAAAGGTCACCGTGAAACATGACCGATATATAGTCGGCAATTTCGAAGACCTGCTGAATATTGTGACTGATGAGAATGATGGTTTTGCCTTGCGCTCGCAGAGTGCCGATCAGCTGCAGGACTTCCTGGGTCTGTTCGACGCCCAGGGCAGCCGTAGGCTCGTCCATGATTATGATTTCACCCCCGCGAATCAGAGCACGACCAACCGCAACGGCCTGGCGCTGACCCCCGGAGAGGTTGCGAACCATTTCGCGTACATTCGGAATGCGGGCATGGATGTCGTCGAGGACCTTGTGCGCTTGGCGCAGCATGCCCTTGTGGTCCAGAAAGATCTGCCCGGGCCCGCGGGTTAGCTCACTTCCCAAAAACATGTTCATCACCACATCCCGGTTTTCGACCAAGGCCAAGTCCTGGTATACCGCGGCGATGCCAAGCCCGAATGCTCCGGCGGGCCCACCGATGCGAGTCTCCTGTCCGCGCACGCGGAAGCCCCCGGCGTTCGGTTGCAGAGCGCCGCTGATCAGTTTGATCAAGGTAGATTTGCCAGCGCCGTTGTCCCCGACCAGAGCGTTTACGCGCCCCGAGTAGACCTTCCAACTGACCGATCGCACAGCGTGAACCGCGCCAAAGGACTTGTCCAGGTCGACCGTTTCCAAAATTACTTCGTCGCTCGCCATGCGCTACTCCGTATACGATGCAGATGTTCCGGTCTCAGGTCATGCGCGCACGAAGCACACTGAGGATAACGGCCAGGACCAAGGCAAATCCGCGTACAATCAGTATGATGCCGGTGGGAACATCCATGAGCTGCAGCCCGTTGCCCAGAATTGTCAGAAAAAGAACGGCTACGAGATTGCGTTCGATCCGCCCGACGCCGCCAAAAAGGCTGAAGCCTCCCAACAGGACGGCGGTGAGAGCTGTGACGAAATCCACGCTGCCAGCTATAGCCAGCCCAAACATGGCTGACTGCTTCGCTCTAGCCGTTACGAGTATGGCTGTCAGTGCCGCGGTCAGGGCGGAAATCACCAATGCGATGCGGATCACCCTGTCAACCGGTACACCGCTCAGGAGCGACGCCCGGTAGTCTGCACCTGTAGCGTAAATGTGTGCTCCCAACTTCGTCTGGGTCAACATGATGTAACCAACAATGTAGCATAAGAACATGATCCAGACCGACGAAGGGATGCCGAATACACGAATGAAGACTGCTTCCTGCAGTCCTTCGCGGGCGATCGTAATCGTTTGGCCCCCACTGAGAAACAGAGCGATTGCCAGCATCACTCCTTGCGTGGCCAGAGTCGCCACAAAGGCGACGATCTTCCCGTTTACGACAATAAGCCCGTTAAACAGTCCTGCGGCGATTCCGGCCAGGAGAGCGAAAATCACCGTTAGCGGGAGAGAGAATCCCGCTTCCTCGAACAGGAGCGCCGTAGTAACTGTGGCTACAGCCAAAACACCTTGCGTTGAGGTGTCGATCTGTCCGGCAAGGATAGCTACCGTGTAGCCGGCCGTAACGATGCCGGCCAATGAGGCGCTGATCAGGATGTTCACAAGGTTGCGAGGGGTGAAGAAGTAGGGGGCGAGAAATATGAACGCGACAAATAAAAGGACCGTTACGACGTAGATTCCATTGTCCATCAGGAACAAGAGCTGCTCCCGCCTCCGCCCCGCAATCGCCAGTTCGCCTTGCGTGAATCGCCCTAACACCTGACCGTCCCTTATCGTGTCGCCAGTTGCTGGCGAATGCTGTCCAGCAATATGGCAAAAACAAACGCCGACCCGAATATCAGCTGCCGCACCGGAGCCGCAACATTCAGGATGCCCAGGCCTATCGTCAAAGTGGACAAGAACAAGAGTCCGATCAACGTGCGCTCGATCTTGCCGCTGCCACCGGATAGGGCTACGCCCGCAAACAGGGCCGCGGTCAGCGACTGCCCCAGTCCTTCAACACCAGGTTGCGCAGCCAGCTGCCGGCCCGCAATCAGGATCCCGGCCATACCGGTGATGACCGCATTCACAACCAACACGATGCGCGCAATTCGGATGGCGTTGATGCCGTTAAGGGCGGCGGCAGCCGGATTGCCGCCCATGGCATAGATGTGCGCGCCGAACCGGGTCTGGTTCAATACGACCCACCCGATGGCATAGGCGACAAACATCATGGGAATGACAAAGGGGACGCCAAGAATCTCGAAATTGGCGATATCACGCAAAGGCGGGCGTACCAGCCGGATCATACCAGGCTGGTCAGTCAGATCGATAATGAGAAAGCCGATTCCCCCACAGACGACGCCGACGGCCAGAGTGGACACGAATGAGGGTATGCCTTGCTGGATCAGGTAGCTGCTCAGTAGGCCAACCGAAATCGTCAGAACCACAGTAAGGGCCAGCGCGACCCCGAGCGGCCACTCCAGCAGTTGGAAGACGGCCGCAAACATCAGCGAAGCCATGCCGCCAACCTGCGCTGTTGACAAGTCGATCTGCCCTGAGATGAGAGTTATCGTGTAGGAAGCAAGTACGATTCCCGCAGGGCCGCTCAGGCGCAGTATCGCCTCCATCGTTCTCGTCCTGATGAAGAGATCCGGGGCCGCGACCGCAAACAATATAAACTCCAGTGCGAAAGCGATGAACAGCCCGTTGTCCAGCAGGAACTGGACGACCCGTTTGCGGCGATTCCTGGCGTCGCTACTCGTAACCAGCGCGCCAGCCCGATGTATCGGACTTTGCGGAGCCATGCCGGTACGCTACCTCTTATGTAGGGAAATGGGGGTCAAGTCAAATATAGAGAGGGTGAGGCTAAGACTAGCCTCACCCTCAAAATCCTGTCAGGCGAGGGTCGATCCTACTCGGACTCGTACAGTTCTGCGTAGCGCTGATCGACCGTCTCCTGGGTGATCGCCTTTCGCACCTGGTAGGTCTCAAAGGGCAGGCCTTCCAATGTTGCAAGCGCAACTTCGACCCAGCCCCAGCCCTCGCAGTATGGCTGAAATTCTATGAAGCCGTAGTAGCCCATCGGCCGCGTCTTCAGGAACTTTGCCGGCGGTTCATCGCCTCCGAGCGTAACGAGCATGACGTCCGCTTCGTTACCCGCTTCGGCGACCGCATTGTACGGGCCTATGCCGAGGCCGTCCCAACAGGGAATCATCGCGAACACGCCTTCAGGGTTCGCCGTCATGGCGTCGTTCACCATGTCTTCGGCCGAGCGGCCTGTGGTCAGATCCGCCATGAGGACATGGTCGTCATCCAATTCCATAGCCTCCTGGAAAGTGGAGGCAGCCGAGCCTGTGCGCGTAACGCAGGCCGGAATGCCGCCGTGGGTCAACTCGATGAAGAACAGCTCACGGCCTGCCCAGTCTTCCTGCTGTCGCTTTCTGACGCCCTCCACAAGCAACTCCGCACCCCGCATGCCGGCGATCCCGTCGGGAATGCCGTATACGATGGGCGTGTATTCGCTGGGACCGTTGTCGATGCCGATGAATTGAATGCCTTCATCAAGTGCACGCAGAGCCAGGCCTTCATATACATTCGGGCCGTGCGCGCCGACTATGCTCAGGTCGTTTAGCAGCAGCGTCTCCAGAAGGTCCGGCTCAGTGGAGTAGTCGCCGGCCGCGTCGGACTCGAAGAATTCCACACCATAGAACGCTGCGGCTGATTTCATCGCGCCCGACCACTCACCGAAGAAGGGATGAGCCAGGTTGGGATTGATGAATCCAAGGCGCCAGGGCTGGGAGAATTCTGTTGGAAGCGCAGCCAATGGCTTGCACTGGTGCGGTGCAGTCTGAGCCTCGATGGCGGCCGCTTCATGGAAGGTGACAGATCTTGGCGTCGCCGTGACGTCTACGACACGCGTCACTTCGACTTCTACGGTCTGGGTCTCGCACGCCGTCAACACGATCACGGCAAGTGCCAAAACCAAGGCCGCCAGTAGATACTTCTTGCTCTTCATCGTACCTCTCCTTTGTCCTCGTTGTGGAGAAATGAGTGCTGCACAGACCTTCAAATTGGTGTTGAGCTTCTCAATGCACTTTCAATACGCGCAGAAACTTAGTCAAAAGCACAGCGGAAGGTTACGTCGATTCATCGATTGATTTTGGCGGCGTTCAAGAGGTACCTACCGAGCAGCGGACGAACGCCAATCAAACCAATTGCCTTAGAGAACAAACCGATCGAACGATTTTGAATATGATACTCTTTCCGGGAAAAGTCCCATGACTTCCTGCCCCAGAGCTTCTTCCGAGTTCAGGTCATACAGACGTCGTACGTCTTGGCTTCGAATTGGGACTCCTCAAGCAGAAGGGATTGAAAGTTGGAGGAAATTGACGGGCATCGCCCTTGTTTTGGACGGTGGGATTGTACGATGAAAGTAAGCGGCATGTCAAGAAGGGTTCAGAATCATCCAGTTCCTCCAAGACTTATCCTGGACTTCTGAGGCTTATCCAAGTTCGCTGGCCAAAAGCAGGACTATTGTTGCTGCGACAACTGCTGCCGTTTCCGCGCGCAGGACTCGCGGTCCGAGAGACATTGGCAACCAACCGCGCTCCGTGGCGGCCGCCGCTTCATCCAAGCCTATGCCTCCTTCCGGCCCCAGAAGTAGAGAGATTTCGTCGACATTGGTTACCGCACTGCCAAGATTCGGTCCGTTATCGCCAGCCTCCTCCCAGACCAAGAGTCGGAGGCCGGAGCCTTGATCAAGGGCCTCGTCCCAAAGTATTGGATTGGCGAGGAAGGGAAGCCGGCCCCGGCGGCTCTGCTCGGCCGCCTCACGAACAATGGTGCGCCAACGTTGATACTTTGGGAGCAGCCTGGCTGCAGGTCGCACCATGGTTCTACTGCTGATCACAGGCACGAACCGGCTCACGCCCAGTTCAGTACCTTTCTGCAACACCCATTCGAACCGGTCACGTTTCAATGCACACTGATAAAGAGTCAGCTCGATGCCGGGCTCGCTCCGCACAGGTTCTTTCGCCAAAACGAGGCCCGTCGCTCTTCCTGCATCCAGGGCCTCAATGCGCGTTAGATAGGCCGCTCCGGTCCCGTCGAGCAATGTAATCACGCTGCCATGATCCAGACGCAGAACGTTGCGCAGCTGATGTGAAATTGGTGAAATGTCAACTTGCCGGTCCGGCTCGGCGCACAGTCCGGTCAGGAAAAACCAGTGGTCACTGGCATCCCTGCTACGCGTATCCCATGTCATGTTCTTTGCGCACCACCAGGGCTAACCAATCCGCTTCTTGCCTGCGATCCACTTCCTTCAGTCCGTGACGAGCCGCGGCCGACATCACCATCTCTGATTTGTCTTCAAGGATGCCCGAGAGTATCAAGTGGCCTTCAAGCGCCAGAGGTTCGGCGAGAGAGACTTTTTCGTACGTCCCGTCCAGCAGTCCGACCAGGACCTCTGCCAGGATATTCGCCGCGATTACCTCGAAGCGTCCGGCCTGCCCCTCGGGTATCGAGCCCTGTTCAATGTGCAGGGCATCATTACCAAGACTGATATCGTTCCTGGCGGCATTTTCCCTGGCAGCCCGAATTGCCAGCGGATCGATGTCTGTCGCCCAGACCGGCCCTGCGCCCAGTTTCGCTGCAACAATGGAAAGGACGCCGCTACCCGTACCTACATCCATAAACGAGTCTCCTGGCCGCACCCAATCTTCAAGGGCAGCCACACATAGCCGCGTAGTCGGGTGCAGGCCTGTGCCAAATGCCATGCCCGGCTCAAGCCGTACAACGATGTCTTCGGGCAGTACATCCGGCTCTTCCCAGGCCGGGGTCAGTAGGACGCGACGCCCGATCCGCATGGGCTTGTAGTGCCGTTTCCAGGCGTGTGCCCAGTCCTCATCCTTCACGGTTCGCGCGACCGGTTCCGGCATAGGATAGAGAAGTCGAAGACGCCACAGCCCCTCTTCAATCTGCCTCTGAATCCGGAGTCCGCGTGGGCCCGGTTTCACATAGGTCTTCACCACCGTCTTGTACTCGCCGACTACCGGGTTTCCAAAATCGTCATAGCCGGTCGACTCCAGTACTGCCCCGCCCCCGGATGCCTCACCCGCTGCGCTATCTTCTACCCAGTCGCTGCCGTTGAAGCGGTTGAACAGTTCAACGACCGCTTCGGCCGCCTCGCCGTCTACCTCTACCGCTATTTCAACTAGCTCACCCGCATTCATTTGTGTTGATCTCGTCCGCCTACAGTTCCCGGCGCGAACTTTGTTACGTTATACTACCTCGTCTGAGCAGAGGGGGGAGGTCGGCAGCTTTCCTGCCTCCAACCAACACCTATCCATAGACATTAGTGGATTTCATGACTCCGCGATCACGGTCATACTTCAATCTTGCATTGTGCGTATTGCTGTGGGCTTCGATTCCGTTTGCCTCAAAAAAGATTCTGTCAGATTTGAACAGTCTGCAGATGCTTTTCTACAGTGCGGTATTCTCGGCGTTCGCGCTAGGGGCCCTTGTCGTGGGGCAAGGCAAAGTTTCCAGCTTGGCTCGGTATTCTCTTCGTGACTACGCTCACTTGAGTTGTCTGGGCTTTCTTGGGGCTTTTCTCTATTACGTGCTTCTGTACGGGGCCTTTGCGAACACGTCCGCAGCCGAAGGCTTCGTTCTGGCTTACACCTGGCCCATCCTGGTCAGCCTACTGGCCGCGCCTCTCCTGGGACAAAAGCTTACGCCGGTCCGACTAGTGGCAATCGCGATCAGTTTCTTTGGCGTCGTGATGATCGTTACGCGGGGGCGGATGTTGGCGTTCCAGATGGAGAATCTGGCGGGAAACCTGCTTGCCCTCTGCGGCGCTCTCGTCTTCGCTCTTTTTTCGATTCTGGGTAAGCGTGCGAGCTACGACCTAACCACTGCCGCCTTTGTTTACTTCTGCTCCGCACTGATCAGCTCCTTGGCCGTCAACGCCTTAGGCGGTGGGCTGCCGTTGCCTTCAATTTCAATTTGGGGCTGGCTACTCTACAACGGTCTATTTGTCAACGGGGTCAGCTATCTATTCTGGTTCAGAGCGCTGGAACATGGGGACACGTTTGTCGTCTCCAACCTGCTCTACTTGACGCCAGTACTCTCGCTGCTTCTTGTCAAAGTCTTTCTTAACGAACCGGTGCACACGTCGGCAGTTACGGGTCTGGTGCTAATCATTGCAGGAATTCTCCTGCAGTCCTGGCCCAAATTGGTGGCATTGGCCCGATTCCGTAGCCAAGCGAACTGAAACGAGAGCCCTTGCCAACTATAGATTTAACAGGGCAGGCAGTTTTCGTCCTAGTCCGGTCTCAGGATCCGGTCAAGGAGTCCGCGTCGAGGCTCGTGCACTTCGTCGCCCAGGCTCTCGGCCAGTTGGCGCAACAGCATCTCCTGCTCTTCGGTCAGGTCCGTAGGCGTTACAATTTTTACTGTTACGATCAAGTCCCCGCGCCCGCTGCGTTGCAGGCGTGCTATTCCCATTCCTGCTTTGCGAAATCTCTTTCCTGTTTGCGTGCCGGCGGGAATATCGAGACTTTCGGTTCCGCCTCCCAAAGTTGGAATCTCCACCGTTGCGCCGAGAGTTGCCTGCGGGATACTGATGGGTAGTTCCAAATGAATATCAAACTCTTCACGCACAAAATCGGGATGATTCTCGACACTAATCATTACGTAAAGATTGCCGCGCGGACCCCCCAAGGTGCCGGCCTCGCCCTCTCCTGCCAAGCGGATACGAGTACCGTTATCGACCCCCGCGGGAACGTTGACCTTTATTTTGCGGGACACCTGAACGCGCTTGCGGCCGTGACAGCGGGTGCAAGCTGTAGAGATGACTTCGCCTTCTCCATGGCAAACAGGGCAGGTAGTGGCGGTGACGATTGTACCAAAAAGGGGACTTTGTTGACGGCGTTGGACCTCGCCGCTGCCGCCACAGGTAGAACATCTTTCGGGTGTAGTGCCTGGCTCGGCGCCGCTGCCATTGCATGAGTCGCAGTCCTCCATGCGGGGCACCTCAATCTCCTCCTGGGTGCCAAAAGCAGCGTCCTCAAAGCTCAACCTGACGTCCACTCTCAAATCCGCCCCGCGGCGTGGTGCCCGCCGGTTCCCGCGTCCCATTCCGCCGAACCCAAACACCTCTTCGAAAATGCTTCCCAGGTCGCCAAATCCCTGGCTGAAATCGCTGAAGCCACCGGAACCGCCCAGGCCCGAATGTCCAAAGCGGTCATAGACGGCCCGTTTCTGGGGATCGCTCAGTACCTGGTAGGCTTCGTTTATTTCTTTGAACCTTGCCTCGGCATCGGCCTCCGGATTGACGTCCGGATGGTACTGCTGTGCCAGTTTGCGGAAGGCCCGCTTGAGCGCCTGTTCATCAGCGCCCCGCTCAATACCAAGCACTTCGTAGTAGTCGCGCTTTTCACTCATCAAGTTATTCCCAACTAATGATCCATGCGCACAAACCTGCCAAGCCAACGGTTACCCCGATCAGAGCTGCCCACTGCGCGCCGTCGAACCCAACGCCTCGTGCGCTGAAGAGCAGTATCACGACGAAACCGATTGCCAGCACAGCCCAGTTGGACAAGACTGTATGGTCGGACCAGAACCTTCGCAGAAAGTCCATGTTCTTTCGGACTCCTCTATCGTGCCAGTGTCGTCATCCGCCGCGGATATCTTTGCTTTAAGTCCTCCCAAATCGCATCCAACTGAGTGTGTAATTCGGTCAGGCTGCCGTCGTTCTCAATTACGCGGTCGGCCTGGTTCACTTTGGCTGCCTGGGGTGGCTGCAGATCGATCATGCGCCGGGCTTCGCTTTCCTCCATTCTGCGTGCCTCCAGAAGCCGCCGCAACTGGGTGGTCAAGCTTGACGTGACCACCCATATCTCATCGCAGAGCGTAGACATCAGTCCGGCCTCAAGCAGTTTGATCGCCTCCAGCACGATGACGGGAGATTCGTTTTCGGCAATCTCCTGCTTTCCCAAGTCAAAGATTTTTGGGTGAACAATTTTCTCCAGCTTGCCCAGGTCAATGGGATTGGAGAAAACAATTTTTCCGAGTTTCTTTCGATCTATTGTGCCGTCCTCGCCGAGAATCTCCCGCCCGAAGGTGCGCACTACAGCGTCGTATGCCTGTCCGCCCGGCTCGATCACACGGTGGCCCAATTTGTCGGCATCGATGATGAAAGCGCACTTTTCCCTCAAGTAGCCGAGAATCGTGCTCTTGCCCGTAGCGATATTCCCCGTCAGCCCGATTACCAGAGATTTCCGCGACATTTCCGATTAATCCCTTTGCAATTGGTTTTCCCGATTTGGCCCTATTCTAGCTGAAAAAGCGGTCTGCTGACAAGCTTGTCATACCGCCATAGCAGCCCATTCTTCCAACAATTCTTCCAACCGCTGAGAGACAGCCCGGTGCCGGTCCTGCAATGTCTTCAGTTCCTCGAAATCCTGTCGCGCGCTGGCTTGGGCCAAGCCCTTTTCGATTTCGTTCAATCTGCCTTCCAGCCGGGCGACGCGTTCCTCAGTTTCGGCGACTGCCTGCTCCTGTCGCCGGGTCCTCTGCCGCTTTCTGCGGGCCTCCCTCTGCAGCTCCCACTCTTCTTCTGCGGCTGATGGAGACTGTTCCTCTCTCTTAATCGACTCCATCCTGGAGCCTTGGAGACCTTCCTCCTGCCACTGACTCCAAGTGCCGTTAAACTGCTCCAGTTGCCCTGGTCGGTTTCCTTTCCCGGGCGTCACTTGCCAAATCTGCGTAGCCAAGGCGTCGATGAGGGCGCGGTCATGTGTGACGAGCAAAATGGTCCCGTCAAACTGGCGGAGAGCATCCTGGAGAATCTCCTGGCTATCCAGGTCCAAGTGATTCGTTGGTTCATCCAGCAGAAGAAAATTAGCGCCCTGCAGTGTCAGACGTGCCAGCGCGATGCGACTTCGCTGGCCTCCTGACAAGCTCTCGACAGTTTGGAAGACCTCTTCACCCTTGAATAGAAACTGGCCCAAAAAGGTCCGCGCCCGCTCGGTGGGAAGCCGCTTTACTTCCAACAGCGCGTCCAACACGGTCTGCTCGCCTTTCATCAAACCGTATCCGCTCCCCATGTGTCGTTGCGCAAGATAACCTACGTCGACCGACGCGCCCAACTCCACTCTGCCGGTGAGGGGCTCCAACTCTTCCAGTATTGTACGCACGAATGTAGTCTTGCCCGCCCCGTTTGGGCCGATCAGGGCGGCAACCTTGCCCCGGAAGAGGTCTAAGTCAGGAATCTCCAGAATAGGCGTGTCGGTAGGGGAGAGGCTGCGCATTGGGCGCAGACGACCCTCACGCAATGGTCGCGGCGATGGCCGGGCAGAATCCTTTCCCTTGTTTTCCGTCTTCGGAAAAACTGACTCGCCAGATCCGGTACCAGAATCAGTTTCCGAATTCGTATACCCGGCGATCAATTTGCGCGTTCGTAAGACCAGGTCCCCGCCGCGAGTGTGTGCGCGCAACGGAAGTCGAATGAACTGATCAGTCGGAGGCGGCGGCAAGGCTTCTTCTTCCAGAAATCTCTTGAGCCTCGTTTCTCTGCCCTGAGCTTCCTTGGTACGCTGGCCGGCCTTGTAGCGGCGAACAAACGCCTGAGTTTCGCGGATGAACTCCTGCTGACGGTCATACTCCTTGCGCCAGCGGACTCGACGCTCCTGTCGCTGCAGCCGATAGTGGCTGTAGTTTCCCCGGTAGGCTTCCACGCGACGGTGGGCAAGATCCCATATCCTCGTAGCGACCGAATCAAGAAAGTATCTGTCATGTGAAACGACTACCAGGGCGCCTTTCCAAGTTGTTAACACACCTTCCAGCCACGCCATCGAGCGCAAGTCCAGGTGATTCGTGGGCTCGTCCAGCAGGAGAAGGTCGGGCTCCTCCAGGAGCAGGCGTCCCAGACAAGCTCGAGTTCGCTGCCCCCCGCTCAAGTGCGAAAGAGGCGCCTGCCAAAGGGACTCTTCCAGGCCAAGACCGCCAAGGACAAATCGAACGCGCTGGTCAACGTCATATCCCCCGGCCCGTTCAAATGCTTCCTGTTGCTTTCCGTAACGGGCCAGCAGATCCTCCAACTCCTGGTCACCCTGGGCCAGGTCGGTCATCTTTGCTTCCAGGTACCGCAGTTTCTCGCCTTCGGCCAGCAAGTTTGCAAAGACGAGTTTCAAGTCTTCGTAGAGAGTACGCTGTCCGGCGGGCGGCGGGTCTTGCGCGAGGTAGCCGATCCGAGTGCCCTGAGCGATTGAGAGATCGCCAGCCACGCTCGTATCGACCCTGCCCAGCGCGCGGAGAAGGCTCGTCTTACCGGCACCGTTATGGCCAACCAGTCCAATCCTGTCCCCGTACTCGATGCGGACAGTGACGTCCTCAAGCACGTCGAGATCGCCGTAGTTTTTTGAAATGTCGGTGGCAACCAGGAGGCTCATACTACGGGTGATTCTGAGTGGTTGAAGCGCATAGAAACGCCAAACTGCCCCCATTTTCCAAGTAACTTTGTCGACCCAATCGAACGAGCGGCAGTTTGGCTCAGTTGGTGGATTGTACCATATTATTTGGGCATTGACGATTCCCCACGCCGTCCACAGGTGCATCCCAGAAGTGGCGTGGACACAGTCGGGCGGTGAATTCATGCCGGTGGCGGCTGGAATCGTATACCGGCACTTGGAGTGACAGAGGGAGCCGCCAAGCTGGGACTTATCGCGGGGTCCGTAGCTTGGAGGGCGTGCGAGGGCAGGCACAGGCCTGCCCCTACAGGAATTTGATGGGACTGGAGGGACCTGATCGGAAGAAACTCTCTCAATTTGGCACCTGTGACGAATACCGGCACACGGTCGACTAGGCATGTTGTAGGACCGGGGGCGTTGCGGGGGCGGAGCCCCCGCACAAGGGAGGCCGCTTGCGGACGACCGCCCAGAAGATCGAGGAGAGAGTGAAGAGGAGTGAGGAGAGAACTGTCGTCTGCTTCGACGCAAAGGTGAGAGCGAGATGAGTGCGGCACTGCTGCTTCCGGAGGCATAGGAAAATTCGCCCCTACATTGGGAGGCACCCTTCGAAAAGAGCCCTTGCCCGATTTCGGGCCATTAAACTATAATTGTATGTAGAAACGCATGCATATTGAACATTGCAATTCCCAATTGGCCGTAAAGGCCATGAACAGGCGCAGATATTTCTTTCTCGTGGACAGAAAATCGACCAAGGAGGTTCAAATGTCAAAGAAACTTACCATTTTCAGTCTGTTCCTGGTAGCCGCACTGATGATGGCTGCATGCGCGGCGCCACAGCCAGCTGCCCAAGCCCCGGCAGAAGAGGCCCCAATGGAAGAGACCGCCGCCGACATGAGTGGAAAGGTGGTAATCGCATCGGGCTCAATGATCCGAATCGGCGGCTCCTTTGCGCTGACCGGTCCGATCCCTGACCCCGGCCTGAACATCCGTCACGGAGCGGAACTGGCAATCGACGACCTCAACGCAATGGGGGGCCTGGAGGGGTTCATGTTCGAGCTTGTGGCCGAAGACGGTGCCTGCGACGGTACGCAGGGTACCAATGTGGGCAACAAGTTCGCCGCCGACGAGACGATTGTGGCAGTCACAGGCGGAACCTGTTCGGGCGAGACCTTCGGACTTGTGCCGATCCTGCTGGAGGCCCGCATTCCCTTCGTCAGCCCCAGCGCCACCAATCCGGACATCACTTCCGCCGACTGCGACGTCTGTAACCGAGTTGCCTTGAGCGATGCACTGCAAGGGGCCACTGACGCCGACTTTGTCGTCAATGATCTCGGCTTGACCAAAGTCGCTGTCGTCCATGACAACTCCGACTATGGAAAGGGACTCGCCGAAATCTTCCAGAGCGGGGTTATGGAACTGGGAGCTAAAGTCTCCAGTTTCGAGGGTGTACAAGTGGGCGATACCGATTTTCGGGCGATGCTGGCCAGGGTAGGCGCTGACGGACCCCAGGCCGTCTTCTTCGGCGGTTACTCTACCGAGGCCGGCCTGATTGCTCAGCAGATGACTGAGACACCTGGCCTGGAGGATACGGCCTTTATGAGCGTTGACGGCGCTTACACTCAGCAATACCTGGAAGCTGCCGGAGACGCATCTGAAGGAACGTACATCTCCTTCGTCTCCGGGGCCGATTCCGAAGAGATGAACGAGGAGTTCGACGCCAAGTACATGGAGAAGTATGGCGTCAGCCCGGACGACCTGGGTCCTTTCCACAGCCAGAGCTATGACTCCGTGAAGTTGATCGCTGCCGCCATTGCAGCGGTAGCTTCTGTCGACGACAACGGCAACCTCGTAATTGACAGAGAAGAACTGATCTCGGCAATCCGCTCTGTTGATGCATTTGAAGGCTTGACCGGCACAATCAAGTGCGACAGCATAGGTGAGTGCGGCGCCGGCGGTGTCCAGATTTTCCAGGTCTCCGAGGGCGATTTCAATCAGGTATCCGGTTTCGGCATGGAGTAATTCTTCATGCGCCAAAGAGGGGGAGCTCTAGAGTTCCCTCTCCGCCTACCTCCCCGTCAAATCCTCGTACGCGACAATGACTTCCAGCCCGGCAACAGTGCAGGCGGCAGGAACGGAAGGCCGGACCTCCCTGAGGCAGTTTACTCGGGTTCTTGGCGCCGTTATCCTGCTGTTTGTCATCTGGAGGGTGACCACTGTCGGGCTATCGGAAGGCTACCCGGCATCATTCTGGATCTCACAAGCTCTTAACGGCCTGGTTCTCGGCGGTGTCTACGCCCTGGTCGCGCTGGGTTATACGCTAGTCTACGGAATCCTGTTCATGATCAATTTCGCTCACGGCGAAGTCATGATGATCGGCGGGATTACCGGATATTTCGCGCTTCAGTTCGCCCAGGCTCGCGGTTGGATGGAAGGGCCATGGGCGGTGGTTGTCGTAGCCCTGCTCTTGATTATGTTCATCGGCATGGCGGCTTCGGTCCTGATTGGAGTCACTCTGGAACGTCTTGCGTACCGGCCATTGCGCCAGGCCCCCAGATTGGTACCTCTTATCAGCGCCATCGGCGCGTCTCTCTTCCTGCAGTACTCGGTACTCCTGATTTTCGGTGTAAGCCCGCACAGCTATCGCAAGCCTGCCCTCATTTCAGGAGGTTTACGATTGGGCGATGTATTCATTCCCTATACGGGGGCTATCATCTTCGTCACTTCCATACTCCTCATGCTGGCCCTCTATTTCATCATCCAGCGAACAAAGCTGGGACGCGCAATGCGAGCGGTAGCTGAAGACCGCTCCACCGCCTCTCTGATGGGTGTCGATGTCAACGCCGTCATCGTCGTGACCTTTATGCTGGGCTCTGCACTAGCGGGCGCGGCGGGCGTCATGCTCGGATTCCATAACACGGTCGTCAAATTCAACAGCGGTTTTCTCCCAGGTCTCAAGGCCTTTACCGCTGCCGTACTCGGTGGCATCGGCAACATTCCCGGTGCGATGTTCGGCGCGCTCTTACTCGGCTTGATAGAGGCGATCGGTCCTAGTGCTCTGGGAATCCCCACCGAATACAAGGACGTCATCGCATTCAGTCTCCTGGTGCTTATTCTGATTTTCCGGCCCACGGGCCTGTTCGGTGAAGTACTGAGCGAGAAAAAAGCCTGATGCCTGTGGAATCTGCAACCAGGGCCGTACGCACGGGACTCGTGGCCTTCGCCTTCCTGGCCTACCTGATCTTCATCGGCGTCCCCGGAAAGATTGGGGGTTCGGCCCTGCCGGTCCTCGCGCTAATATCCGCCCTTTTCATTTGGCTGGCCTTGCGTCGCGAATCCGCAGCCCTGTCCGGAACCGCAGTAGATCCAGGGCCGGGCGCCTATCAAAAAAAACCGGGCTGGGAAATCGGACCCCGGGACACTTCAGATGCTTCGCCATTCGTTGACCATCTGCCCTTTAGCGTGGTCACTGGGTTCGTCCTTAAGGGAGTGCTGGCGGGATGTACAACGGGACTGCTCATCGCCGTCCTGAGCGGAGTCTCTGCCACCGCCATGGGTAACGGAGTGTCCATTCAGCCAGTCTTTGACAAGATTGTTCCCGTCAATGTCGCCGCCCTGATAGGCGTGAGTCCGGGACAGATAGCACAAGCTGAAGTACCACTCCTAAGATTCGTTCTACAGGTACTGTTTTTCGCCGGCGCCGGGCTACTTGCCGCCCTGGTCGCGGCTGCCGCCAGGAGCAGTCAATCACAAGCTGAGCAGCTGGCCCGGCTCACGACCCGCCTTTCCGGACCTACCACGGTGAATGTCGCCCGCTACGCAGGCGTTGCCTTACCCTTCCTACTGCTAGCCTACATCGCGTGGCTCGGGCTGCCAGGGGTTTCCGTTTTCGGCTCCAATGAAGGGACAATCCGGCTGCTCATCACTTTGATCGCTACAGGGAGCGGACTGTTTGCTTTACGCCTGTCACTGCCGGGACGGGAGAGGACGGTAGTGGGGGTACTGCTTGGCCTTGGTGTTCTTGCGATGCCTTTCATTCTTGATCAGTTTCAGAACTCCGTAATGGGGTTGGTCTTCATTTTCGTGATGATGGGACTGGGACTGAACATCGTCGTGGGTTACGCCGGTCTCCTGGACCTGGGCTATGTAGCCTTCTTCGCAATCGGGGCATACACCTACGCTTTCCTTTCGGCCCCTTTCTCCTCGCCCTACGTCAGCAGCTTACTCCTTCTCTTGGGCGTCGCTCCCGAGAGTCCTCTTCTCGGCTACTGGATGGCCCTGCCGGTTGCCATGTTGACGGCAGCCGCGGGAGGCATCCTGCTGGGCATTCCGGTCCTGCGTATGAGGGGCGATTATCTGGCCATTGTTACACTCGGCTTCGGCGAGATCATACGCCTCTTCATGCTAAATCTGGGGGAGCTGACCAACGGGCCGCGCGGCATTCTTGAGATCTCCCAGCCCGCTCTTTTCGGCCTTTCACCGTCAAGTGTTACCTTCGGCCTGCTCAGCTCTCAGGGCTGGATCTTCCTACTGGCTCTGGTCAGTTCGGCTCTGGTCGCGTTTGTGGCAATCCGCCTCAATGACTCACGATTGGGTCGCGCCTGGTTTGCCATGCAGGAAGACGAAGATGTCGCTGAAGCGACAGGTGTGCATCTTGTGCGTACCAAACTGCTCGCATTTGCCATCGGCGCAACATTTGCGGGCATGGCGGGCCAGCTTTACGCTGCGAGGCAGATCAATATCTTTCCTGAGAATTTCTCGCTCTTCGTCTCTATCGACGCCCTGGCTCTGATAATCGTCGGCGGCATTGGCAGTCCCGCCGGCATCGTCCTGGGCGCCCTTGCACTCAAAGGGCTGCCGGAAGTGTTGCGCGGCGTCGACGAGTACCGAATCGTCACGTTCGCGGCCCTGCTAGTCATCATGATGATCGTGCGTCCTGCCGGCATCTTGCCCTCCGCCCGCCGCCGCATACAGATAAATGACCCCAATGAAATGGGACCTGACAGCAAAATTGTATCGGACGGGGAAGCCGAGGTAGTGCAGACGGCGGGGGTTGCCAAAAACGCAGCGAATGGGCAGGAGGAGGCCATGTGACCGCCCTTCTCAGCGTCCAACGCGTAACCAAAGTATTTGGCGGCCTGACGGCGGTCGACGGCGTTGACCTCGACATCGAGGAGCGTTCGATTACATCGTTGATCGGTCCCAATGGCGCCGGGAAAACAACACTCTTCAACTGCCTGACAGGTCTGCACCGGCCGGAGGTGGGCGAAATTCTGTTCAGTGGAAGTTCGCTGATTGGCCTCCGTCCGGATGAAATCACTGACCGCGGCGTAGCCCGAACCTATCAGAACATTCGCCTATTCGGCAGAATGACGGCGCTCGAAAACGTCCTCGTCGGTCAGCATCTGCGGCTGGAGGCCTCCCACTGGAGCGCGGTTCTGCGTACGGCCCGCCAGCAGTCCGAGGAGCGCGCCGCAAGGGAACTCGCCCGCGATCTGCTCGATTTCGTCGGCCTGAGCGGCCGCGAAGGGGTCGTGTCCACCAATCTGCCGTACGGAGATCAGAGATTGCTTGAGGTTGCCCGGGCCCTGGGAAGTCGTCCCCGCCTACTGCTCCTGGACGAGCCGGCCGCAGGCATGAATCCCAGCGAGACCGACCGCATGATGGATCTCGTCCACAGGCTTCGCGACGAGAAGGGGATTACAGTATTCCTGATCGAACACGACATGAAGGTCGTGATGAGTATCTCAGAAAGTGTGGCCGTACTGGATTACGGTGAAAAGATCGCCGAAGGCACACCTGAAGAGGTCCGCGCAAACGCGCGCGTTGTAGAGGCCTACCTTGGCCCGGAGGTCGAAGTGCAGGAAGCGACCGAGTCCGCGAGCCACTGAACCATGTTGAAACTGGATTCTGTCCACACCTACTACGGCCACATTCACGCGCTTAAGGGTGTGTCCTTAACGGTGAATGAAGGGGAGATCGTTACGTTGATCGGCTCAAACGGCGCCGGCAAGACGACCACGCTAAACACGATCAGCGGTGTGTTGTCGGCCCGCGCCGGTGCAGTCTACTTGCAGGATACAACTCGCAAGGCAGGTGAACAACACGGGAACGGCCGCGATGGTGACATTCGACTGGACCAACTGCCCGCCCATGAGGTAGCCAGGCTGGGCGTCTCGCAGTCTCCGGAAGGACGCAAGATCTTCGCCCGACTCTCAGTACAGGAGAATCTGGCGATGGGCGCATTCGCCCGCACTGACGCCGATGGTGTCCGACTCGACCTGGAACGCGTTTTCGAGCTTTTCCCGCGCCTCAAGGAACGCCTGAGCCAGCCGGGGGGTACACTGTCCGGCGGTGAACAGCAGATGCTGGCGATCGGCCGCGCCCTCATGAGCAGGCCCCGCATCCTCCTCCTCGACGAGCCCTCAATGGGACTGGCCCCTATCCTTGTACAGCAGATCTTTCAGATCATCCGCGAGATTAACGCCCAAGGCATTACCATCCTGCTCGTGGAACAGAACGCACAGGCTGCGCTTCAAGTTGCCGACCGCGGGTACGTCCTCGAAACGGGGAACATAGTCCTGAGCGGCGCTGCAGGCGACCTTCTGGCCAACCCGCAGGTAGCCGAGGCATATCTGGGCATCTGACACGGCAGGCGGGTCCACCACAGCGATGAGTAAAGGGCGGAGGGTCCAGTCTAAAACAGCCGACGCTTGTCCACGATATTGCGAACAGGTTCGCCGGCGATATAGCGACGCAAGTTGTCCCGCAACGTGTCAATGCGGCGTTGGGGTACATGCGGGTTATTCGCAGCCACATGGGGAGTCAGAATGACGTTCTCCATCTTCCAGAGCGGATGCTCCGCCGGCAGGGGCTCCGTCTCGTAGACATCCAACGCCGCGCCGGCGATTCCGCCTGACTCCAGTGCCGCAACCAACGCGTCCAGCTTGACGACGACCCCGCGACTGATGTTGATCAGATATGCCGATGATTTCATCTGCCCGATCTCTTCGGCGCCGATCAGGCCGACCGTCTCCGGCGTCTGCGGAACGCAACTGACGGCGAAGTCCGATTCTCCCAGCAGATCGTGCAGCCGATCCTGCGGCCACAACGCGTCCAGGTTGAGAGAGTGGCTCGGCGCCGCCTCAGGCCGCGCATCGACAGCGATAACGCGCATGTCGTGCGCCTTACCCCGTCGGGCCAGCTCCGACCCAATACCTCCCAGCCCAATCACACCCAATGTGCAATCTCCCAGATGGCGTACAGGCGTCCCCTTTTGCCACACGCCCCGGATCTGGCGACGCATGTAGAGATGTATTCCGCGCGCGAACATCAGGATGAAGCAGAATGCATGGTCTGCTATCATATCGCTGTAGATTTTCGCCATGTTGCTGACCACGATGTCGCTCTCGGCAAGCTCCGTGAACATGTAGTGCTCCAGCCCGGCGATCGGTGTCTGAAGCCAGCGCAAGCTTTCGGCACGCTCCAGTAGAGCCGGCGTCAGATCTCCGTACATGCCGACTGCTTGAGGAATCGCGGCGAGAGCCTCCTCCTCGGTCAGCGCATTGACAATCTCCAGTTCAGGAGACACGGCCCGTACCTGTTCAAGTTCGTCGGGTGTTAGAGCGGGGTAGATTAGAAAGTTCATCGATAACAATCCTCTCTGTTCGTTAGTCCGGCTTTTGCCTGAATGCAGCAAACTTGTCCGCGCACAGCAACTGGTCAATTTCCACTCTTTCACCGCCCATTTCATCCGATACGTTCGCCCCTATGACGGCAGCGAGGCTGTTCATGGCATCTCCGAAAGGCGAGCGGATCAGCTCCGGACGGTCTTCAGCAATCGCCCGAACGAATACCTGGCTGATGGCAAACGTATCGTCACCTCCTCGCCCTTCATAGAGCGTTTTCGTAACGGCAGGCTGTGGCGGCGGTTGTGAGGGCGGATAGAGCCCGTTATACTCGTACATCGTGACGCCCCCCCAGCAGATCTCGGCCCGCCCTTCCGTCCACAGGACCTGATGGTCCATGAAGTCGGCGTACACCTTGCGCAGGCGCGATAACGTCATCGTGCCGACGGCGCCGCCGTCGAATCCAAATAGCGCACAGTACGTGTAGGGATTGTCGGCATCGTCATAGACTTCGTCATCGGGCCGGTGCTGGTAGTGGGCTTGCACCCACTCGACGTCGCCAAACCAGTAGCGCCACAGGTCGAGGAGATGAATGCCGCCCTCGACGACCGTCATTCCGCTCCAGGCCCGGTTCGCGGTCCATACCCTGTTGCCCGGGCCGCCGTGCAGTTCGGTCCGATGGTGCTTGACATTGTGTCCTTCCAGTGGACCGTGATAGGTGTAACTTGCCATGAGGGGCCGTCTTCCCTCGCGCAGGTGCCTTTGGACAGCTTCGTGGCGGCCGTCGAATCGCTGTTGGAAACCGGCAGTAGAGAGGACGCCGGCCTCCCTGATCGCCGCCTCCATCTCCAGAGCCTCCTCCAGATAGAGGCTCATTGGTTTTTCGACAAAGAGGTGAAGGCCTGCCTGGGCCGCGCGCACAACTTCGCCCGAGTGGACGTTCGGCGGAATGCAGACATAGAGTGCATCCTGTTCCTGACCAAGAAGCTCCGCAAAGCTGGTGGTATGCAGTATGCCGTCTGGCTGAAAGCCCTCCACGTAATTTCGGATCTTGTCCGCATCGAGATTTGCGGCAAACGCGTCAGCCAGGGCTGTAAGCCGGACCGCGCCCTGGTCCTGGAGTGCCCATAGTGATTTCAAATGCTGAAGCCCCCGCTGGCCTAGACCCATCAGAGCCACGCGAACAGGTTTTTTCATCTTAGCTCCTCTATCTCAGAATCTTTGGGAAAATCCGGCTTTCCCGCCACTGCTAAGTCCTGTGCAGGTGACGACCTTCTTTCTCTTCGGCAAGGAGTGTGCTTGAATACACCCACCTGAATTCCACTCATTGTAGCGGAAAACGGTCCGTGGGCAACGCCGGACGAACGGGCAGCTTCTTCTGCATCAAGTAGCCGTGAATATTTGCTATCTGGATTCAAAGCGTCTATAATTTCGAACGATTATTGTCGAGTTCCAAAGAGAGCAAGCTGCCGCTCTTTTTGCCAATCTTCCCGAACCGACTCCCTCGTGGTGGCGATTTGGGCTGGAAGCTGAGGTGTGCAATACGCCGTGTCCGCAAGGGCAAGGCAAAAAGCGACCTCAGGAAGTGAATCGGAGGCGAAAATGGCCAAGAAAGGACCACGTCAACTCGTGAAGATGCGCAGCACTGAGAGCCATCATCTCTATCTGACGTCAAAGAACCGGCGAAACAACGACAAGAGACTGGAGTTGAAGAAATACGACCCGGTCCTGCGCAAGCATGTCGTTTACCGGGAGACAAGGTAAAGGCACTCCTGAGACCATTGCCTGACTTCCTCGCAACCTGCGTCGCCAAGAGTTCGATGGTTTCCCAACTGCATCCAATACGAGACCCGCTGCCAAGAGGTGAAATAGCAGCGGGTTTCTGATTTGTAAAGCATTAGGCGTTCTGACCATAGTTTCGGAGGCCGCCGGCGCTTACCATTTTCTTGAAGCCGTTGGACAGTTCCAACAAAAAAGCAGGGGACCCAAAAGAGTCCTCCCGCTCCGGAGTGACCCACCAGGGATTCGAACCCCGAACCCGCGGATTAAGAGTCCGCTGCTCTGCCAGTTGAGCTAGTGGGCCGTCTGCCAGGCCACATTGTAGATAGCTGACCCCAAAATGTCAAGTTCAAAGCTAATCATTTCCATGCAGAATATCACTTCAAACTGTACCCAGGATAGGGACTACCTATGACATACTCTGATAGGGACGTAGAACAGTACGCGAACCTTCTGATCCGGCTTGGCGTCAATCTGCAGCCGGGCCAATCACTCGACATTCGGACGGAGCCGGTTCATCGCGAGTTTGCGCTGGCACTGGCCTCTGCCGCTTATGATGCCGGCGCCAGATTCGTCGCCATCGAATACAACGACATGCGCCTGCAGAGCATACGCGCCGGCAAGAGTTCGGAGGAGGAACTCGAGCATCTTCCCGCCTATATTGGAGACATCGCAAACGAACGAAGAGATGAAAGGTGGGCCGCCATCAGCCTGGTTGGCGAAGAAAATCCGTCGCTCCCCGCGCAGATCGATCCCAATAAACTGCGCATCCTCCAGACTGCCGAGTACCGTGCCACGATGGCGTGGCGTTCGTCGATGATGGAGATGAAGCAGCAATGGAACGTGGCGGCCCTGCCCACCCCCGCCTGGGCGCAGAAGGTCTTTCCCAATCTTCCTGAGGAGGAGGCGCTGCTACGTTTCTGGGAGGAGATCCGTCGAATAATCCGCTTGGACGCGGACGATCCGCTCTCGGCCTGGCAGACTCATCTTTCCCATCTTGCGGCGGCACGTTCAACATTGCAGTCTAAGCAGGTGCGCGCCCTCCACTTCTATGACCCTGCGCCCGGTCCAGATGGACTGCCCTCCACCGACCTGACTATCGGCCTGACCGACCGGCCACACTGGGCCGGAGGCAACAGTGGACTGGGAACAGAAGCAGATGAAGAAGGCGGCGATAACGCAACTCCCATTTTCCTCCCCAACATTCCCACGGAGGAATTGTTCACTACGCCGCATCGCCTGCGTGTAAACGGGTGGACGCGAACCTCCCGTCCCAGCTTTCCATTCCGCCGGGAAGTAGCCGAAGCCTGGTTCCGCTTTGAAGACGGCAAGGTAGTCGAATTCTCGGCGGGCGACGATCAGGAGACCTACGAACAGTTCTTCGACGTCGACGGGACCCGCTATCTCGGCGAAGTCGCCCTCGTTGATGTGTCATCTCCTATTTTCAAGAGCGGCCTCACCTACTACAACACACTCTTTGACGAGAATGCTGCCTGCCACGTCGCCTTTGGCAAGGCGTACCCCATCGGGCTGGAAGGCGGCGCCGACCTGTCAGAAGCGGAACTGGTGGAGGCCGGTGTGAACAACTCCGATCTCCACCTGGACGTGATGATAGGAACCGCGACTCTGGACGTAACCGGCCAGCTGAGCAATGGAACCGACCTTGCCATCATGCGTGAGGGCCGATATACGTCCGACGTTCTGGCATGACTACAGACGACCCTCTGCAACCCTTCCTTACAGACCAGCTGGCAGTTATTCTCGATGGCGGCCTAGCGACTGAACTGGAGCGGCGAGGCGCAGATCTGCGCGACGAGCTGTGGTCTGCCCGGCTTCTGATCGAAGATCCTGAATTGATTCGCCAACTCCACCTAGACTACTTCCTGGCCGGAGCTGACGTAGCCGTCAGCGCAAGCTATCAAGCCAGCTTTGAGGGATTCGCGCGCCGCGGCCTGGGCCGCAAGGAAAGCGCGGCTCTTCTTCAGAGCAGTGTCCGTATCGCGCGGGAGGCGCGCGACCAGTTTTGGGGGGAACTGCGCGACACGGCCGAAATCGCCCATCGAAAGCGGCCTTTGGTCGCAGCATCCATCGGCAGCTATGGCGCCTACTTGGCCGACGGTTCCGAGTATCGCGGCGACTACAATGTTTCCAACCGGGAGCTAAGCGACTGGCACCGTCCGAGACTAGAGGCATTGCTGGTGGCGAAGCCGGATCTGCTCGCCTGTGAAACGATTCCATGCCTGCAGGAAGGAGAGGTCATTGTCGACCTCCTTGACGAATATCGAGACGCGCCAGCCTGGCTGAGCTTCAGCTGCCGCGACGGAGTGAGTGTATGCAGCGGGGAGAGCTTCGACGCCTGTGTTGAACTGGCAAACGGATCCAATGCCATCGTTGCCGTCGGCTTGAATTGTACCGCACCCCGCTACGCCGAACAGCTGCTGCGCAGTGCCAGAAAGGTGACTGACAAACCTCTCGTCTGCTATCCAAATAGCGGTGAGACGTGGGACAGTCCCTCCAACACATGGATTCCGAACCTTGGTAATGGCAAGTTCACCGACCGAGCCATTATCTGGAACACCAGCGGAGCTCGACTGATCGGCGGCTGTTGCCGCACTTCGCCCAACGACATCCGGGCCCTGGCCGCTCTCCTTGTCCCGATTGCCAGTCAGGAATCCTTATAGCCACGGGCGCGGACGCGAAGGGAGCCGGTCTCTCGAAAGAGTCCGACTCCCTATATTCCGATCGGTTGAAAGTGGGAAGCGCTTACTCGGCTCGCTGCTCCAGCAGATAGGTCAAGAGATCAGCAAGATCCTGCTCGCTGAGATCTTCGGCGTACGTCTCGGGCATCACGTCGGATGTATAGCCGTCTACAATGTAGTCGTTGGGGTTAATAATACTTGTGTATAGGTAAAGTGCCGGCCCTGCGAGGCCCAACTGCTCCGCCCGACCCACCGCAGTGTCGGCGATTTCAAGCCACGTTGGAGCCACGTCTACCAGGCTGTTGT
This sequence comes from Caldilineaceae bacterium, assembly GCA_022821585.1. Classification (GTDB taxonomy): domain Bacteria; phylum Chloroflexota; class Anaerolineae; order Caldilineales; family Caldilineaceae; genus Bin5. The sequence continues at coordinate 107,226 of JAJEDI010000091.1, forward strand.
CCGTCACGTGGCAACCGATGCAGTTATGGGGGACTGTCAGGTCAAGGCCCCTATCGGCATCTCCCGGAATCAGCGCCACTATATTCTCAGGTAGCCCGGCCAGTATCACGTCATCACTGAGGCCGGCAATTCGCGGCCGCGGCGTCGGCGTTGGCGGCACGAATGTCTCCCCCTCTGCAAGAACCACCATGTTTGGCGAGATTAACTGCAGCCGCGGGTTCGGCGCACATGCGCTTACAACGATAAGAGCCAAAAGAAAACAGACAGTGGCAAGCAGAAAAGACTTACGACGTACCATTCACTATCTCCATTAAGAGCTTAAGCGACTTGATCGCAATAGCAAATAGGAATGTCACGAAATTCAGCCGCTATTATATAACATGAATCGTTGCTTTACCGCATTCGTATTGCGCTTGAAACAGATTTCACGATTGGGATTTGGTGCGGGGGAGCAGGAGAATTCAAGTTGATGAGACAAAGCTGAACTGCGCACAGTACGTACCAGGCTAACATCTTTAGCCAGTCAAGGGGGAACTCATGGAAGCAAAAATAGAAGAAAAGGAAGTCGCCGGCTGGCTTGAAGAAAATCTGCCCACATGGGAGCTGCGTGCGGACCAGTTATACAGGCGTTTCGATACGGCCAACTGGCGGGTAACGCTGATGGCAGCAAACGCCATCGGTTTCCTGTCCGAAGCCGCCTACCACCATCCACGTCTGATTCTAAACTATCGCTCGGTCGAGGTATATTTGACAACGCATGATGCCGGCGGTGTGACCCAGAGGGACTTCGAGCTGGCTCTAAAGATAGAGGAAACGGTTCGCTGGCCTCGTAAGGAGGGGGACAGGCCTGGAAGCCGGCCCAGAGAGTGGCTGCGCCGTTGAACAGTGGTGGATTGCTCGACAGACCGGGGCAGCCCGATTGGCCGGCAGGTAGCAAAACATTACACGGCTCGTGGGCAGGTCGGTCATTAATCTACATCAGTTTCCACCGACCGCTTCCACAGGCGCACGCGCCTGAAATGCCTGGAAAAGTACGATGCTTCCGGCTGTCGCAGCGTTCAGGCTGTCGACCGATCCAGCCATCGGGATTGTGACGCGGAAATCGCATTTCTCTCGCGCCAAGCGGCTTAGCCCCTTGCTTTCGTTCCCGATGACGATAGCCAACGCGCCGCTCAGGTCCGCACTTGTCAGGGAAATTGCGTCAGGTCCGAGGTCCAGTCCGACAGTCCAGATATTCGACTTCTTGAGGCGGTCAATCGTACGGTTGACGTTGCCCACCAAGGCAACCGGGATGTGCTCTACGGCCCCCGAGGAGGCGTTGCTTACGGCAGGCGTAATTCCCGCGGCACGGCGGTCCGGCAGAATGACGCCGTCCACGCCGAAGGCCTCACCACTGCGGAACAGGGTGCCCAAATTGCGCGGGTCCTCAAGATGGTCCAGCACCAGGAAAAGGGGGTCCGGTTTGCTGGCCGCCCTTTCGAGTATTTCTTCCAGATCCATATAGGGAAAGGAGCCCGTCTCGAGTGCAACGCCCTGCGGATTCAACTGGGCGCGTCGAATGCGATCGAAGATGCCGCCATCCACGTGCCGCGTAGGGATTTTGTTCTTCTTGGCCAGGTTTACAATCTCTGCGAGGTTGCCCTTGGGGGCGGACTTGCCGTCTCCTTCCAACCACAAGCGGTAGTAGTTCCGCCTTCCTGCACGCAAAGACTCGAATACGGCGTGCTGGCCAACGAGCAGTTCGCTCACCTGGCGTCCTCTATCCGCCAGGTTGTACCGTCCGGTGTGTCCTCCAACTGGACCGAGTGAGCCGCCAGCCCTTCTCGAACCAAATCTGCTACCGTCCACTGTTTCTGTTCGCGCAGTGTGGTGCGTATTGAGACCAGCAGGTCAATGAATGGCTTGGCCGCAAGAACGTCACCGTCCCTGTCATCGGATTCGTCCAGCGACAGGCCCAGGACGCCGGTCAGCTCACGCAGCGTATCCTGTGCGGCTTGGAAGAACGGTCCGGATATCCCTGCCGCGCGTGCCGAGTTTATCGCCCTTACGAGTTCGAACAGGTGCGAAAGAGCCGCGCTTGTGTTGAAGTCATCGTCCATCGCCTGGCAGAAGCCGCTGCGAGCGGACTCTGTCGTTTCTCGCAGATTGTTGACTTCCTCGCCCACTGCAACGGTCCCTGTTGCCGGTCGCAGACCTCCACGTAGTCGGGCCGTGCTTCGCACAGCTGCGCCAATTGACTCATCCGAATAGGTAACCGGCTTGCGATAGTGCCCGGAGAAGATCAGCATGCGCAGCGCATCGGCTGAGTACTGACTCAGAAAGCTGTCGATTGTCACGAGGTTTCCAATCGACTTGCTCATCTTTTCGCCGGACAGCTGAAGCATCCCATTGTGGACCCAGTAGCGGGCGAATGTTTTCCCAGTGAGACTTTCGCTCTGTGCAATCTCATTTTCGTGATGCGGGAAAATCAGATCGTTTCCGCCGCCGTGAATGTCGATCCTCTCCCCCAGATGGTGCAAGCACATGACCGAACATTCGATGTGCCAACCCGGCCGGCCGGGGCCCCAGGGACTTTCCCAAGAGGGCTCGCCCTCCTTGGCCCCCTTCCATAGAGCGAAATCCGCCTCATTCTCTTTGCCTTCTTCACCGGCGACACGTGTGCCGGTTACAGCATCCTCCTGCCGGCGGCGGCTGAGCTTTCCATAATCGTCATCTCTGTCGACTCGGAAGTAGACGCTGCCATCCACAGCGTATGCGAAGTCGCCCTCACCCAACTCCTCAATTGCGCGAATAATGTTTGAAATCTCGCTGGTCACGCGCGGGTAGGTGTCCGCCGGCTTGATATTCAGATCACTCAGATGGGTCAGATATTTGTCCGTGAAGTACTGTGCCAACTCAAAGGGATCCTGACCCGTCTCCTGGGCGCGGACAATGATTTTGTCATCCACATCGGTGAAGTTGGTGACGTAGGTCACTTCATGCCCGGTGAAATCCAGGTACCGGCGGATCATATCGAAGACGATCGCACTCATCGCGTGGCCAATGTGGGCGTCTGCATAGACTGTCGGTCCGCAGACGTACATGCGCACACGACCTTCTTCCAAGGTCTCGAAGGGTTCCCGGCGGCGAGTCAGCGTATTGTAGATGTTGAGCGTCATCGATGTTCCTGTCGTTTGCCCACCTAGGATTCATGTAGACTTCAACCTGATCAGCGGACTGACTCGTATGCTCTGCGGCGCTCCTGTACCTCCTCAGGAACGGCAAAAATGAGGCGTCCGGCATTGGTCTGCAACACCTTCGTGACACGCACGGAAAGCCGCGAGCCCATGTAGCGCCTGCCCTGTTCCACCACCACCATTGTCCCGTCATCGAGATAGCCGACCCCTTGATTCATCTCCTTCCCCTCCTGAATCACCTGAATCGCCATCTCTTCCCCGGGAAGAACCACCGACTTGACGGCATTGGCCAGTTCGTTAATGTTCAAGACGCGAACGCCTTGCAGCTTGGCTACGCGGTTCAAATTGTAGTCGTTGGTCACGATGGCTGCGCTCATCTCTCTGGCCAGAAAGACCAGTTTTTCGTCCACTTGCTGTGCATCTGCGGGGTCCTGGTCCAGGAAAACGATATTCACACCATCGATCTTCTGCAGCCTGTCAAGAATCTCAAGTCCTCTCCGGCCGCGGTTACGTCGCAACACCTCAGCAGAATCGGCAATGTATTGAAGTTCATTGAGAATAAATCTAGGAACCGCCAGTACGGCCCAAAGAAAGCCGGTCTCGGCCACGTCGGCGATCCGTCCATCTATGATCACGCTGGTGTCGAGGAGCATCGTGTCCGAATGTCGGGGACCGCCGCCCTTTGCGAAGAGAGGCAGTTTCGGCAGATCTCTGCCGTTATCATTGCCGTTCGGAAATCTGAAGAAGGTAAGAATCTCCCGGTGGCGCAAAACCATCATGGTTACGCCCAAGTAACCCATTACTATGACGCCAACGAAGGGCAAGATTGTGCCGAATGGATTGGGAAGAAGAGAGAGAGGATAGGCCAGGAGCGCAGCTATGGCCAGACCGATTGCCATGCCCGCAGTCGCCGCCATGAGCTGGACTGTGGGAATCTGTCGCAAGCTCGAACGAAGCGCATTCGCAGGTTTGACGGTCAGCCACGGGGCGGCGAAAAGTCCGACAACGCCGCTGACAATTGAGAGAGGAATAATCAGGCGCGCTGAATTGAGCGTTAAACCCTCAAGAGCCTCCACACCCGTCAATTGCCTGCCCAGTTCCCATCCCAGCAGGACAAAAACAAAGGTGACCAGACTCCTTAGTAGCAACGCCCAACGCATATCCAAACTCCCCTAACGAAAGAAATCGAAAATAACGCATTGAATTCATAATACAGCATCTGGAAACTGAGCGCAATGCCAGAATTCTCTATCCGAAAATGAGTACGGTTGCGCGCACGGTTGGCGAAGCCAGAACCGGTTTCGCCGGACCGGGAAATCTTCTTCTCAAGGACTCCTTTCAGTGCGGTTCACTGCTACTGTAACGACTGGTACAGTGCCAGGACTTCGCGGGCATTGTGGTGGGCGGAGAATCGCTGGCTGTAACTTCGCGCGGCGCACCCCATTTCTTTTCTCAGATGCGCGTCCTGCACAATTTTCATTATGCGAAGTCCGAAGCTCAGGTCGTTATTGTCAGTCAGGAAGCCCGTCTCTTCGTCGACAATCATGTCAGCCACGCCAGGAGAATCGATGCCGATTGAAGGCAAACCTGCGGCCGCGGCCTCGATAAAGGTCAGTGGATGTACCTCGCTCACGCTCGCCGAAACGAAGAAGTCGGCTACGCCTAGGACACCTGCTATGCGTTCATATGAAATCGGTCCCGTAAACGTGACCCTCCCTTCCATTCCGGCACTACGAGCCAGCTGTCGACATTCGTCAAGGCTCGGTCCACCCCCGACAAGCAGAAGATGGAGGTCTGGAATCTCATCCTTCAGCGCTGCGAATATTCTCAACAGGCGGTTTACAGCTTTTTCCTGGCTGATTCTGCCCACGTAGACGCCCACCACCGCATTCTCAGGAATCCTCAGTTCGGACCTCTTGGCTTCCAGTTCCGGACTCTGAAACTGCCCCAATTCGATACCGTTGGGAATAACGGCGACGCGCCCCTGTATGCCCCAAGTCTGCATTACCGCCGCCGCGCTCTGGCTCGGCGCGATGACCGCGCTGCAGCGCTGGCTGAACCGTTGGAAAAATGCGTGTAAGGCCGTGTCTGAAAGAGTGTCAGGCACCAGAGGTAGATATTGCTGGACGTACAGGTCATACCGTGTATGGCTCGTAAAGACCAGCGGTATGTCGTAGCGCCGAGAAAATGTGAGACCGAAACTGCCGCTGATAAACGGATGGTGTACGTGTATCACGTCCATCAGTTTGAGGATGTCCCGGCAACGCGAATCAACTCGCACCGTCAAATGATAGCCTGTGTCCGCGATCGGGATGCTTGGGAGGCGAATGACGTTGCTCTCATCCACCGTCTTCTTGTCCTGCTCCGGAACAAACAGATAGACCTGCTCACCCCAGCGGTCGAAATGCTCCTTCAGCAGTCCTACGTGATTCACCACACCGTTGATATGGGGCTTGTAAATGTCGCTAAACAGGGCAATCCGCATTCGTTCTACCTGACTCCTTCCCAGTATACCGGCGCCCGCCCAACAACGTAGGGCGGACCCCGGAACCCGGCAACCTCCTGCCGCCAACAAGCGGAACCTCTGCTACAGGTCGGCTGACAGCTATTCTCGTTCACATTTCTGAATACGTTGCAGGTAGGAGAACGTTGCAAATGTTCGTTTGACTGATGCCGTAATCGGACATTCATTTCGACACCGGACTGCCGGACTTTCAGGCTGTCGATCGTCCCGGGCTCCTTCTGTTGTTTTTTGTCCACACTCATCTCATCACTGTCAACTATGGACATTACTCCCTGCGAAATACCAGAAATAGAGCAGACGGAGTCCAACCACTACCGGTGTAGTAAATCCGAGCGCGGCCACTACGAAAACCAAGGCGACCCCGTCGCCAAAGACAGCGGCGCGCAAAGTAAAACCGATGGCGTTCCCAACAAGGACTGCCAGTACCGAATTCAGAGCAAATCGACGCAGCCCAATCCGGCCAGCCCGAGGATAAGCCCCAAAGGCGACTGCGGCTGCAATCCAACCGACCAGAAAGGGGGCGAGAATGCGGGGCGTATTGACCAGCCAGTCTCCCGGCCCGCCCGAACTGTGCATCATGCGCCCGCCGATGGCGAAAACCAGGAAGGAGAACAGGTCGATGGCAACCAGCACGCGCAAAGACATGGCTCTGGCGGCTACTTCTCCTTCGGCTTGAACGACCTCTCTCAAAGAGTCACTCCAAATTGGCCTCCGTCCAAACGCCCCGGCTCATCGCGTTCACATTCCTCAGGGGCCTGCTCAGCCAGTCGGGCATCGCGTTTCGCATAAGCGTGACCGAACCGACTTGCCAAACAACCTCATGACTCCTACTATACCATACCGAAAGTAAGTTCAAGCCATAGAAAAGGAATTGGGGAAATGTCAGTACCCCGAACGGAGACTTTTCTGACCGGGTTGCGGTGTCTGCGCTGCGGCCGCAGCTTCTTGCCCGGGTCGATCGATTACGTGTGCCCTTGCCGCCCAAATCGTGGCAGCGACCTCGGTCATCTAGACGCTGTCTACGACTACGACGCAGTTGATGCTATGCGAAAGGCATCCCCTGTCCCAGAAGAATCCAGGCATTCAGGTCTGTTCCCAACCCATGGTCGAAACAGTGTACGCACCATAGATCACTGGTGGCCGCTGCTTCCCGTAAAGCCGGCCTCACTCCCTCCCCTTCCCGTGGGAGACACGCCTTTGCTACGCGCAAGACGTCTTGGCGACCTGCTACACTTGCCAAATCTGTACGTGAAGGACGACGGCCGCAACCCATCGGGCTCCTTCAAAGACCGGGCTTCCGCCGTCGCCGTCGCCCGCGCTCGCGAGACCGGAAGGGACTTGGTCGCCACCGCCAGCACAGGCAACGCGGCTGCTGCGCTGGCCGCGATGAGCGCCGCCGCGGCCCATTCTGCCGTGATCTTCGTTCCCCGCTCGGCACCCCAGGCCAAGATCGCACAGCTGCTCGTTTACGGCAGCCGCGTCCTCGCCGTCGACGGCACCTACGACGACGCCTTCGACCTGTGCGTGCGCGCCTGCGACGAATTCGGCTGGTACAATCGCAACACGGGCTACAATCCCTTCATGACGGAAGGCAAGAAGACAGTCAGTTTCGAGATCGCTGCCCAGCTCGCCGAGGAACATGACCGCGCCGGTCATAAGGAGACGGAAGAACGCTCTCCTGCATTTGTTGCACCTGACTCTGTCTTCGTCTCAGTCGGCGATGGGTCGATCATTGGCGGGGTCTTCAAGGGCTTCTGGGAAATGCACACTCTTGGATGGACTGACCGCGTCCCACGTATCTTCGGCATTCAGTCCTGGGCCAGCGCCGCAATTCACAATGCATGGAGAGACGGCATGGACGTGCCCCTACCTGTCAACGCCGAAACAGCGGCCGACTCGATCAGCGTGAACGAGCCGCGCGACGCCACCAAAGCTTTGCGAGCCGTTCGGGCAAGCTGCGGGGCCTTCCTCCTTGTCGAAGACAGGGCGATCCTTGAGGCGATCCTGCCGCTGGCCCGCCAGGGCGGCGTCTTTGCTGAACCGGCTGGCGCAACCGCGTTCGCCGGCCTCCAACTGGCCCGTCGCAAAGGTCTGTTGGAACCCTCTGAAACTGTCGTCGTTATCAATACAGGCAGCGGCCTGAAGGACGTGCCAGCCGCCATGCGGGTTGCCGGCGAGCCCACCATCATACCCCCTACTTTGGAAGCGGTTGCCGAGCACCTGAAGGTCTGAGCGCGCACATCTGTGCATTTCAATTCGCAGAAGAAGGTCCTAGGCTGACTCACAGCTCAGGAAACGCCTGTAAGTCAGCCATCCACCTCAGATGACATGAAGAGTTCGCCTGACACCGTCTACTCGGTCTATTCACTCACAAAGGTCTACGCGGGTACGAATCGGCCGGCCAATGAGGCCATCAGCTTCAACGTGGAGCAGGGTGTAATCTTCGGACTGCTGGGCGACAATGGTGCGGGCAAAAGTACACTTGTCAAGCAAATGGCGAACCTCCTGCGTCCCACCAGCGGAGGCGTCGTCCTCTACGGGAAGCCTGTGCAGGAGGATCCATTTCTCGTACCCCTACACGTCGGATACATGCCGCAGACCGCGCGGACACTGAACTCCCTAACCGTCAGCGAGGCTCTGTATTTTACGTCCCACCTGCGTGGCTGCTCTCGCCGAGGAGCAGACAGTGAACGAGAGCGACTCTTGCACCTGTGGGACTTGCATGACATTCGATCCGAACTGTGCTCTCGTCTTTCAGGCGGACAGCAGCGCCTGCTGCAATTGGCCGCGGCCATGGCCGGGCAGCCTCCGGTGCTGATCCTGGATGAACCAACCAATGAATTGGCCCCGCAGAGGCGCCGACATGTTTGGGAAACCTTGCGAGCAGAGAACAGGGAACGCGGCACGACGATCATATTCATCACCCATGACGCCATTGAGGCCGAGAAAACTGTTCAGCAGGTCGGTATCATGCACAAAGGGCGGATGGTTGCTCTAGGGAAGCCATCTGAGCTTAAGAGAGAGATGAACCAGCAGCTTCGATTGGCGTTGCACTTCGACCCGGCATCGCCTCCCGACCTGCCCGGTGATCTTCGACCTCAAGAGTTGGCAGAAGGTCACTGGCTGGTACTGTTGGATCAGGACAGGGTGGAGGCCACTCTGTCGGCGTTAGACCTGTCACGAATCGACGACTTCCAGCTCCACTCCGCGACGCTTGAAGACCTCTACCTCTACTACACGTGATTAGAACTCGACTTCCTCTGCCCCTCTATCTGCAATTTTGGGATCTGTTTCTCATTGAGTTGAGCAACTGGCGATGGGCTTGGCGAAACCTCGTTCTGACCGGTACGGTCCTGCCGCTGTTTGGGATCCTTTTGCTTGGTTCCTTCGCACGTGAATTGGGATCCAATGCGCTTTCCTTCGTCCTGACAGGGAACCTGGTCATGGCTCTTCTCTTTGAACATATGGGCAAGATGATCAGCCACTTCTCTTACATGAAGACGGCGGGCAGCCTAGACTATTTCGCCACATTGCCAGTACGCAAAGCCGTACTCATACTCGCAGCGTCAGTTGCTTTCTTCATCCTTTTTCTGCCCTCACTGGTCGTTGTCCTCGCCGGTGGCGCCTTGATACTGCGGCTGGAGCTTGAGGTCCATCCGCTGGCATTCGTTGTCGTACCGCTTTGCGCTCTTCCGCTAGCAGGCATCGGTGCGTTGATGGGCGTCACCTTTCGTACGCCGGAGGAAGCCTCGGCCGTGGGCCGGTTACTCACAGTCATAATGTTGACGGCCGGACCTGTGTTGATCCCTCCAGACCGCCTACCTGACTGGCTGGTTTGGCTCGGTTACCTGAGCCCGGCGACATACGCTGCTTCAGCATTACGCCAGGTTCTGCTGGGCCCTCTTGCCATGCGCCTTCTGTTGGACTCCGCGGTTTTGGCTGCTTGCATTCTCATCAGTTTCTGGATGGTCGATCGTATGATGGACTGGCGCGAGGGCTGAGTCCCAGATAATGGCGACATTGCGTCACTTGCCCATCAACCCGCCACCGACCCACGTTCCAGTTCTTTCCTTTTATCCCCGAGAATCAAACCCTCCAGGTTCGCCACAGATGCCCCTATCTGATACGATTGCCGTACTGTCCGAACGGCCCTGAAAGGGGTTGGCGTTTCAAGATCTGAATCAAGAGGAGTATTCGCAGTGACACGACAAATTGTACCCGGCCCAACTTACGCGGAAATGCGTGACCCGAATAGGCTCCCGGACACCGTTCGGAAGGAAGCGTCATCCGCTCTGCCCAGCAACGAACTGGCCCCGCTCAACCTCTTCAACATCAACTGGAAGAATACCGGTACAGATGTAGAGCGCATCATTCTGCCAAAAGAGCTGACCGGTGTCCAGGCCAATATCATCGTTCTCAGCGGGCGTACTTTTCCCAGCGGTTCGATGAAGGTCGGGCCCGCTTACACGACCTTGGCAGAAGCCGAAGTGCTTGACGGCCTGAGACCTGGCGACCGCAGCATAATTGGCCCCAGCACGGGGAATTTCGGCATTGGGACGGCCTATGTCAGCGCACTGAAAGGATATCAAGCCGTTGTCGTTATGCCGGACACAATGAGCCAGGAGCGGTATGAACGCATTCGCAAGTACGGCGGCGAACTTGACCTGACCCCGGGGACAGAGTCAGACGTAATCCTGACCCTGGAGCGCACGCACAGCGAATATGTAAGCAAGCCGGAAAAGTACGTCGTTCTGGCGCAGTTCGAGCTGATGCCCAACTACCGCTTCCACCGGCACGTCACCGGCGATGCGGTCGAAAAGGCCGCCGTCGGCGTTGGTAACGGACAGGTTGCCGCCTTCGTCAGCGCGCCCGGCAGTGCCGGCACGCTCGCGGCAGGGGACCACGTAAAGTCGCTTTACCCGGATGCTCGTATCGTGGCACTGGAGCCCCGCCAGTGTTCGACGCTCTTCAACGGCGGCCAGGGCCAGCACCGCATCGAGGGAATCGGCGACAAGATGGTCACGTTAATTCACAATGTCTACAACACCGATCTCCTTATGCTCATCAACGACGAGGAGACCGTCCGGGGGATGGAGGTAGTCCAGTCGGGAACAGAGTCACTTGTTCGTCGGCTCGGACTGGACAGTAACGAAGCAGAGGCGCTGCAGGGCAAGTTCGGGCCAAGCTGTATATGCAACATCGTTGGCGCCATCAAGACCGCCAAGTATCTTGGGCTGGGACCGCAGGACAACGTCGTGACTATAGCCACCGACAGCTACGACCGCTATCCCTCTGTCAGCGCCGACCTGTACCACCGTCACGGCGGCAGGCCGGATTCGGACACGCTGGAAAACTGGGCCAAGGCCGTTTTCCTGGGCGCCTCTGTTGGCGAGATTATCGATCTCAACCGACCCGGCGAGCACGACCGCCTGCAGACTATGAAACGCGAACTGTGGACGCGCTTCGGCTACCACGGCGATCTGATAGGACGTATGGCCAGCCAGATTTTCTGGGATGAAGAGAACGGGAAAATCGAGGAAATCGATCCCAGGATCGAGGAGATCCGCGGATCACTGGGGTAGGCCGGTCGGGTCGCGAATCAGACCAACCTGGCTCCTTGTGTGATGGAAATCGATCCGCAACCGTTTGAGCCTTCGCCGAGTGTGTAGGAGGCTCATTTCCTCTCAGTCACTCTCCCTAAGTACTGGATAGTCACCACCTGCCGACCGGACAACCAACCGCTCACCCGCCGCTGTCTGCTCCGGAGCGCTGACAACGGCCCCACTTCCCCGTTGAACGATACTATAGCCTCGCGAAAGGACGGCCGCAGGGTTGAGACCCTCAAGTCGCGCGCCGGCGGACTCCAACTGCTCGTGCCTTCGCCGCAGTTCAAGTGAAAATACGCGCCGCATTCGTTCCTCAGATTCATCCAGCCGCTGGCGCGCCAGATCAATCTGACGCATCGGAGCGCTGCGCAGGAGCCTGCGGCGCAACTCGCTCAACTGTACCTGCCGGTCAGCAACATCCTCAATTGCGGCGCGCAGCAACCACATCTTGATCTGGCTGACGTTTGCCTGCAGCTCATGGCGGTCTGGCGTCGCGGCCACCGCCGCGCCGGTCGGCGTCGGCGCGCGCATGTCAGCGACAAAGTCGGCGATCGTGAAGTCGGTCTCATGACCGATCCCGGTCACGACCGGCACGGTACTCTCTGCGATGGCATAAGCAACGACTTCCTCGTTGAACGCCCACAGGTCCTCGATCGAACCGCCCCCTCGCACGAGCAGAACCGTGTCCAGAGTGCCCTTGCTTCGTCCAGCTTCCCCTGCCGCCGCATCGGAAGGTCCGTGCCCGTTGCCGAGGAACAATAAGGGCAGATTGGAATGATCTGCTTCGAATAAAGCCCCGCCCGAACCCGCTGCACTGGTGAATCCGTTCGCAGCAGCGAGCGCTGCCGCGATCTGCACGGGGGCCTCGGCTCCCTGGACCTGCGTGGGAAAGAGAAAGGCCTCCGCGAGCGGCCAGCGCTGCCTCAGTACGCGCAGCACATCCTGGAATGCTGCCGCGCTCTGACTGGTGACGATACCCATACGTCTTGGCAGTGCCGGTACCGGTCGTTTCCGCTCCGCCTCGAAGAGTCCTTCTGCGGCGAGCCTTTCCTTGAGCGCTTCAAATTGCGCGTACAACTGCCCCCGGCCCGCCGGCCGGATTTCATCGGCATAGAACTGGTATTGGCCGCGCTCAGGGTAGACGCTGACATGCCCGTGTGCCAGAATCTGGTCACCCTCGCTGGGGAGCCAGGTATGGCGGTGGGCGTTGCCTCGCCAGATAACCGAACTGATGACTGCGCCGCTGTCCTTGAGGCTAAAGTAAATGTGCCCGCTGGCTGCCCTGGTCCAGCGGCTGACCTCCGCCAGCACCCAGACATCCTGGAGCAGTTCATCGCGTTCGAATAGTGCCGAGACGTGCGCGGTCAGCTGCGAGATCGTAAGAGGGTTCATAGCCCTGCATTGTACCACGTCCGTAGGCTTCGATCGCAACAAACCCGCTCCGGCAGCAGTGCATTCGCATCCAATTAGGTATAGAACTCTCCAGAGATCGTCAGCTTTCCAACCGGCACGTTAACATTCGGCAGAAATGCCGGTATGGGCGGTTCTCAACCTGCGTAAGAGATCGCGTGCTAAGCGGGGCAAAATGGTCAAGTTGTGCTGCGCATGAAAGCCTTGGGCAATGAGGCGCGCATTTCATTCACCGTGGACCGTTTGTCTTGAAGGTGGGTCTCGTCTGTGTGTTGGACGAGAGTTTATGAGCGTTTACGAGAGCTTGCGTGATGTCTTAACAAGAGTACATGAAAACAGTTCGATGGACTGTGAAGAGGGTATCGCTTGTGCGCGTTGGCGCGTATCAGGTCAAACGGGGATGTACAAGAGTTGCACGTCCCGTGATGTGGTGGAACGCAGTTGGCGTCAAATGTCGGGTCATGTCGGGTCAGGTAGGCATAAGTCGGGTAAAGTCGGGCGAAATTTTTTCTTCTGGTTCTTGTTTTGGTTACGCTTTTGCATCAGATTTTGCGTGTCCGGAGCCTGTTCCCGGTTCTGGCATATTTTCTACGATGCTCATCCACTGCTCTTACAGACGACAGGATCATGCCGGTCAGTTGGCTTTGGGGGGCATGGTGTCGTGTCCGGCCGGTCAAGGTCGGGCTATGTCGGGTCAGGATCGGATTATGTCGGGTCAGTGTCGGGTCAGAGCGGGCAGTCTTCCTTGTTTTGGTCTTTGCGCTTGAATTCGAGCACAGTTCCTCGATGTTTTATTTTTTAGTACCGGGCCGTTACCAGTCTTGGAAGGGCGTCCCTCGCCTTCAGATTCCCAGCTAGCGAGAGTCATGGCTTGATGATAGTTCGCTCTCAGCAATGCCTATTCACGTTTTGGCACTGGGATATTATATCACTGTTTTGCGTGCAATTTGCCTGCTTCGCAACCCAATTCAAACGCGATTGCCAAGAACTATTATATTGACAAACTTCTATATATCGGGTACGATGCATTGCAGTGAAATGAGTCGCGTCCTGTGGGCTCACTTGAATTGGTCTGTAGAAAAGCGGGTTGCTCTCAGGTTAAGGCGGGGAGAAGACAATGGCGATTGAATCGATTGCTGTCAGCAGAACAGAGGCGGGCAGGGCCCCCGCTCCGCCAGGAGACTCTGTCACAAGTTCCGTAGAACAGGACCGCTTCGGGGAAAATTCGGAGTGGGAGGTCGCCGACGATGCCAAGTCGCACAGTTTGGCAGCTGCCTTTAAGGCTGTCGGCCACCCTATTCGTTTACAGATAATGGAACTGCTTTCGAGGCAGCCAAGCCCCATGTGCGTATGCCACATCGAGTCCCGATTCACGCTCTCGCAGCCCACCATTTCCCATCACCTGGGCTTGCTTCGCAGGGCGGGCCTGGTGAACCGCGAACGGCGGGGAACCTGGATCTACTATTCGGCGGCAAAGGCAGGCGTTTGGCCGCTTCATGCATTTTTGAGTTCGATCATGAGTGACCAAGGAGAAACATCTCGTGGCATCCCCAACTGAAATGGTGACGAAATCAGGTGACAAGCAGCTAGACAGTTGCTGCGGAACGGGAATGGGCGGTCAGCGGCCTGCGCTCAACGACCCTGAGGCCATTCGCGTGGAAGTCCTTTCCTACTACGGCAACGTGGCAGAAGAGCAGTTGAACGGAAACGGAAGTCAAGGCTGTTGCGGCGACGAATTTTACGCCCTCGAAAACCTAAGCCAGTTGCCCGAAACCGCCGTCGACAGCAGCCGCGGCTGCGGCAATCCCAACGCTATCGCCGCCCTCCGGCCCGGTGAAGTTGTGCTCGACCTTGGCTCCGGCGGCGGACTTGACGTCCTGCTGGCGGCCCGCCAGGTCGGTGAAAGCGGCTTTGTCTATGGTATCGACATGAACGACAGCATGCTGGAGCTGGCCCGGCGCAACGCAGACAAGGCGGGGGCGGCCAACGTGGAGTTTCGCAAGGGAGATCTGGAGGACCTTCCTCTAGCCGACCAAACGGTCGATGTGATCATCTCCAATTGCGTCATAAATCTCACGGCGGACAAAGGCAAGGTCCTCAAGGAGGCCTTTCGAGTGCTCAAGCCGGGAGGACGGATCGGGATTTCGGACATTGTGGTCGACGGCGACCTTTCCGGGCTACCGGTGAGTGAAGAACAGATTCGGGCCGGACTGAGTTGGGCCGGCTGTATCGCCGGAGCCTTGACCACCGGCGAATTCACTGCCTTGCTCCAAGCCGCCGGATTCGATGAAATCGATCTAGCCATCGAACAGCGCTATACGAGTGCCGACTTCAGCGGCGAGCTGCCTTCTGCGCTCACAGATCTGAACCCGGACTTGCTGCAGGATTTGCTGCAGCGCTTTACCAGCAGCAGCATCCAGGCGCGAAAGCGAGAGAGTTGACACGGTACTGGACGGTCTGGTCGGCGCTGCTGCTGTTCTTTGCCGCCTTCTATGCCCTGCTCGTTCCAGTCCCCCTTTACCTGGAGGCGGCTGGCCTGCCCGACTGGCAAATTGGTCTTGTGCTCGGGGCGTTCGGTATCGCCTCTTTGGTTGGACGTCCGCTGACGGGAGCCCTGTGCGATAGCCTGGGCAGCCGTCCAGTCATTTTATTCGGTACCGCCGCCCTGGCCGTCGGCGCGGCGATGATGAGCTTCACGTCCAACCCCGTCCTCCTCTTTGGCCTGCGCGTCCTGCAGGCGGCGGGATATGTCACATTCACGACCGCCGCCACTGCGCTCGTAGCCGACCTGGCTGAGCCGAATCGCAGAGGAGCAGCCCTTGCCCTTTTCGGCGCCGCCGCCAATGTCGCTATCACGTTGACCCCGGCAGCGGTCAATGCTGGCCTTGCATTTCTCACTCCACAGTTCGGATGCCCTTCCTCTCCCTGTCCAACCTGGTGTACGCAAGCGCTTACGTCCGCAGGTGCAGTCGACAGTTCGTGCCCATTTTGGGGTCGAGGCATCGGTCATAGCGCCTTCTTTCTCAGTTCAGGGCTGTCCCTTCTGGCCGGAGCGCTGGTCTGGCGGGCGATACCCCGGACCAGTGGCCGGGAGAAGGCAGATTTCAGTCTCGTCCAGTTGGTCACGCTTCCAAGTCCCTTACGGGGCCCGATGTTTACGACCGCGCTCTTCGGCGTCAGCTTCGGCGCCCTCTTTGCCTATCTGCCACTGCTGGCCGAACGGAGAGAGCTCGCCTCGGTGGGCGCAGCCTATTCAATCTACGGCGTCTCCATCATCGCCACGCGCATATTGACCGGACGTCTGCTCGACCGACCCAACCGCAGCCAGGTACTATTGCCCGCTCTTATGGTTAACGCAGCCGGATTGGCCGGGCTCGCCTTTGCAACAGGGATGCCCATGCTCGTTGGCAGTGCCGCACTGATGGGCATAGGCTCCGGGATCAGCCATCCCGCACTGATCGCAATCTGTGTCGACCGCATGCCGTCGGCGCAGCGCGGGCGGGCCACTGCCGGCTTCTATCTGGCATTCGATCTTGGGATTGGACTAGGGAGTTGGTTCTTGGGCCTGGTGCTGGACGTGCTGGGTTTGCAGTGGCTGTACTTCGCGGCGGCGCTTGTCAGCGTTGTTGGTGGCTCCTCTGCCCCCCAACTGTCCGGAAAGTTTCACGTCGAAAAGAAAGCGGAGTCTTGACAGTGTAGGGCCGGACGTCGCAGGCCTGAATTTTGTGCTCCGGCAGACCGGTTCACTTCTGAAACTTGGTTACTCCGCACATGTGGCCTGCAGTACCCACACTTCCGGCTCCTGCGGCAGGCCAGCCTTGGTAACCTCCACTTCAGGTGCTGAAGCCCAGCGGACACGCGCCGGCGGATAGTTTTGTGTGAACTCCTTCACGTCCGCCATCTCAGGGAACTTACAGCCGGGCAAGTCATAGTGCATCGGTATGGTGACGGCAGGGCGCAGGATGCCGAGGGCGTCATGAAGGTCGCTGAGCCCGATCGTTGGCGGCCCGCCGGTAGGAACGATTGCCACGTCCACCTCACCCATCTGCTCCAACTGCCATGCCTCCAGGCGGTTGCCCACGTCGCCAAAGTGAACGACGCGGATTCCCTCGACTTCAAAGCAGTACATGGCGTTGTCGCGAGGCTGCAGCTTTACACGCATCGACTCCATCGCCGGAATGGCTTCGAATCGAATGCCGGTCTCTGTAAGAAACTTCGAACTGTCTCGACGCGCGTCCTGCCCAGCAGCGGCGCCGATTCCCTTTCCGCCATTGAAACTCAGGATGTGTGTGGCGGTCACCACCTCAGGGCATCCCGGAATCATCTCCGCATTGGCGTGGGCGGAGTCGTCGTCGGAGCTGCGAACGACGATATCGGCCGTCTCGGTTACCTGAGCGAATCCAGACTTCTCCGGCGTGTAGGGGTCGGTAATGATGCTAATACCGTCGCCTTCAATTCGCAGACAGGCGTGTGCATACCACTTTATTTTCATTCGATCCCTCTGGAGGTTGTTCCTTGGCGTGGTCTCACTCGGGAAACAGAATAACCGACTTTGTCCCTTCACCCGACAGGACGCGCCTTACCGCGGCCAATATGTCATCCAGTCCGCACCGGGTCGAAATCACGGCTTCGATTTCCCGGGCGTGCTCCTCTACGAATCCGTGGGCTCTGTGAAACTGGCTCACAGACGAGGCGAACGTCCCGGTCAAGACGATCTCGCCATAATGGACCCAGCGCGGATCGACGGTCATCGTTTCCCCGCGCGGTGTTCCGCCAAAGATATTGAAGACGCCCCCATTTCGTACCAGGGGAAGATATCGCTCCATTACTTGTGGGATGCCAACGGCCGCGATGACAACGTCGGCGCCAATTCCAGTCAGTTCGCCCACCACGGCTGCCGTATCTTCCAAGTTCGGATTGACCACCCGTTTCGCGCCCAGCTTCAGCGCCTTGTTCAATCGGCCCTCGTTGACGTCGACACAGACGACCTCGGCGCCAAGGTCCGTTGAAACGATAGTATGCAGAAGCCCTAAGGGCCCCGCTCCTACTACAACCACCGTATCCCCTGTATTCGTCCCGCACTGCTCGGCAGCTGCGATGCAGCATGAGGTCGGCTCTATCATCGCCGCAAGGTCGAAAGGCATGTCTCCGATGTCCACCACCCCGCCCAGCCTCACAATCTCTCGTGGGATCTTCACATACTCCGCGAAGCCGCCATCGTCGCCATGGCCCAGGCCGTGCTCCTGAAGACACAGACTGTTACGTCCCTGCAGGCAATACAGGCACCGGCCGCATGCCGCTATTGGATAGACGGCCACCCGCTGGCCGATGTGCAGACCCGCGCAATCGGTCTCGCCTCCCAAATCAACGACTGTCCCAGCAACTTCATGCCCCAGAATCGCCGGTAACTCGGCAGGAATTCCGGCGCCGCTCAGTATCTTGACGTCGGTTGCGCAGATACCCGACGCCCTCACTTTCACGACTATCTCTCCACGGCCGGCCCGGGGCCGAGGAACGTCGTCTATTCGGATTTCATTCTTCTGGTGAACGACTGCCGCCTTCATTTGGAAGCGTTTCCTTCACCCTGCGACGATTCGAGATCTCAAGTTCCACCAGTTCATTCAGTTGGACCGCTTGCGGCCCCAAATCCTGGGACCCGCCATACTCCAAGTCGATCCTCTCAATCAGCCTCATCGCACGGTTACGCAGAATCCGGTTGAAGCGCTCGAAATCCCCGTCCTCGATCTTGCCGACGCTATGATCGAATTCAAGCTCTCTGATCGCCTCCAGCGCAACTTCCTTGCGCGTGAGCAGGTCTACGTGCTCTTCTACTTCTAAAGAAAGCGTGGTCTTGGTCCGGCCGGACAGGGGCCAGATGACGTACCCCACCGCTGCGAATCCCAGTACGCAGATCAATAAGAGCGCTACCCACATAGATCTGAGTTTGCTTCAGGGCTCATCTTGTTCCCGAGCCTTCCTTGGAGGACAGGGCCAACCTGATAACCTTGCAGACAGTGTGAATTCCGTCCCTCACCGGGCCTCAAACGCGAAAGATTCCTACTGAATTCGGATTCCCAGGACCACAGACACTCTTGGCCCAGAAGGCATGTATTGGTGCTGGCTGAATTCCTTCGAAGCCAAGAGCGTGTTCACAATGGAAAAAAGTCAGGGGTTGGCACAACTTGCGACTCTTCGCATGCAAGCGAAGCTGCGGCAGTCAAGCCGTCGCCTGACCGGCCGTCGCCCCTTCAGGGAACTGGGGTGTCAACTCACGGGAAGATTGCTTTGGCTGCGGATGGGGCCACACACTGACGACAGTGCCTAACACGACGAGCAGCCCTCCCACCCACATCCACATGGTCAGTGGATTAATATACACAGTGAACGTAGCGCTTCTGCCGTCGCCCTGCCATCCGTTGAGAATCACATAGACGTCTTCGGCCGGGGTCATGCGCAGTCCAACTTCGCTCGTTGGCTGGTCCGGTGCCTTGTCATAAATGTTACGGCGTGGAAAAATCTTTGCCAGTTCCCGGCCTGTCTGCTTATCAGAGACCAGGAGATTCGCCCTTACCTCAGTGTGGTTGCTCCTCTGCACCGATTCAAGTGCCACATATCTAAGCGAATACCCTGACAATTCGACCGATTCCCCTTCAGTCAGGGTTACGTGCGTCGTCGACTGATAGAACTCATTGCCAATAATGGCGACCCCTATCAGCACGATGCCAAAGTGGATTACATATCCTCCGTAACGACGCCCATTGCGACGCAGTAGTCCCCAAAGCGCCACTGCCAGCGATTCACCTTTTGAACGCCGGCGCGCATTCATGCCTCGCACAAACTCCTGCACAATCGTTGCAGCAACGAATACACAGATACTGAACCCCGCAACAGGAAAGACATTGCGGCTGGTCAAAAGCAGGAGGGGAACCGAGATCAGCGCGGCCGCGAGCGGCCAGGTGAACTGACGTCGCAGCGCCTTCGCGCCCGTCCGGCGCCAGCCCAGAAGTGGACCCACGCCCATGAGGACAAACAGCAGCAGAAAGAGAGGCCCGGCCACGCGGTTAAACCAAGGTGCCGCCACCGAGATGCGTTCACCCGTCAGGATCTCGCTGAACATAGGATAAAACGTACCCCACAGCACCACGAACGCGATGCCCGCAAACAACCAGTTATTGGCCAGGAAGGCCCCCTCGCGGCTGGAAATCGAATCGATCTCGTTCTCTCCTTGCAATAAGGCCATACGCCGATAGAGAAGCAACAGAAATCCAATCGTGGTTACAGCCAGGAACACAAGAAAGTAGGGTCCCACCGGGCTTTGCGCGAAGCTGTGAACGCTGCTCAGGATGCCGCTGCGTGTCGTGAATGTTCCAAGGATGACAAGAGTAAATGTCAACCAGATCAGCGTTACATTCCACACCTTCAAAATGCCGCGCTGCTCCTGGATGATGATGCTGTGCAGGAATGCCGTCGCCGTCAGCCACGGCAGGAAACTTGCGTTTTCCACCGGGTCCCATGCCCAGTACCCACCCCATCCCAGCTCCATATAGGCCCACTGACTGCCCATGATGATGCCGGCCGAAAGAAACATCCACGGGATCAGGGTCCAGCGACGCACAGTGCGAACCCAGCGCCGGTCCAGGCGTTTGCTCAGAAGGGCAGCGACCGCAAACGCGAAGGGAACTGTTAGCCCAACCCAGCCCAAATAGAGCATGACCGGGTGGATTACCATCCAGTAGTTCTGTAGCAGCGGGTTCAGGCCGCGCCCATCGCTGGGTACAACGCCGATCTGTTCAAAGGGGTTAGCGCTGAAGACCAGCAGGACGAGGAAGAATAGAATCGCAGCCAGCAATGTCCCGTTGACATAGGGCATCAGCGTCCGCTGGTTGGTTCGAAATGTCACGGCTGCGGCGGTACTGAAAAGACTGAGAAGAAGCGTCCAGAACAGGAGACTTCCGGCCTGGCCGCCCCAGATCGCGGCGAATTTGTAGAAGGTGGGTAGCGTGCGCTCAGAACTGTTCCAGATATAGCCGATCTGGAACTGGTCAGTCAACAGTCCGTACCAGAGGATGACCGCGGCAATGCCTACGAGGGTGCAGACGGCGTAGATTGAGTGAAAGCTGCTCTCCGTGAGCCTTTCGCTCCACGAAGCTCCATTCAGTGAATTGGAGGTCGGTGATCGCCCCGAATATAGGGGGTTATGTTCGGCCTGCATTGAGGTCAGCCGGCCACCCCAGAATCCCGCCGCCATACCGAAGGCGCACAAGATAAGTGCCAGTACCAGTGTCAGGTAAGCGAAATCAAAAATCATCGCCCGTTACAACTGGAGCCGGCGAAGGCGCAGTGCATTGACGACGACACTGACACTTGAGAATGCCATTGCGGCCGCGGCCAATATCGGGTGAAGTTGCTGCAAAAACGGCGGCGCCCACGCGAAAGGCGCCAGGACGCCGGCTGCAATCGGGATCAAGGCGACGTTGTAGCCAAATGCCCAGGTGAGGTTCTGCCTGATGTTTCGCATCGTAGCCTGGGACAATACGATTGCTTGTGGCACACTGCGCAGATCGCCGCGGATGAGGGTTACGTCGGCGGCCTCCATCGCCACGTCCGTCCCCGCGCCTATGGCGATGCCGACGTCTGCTTGTGCGAGTGCAGGCGCGTCGTTGATGCCGTCGCCAAGCATGGCCACGCGAAATCCTTCCGCCTGCATTGCTTTGACCTGATCGACCTTCTGCCCGGGAAGCAACTCCGCAATCACCCTGTTGATTCCTACTTCCCTGGCAATCGCGTCGGCCGTGGCCTGGTTGTCACCGGTCAACATGGCCACGGTCAGCCCCATCTTGCGCAGCGCGGCCACAGCTTCTCCGGAGCCCTCTTTCACCGTGTCGGCCACGGCGATCAGCGCTGCTGCCTGCCCATCTACGGCCAGCCAGACTGTCGATTTGGCTTCGGCCTGCAGCTGTTCGTACCTGGGGACGAGGCCATTGAGGTCGACGTTCTCCCTTTCCATCAGACGCAGATTACCGAGAAGGATCCGTTTCTCCTCGACCTGCGCGGAAATCCCGTGACCGGCGAGCGCTTCAAATTTGGCCGGCTCGGCCAGGTCCAGTCCGTTGTTCTGGGCCGCACGCACAATTGCCTCGCCGACAGGATGTTCCGACCCCCTCTCAGCCGAGGCTGCCAGCCGCAAGAGATCAGTTCGTCCCGCTGGCACAGGCAACTGTTTGGGCGGTGCGCCGAAATTGGGCACCGGCGTATCTTCGCTTGGAACAAGGTCTGTGACCGCCGGTTCACCTCTTGTAATGGTCCCGGTCTTGTCCAGGAGCACGGCGGTGAGCTTTTGCGTATGTTCCAGGGCAACGCTGTTCTTGAACAGGATGCCAGTTCCCGCGCCTTTGCCTATTCCCACCATAATGGAGGTGGGTGTAGCCAGGCCCATTGCGCACGGACAAGCGATTACAAGCACGGCCACTACGCGCAGCAGCGCGGCCACGAAACCCGCGCCCGCAAACATCCAAACTACAAACGTCACACACGCCAGGCCTATCACCGCCGGCACAAAGTAGGAGGCAACCTGGTCGACGACTCGCTGAATCGGGGCCTTGCTGCCCTGGGCGTCCTCTACCAGTTTGATGATCTGCGCGAGCGCCGTCTCTCGGCCAACCTTAGTTGCCTCGACTCCAAGAAGCCCCTGCTTGTTGAGGGTCGCCCCAAAGACACTACTGCCTACCGTCTTTTCGACCGGCATGCTTTCGCCGGTGAACATGCTCTCGTCGACGCTGGATTCGCCCGAAGAGACGATGCCATCGACCGGTATCTTCTCGCCAGGACGAACGACCATCATGTCGCCGGCAACTACCTCTTCGACCGGAATGTCCAGCTCTTGCCCCTCGCGCAGCACGCGTGCCGTCCGGCTTTGCAGACCGATCAATTCCTTGATTGCCGCGCTCGTACGACCTTTGGCCCTGGCCTCAAGCAGCTTGCCCAGAACGATCAATGTAATGATAACTGCCGAAGTCTCAAAGTAAACGTGTTCTCCAAGCGTACCGCTGCCAAAAAATTTGGCTGCCAGTACCGCGAGACTGAATACGTAGGCAACCGTAGTTCCCATGGCCACAAGAACATCCATATTGGCGCTGCGGTTGCGCAGGCTCTTGATGGCGCCAACGTAGTAGTCCCAACCTACATAGAACTGCACCGGCGTTGCCAGCAGGAAGAGGAGCCAGTTTACGCCGCTCGCGTGTGCCCAACTGCCGAGTAGGCCGAAGTCACGTCCCATGCTGATTATCAGCAGAGGAAGTGAAAAGACTACCCCGACCAGCAGTCGAATGAACTCATGCCGAATTGCGGCGGCTCGCGCCGCAGCCTCAGCATCCTCTTCTTCCTCGGCCGCTTCAGGGCCTGCCACCGCCGCTGATACCAGCCTGTCGCCGCTGGAGGCCACGGCGGCCTTATTTGCTCCGGGGTCGCCGACCAAAGGCGGCGCGTCGGGTGTGGGCGACGCCACCGTAACGGTGTCGTATCCTGCTTTGCGGATGGCATCTACGATCGGCGTACGGGAACCTAAACCGCTTACGTATTCGACACTGGCCTGCTCCGCTGCGAAGTTGACGCTGGCGTAGACTACCCCGTCAACCTCTCTGATCGCTTTTTCAACGGCATTCGCGCATGCGGTACAGGACATCCCGATAATCGGGAGCGAAAGCGTAAGCGTCGGGATCTTGTATCCGGCCCGCTTGACCAGCTGGCGTACCTCTGCCAGCGCTTCGTTGGCTTGCCGGTGGGAACCATCGACGCTCAACGTAAGCCGTTCACTGGCGAAATTGACCGTCGCATCCTCCACAGCCTCCGCCTGCTTGCTGCTGGTCTCCACCGACGCTGCGCAGCCGAGACAGGTCATCCCGATTACTGGAACAGTGAGTTGTTTTGTCTCGTCCATGGTGTCGTCCGCAATTCTCTACTGGGCACCAACACAACCAACGTCAGAGATGCTGGCAGGCTTCGCCTACTCGCCTGAACCAGCCCGCAGATGCATTATCCAGGAATATGACCGCTAGCCGGGCTCCAGAAGCCCGTCAAACGGCGTGGATGACCACAAGTTTAGCGTTGCCAGTAGTAAACCACCAACATGAAGTCCATCGTACCCTTCGAATGGTGGCTGCTCCCATTTTTTGGCCCTGTTCCGGTCGGTTGACGCCTCCTTACTACCGTGTCGCCAAGTGTCAACTCTGCCTCGTTTTTGCCCACCCTTCTGTATCCTAGATTAACACATTTGCGCTGTTTTGTGGAAATCAGAGTTGCCGAATCGGACCTCCACGCCTCAGGGAAAATAACCGAATTCGGGACGCAGAGAGAATTAGTCCCACCCTTACTGTCGACTCGTAGATTCCACACAGATCCGGGTCGCGCAGAAAGATGGACGGCCATGCGGAAAACTCCTTCCAGCACGTCTTATGCCCGCCCTTCCCGCTTGAGCCGGACCAATTCAGAAAGGGCGGATTTCCCAACTCCCTTACGTCCAATTCTACATTACTTACTTCCATTGTTTCTGTAACCTTTCCCCTAGAGGGTGCGTCCCAGATTGGGGGTGGGAACAGTCCGGCGAGGACTCAGTGCCAACGATGGCTGAAATGGTTTACCGGCTTGTGAAGAGACGCGGGGCAGCCCCAAAGCCTGGCCGGGCGGTTGGGTCCGTTAATCTGGTGGCACAATGCCGGCGCAAGGCCTGCGCATACGTGGATTTGATGGGACTTGCGGGACGTGGTTAGACGAAACTCCTTCGATTGGAGACCTGTTACCAATATCGACACCAGGTCGACGAGGCATGTTGTAGGACAGGGGGCGTTGCGGGGGCGGAGCCCCCGCACAAGGGAGGCCGCTTGCGGCCGACCGCCCAAAACTACTGTAGTCAGTAGTCAGCGGTCAATGGTTGGGCAATTGACCGAGGATGGATGTGCGGAGTGGTGGACTGGCCATGGCTTAGTCGTACAGTAAGTTATACGAAAGTTCGCCCCCGTTTGGGATGCACACCCCAGAGAACCCACCTTGAATGGCGCTGCTGTTTGTGCTACATTTTCCCTGCGATAGTAGGGATGCAGGATTTCGCGCGGGCACAACAGTCGTGCCTGAGTTTACAGGTCACGCCACCCGGATTCGCGTCGGGTCAACAGAGAGCCGGGCAAATAGGAAAGAAAATGACAGTCGAATTGATTGGCTACACTGATAAGCTGAGCGTGTCCCCCGGCGATTCAATCCAATTCATGGTGAGTACCGACCTGCCAAGCTATGACTCGAACTTAGTGCGCCTGATTCATGGCGATGACAGACCGGTGGGGCCGGGCTTCAAGGAAGAGACTGTCGAGTCAGTAGTCGATGGCCGACGCGCCGGACGCAGGCAGTACGCCCGCGCTGGATCCTTTGTCACCGTAGCGGACCGCAGCGTCCTCTCACAACTTACCAGTTTCACACTGCAGGCCTGGATCTGGCCTACCACACCCCTCAAAGGCGAGACGCAAGGCCTGCTGAGCAAATGGTCGGAAGAGAAAGGCGGCGTGTGCCTTGCCATTGGAAAGCAGGGCGACCTCGAGCTCCGGGTAGGCGATTCGAGTGCTCGCCAAGCCTTCAACACAGGATTCCCGATGCGGGCACGGGAATGGTACTTTGTCGCCGCAGCCTTCGACAGGCTGGAGGGACGGCTGTCCTTGTATCAGAATCCAAGCGCCAATTGGCCTTCCGACCCGTCTTCAGCTACTTTGGAAAGTGCTGTCCAGGCGCACTTCTCATGCAGCGACGGAGCTCCTTTGCTCATGGCCGCCACCACTGTTGAGACCGCCCCCACTGAAACCAGGGCGGCCCGGGGTCAGTTTGACGGCAAGATCGATGGGCCGCGCATTTACGGTCGCGCGCTTGAGGAAGGCGAAATCGAACTGCTCAGACAAGATTCACCTCCCTCATCTGTTGCCTCAGACGATCTGATAGCGGCCTGGGACTTCTCACAGGACCCTTCTTCGTCAAGGGTTACGGATGCCGGCCCCCATGGGCTGCATGGCACTACCATCAACATGCCCACCCGCGCGGTCACAGGCCACAACTGGACGTCGACTGAAGTGGACCACAAGCACGCCCCAGAACAGTACGGCGCCATTCACTTCCACCAGGACGACCTCGAGGACGCCGGATGGGAAGCGGACTTTGAGTTGACGGTACCCCAAGGGCTGCGCAGCGGCATCTATGCCGCGCGGCTAAATGGAGACGGTAGTGAAGACCATATTCCGTTCATCGTTCGGCCGTCTCTGGATGCCCCTCGGGGTCCGATCCTCTTCCTCGTGCCAACGTATACATATCTTGCCTACACAAATGACCGCATGGAAGCCACCAAGAGCTTTTTTGCCACTATGCCCGAAGAGGAGCTCATTTTGGACCCGCTCGACTTCTACCTTGAAGAGCGCCCTGAGTTCGCAATGTCACTTTACGACAATCACTCTGATGGCAGCGGATGCTGCTACTCCTCCAGCCGGCGCCCCCTCGTAAACATGCGTCCAAAATACCGCCATGTTTTGTCCAAGGGAGGGCGCAATCTGGGCGCCGACCTGTACTTGATTGACTGGCTTGAACAGATGGGATACCACTACGATGTAGCCGCCGATGGGGATCTGCACGAAGACGGGCTCGACCTCTTGGCCGGCTACAGGGTCATTGTGACCGGTACACACCCGGAATACTGGACCGAGCAGATGATTGGTTCTGTGGAGACCTATCTTGCCCAGGGCGGTCGGCTGGCATATCTGGGAGGGAATGGCTTCTACTGGGTCACCAGTGTCGACCCGGAGAGGCCCCACATTATTGAAGTTCGACGCGGTCTGGCAGGCACACGCGCCTGGGACTCCGCGCCCGGCGAGTGCTACCACAGCACGACCGGCGAGTTGGGTGGGTTGTGGCGATATCGCGGCAGGCCGCCTAACCAGCTCACCGGTATCGGCTTCACCGCCCAGGGCTGGACGGATCCTGCTCCTGGGTACGCTCGGCAGCCCGGCAGTTTCGACGAGCGCGCGTCATTCATATTTGAAGGAATCGCGGCAGATGAAACGATCGGCGACTTTGGCCTGATCTTCGGCGGCGCCGCCGGCGACGAGTTGGATCGCATCGATTTCAACCTGGGGACACCTCACCACACTCTTGTGCTGGCCTCCTCCAGCGGACATGGGCCTTCAGTCAACCCTGTCATCGAGGACCACCTCCAGGTTGGCAGAAGCATGAGGCCCGAACATTCGCCCAACGTCCGCGCCGACATGGTCTATTTTGAAACACGGAATAACGGGGCCGTATTCTCAGTGGGCTCGATTTGCTGGTGCGCCAGCCTGTCCCATGGTGGCTACGACAACAACGTGTCACGCATTACAAAAAATGTGCTGGACGCTTTTTCGGCCTCTGACGAACTTCCTCCGAAAGCCGGGTGACGTGCTGGCTTCCTGATCTCCAGCGCATAGCAGCAATTAATCTGTACTTTCCTCTCGATGGTGCTCTTGCCTGAGCCAGTGACCCGCGACGCTCGTTGATCCTCCGAACCCAAGGTTCGACCTGCTTCAACATCCCCGACGGATTCTTGAATCATGTTTGCTCATCTCTGTTCGCCGTAGTAGAATGCGGCAAAATCTCTCCGGGCTCTTCCGCCAGGTCTTCAGCAGTTGCTGTCTACAAGTCGCGGAGAGTACGAGAGTTTGCTAATGCATAGCTGGCAGACCCGACCCATGCCATTGCCTGCACTTTGCCCCCCGAAAGTAGCCGAATCCGATTGGAACCAGGCTCGCGAACGACTGTGGTCCACTTGGGAGACTCCCTCGTCTCGCAGGCTCCCAACCCCGCCAGGATTGGCATTCTTCAGTTTGACTCCACACAATATCGCCGCCCACGACCTGACCAACCTGGTTTCGTCCTTTCGCAAATCCTTCCCATAGGACTTAGGCACTACAATTCGGAGTTGGCTGCCGCAGACTCAGACCGATAGACACGCATCAAGAATCCAGTCAGCACAGATTTCTGTGAAGGGCCCGATTTGCAGGTGGAAAACTTCAAGAAATAGAGTATCTGGCCCTACCCTTCTTGACTGTCCAAAATAGCATATGAAGTCTGGCTTTTTCTCTCGGAAACTGGTGTTTCAACTCCAAGGAGGCAGATCGATGCACAAAAAGCTGCGAACGAGACGCGATTTTCTGAAAGGGTCCGCTTTTGCAGTTGGCGCGGCAGTCTTGACGGCATGCGCCCCTGCTGCGCAACCCGCTGGCGACACGGCTGAGTCCGGCGGCGAAATGGCCGACGCCGAAGAGATTCTCATCCGCTTTGCCATGTGGGACTGGTACGCGAATACGCCGGGCGTTCGCTGGGACGAATGGAACCAGACGGAGGCGTTCCCGCTCTTTGAAGAGGCAAACCCCGGAACGAAGCTGGAGTGGGAGCCGCTTGGCAGCGGCTGGCCGGACAAGATTCTCACGCAGATGGCCGCCGGCACCGCACCTGACATCATTTCAACCTGGTCCCCTCATATCGACACCTGGGCTGAGAAGCACCAGCTCCTCGACCTTCAGCCCCTGATTGACGCCGACATTCCCAACGCTGATGACATCTATATCGGTTTTGCTTGGGACCAAATGTGGGATCCGTTCAACAACATCCGCATGGGCATGCTGTCGGACCTGGATATCACGAGCATTTACTATAACAAGACCGCTTTCGAGGAAGAGGGGTTGCCGCTGCCGACCATCGACTGGACTGAAGACGAGTATCTGGTCGCGGCGGAGACGCTTACCATTCGCGACGACAGCGGGGACATAACCCGCTGGGGCGGACAGTTGCGGCCCGGTTTCTGGCTCAGCTATTCCTACCATGTTGAGACCCATGGCGGTGAGGTACGCGACGAGGAAACCAGAATGCTTTGCGGGCTGGGGGAGCCGGAAGCGCAGGAAGGCCTCGAGTGGGTACGCAGAAACATGTGGGATACAAACGTCTTTGCCCAAAATAACCAGATGACGGCCACCGGAATCCCCAATATGTGGACAGGCCTGTTGCCCGCCGAAGTCGTGGCAATGGCTGAGCGCAGCGCCGATCAGTTTTTTGCACTTGCGGAGAGCATTACCGAGTTTGAGTGGGACATCGCCCACATTCCGAGTGGCCCCAAGGACCGTGCCTGCATGGGCCTCCCCGATGAGTGGGTTGTCTATAAGGGCGTCGTCGAGCGGGGAAATCACGACGAAGTCTGGGAGATGATGAAGTGGCTGACAGGTGACTGGTACCAGGAGAAGATCGCCACCGTTTCAGGCCGCATTCCCGGGCTGTTGGCCATGGCAGATTCATGGGCAGATACGCTTCGCCAGACCGACCCAAGGCTGGAGCAGGTTCGGCTGGAGACTGTCGTAGAACAGTTGCAGATGGGCTATCCTCGTCGCGGACCAACCTTCAGATTTCAGCAGATCGCCGAAGAGTTGATCAATCCCGCCGTCGATCAGGTCTTTATCGAAGGTAAGGCCCCCGTCTCCATCTTTGAAGACATTGGTCCTCAGGTTACGGAGGCCCAACAGGATGCACTTCAGCGGGCGACGGGATAGATAGAAGTTGCGGACGGCACTTAGTGCCAGTTCCGCGGACGCAGTTTGCGCGAATCCAAAGATGAATCATTGGGCAATTTGGGGGCAGGTCCACTTACCTGCCCTCTGCCACGTAATGTGAAGCGTGTACCTTGCACGCCAACCTATCCACTGCGAGACGCAGAAGAGATTCAACTCTTTTCTTTCCGACCGTAGCCGTTCGGGTACCGGTCATGTAAGGGAGAACGCGAAGCGTGGCGGCTCAAAGTAGCTTGGCAGATTTCGTGAAGCGGCGCTTCACGCAGAGAACTGAGGATGTCCTCACTGCTTATCTTTGTCTGCTGCCGTGGATTATTGGCTTCCTTGCGTTTACCTTGGGTCCGCTCGTCTTCTCGCTGGTCCTGAGCTTTTTCCAGGCCGATCTGTTTACGCGCAACGTCTTCGTGGGGCTCGGAAACTACGTGGACCTGGTCCAGGATCCTCTTTTCCTGAAGAGTCTGCGAATTACGGCCATTTACGCTTTTGTATCGGTACCTTTGGGCGCGGCCACGGCACTGGCAGTGGCGCTGCTTCTCAACCAGAAGGTGGTGGGACTCGGCGTTTGGCGCACGGTCTATTACCTCCCCTCTGTTATATCGGGCGTTGCGGTAGCTGTGCTGTGGCTGCAGATCTTCAACCCAAGAATGGGCTTGATCAATAATGCCCTCAAAGTGGTGGGCATCGAAGGACCGAGCTGGATATTCGATTCCACCTGGGCGCTTCCTTCCCTGATCATCATGAGCCTGTGGGCTGTCGGTGCCAACATGCTGCTCTACCTGGCAGGTTTGCAAGGGATCCCCACTTATTTGTACGAGGCTGCCAAGATCGACGGCGCCAGTGTCTGGCGGCGCTTCTGGCACGTGACCATACCCATGTTATCGCCTACGATTTTCTTCAATGTCGTTATCAGCTTGATCGCCGCATTCCAGTTTTTCACCCAGTCATTTATCATGACCAACGGCGGCCCCAACAACTCGACGCTTAGCATGGTCTTATTTTTGTATCGCAAGGCGTTTCAGCAGACCCGATTTGGCTACGCCTCGGCGGTGGCCTGGGTCCTCTTCGCCATCATTATCTGTTTTACCCTCTTGTTTATGCGCTCTTCCAGCCTCTGGGTCTACTATGCAGGCGAAGAGAGGAACGATTAGACGGGTCACCGGGTCGAGAGTTCAGGCCACCCTTCGATGAGTTCAGCGATCGACACTGCTCTAATAAGCAACGCCAGAAAGGTCTGGCATCCGGTGTTGCGTCAGATTGGACTTCTGGTCCTCGTCCTCCCGGGGGCGAGCCTGTTTCTGATCCCCTGGTTTTGGATGCTCTCGACAGCAGGAAAGGAAACCGCTCTCATCTGGAAGACGCCTCCGGTATGGATTCCCCCTGTCTACCACTGGGAAAACTTCATCAAGGCCTGGCTCCAGGGCGACTTTGCCGTCTACTATCTCAACACGTTCTACATCAGCGGTATGAATGTCATTGGCATTCTCATTTCCAGCGTGCTGGCAGCCTACGCCTTTGCCCGTATCCGCTTCCCCGGACGCGACGTTCTCTTTGTCGTCGTCCTCAGCACCATGATGTTGCCCAGGCAAGTTACGTTGATACCGCTCTATATGATATTCAGCGAATTGGGGTGGATAAACACATTCAAACCCCTGATCGTCCCTCTCTTCTTCGGTGACGCCTTTAGCATTTTTCTACTTCGCCAGTTTTTCCTGACCATATCCAGAGAGCTGGACGACGCCGCGCTTATCGACGGCTGCCGCCGCCTGGGCGTTCTGTTTCGTATTCTGCTGCCGCTGACGCGTCCGGCGCTCGCCGTCGTCGCAATCTTCAACTTTACCTGGGCCTGGAATGAGTTTTTCACCCCACTGATCTATCTTGATTCGCCGAAACTGTTCCCAATCACATTGGGACTGCACCGGTTCATCGGACGCGCCCAGATCGATATTCAGTTCCTGATGGCGATGACGATAGTTTCCACTCTCGTCCCAATAGGGATATTCTTTCTTACGCAGCGCTACTTCATACAGGGAATCGTGATCACAGGAATAAAGGGCTGAGGCCGATGTGAGAGAGGATGTCAATTTCCATCCGGTTTCGCGGCCCGCCACGTTCTTCCGATATCGTTGACCCTTCTGCACCAATTTGCAGACCTCTACAATAAGGAGAACCATCAGATGCAATCAGTTGAAACTCCTGTACGCGAGAGCGGTTTTAAGGCCCTCACCCAGACACAGGTGGCCAGCTTTTGGGAAAACGGTTTCCTGGTGGTCGGCAAGGTTCTCGACGACGATCTTATTCAGGAAATGAGAGTAGAGTACGACGAAGAGTTCGCTCTCGGGCGCAGTGGAGAACGGCCGGTTCGAAACCTGGCTGTGTTCGAAGACGATCATGACCACGATGATGAAGATGAGCAGGAGATGCTCCAATTCATGCAGATCTCCGAACATAACGTCCAATTCCACAAGCTCACCTACCACCAAGGCATACTCGACATCATCGAAGACATAATCGGACCCAACATCCAGTTGTTCCACAACCAGGGACTGTACAAACCGCCGCACCATGGGGGCCCGATTTTCTGGCACCAGGACAACGCCTACTGGAAGTGCCTTCCCCCGAACCTGGTCAGCTGCTGGCTCACGCTCGATGACGTCGACCTGCACAACGGCGCTATGCAGTTCATCCCGGGCTCGCATCTGCGTCCCATGATCCACGACCCGGCCCAGGGCAGCGACGTCCTCCTCGACATGGGCAAAATGGTTGACGACAACAAGGCCGTCGTTGGCGATCTGCCGGCGGGAGGCATAACTCTTCACCACTGTCAGACCTTGCACCGCACCGCGCCCAATACGACCGATCGCCAGCGGCGGGCCCTCGCCATCCACTACATGACGCCGGGCACTAAATCGGCGCGCTCAGGCGAAACCATCCCGGTCAACTTCAGCCATCCCATGCTGCGCATGAGAGTCTGACAGGTATGTCGCTCGCATTTCAAAGGCCGGCAGCAAAGTCGAATCCGACTGAAAGTTGACGCGCGCAATGACAGTCGGATGGCGACACACGAACCTCTTTCTGTGAATTCGGCCAGCCCTTTCCTGGCGGTGGGGAACTGTACTCTAGACGACGTCGTCACCCCCGACGGGCAGATCTCGCCTCGACAGCTTGGCGGCAACGCCGTCTATGCGGCCGCAGGAATGCGCCTCTGGGGGGCTGACGTCAGCTTGGTAAGCGTGATCGGCTCCGACTATCCCACAATTTGGCTGGACCAGCTGGCCGGCGCAGGGATCGACGTCTCTGCCGTAACCCGGATTGAGGAACCCCATCTGCTGCGTTCGCGCGCATTCTATTTCCCTGACGGCAGTCGCACCGACCGCATTGAAGAAGCAAAGTCGATCATTCCGGACCATGCCGGCGAAGTCATCGATTTGGAAAGCGAGTACACTGACACCGGCAGCCCGCTGCATCGTCGCATCTGGCCCAGTTTTTGCCCCGACCTGACGCAATGGGCCCATATTGCGAGTAAGGCATCCTACGCCCACCTGGCCCCAGGACCACTGCCATGCAGTCGCGCTAACGCCACCTTTCTCAAAAGACTACACGGGGACCAGATCGTGATTACCTTCGACTGGCCCTGGTGGGACTGGGACAGGGAGGGTGAGGTCGACCTAGAACTGCTCCAGTGCCTGGACTACCTTCTGCCGAGCATTGAGGAGCTAGCTGTCCATGCAGACGCTCTATTCGACCTTGACGTACGTAGTGAGAATGAGGGTCAACATGTATTCGAGTCTGCACGCCGGCTCCTCGCTCGGGGACCAAAAGGTATCGGAGTGAAAATGGGGGCACGCGGCATGCGCTTTCTGCCGTATGAAGGGACGAAGTGGACTCAGATCCCAACCTACCCTACACAGGCCGTCGATCCTACAGGTGCGGGAGACGCCTTCTGCGGAGGGTTTCTTGCAGGCATGGCGCGGACCCGCAACCCCGTCGAAGCGGCACTATTCGGTGCGGTTTCGGCATCCTTCATTATCGAGGATTTTGGCGTCCTCCATGCGTTGAGAGTCGAACCTGAACAAGCACATTCGAGGCTGGAGAAGCTGCTGGGACAGACGGGCTTACAGCAGTTGGACGTTTGACAACCAATTGCTGATTTGCTAACTTTGGCGCAGTCTTCATTGCCTGAGCGTACAGTTTTCCACATCAACCTGAACCTCCCGGGGCAAAGCCATACATGATCGTCACATCGGTCCGAATCCACACAAGTTGAGGAGAATGACATGAAATCTGCAAAGCGTGTTTTGAGGCTGGCGCTCTTTCTTACAGTGCTGGGGGCGCTCGTAATCGCCTGTGTCCCCGCGCCTGCGGCCCCCGCAGACAGCGCCGCGGCCTCCGACAGCATGGAGAGTGAAGGGCCTAAAATGGGAGGGGTCGTGACCGGATTCGTCTCCTCCGATCCGAAGAGCTTTGACCCGGCGGCCATCGCCGGGTGGGATCAAGGAGTCATTGCCCCTAATTTACTTGAAGGTCTGTTCCGCCTGTCGCCGGACGGCAGAGAAATCGAACCGGCGATTGCTGAGAGCTTTGCGGTGTCCGAAGACGGCAAGACCTGGACCTTTAACCTGCGAGCTGGCGCGAAGTTCCACAACGGCCGCGAGATCACGGCGGACGACTTCAAATACAGCTTTGAACGCGTATTGAATCCCGAAACCAGGAGCCCCAAGGCGTGGATGCTCTCCATAGTCGTCGGCGCCCAGGAGTTCCAGGACGGCTCCGCCGATGAAGTCAGCGGCATCAGGGTCGTAGATGCTGGCACACTGGAAATCGAGCTGGCGGAACCGCTGGCTCCCTTCAAGGCGATGCTCGCCAGCATCAACCTGGCCGTCGTACCGCAGGAGGAGGTGGAAAAATGGGGTGAGGACTTCGGCCAGAATGTTGTTGCCGCCGGGCCTTTCTCTTTGGGTGAGTGGAACCTCAACCAGGATGTAACGCTCAATGCCTTCGAGGACTACTGGAACGGACGCCCTTACCTGGACGCAGTCAGTTTCCGCTTCATCGGCGATGAGAACACGCGCATCGTTGAACTGGATGCCGGACGGCTGGATATGGCCTGGGTTCCCCCTGCGCACTGGGAGCGGTTCAGCACCGACCCGGTCTACAAGGAGAAACTGGGCTGGGCCGAGACCTTCCACACCGATTACATCGCCGTAAACCTTGATAACGAACCTTTCGGAACTAATGCAAAACTGCGGCAGGCTGTCCGCTACGCCCTCGATCTGGATGCGATCATTGCCAGCTTGCAAGGACGGGCCAACGTTGCACAGGGACTGCTCCCCCCAGGGTTGCTGGGATACAATGAGGACGCGGTCCTGAACTATCCAACCAACCAAGATTCGGCCAAGGCACTGATGGCCGAGGCCGGCTTTGCCGACGGCGTCCCCGGGACTTTCGATGTCATTCTGCCGCCTTGGGGCAACCTGATCAAACTACTGGAAATCTACCAGGCCAACCTGAAAGAGATCGGCATCAACATCGAGATCAAACCGACAGAGTTCGGGCCCTACATGGAGGCACTGGAATCCGGAAACTTCGACCTTGCCTGGATGTACCGTGTAACCGACTACGCCGACCCGGATGGCTTCTATTTCCCTCTCATGCACTCCGATAATGTCGGGGCCGGCGGCAACTATGCTCGCTACGCCAACGCCGACGTGGACGCCAATATCGCCACAGCCCGAGCCACTATCGACGACGCCGAACGCACCCGCCTCTACCAGGAGGTCGACGCTCAATTCGCCGCAGACCTGCCCTACATTCCGCTGACGCACAACATCTATGTGGACGTATCGACGCCTCGCGTGCAGAACTACGTACCTTCGCCGATGGATACCCATATGTTTCACCGTGTCTGGGTAGAGGAGTAGGTCGAAGAGCAGTGCCCATCGCCCTTGATCTGCTCCCTTAGTCAGCGTGTCTTTGAAATGCATGTCACCTGTCTTGTGCCAAATGACAGGTGACATGCAACTTGAAAAGGAGGCAGACATGACGACTCAGGTTTCGGGCGGCCGGCGAGGCGCGATCGCCGGCATTCCAGTAGCGTACCTCGCAGTATGGGCAGCCGTCTATGCGGTTGCCTCGATACTTCCCGCGATTCCCCTGGTCGGCGGGGGCACCTTCGGCGGTCAGGAGTTCATCCTGACCCTGGCAGGGATTCTGTTCGGCCCGATTGCCGGGGCGATCGCCGCCACGGTAGGCGGACTGCTGGCAAGCTTCATCGGTCCGGCCACCGCATACTTCGGATTTGCAACATTCTATCCTCATACCATCGGCGCTTTGGCAGCAGGCCTTCTGATGGTGAATACGCGCAATTCACGCATCGCTACACTTGTAATCTTTCTGATCGCACTGATTGCCTGGCCCGTGTTACCCATGTTCTCGGCAATTGGTTCACATGTCTATGCGAAGGCCGCATATTGGCCAATGTATCTCACCGGTCTGGTTGGACTCTGGTTCTCGCCTTGGGCGGTCAACAAGATTCGGCAGCTGGAACCTGTGCCCACCTCTATCGGAGTGGCCGTGATTTCGTGGACAGCCTACATGATCAACCACGTCTACCTGAGCCTGGGTTGGTCTTTTCTGTTCCCGGAGGGCCCCGAACAATGGGTGTTCGCCTTTTGGTCGGGTATCGTGCCCGGCCAGCGCATCCTGTTGACCGTCATCTCCGTCGTAGTAGGCGCAGCCGTGATTATCGGGTTGCATCGTGCTGGGATTCGATTCTCTGCCGGTTCCGGGTCCATCCTGGCCGCAGATGAGGAAGAAGATTAGGCCTTTGCAGAAAGGTTTCCGCAGGCGCAGGTCCCGGCCTTGCGAAGCATGTTTCCGGGCCAGATCATCCAACGACGAGTTATCAACCCCCCAAGAGCCTTTTTTTGACAGGAGCGAGATTTGAATTGACGGGAGTCGCAAAGCCCTTTCAGTAGCACTCCGGCACATTGCGTGGGCAAGTCCGCGCAGTCTCTGACGGGTCCACGTAATGTCGCCGAGTAACAGTTGCAGTCAACTTGAGAAGGAAGGGTTGTCAGGCCCTCATCCACACAAGGGCCGCCCAGACTTTGCCTGACCTTGGGCAAAACGCATAAGGGAGAATGTTGAGCTTGCCCGCCATACTGACCATCGCCTGCAAAAGCGGGTGAGAGAGCCAATTGTAGTTGTAGAGGATCTTACGTTCTTCTATTCAGGCTCGAAGGAGCCCGCGCTGCAGGATGTCAGCCTGACCTTTCATCGCGGGGAGACCGCTCTTCTCGTCGGCGCGACGGGCGCGGGGAAGAGTACCCTGTACATGTGTCTAAACGGGTTGATTCCGCATCTCGTCCCGGGGCGCGTGGGCGGACGGGTAATTGTCGACGGCACGCCTACAAGCGACCTGTCGATCTCTGAGCTGGCGCAGAAGGTTGGTTTCGTCTTCCAAAGCCCCGATGTGCAGTTGTTCTCCCATACTGTGCGGGAAGAGCTGGCCTTTGGGCCCGAAAACCTGGGCTTGACAGTGTCGGAAATCCTCCACCGGATCCATGTGGCAGCCGCGACAATTGGCATAGAAGAGTTGTTTGAGCGCGAACCTGCCTATCTGTCGGGCGGCCAGCAACAGTCGGTTGCCATTGGCGCAATTTGGGCGATGCTTCCCGAAATTCTGATCATGGACGAGCCTACGTCGAATCTTGATCCGCAAAGCAGCCAGCGTGTCCTGGAACTGATCCGGGCCCTAAACCGTGAGCATGGCAAGACTGTTCTGATCGCGGAACACAAGATTGACGCCGCGGCACGATTTGCCGACTCCGTCCTCGTACTGCACGAGGGCCGGATTGCCATGCAAGGGGGTCCTCGTCAGGTCTTCTCTCAGGCCGAGGAGCTGCACCAGATGGGGCTGGTTGCGCCTACAGCCGCGGAAGTGGCCTTTCAGCTCAGCAAGTACGGTTATACATTCGATTCCTGGCCCTTGACTTCCGAAGAAGGCATTCAGGCGTTTGGCGAGCTTCTTTGATTCCGGAGTGCCGTTTGACAACCGAAGCCATTATCTCGACACGTGACCTGAGCTATTCGTATCCGGGCGGGATAGCCGCACTGAGCGGCGTGTATCTGGACATCCTTCCCGGGGAGTTCGTCGCAATCATTGGCTCGAACGGTTCGGGGAAAACCACGCTCGTAAAGCAGTTCAACGGGTTACTGAAGCCTTCACAAGGTCACGTAATCGTTGACGGCCTGGACACACGAACCACGAGAGTGTCGGAACTGTCGCGTATCGTAGGTTTTGTGTTTCAAAATCCCGATCATCAGACTTTTGCCTATTCCGTGTGGGAAGAAGCTTCTTTTGGTCTGAAGTTGCAAAGACTGGATGAGGAATCGATAGAACGGCAGACGACTGATGCGTTGCGGGCAGTTGCCCTGGATGGACTTCGTGACCGGCATCCACGAGCGCTAAGCAGAGGTCAGCGCCAGCGGCTGGCCACTGCCTCGATTCTCGCACTCGAGACTCCGGTCCTGGTGCTCGATGAACCCACGACAGGGCAGGACTCCCTCTCCAGGCGTCAAATCATGGAGTTGACAGTTGATCTGCATGGGGAAGGACGCACCGTGATCATGGTTACTCACGACATGTCTCTGGTGGCCGAATATGCATCCAGAGTCATTGTGATGCAGGATGGGCAAGTCGTTTGCGACTCCCAACCCAAAGAGGTATTTGAGCGAGAAGAGATTATGAAGTCGTCTGGCATCGAACTGCCTCCGGTGATACGAATCGCACGCGGGTTGCGGGAGTACGGTTTCTCTGACACCCCATTGACGCAGGAAGAGCTTGTTGAGAATCTGATTACAGCCATTCGACGTTAGCTGATTCTCTTGATCCAAGGTGGCCGGAAGTTGCAATGCCGACAATTGACATACAGTACTTCAAAGAAGATTCCTTCGTACATCGCTTGCACCCCTTCACCAAGGTCCTCTTTGAGATCGCTGTCCTCGTGACTGCAGCGGCTTTCAATGAACCTCTGTTTCTCGCGGCAGTCATCTTGGCGATTATTGGCGTGGCTGCACTTGCAAGGATTCCTGCCAGGAGATTCCGCTATATGTGGGTGCTCATCTACATCGTTCTGTTCATGGTGATCACCCAAGGGGTCTGGTTTACCAGCTTTGGGGACTTTGGCGACATTGACGTTGAATTCGAGTGGCGGACGCTCTTTCACCTTTGGCCTGCCTGGGCTCCGGGAGGACCTCGAATCCCGGTCATTTTCGAAGGAGCCAACTATGGATTCTCGTTGGGACTGAGGGTAGTCGCAATTTCGCTCGCTTTCCCAATTCTCGTTCTGACCACTCACCCCAGCGACCTCACCAGGTTTTTGTCCCAGATACGCATCGGCCCCTGGAGGATTCCTTACAACGTTATCTTTGTGTTTACGACAGCTTTCCGGTACATTCCCACAGTCAGCCGGGAATTCGATCAGACATTGGACGCACAAAGAGCGCGCGGAGTCCATTTCGGAGGCTTCAATCCAGTTCGTCAAATCAAGGTGTTGACGACCCTCTTTGTTCCGGTATTGACCAGCTCTCTGTTGAGTGCGCACGACTTGACGCTTGCTCTGGAAACGCGGGCATTCGGGGCACCTACTGAGCGGACATTCATCCATGAGGTCCACTGGCGAAAAGCGGACTGGCTGGTGACCGCTTTGTTGATTGTCGTTGCCGTTGTATGTCTGATAATGGCCAACAGGTACGGTCTCGGTGTGTTGCCCTATACTCCTCAACGGAATATCTAAGTACAGAGAAAACAGGAACTTCAAAGGATGTCCATTTGTCCCGTTTTGCAGTAAGAGCCCGGCTCGAAAGCAGTCCTTTCACTTGTAAAGGCCAGGCAGTAAAATGTGCTGTGGCTTTTTTGACTCCGAGAACCCGGCGGGCCCGGGAAGCGTTTGTCGCATTCATCTCAGGTCCATAACTGAATTGTCACCTTTCTTCTTAATTCAGCGAACTATGAGAATCCTGCAGCCCAATCGGGATTGGGCTAGAGCAGTGTCTCCAGGAGAGGAAATTTCACGATGAGCACGGATTCCAGAGTAGAAGATAAAGGCAGTCTGGCGGCGTATGTCCAGGAAGGAAAACGCCAGGCATACGAACTGGGCAACAGGGGCCCGATTCGATTTAACGACGACGGCACCCTCGCCCAGGAGATCATCGACGCATACTGGCGTTGCGGATTCTACGTGCTCGAAGGAGCCCTGAGCCCGGAGGAGCTCAGCGACCTCCAGGAGGACATGGAAAATGCCTTGTCACGCGCGCCTTACACAAGAGATGCCGTCGTCGACGCCCAAGGCCGACCCGCCATTGGCAGCGATTTGGAGAGACCGACGTTTCGCTTCGCCAGGCCACTGAGCGATCCCTACGGCGGTACGGAACTGGTCAGCGGGCGCCATCCTGCCAAAATGAGCGAGCCCGCGCCGCCGGCCGATGCCCCCGACTACGTCATCAACAGTATCGGCAGCCCGCTCCAGATCATGGACTCTTGCCTGAGACTATACGGTCACCCACAGCTGCTTGCAATCGCGGCAAGCATCAACGGCCCTGACTTCACGCCATTTACCGAGTCGGTCATCGTCAAACGCGCCGGCCTGGGGCCGTCCGTCGCCTGGCACCATGACGGAACGACCCACTGGGACAGTCCCGACTTGGACGAGGGCACCCACGGATTCAACTTCATGGCCCAGTTGTACGGCAGCACGGCCGAAAACGGTGTGTGGCTGCTTCCCGGGTCTCACAAGCAGGGCAAATTCGACATCAAAGCAATGGTGGAAGAGAACGGCTCCGACCGGCTGCCCGGGGCCGTGCCGATGGTGTGCGAACCAGGCGACGTTTGCATGTCGAACCGGCAGGCACTCCACGCCTCATTCGCCAATACCTCGCCGGACAGGAGAATCAC
Organism: Caldilineaceae bacterium; assembly: GCA_022821585.1. Lineage (GTDB taxonomy): Bacteria > Chloroflexota > Anaerolineae > Caldilineales > Caldilineaceae > Bin5. The sequence goes on from JAJEDI010000091.1 coordinate 147,509, forward strand.
TATCAATTTCGGCTTTCACCGGCGCCGCTCTGTTCTCAATGTCCGTACTGTACATGCCAACCAGGAGGTCATTTTCGATGAAGAACGGATTCGCGAACGGTCGCGCGTGATCGCGCTCGCGATCGACGCCCGCCGACAGCGCTTCCCCAATGAGCAACCCTACGTCTACCACCCCTTGGCTGGCGAAGAAGAAACCAATCGCTGGAGCGAATCAACTCGCGCAAGCCTCCTCAGGAACTACAACTTGAGAGACCTTGCAATCTGAAGTATTTTCAGCCAGCTGAATCGGGCCTCGAGTCAGGTCACATCTGTTGATCAGACGCCCGCCTTTGCCTGAGAAGACTCCACCGAGAACCTATCCGCTCCAGAATGCTCGGCTATACGATCCGGCGCCTTCTACAGTTTGTCCCGATTCTGATCGGGCTGGTCACCGTCCTGTTCGCTCTGCTGAACATCCTGCCCGGAGACCCCGCCCGCATGATGGCGGGCCCGTTTGCCGATCCCGATGTAGTCAAAACGATTCGGGAGGAGATGGGATTCGACCGCCCTCTCTGGATTCAGTACCTGGACAATCTGTGGGACCTGGCGCGGGGAGAATTTGGGCGCTCATATCAGTCACGCCGGCCCATCGTCAAAGACATCCTGGAAGTATTTCCCAAGACAGTGCAGTTGGCCATAGCTGCCGAAGTGACGAGCGCCCTGATCGGGGTCTGGCTCGGCGTCATTGCCGCAACGCGCCGCAACGGCTGGGCCGACCGCCTCATCATGACGATCGCTGCCTTGAATCTCTCCTTCCCCCTATTCTGGCTTGCCCTGATGCTGCAGATTGTTTTCGCGGTCTTCTGGCGTCTATTGCCACCTTCAGGTTATGGCACGGGATTCGACAGTTTTATCATACTGCCGGCCGTCACCCTGGCACTGCCTTCGCTTGGCCTTTTGGCCAGAATCACCCGAGCCGCCCTTCTTGAGATCATGGGGGAGGACTACATACGAACTGCTCGCGCCAAGGGGCTGAGGCGTGCTCTTGTAATGCGCCGCCACATCCTCCCGAACGCACTGATTCCAATCGTGACGACCATAGGCACCGACTTTGTGCGGTTGTTGGGGGGAATCCCCATTATCGAAGTGATCTTCGTCTGGCCGGGCATCGGCAAGTACGCCTATGACGCCCTCGTCTTTCGTGATCTGCCCGCCCTGCAAGCCTCGGTAATCGTCCTGGCGGTCTCTGTGTCGTTGGTCAACTTGGTAGTGGACCTGCTGTATGCGTTCATCAATCCGCGAATTCGCTACGTTTGACTGGCGGCGCTTCCGGCAGGCCCGCCTGCCCCTTGCAGGCGTAGGCGTCATCCTTGTTTTCGTCTTGCTGGCAGGCTTCGCACCATTCATCGTCAGCGACCCTACCCAGATCGAAATGCGCCGCGAGCAGGATGGCGAGACGATCACACCGCCATTCGCTCCCAACCCGCGCAACCTGTTCGGCACCGACCAGCTGGGAAGGGACATCTTCGCCCGCGTCGTATTCGGCCTGCGCACCTCATTGATCGTCGGAATCCTGGTGCGCGGCCTTTCGATGGTGGCCGGGACCATGCTCGGACTGATCTCGGGCTTTTTTCCTAAGGCCGTTGATGACGTCATCATGCGTATCACAGATATCATGCTCGCGTTTCCCGTCATACTGCTGGCTATGACAGTCACTGCAGTGCTCGGCCCCGGTCTCGTGACAGTCTGTGTGGCGCTGGCGCTCGTGGCCTGGCCCGACGTGGCCCGCCTCGTTAGGGGACAGGTCCTGGCGATCAGGGAACAAGGGTACGTGGAGGCGGCGCGCTGTGTTGGCGCCGGCAACTGGCGCATTCTTCTTCGCCACGTGCTGCCCAACTGCATGGGGCCGATTATCGTTGCCTTTTCGATGGGGATCCCCGGCGCCATCATGTACGAGGCCGGATTGAGCTTCTTCGGTTTCGGAATACAGCCGCCGACACCGAGTTTGGGCTCCATCATCAGTGACGGCCGCGGCTACATCACCGTCGCCCCCTGGTACCCAGGCTTCCCCGGACTCGTTTTGACTCTGCTTGTTCTGAACGTAAACCTGGTCGGCGACGGACTGATTGACGTGATGAACCCCCGTGCGGCCAGAGGGCCAGGAAACGCCCGATCTGCCGGTTGATTTGGAAGCGTTCGCTTTCGTCTGCTAAACTCCAAGCATTGCTTACCGCTCCTGCAGAATTCCTCTGTTAGAGCGCAATCCGCCTCTCGAAACAAGGTCGACTGGAGATTCCCAGATGGCAGCAGACGGGCAGCTCGTCACGGTGCAGAAGGTCGAGCCCGCTTCCAATCCCGTCCAGGACGAAGACCTGGAACAGTACGGCGAAGACCTCTCGGGCCTCACAATCGTCGACGTTGACGTGCACGTGGACGACACGCTCATGTACATGCTCGACTACATGGAGGGCCACTTTCGTAAGCGAATGGAAACCGTCCTCCAGGCCGACTTCAAGGGCGAGCCAGGCAACTCTCTGCGTAACATGATCGCCCACATCGCCTGGTTGGGCTCATCCTATGACAAGCCGCCGCGCGCAAAGCTTGCGACCAAAGAAGATCTGCTTGCGAGAATGGAAAAGGGAATCATCGACTACAGTATTCTCTTCCCCAGCGAGCTCCTTCCTGTCGGCTATCTGCCGGAACCGGAGTGGGCGGCTGCCTTAGCCACAGCTTACAACCAGTACATGGTTGACGCCTACAACAATCTGGCCGGCGTCAAGATAGCCATCGTTGTCGCGCCGCAGCACCCAGACCGGGCAGCCGAAGAGATCGACCTTCACGCCGCCCATCCCGATGTTGTCAGCGTCTGCATACCCGATGTGGGCGTCAATCCGCCGATAGGAGACGAGAAGTACCGGCCGATCTTTGAAGCCGCGGCCAGACACGACCTCCCCATCAGCTTCCATGGCATAGAGGCACTTATCCACGACAACTATCCGCTGCGGGTGGCCCATTTTCATACACTCATGCAGGTCAACAGCATGGGGTTTCCCTTTACTTCAATGCTGCAGATCATGTCGGTCGTTTGCGCCGGCATCCCTGTCCGATTCCCCAACCTGAAATTCGCCATTCTCGAGGCCGGACTCACGTGGATGCCCTTTATCATGTACCGTCTCGATGCTGCATACTTGCGCTACCGCACAGAGCTGCCTGCCCTGGAGAAAAAGCCAAGCGACTACATCCGCGATTGGTACATCGGCACGCACGAACTTGAAGCGCTCCCCCGGCGAGGCGATCTGGTAAAGCTGATTGAGTTGTACCAGGGCCACGAAACGACAATGTGGGCCTCGGACTGGCCGCACCTGGAACGGGACCTGATTGCGGGGTTCATGCGCTATGAAATGGATGATGAACTCCGTCGAAAAATCCTGGGCGAGAATGCACTCAGATTCTTTGGGCTGACGCCGCGAAAATGACGCCTGACAAGCAACCTTCTCTCAGAAGCCGCTCGCGAAGAAAGATCCCCGTCGCCCCGCTGCACGACTTCCCGCCCGGCACACGTATGGAGGTCAAGGTCGGCAGCGTACAGATCGCAGTCTTCAACGTTGGCGGTGACTTCTATGCACTCTATGGCCGCTGCCCGCACCAGTCCGCGCCTTTGAGCCGGGGACGCCTGCAGGGCACCGTAATCTGCAACGCCGAAACGTGCTGGAAAACTGAATGGGCCCATGACGGAGAAGTGCTTGTCTGCCCCGGTCACGGCATGGAATACCACATTCGGAGTGGCAAGGCTTTTGGCTACAACCTCAGGCTGCGTACTTACGAGGTTGTGGTTGAGGACGGGCAGGTCAAGCTGGTCATGTAATGGCAGTGCAGGCCGTCAAATCCTACTTCTGGCATTCATTTGGTAAGAGGCACTGATGGAAAATGAGAACGCAGTTGCTCGCCCTGTCCGGCAGGCTGAATTCGGCGAACCGATACCCGTTACGATTGAAGACATGCTGAATGAGATCAGAAACCAGGGCCCGGCCATCCCGGCGGTGATGGATTCGGTACAGCCGCAGCTCGAAGCGCTGGATCCCGCCCTCCTCGCGGAGAGTTCACATATCTACATCACAGGTTGCGGTGACTCTTACTTTGCGGGTCTGGCCGCCCGCTACGCATTTGCCCGCTATGCAGGCGTTCCCACTGAAGCGCTGGAAGCGCTTGAGTTCGGCCGCTATGCCGCCGAATTCGTTCCGCCCGGCTCCCTCGTCTTCGGCATCTCCAATTCCGGCAAGGCCACCCGCTCCGTTGAAGCGCTCGTCAACGCGCGCCTCGGCGGCGCCAGCACGGTCGCCATTACCGGCAACACTGAAGGCTGGCTGGCACAGGAGGCCGACACCATTCTCGATCAGAGCATTCGACTTGGAGGCGAGCTGATAGGAATGCCCAGCAACCTGGCCACTGATGTTGATAACGACAAGCCCCGCCGCGGCTCCTTCGGCCTGGTCAACTACTTGGCCAGCCTGACCACTCTCTATCTGATCGCCTTCCAGACCGGGGTCATGCGCGGCCGCCTGTCGGAGGAGCAGGCCGACGACCTCCGAGCTGAGCTTCGGTCCACGGCCGGTTTGATCGCCGAGACGGTGCGTATCTGCACACCCGCGGCTGAAGCCTACGCTGAGAAGGTCAGAGACGTTGAGAGTTACACCTTCCTCGGCTCAGGCCCCAGCATTGCCACCGGCCTGTTCTACGCTGCTAAAACCTATGAACTTCCGCGCGTTTACGGCGTCTCCCAGGAGTTGGAAGAGTGGGCGCACGAGCAGTTCTTTCTTACCGGAAGAGGCACGCAGGTTCTATTCATCGCTCCGCGCGGCCGCAGCGTCAGCCGCATCCGAGAGCTGCTGCACACGACCCAGACCATGGGGGGGTACGGTGTCGTCGTCACCGACGAGAGCAACCCTGAGCTCGCCGAGACAGCCGATGTGACGCTGCCGGTCGCCGGTTCCGTTTCAGAAGCGCTGTCCCCGCTTGTTTACTGCGTCCCCGGCCAGCTCTTCGCCACCTATCTGGCCAAGTCCCGTGGCCGGCTGGCGTTCGAATTTGACTCCCCGCTCCAATATGAGATGAACATGCGCACGATCCAGGAGAGCCAGCTGATTGAGTTTCATCCTGCTCCAGGATGAGTTCCAGCGGTTCGACCGGGACGGGACTCATCGTCTGTGATCATCTGTACGACCTCATCGTTGTGGGTGTGACCTGCACCGAAGAAATCATCGCAGTGCCCTCACTCCCCGCGCTTGACAGTCATGGCGAAGTCGAGATCCGTGGCCGCTGGCGGGGGGTCGGCGGCAACGGTCTCAATGTCGCCGTGCACGCTGCCCGCCTGGGGGCAGACGCGGCTCTCATCTCCAAGATTCCAAGAAACATCTGGCCGGAGGTGACCGCTGCGCTCAAGAACTCTGGGGTGGACGCCTCCCTTTTGGTGCCCGAGTACGACCTACCAGCCCCGGACGTCATGCTCGTCACCGACGATCAGGGTGAATATTGCGTTTTCGTCTCAGACCGCACCGGGCTCGCCTTCTTTCCCGAAGACGTCGACCATGAAACAGGTCTGCCCGCCCGCTATGTGCATATAGATGGCTTCACTCTGGGCGCGTTGGACCTCGAGCCGCAGGCTGAAGCCGCCTGCCGTTTGCTTGATCTGGCCAGCGGATCGGGCACCGCACTGTCCGTAGACCTGAATCGAGCCATCTGCGACAAGCAGCCGGAACGCGTCAGGAGAGTAGTCCCGCATGCCGACGTACTCTTTGCAAATGCCTACGAGGCGCTGGCGCTTACAGAGGCGTCCACCCTCGAGGAAGCTGTCTTCATTCTTGTCGATTGGGGTGTGCCTGCAGTGGTCGTCAAGAATGGGAGCGCAGGCCTGATCTGTGCAACGCGCCAGAGACTGGACTGCCTGCCTGCCTTCGATCTCCCAGTCGCTGATTCGGTGGGGGCAGGCGACGGCGTGGCGGCGGGAACACTCTGGGGCCTTCTGCGCGGCCTCGATCTGCATGACGCAGCCGGGATCGGCGCCGCCGTCGCCGCGCTGGTCTGCACCGGACACGGTTCTCAGGGCGCCGACTTTGATAGGGCGGACGTGGACCGACTTCTGGATCAGGCCTGACGATGCCATCACCACCCGACAGCCGGCTACTTACCGCAGTACCACAGCCTGTTCGCCAACTGCTTGAAGACATCGAACGGACAGGCCCCCACGGCACGAGCGCCGTAATTGGTTTGTATGGACGCGCGCTGGAAATGCTGGCAAGGGAAAGCACGGACATTTCCGGAAGTGAGCTCGCCGAACGTGCCCTGGCCCTGATCGACTTCTTTCTGAACACGCGCGGGCGATTCACCGGTGCCGTCACCAACAGTTTCTCTTTTTTGCGCATTCAGTTACGTGACCTACCGGCAGATAGCCGCGGTGTAGAGGATGTTTATACGACGCTTATGGAGTTTAGTGGCAAGCTGGAAGAGGATCGGCAAGGTAGGCTGGACGCCGTTGCCACTGCCGGGGCAGCTGAACTGGCTGGGGCAGAGTGCTTGCTTCTCTATGATTATAGCAGCACGGTGTTCAAAGTAGTGGAGGCACTGGCCCCGCGCAGTGAAGAGTTGAGACTGGTCGTGCCTGAAAGTAGAACTTGCAACGGCGGGCTGCCGATCCTCCGTCATGGGAAAGCGTTGGAATGCGGGCTATGGTTGATTCCCGATGTTACGCTCGCATTCGCCTTACCCAAGTGCGACGCCGTCCTCGTAGGTGTGGAATCGTTCTTCAGCGACGGTTCCTTCACCAATACGGTCGGCTCGCTGACAGCGGCAATTGCGGCCAAGCATTTCGCCGTCCCCTTCTACGCCGTAACCGATCTGACTAAAGCGGACCAAGAGGGTAGCAGAGACATCCAGGCTCTACGAACTTTCTCAGAACCGCTGGCTGGACATTCCTTACTTGACGACGAGGTAGGCGTTGAGATGACCTATCCGCCGCTGGAAAGGGTGCCGGGGCACCTGGTAACAGCGTATATTACCGAGAACGGAGTCGTGAAACCAGGGGAGGTCTGGTCGGCTGCCCAGTCAATATCCGATGGCGGAGGTGCGTAAGACTTGCATCCAGGGATTCTGAGTGACCCGTCGTTGCCGCGCCTCAAAAATGCAAACCGCTTCAAGGACTCTAGCCCGCTTCTTCGACCGGTTGAAACGGTACCTTTTCTACGGGCGTAAGGTCGTACTTTTCCCAGTGATACTGGAATTCAGTCGACTTCCACTCCTTGTAGACCTCTTTCCACGAAAGCCTGCCCTGGGGGGGGGTCAAGACCAAGTCCATGACCGGATCTGAGGCCCTCTGGTAGCGATAGTCAACCGAGAGCCGAATCCGATTCCCGGACAGGTTAGGCAGACCCTTATGCACGGTGTGGCTGTGGAAGAATAGTATATCTCCATCTTCGAATGGGCTTGAGACCCACTCTCCGCCGATCTTCTCGAAATGAGCCCGCAGGCCACCCGCGCCGAGGGACCGAGAGACAGGCAGGATCCCATGCTTGTGGGAACCGGACAGAACGCTCAAGCCGCCCATGCTGTGCGGGCAGTCGCCCAGCGGTAGCCAGGCTGTCCAAACATCGGGGGTCCCCTGGATGTGCACAAAGTCCTGGTGGGCCGGGGTCGTCTGTTCCAGGTTCGTGGGAAAAATGAAGCGGGCGATATTGCTGGGTTGAAGGAAAACGTCGTCACCGAGAAGATGGCTGATGACGCTCACAATCGCCTCGTCGTGGGCAAGCGTGTGAAACGATTCCAACCGCTGGACCATGTCATACACCGGTGAAAACTCAGGCTCGCCCGACACATGAGGCGCATGACTGGTGATTGTCTCATTGGGGTCGTCCCCGGCGTCGATCCATCCGACCTCTCGCAAGACCGAAATAATGTCGCTGCGGGCCTCAAGGATGGCTTCCTTGCTTACGAAGTCCCGAATAAAGAGATAGCCGTCACGGTCAGCTTGCCGGCGCAGGGCATTCCCGTCGTTCTTGATGTTACTGGAATCAACAAACGAATTCATTTTCCTGTTCTTCCTTTTGACAGCGTTGAAAGGCCCGATTGCAGCGACCGGTCGGGAAAGTGCGAAAGAGCACTAGACGTGTGTATAGGGATCAGAAGCGTCCCGCAGACCGTCGCCGACGAAATTGAATGCCAGAATGGTGACCACGACGAAGACAGTCGGCAAAAGGAGCCAGGGCGACAACGCGAGAACGCGAATCGCCTGCGCGTCCTTCAGCAGTACGCCCCAACTGATTGCCGGCGGCTGCAATCCCAGACCGATAAAGCTGAGCGCAGTCTCACCTAAAATCATCTGTGGGATCGCAAGTGTAAGTCGGGCAATTATGTAGCTCAGAAACGACGGGAGAAGATAACGGAAAATGATTCTCAGGTTGCTCGCCCCGTCCAACTCCGCCGCACCGACAAAGTCTTCCTCACGCAGCGCGAAAAAGCGGCCCCTCACAACTCGAGCGATGCTTGTCCAGCCGACCGTTGACAAAATGATGACGATCGCGAAGTAGGTCCTGACAACTGGCCAGTCCGAAGGCAGGGCGATGCTCAGGGCCATCCATAGCGGCAGCGTTGGCAGGGCGCGCAATGATTCGATGATGCGCTGGATCACCATGTCGACCGTGCCGCCTAAATAGCCTGACAGCCCGCCGAACAAGATGCCAAGGAAGAAACTCATGGCAACGCCCACCAACCCGATTGTGAGCGAGATACGAGCCCCGTAGACGATTCGGGTGAACAGATCGCGGCCAACCGTATCCTGTCCGAGCAGCGAAAGACGGGCATCGGGGTCCTGGAGCCCAAACAGGTGAATTTCGCTCTCAAAAAGGCCCCAAAGCTTGTATTCGTCGCTGCGCACAAAGAGCCCCAGCGGTTGCATCACGGTCTCATCTTCCACAAAGATCGCGGCGTAGGTGACACTGTCCAAAGTCTTCTTGAAGGGATGCACGAAGGGCCGCAGGTGAAAGTTTCCATCCGGATCGACAAATCGAATGCGGTGAGGAGGCGCCAGTGTCAGCTCTTCTCTGAAATCAGTGGGGTCGTATGGCGCGACAAACTCGGCGAAGATGGCGACAGAATAGAAGACTCCCAGAACAATCAGCGAGATCACCGCCAGCCTGTGCCGCAAAAAACGCCAGCGAATAAGCTGCCACTGTGATGCTACCAGAACTCTTTGGTCTGTCTGGTCTGCGGCGGCAACTCCGTCGAGTGGCGCCGTGCCCGCGGCCTGCGTCATTCGCTTCCTCTTTCTTCATTTTGAAGACCGCCGGCGATGCCGGTTAGCTCCAGGCTTTCGGCAAAGTGGCATGCGGAAAAGTGCGATTGTCCGTCACCTACTCCGACGTCAGCCAGGTCTGGCGCCTCCTGCCGGCATCGGTCCTCAGCATAGCGGCAGCGGGGATGAAAGGCGCAGCCGGTAGGCAAATTGCCTAGGTCGGCAATTTCCCCTGCAAGGACGATTCGCTCCCTGTGTTTCGTGTCGGGATCGGGGTTCGGTGCCGCCGAAATCAGGGCCTCGGTGTAAGGGTGCCTGGGGCTTGTATACAGCTCCTCTGTTTCGCCGATCTCTACGATCTTGCCTGCGTACATCACTGCAACCCGGTCGGCCTCGTACTTAACCACCGCCAGATTGTGCGCCACGAACAGATAGGTAAGGGAATTACAAAGAATTTTAGCCAACCCCCTTGACAAGACGCCAATTTTTGGCTAAAATAGTACCATAATTAAACAGTTTAGAAAAGGGGTTTAGTTATGGCAAAAAAGGCACCGGGAAAGGCATATCGTAAGGGTATC
>JAJEDI010000084.1 GCA_022821585.1 Caldilineaceae bacterium
GCCACTGACAGAAATCATCGACATCACAGAACAGTTCAAGTATACTCATCTTGAGCGCCTTTCTTCGCTGGTGAATCGTTGTTGTCGAACCTCTATTCTACCAGCTTGGTTAGGCGCTCATTTACTCCGAATTCAGGTTAATTATTAAATGGCTTGAGAGCTATAACCCCGAATTCCTGGAAGAGGGGGTCAGACTTCTAGAACTTTGTGGTCAGGCGCTATACGAGGAAATGACTCTAGAGTAGTCTCTGGTTGGCCGATATATCTAGGCCACGACTCGGGGAAATTAAGGTGCATCCAGACTGATGCCGCAGGTTCTGATAGGCAACGGGCGGTCCGTCGCGACTATAGCATGAAGCGATCTTCTGCGAGTGTGCGACTGTCGCGACTTAAAGGCCTCCGTGTGCCGACGCCCTTTCTTGGCCATCGTGCTGCGCCTCCACAGACTTGGTGAATAGCCCGAAATACACCTTTGCGCGTGGTCCAGTTGCTGGTGCCAAGAACAAGCTCCTAAAGTATCGGACGTTTTCGCCAGGAAGGAGGGCTCCCAGATTAGCAGGGCATGAACTGACGACCTCCGGACAAGGTATGTCCACTCGGTGCCTACGCCCTCCGCTTGGCGGGCGTGGCTTGAGGCGGGTGAGAATTTGTCACTTGTTGCCTAGAAAACGAAAGGCCTTCTGCCACCACGATCACCACAGATATTCTCATTTGAAGGCTCCCACATGCCAGAAGGTGAAATATGGACCGGGAAACGGCAATTCGCAAGTTTGAGAACGTGAAAATATGGAATAGAGGCGGCGAGCGAGCACCTCATAAGCCTTTACTGGTTCTCTATGCGATTGGCAGGCTTTTGCAAGGTGAGGAGCGGCTACTTCCCTATGCTGAAGTGGACAAGGAACTCGGAGAATTACTGCGGGAATTCGGTCCGAAGCGGCAGAGCTATCAGACTCAGTTTCCGTTTTGGCGGCTGCAGAACGACGGGGTTTGGGAGATTCCGGAGGCGTACCTGGTGAGTCAGACATCTAGCGGGGATGCCAGAAAAAGCGACCTGGATGTGTACGAGATTTCCGGGGGCTTTACTGAAGATATCGCTCGTCTTTTGCAAGACGATCCCGAATTGGCGCTAAGGATCGCTCAAGGGATGCTAGACGCTCATTTTCCGTCGTCGATTCACGAGGACATTCTGCAGGCTGTCGACATAGAATTGCCGTCCGCAATGCCTGGCAACGGCAGGCGCCACTCGAAGTTCCTGGCGAATGTATTGAAGGCATATGAGTACAAGTGCGCCGTTTGCGGTTTCGATGTGCGGTTGCGCCATCAGCCTGTTGCGCTGGAAGCCGTCCATATCAAATGGCAACAGGCAGGCGGGCCGGACGTGGAAACGAACGGCCTGGCGCTGTGTGTATTGCACCAGAGGCTCTTCGACCGCGGCGCTTTTTCTTTGTCAGATGGGTTGCAGATCATGGTGTCGGATGAGGCCAACGGCTCGGCTGGGTTCCAGGAGTGGCTGATGCGTTTCCATGGCCAGCAACTCAAATTCCCGCAGAGACAGTCCTATTACCCAGACGAGAAGTTTGTGTCCTGGCATGTAAAGGAGGTTTTCCAAGGAGACTATCGCGATCTGTGAACTGAGCAAGCCATTCTACAGCCTTCCAATCAAGATCCGTTCGCGCCAGTGTCACAGCGCGCTTTAGATTGAATTCGGTAAGCTGTGCCGAAAGGTGAAACGGCTTACTTCAATCCCAAATCTGCGCAGGCACCTTTCCCCGCTACTGCGCCCGCGACCAAGGAACAATCCAAAAGCTAAATCGCATTATTGGGCCCTTTCGATTGACATTGGGGGTGGGACAACTATAATGGGCTCCAATCCCACCGGCATGACATATAGCCAGGAGAAGCATACGTGATCAGTTTGGAACAGGCATTCAGCGATACTGAAAGAGCCGCTGAGTCGGCTCTCAGGGCGGCAAGAGGACTGACAACGCAGGCCAGGGCGCTTGAGCGGGCGGCGAAGACAGGCAACATTGCGGCTATTGAGAGAGAACAGAAAAGGCTTGCCGAGGCCCTTAGCGTTCTGCAGCAGGAGGTACAGAACGCGGCATCGTCCTGGTCTTTTTCGGACGAGGAGGTGGAGCGGTACCTTGACGAACGCTATACAGATGAGCTCCGGGACGCGGCTGCCGACGCCGGTCTCAAGGTGTACGAACGTGATGGGAACGTGTTTTCCTATCCTTCGGTATTGCGCGTCCTCCCACGTGAGAAGGCGGTACGGGTTGACCGGAAGAAGAACTCCGCCATTCGACCGACTCATCTGGCGGAAGCGCTTCTGAAGAATCAGACAAAGAGCAGCGGCTATTCGTCAGACCGGTTCCTTGAGTCACTGTATCTTGTTTACTCAGGCATTTTGAGCAGAGAGGATTCCGGCCGTCTGATGAAGAGCACCGGGATCGTTGTACCTTTGATAAAGATATACGGGCTCATGACTGCCTTGCCCGGCGCCAACCGCGAGTATGACCGCAGCGACTTTGCGAGGGACATATACATGCTTGATTCCCAGGGACCGCGCCGGACGCGGCGGGGGGCCACAGTTTCGTTCCCTTCGTCAACCGGGACCCGTCGACGATCCAGCGATCTGTTTACGTTCGTAGGACCGGAGGGCGAAAGCGTTGAGTACTACGGTCTACGGTTCAGCGAGGATGTCTAATGTCGAACAGTATCCCGATTCAGGAGTGGCTGGGATTCATTGACAGCGAATATCTGTCAACGTTCGTCAAGGACGGCGGGGCATCGGTCAAATTCGCGGTCACGCCCGAGGAGAGGAAGCCTGAACTCTACCGATCGCTGAAGGCGCGGTGCGAAGAGCTGGATTATGTTTTCGTGGAGTTGGACGCGGTCACCAGCCGCGTCCATATGCCCCAGGACCTCTTCTTTGCACTGGCCAAACAGATCGACTGGCAGGTTCTGGCGCAGCGGATGGTGAGGCGACTGGCTGAAGAGAAGGGCTTCAGCGTTGACGGCGTAGCGGTTGCGGACGCTAACGACAATATCTACAGTTCCCTGGCGCGTGCCAACGGAAGTGAAGCGACACTCGTACTCCAGGAGATCAGACCGGAAATAGTCAGCCGAGTCATGAGAAATCAGAGGATGGCGAGAGACTTCAAGGTTGCGATGTATCACTATTGCACAAGCCTGGACGGCGGAGAGTCCAAGCAGCCGCTGTTAGAGTGGCTTACCGGAGTCAACACGCGAATCAGCAACGTTCGCCCTTTTTCCATCCGCACCAGCATTAACCGCACCACGGCGCGACACTATATCGAGTCGGCGCTGTACTGGGTGCGGCACGCGGGTCATGCCGGGACGGCATTCTTGATAGAAAACTCACGCGTGACGCTGGCAAGAAGGCCCAAGGACGGATCGCGGTATTACACTCGGGCAATGACCATTGACCACTATGAGCTGCTGCGCGAGTTCATTGACGACGTGGACAGGCTGGCGGCGACGTTGATGGTTGTCGTGACCAACAACGAGTTCATCGACGAACAGTCGGCAAGAGGCTGGAGAATTTATTCGGCACTGCAGACCAGGATCATGGATGACGTGCGCGACAGAAACCTCGTAAATCCGGTCGCAGCCTTAGTGCGGTTGTTGTAAGGAGGCCTGACATGTCGATAGGCAGCGGCACCAGTTCAACGGTGGCTAACCGGCTGGCGCTGGAGGCTCTGCGGAGCGGCGTTCCCAACCGGGCCGCGGTGCGGCTACTGGGTTGCAACCAGCCGCAGGTGGAAGAGCGCTTCACAGCCATGCTGGACGGCGCCATGGAAATCGACGGTCCGGCCGGCAATGGCCAGGGGATGTTGATCTCGGGCGACTTCGGATCGGGCAAGTCACACCTGCTGGCGCACCTGGAGCACCTTGCGCTTGAACAGGGATTTGTCTGCAGCAAGGTGGCAATCAGCAAAGAGACACCCCTCTATGATCTCGGAAAGGTGTTCATCTCGGCGATGGAAACCGGGCGTCTACCCGACCGCAGCGGCCGGCTGATCGAGGAGTTAGGTCTATCTCTGAAGCCCGACTCAAGAGAGTTCGCATCGTTCTTCAGATGGGCGGACCAGGCCGCGGCACAAGGCGACATCAGTCCTATCTTTCCGGCCAGCCTGCTCATCTATGAGAGATCTGGGGATCTCGAACTCAACGGCGAAATCGAGACATTCTGGGCAGGGGACAAGATTCTCAAGGGCAGAATAACAGCCGGGCTGCGCCAGATCGATCAGCTGCAAAACTACAAGTTCAACATGCCCAAGGTAGCTGAGCTGCCGCCTCAGCGTCTACAGTTCGCTTTGGCGTTGATCAAGGGCGCTCGGTACAGAGGTTGGGTCGTATTGCTGGATGAGATTGAGCTTGTCGGTTCCTACTCGCTGCTGCAGAGGGGACGGTCATACGCCGAGGTGGCGCGTTGGATGGGACAGGCGGCCGGGGAGACCTATCCGGGCCTGGTCATGGTGGGCTCGGTGACGGAGGACTTCGCCTCGGCAATCATCAGTCCTGACGGAGCGAGAAAGGATCACGACTACATCAGGCCGAAGATGGAGGCTAATGCCAAATACAACGTTATCGCCGGCCGCGCCGAGACCGGTATGCATATGTTGGAACGGCAGTGCGTGCCTCTCAGAGCACCGGAAAGCGAGGACGTGACCGCTACCGTAGAGAAGCTTCGTAGCCTGTACAGCGATGCATATGGTTGGGAGGCGCCAGCGATCGACGCGAAAGCAGGCGGGGCCGGAATTTACGGAAGGATGCGGTACCAGGTCCGGCGCGCCATAAGCGAATGGGACCTACTGCGTCTCAGGCCAGACTCCAGACCTGATACAGAGGTCCACGAGTTTACGACTTCGTATGAGGAGAACAGAGACCTGGAGTCCCCAGCCCAGGAAGGCGATGCTGAATAGGGCTGGCGATGCCTATCCCCTTCGACGAAGTGGGCGAACCGGATAGCGGCGACACGGTAGCCTGGCTGCGATTTGTTGCCGAAGAGGAAGGTGACGGCGTTCGGGGCGCTCTGTTTGAAACCTCCAGCCTGGGCGAACCGCTGCGTTTCTCCTTTGCCCGCGCTGACAGGAACTCCCAGCCCACTTCCCATACAGGCAAGGCAACCTGGCGTGAGAACGCGGCGCTTGCGCTCACCCGATCACTTTTGAGGTCGGCAGCGGGCTCGCCGGCACTGCTTCTCGGCCTGGCAGACGAGATTCCCCTGTGGGTCGTGACCGAGGCCCTACGGGTGAGGGTGCCCTTCTGCCGCATCGGTCTGGAAGGAACGAGAGCGCCACAGCTGCTGTGGGCGACCGAACAGCCCCACAAAGGCACGCAAGCGCACCGTACTCTTGAGAGGATCATGCTGAGGGAGGATCCTTTCGAGGTGTTCGCCCGCGCCGCGAACTGCCTGAGCAGGGCGTTCGAGTACAGGCGTATTCGGGGCATTACCGCTTTCGCCGGTTTAGATGCCGTTGTGAACCTTGGCCGACCTGAAGTCGAGAACGGGAGAAGCTACTCCGGTGCGGCGGAGAACCTCTGGGCGTTGTTGGAGGTTCGGCCCGTCAGCAGACGGCAGGATCAGGAGCCTCAGCCCTCGTCCTGGGTCTCGCAGATGGAATGGCCAGGGGAGCTGATGCCGTTTCAGATCAGCGGCGTGCAGGCCTTGCTGGAGATGAACCGGCTGCTGCTGGCGGACGACATGGGGCTTGGCAAAACGGTGCAGACGGTTGCGGCGGTGCGGATTCTGCGGGCGCGGGGAGAGATAGAGTCGTGCCTTGTGATCGCGCCGGCCAGTGTGCTGAACCAGTGGCGGCAGGAGCTTTCAAGGTGGGCTCCTGAGCTTTCCGCAATCATTGTGCGTGGGTCGGCGCCCGACCGCAGGTGGCAGTGGCTGGCCCAGACGGACGTCAAGCTGGTCAGCTACGGCGTCCTGCGCCAAGACGCTGACAGGCTCGTCGCAATGCGTCCTGCCCGGCCTATGTGGGACGTCGTGGTGGCTGACGAAGCGCAGCGGATCAAGAATCATAACGATACGAGCGACGCGGTCAAGAGTTTGCAGAGGGTGCGGTCCTGGGCCTTGACCGGCACGCCGATCGAGAACAAGGAGGAGGAGCTGGCTTCGATCATGGAGTTTGTCGATCATGACGGGACGAGCCCGCTCAAGCGCTATTTTCCGGGCCTGGCGTTGATGCACCGCCACAAGGAGGTCCAGCTGCGGCGCAAAAAGAATGAAGTTCTGAGTGACCTGCCGCCGAAACTGGAGACCAAACTGGCAGTTGAGCTGGGCCCCAGACAGAGGGCGAGCTATAGGAAGGCAGAAGAGGAGGGTGTTTTCTATCTAAAGTCCCTGGGCGCTGAAGTCAGGGTACAGCATGTACTCGAACTGATCACGCGGTTGAAGCAGATCTGCAATTTCGACCCGGTGACCGGCGAATCCAGCAAGCTCGACGACATCAGGGAGCGGCTGGTGCAGTTATCCGGGCAGGGACATAAGGCGCTTGTCTTCTCCCAGTACGCAAGCGAGACGTTCGGGGTGAAGGCAGCGGCGGAATTTCTGCGAGAGTTCAGCCCAGTCATGTTGACGGGAGACATGCCGTTGGAGGCGCGGTCGGTTGCGATCGAGCGGTTCAGGCGCCGTGACGAGCACAAGGCGATGGTCATCTCGCTGCGGGCGGGGGGCTTAGGCTTAAATCTGCAGGAGGCGTCCTACGTTTTCCATCTTGATCGCTGGTGGAACCCGGCGGTTGAGAGGCAGGCGGAGGATCGCGCCCACCGGATGGGGCAGACGGTCAAGGTCAACGTGATCAAGTACTCGTGCGCGGGCACTATCGAGGAACGGATTGACCGGATTCTGGAACGCAAACAGAGGTTGTTCGATCAGCTAATTGACGACGTGTCACTCAACTTGTCGGCGAGGTTGAGCGGAGAGGAGCTGTTTTCGTTGTTTGGGCTTGACCCTCCTGGCACCAACGTTGTCTGACTTTACTCACGTCGCTATCGTAAGAAGTTGCGAGACTTTGACCTTTTCCGCTTATGGCTGGCCCCAATGTCTAGACCGTGAAGTGGAAACAATTGAGTGCAGCTAGACGAATATGTGGCAAGCAGGCCGGCTAATTGACTCTTGCCAGGTAATTCCCCAGTTTTCTCAAGGAAGCATTGCGTCCAAGTGTTTGCTGATTCATGACGAGATGATCAGCGATTTCCGGAGCCATAGCTTCGCGATATCGTTCCCTCTTGATGTTTCTTTGCTGCATGTTTGGATTCAGACCGAGCAGAATCTGTTCCGAAAAGTCGATCAAGTATTCTTTAGAGCCTCTGCCGCCCGCTACCGCTTCGACGATGTTTTCGGTGTCACCCGGCTGTTTATTCCTGATCAGACGTGAAAGAGAAGGGTGAGAAGAGAGCTTTTGGCGGCAGTTTTCTCTGTAGCGGCTACGCTTGCCAGCGAAGCAACAGGATATTCCCAGACAGTCGATCAGAAGCCATGATTCGAGCTCATGCACTGCGGGGGCAAAATACACCCTTCCATCAAGACTACTATCATTGACGATCTGCTTGATCTGATTGAACAATGAATTCGGCTCTTGGCGCCGTTGGTTCTTTGACATCGGCCCGTCGCTGTCGATGACGAATATCACACAGTCGTCTTGCTTGAGGTAGTTTTGTACCGCCCTTCTGAGTATTTCATGCGGAGGAGGGCCTCCTTTTCTCGGCTTAGGGAGCCTCCCCTTACCGGATACTTGGATCGAAAGCTGGTCGAGTTGAAGATGAGTCGCCATCTTCTCTGCCAAGCTTCCGACCGCTTTGGCATCATAGTCAGATTCCAGGGTCCAGATTCTCACGCTGGGCATGCAGGCTCCTCCACATGTTCCTGGAGAAGCCCGCTATCGAAAATTCCGCTGCCGATACCGAAGTCCGCAATCCAGCCATCCAGGGCCTGCCGGTCGCGACGCACATCTTCAAGGTTAATTACTTCGGTACCTTGACCCGGACAGTTGCGCAAGAGCAGTATGCAGAGGGAATCGGACGGGTTGTCGGTACTGAATGCGTCCAATAGCTGGGAACTGTGGGTGGTGATAATTACTTGAGACTGTTCGGCGATTAACTCAAGCACTTCGGCAATATCGTGCAAGGCACCGGGATGCAAGTTCCGTTCCGGTTCTTCGATGGCGATCAGCGGCGGGAGCTCCGGCTGGTTCAACAATGTGTAGTAGGCAACGAGACGCAACGTCCCGTCTGATGCGCCTTGCAATGGAATCGGATTCTTGTACCCTTCTGAAAGACACAATTGGGGTTCTCCGTCTATTATGCCGTGGTCTATACTGATGTTTGTACTGTTTGCGAGAGATCGACTGATAATCTCGAAACGCTCTTTATCATTTTCGAACCAGTATGAGAGAAGCTCCGTCAACATTGAACCATCGTCGTCAAGCTGAGGAGATCTGGGTATTTCCTTGGGTTCACCAAGAATGATCTGATCTTTGCTCGTGACTCTTCCCCGCATGACTCTTGGCTGAAAGTCATAAAACTCCCAATCTCTGACAAACTCTGTCAGGAGACTCGTAATGGGTTTGTCGCCATAATCGCCGGCGGACTTGAGGGCGAGCTTTTTGGACTTATAGGTGGTTTTGTTCCGGCCGTCTTCGTCTTTCACATAGCCCTGCCCGTCCTGAACAGATATAACGTCAATGTTTTCAACTGAGAGTCTTTCGCAGGCAAGGCGGTTCTCTGAATCTGCGCTGAGTTCAAGCACATATTCGGCGGGAATCTCTTTCACTTCGGCCTGCAACCTAAAATTGATGTGACTTGCTTCACCGGCCCACAACAGCCTTTGAATCAGATCCACTGGAGGCAGCGCCTCGGCCCGGATCATCCTGTTGAGCAGGCTCAATGCACTTAAGACGTTGGACTTTCCACTTGCATTAGGCCCTACCAGGACCGTCAGAGGCTTAAGCGGCAGCACAACATCACGCAAGCTGAGAAAGTTGCTTATATGAACTTCCTTCAGGAATGGGTTAGTGTCAGACATTCTTGTTCGCCTTGGTGTTCTCAAGTAATGGCTTTCAGGTTGACCAAGCCATTGTTTCAGGCAGAAGTTTAGAAGGGTCCTCTTCCCCTAACATATGACACAATTCTAAACTCGCTGCGCACTTAGAGCAAGGAATGTGGGAAGGTGGGTCCCTAAAGCTCTTGAAGGTTAAGTATGGCTGGCCTCAATGTCTAGACCATGAAATGGGAAGAATAAGGTGCATCCAGACAGATTCGGTGGGTCCGATCGGCGAGGAGCGGTCTGTTGCGATCATGCCATCAACAACAGGTTTAGTGCTGACTCGGAAGCCACTTGGCACTGGTTGAGGAGCGACTGAGCCCGAGCACTTTGCACTGTCGCGGAACGCTCAGGAGCACGTTGCCGGCTATCGACTATTTGCCGTCTCTCACTGACCGTAGCAGGCAACTTTGCTCTTCAGCCTGACCCACCGGCCTCCCATCGCCATGTAAGAGGCTTTCCCTCTCTCAGGCCACTATGGGGACTCCGTTGCCCTATGCCTCTCGGCACTTAGGCAATCACGGATTCCGTTACGAATCCCTGCAGAGTATCCCTTAGACTCCCCGTTTGCACCCTTGCCCCTGCTCGCTGCAAGTCGTTCCCTTTCGACGGGTCGTCCTGACAGTGTATCAATATCAGCACCTTCAGGGCTTGAGTTTCAGCCACTTTCCCAAGGGCGGCTAATTTTCGCCAGCCGAAGACTGGGATTCAAGCAGCCTGGCCATAGTCATAGGATACAGGTCGCGGCGGTCCGATGTTCATTGCGGCTATCCCATCCTCCGCCTTTGCCACTACGCTACTTTCCCTTTATCCTTTCGGAATCCGGCAGGGTGGGTGACCTACGGGGCGTTCCGCTCCCCGTGTCCACTTTGGGGGCAGGGGACTCGCTCGTAAACCGGCGCACTTACACCTTAACTTGACGGTCCAGCTTTTGGGCCCAAGCTCGCTGTCCAGTTGGCCAAAAGCCATCATTCCGAGGACCGTAAGGTCAAGACATTGGGTGGTCGGGAATGGGTGAATGTGTCGCTGGGGGAAGTGACGGATATCGTCAAAGTAGGCAGTGTTGGCAGGAATCACGCTGCTGGATGTTCATTCTCTAAGCCGCCTATGATTTCTTCTATGACATCAGCATACCACACGATTCCAAGATTAAGACTGAGGGTTTGAGTGATTGTGAGGTCGCCCACCTCAACAGGGCTAGTCTGTTCTTGGTATTCACCGGAGTATATTCCAAGAAGAACAAACACCTTCTCTTCATTTCTTGGCGTGAGGATACTACGATCTTTAACGATAATGTCAATCGGTTTTGAAATCACCACGCTACCAGAAGAACCAGGAAACAATTTGGAGTCGATAAGGAAGTAAGGGTTTCCCTGAAAACTGGCCCCCCATTTCGAGGCAACTATGCCTGATTTCACGATCGGGAACAGATTTAGCTCGTCATAGAATCCCATGGGATACCCCACTACAAGGACCTCGCTAGCGACCTCAATCTGAACCTCGGCATTTTGGCGAGCAAGGTGATCTTGGGAGAGGTGATAAGGCGCAGCATAGAAATAGTTGTCTCTGACTGGAGCCACTTTTTGTCGAAATAGGTCCAGAATCTTGATTAGCGCCACATCCACGTCTTGGTTGGGGTGGAGTTTAACCCGTTCGTCAAAATCGTCTTCTGGGATTACGATAGGATCCCATTCTAGTCGGCCAAACCTGTCGCGCCTTCTAAGATAGATAGTGACTGACAATGGACGTTTTTCCACGTCATTGTGCTTAGGCATAACAACATGCCTGTTCGTAACCACCCATTGTCCAGTCATCCGAACCCACTGGTATTCTGGTCCACTAGGGTCTCCTTCCTCCAGTGCCGTGTAGAAAAACCCCGTACCCGTGTATGTCGCGCCATTAGCAGACTTTGTGTGAATGAGAGTTGTCATGTTTTGTAACTTTTCATCGAAATTCATACTTACTCCCTGTTGCTAAGAGTGGGGATTAGTAAGGGTCAGGAGGGTTTGTTTTCGGTCTAGTGACCTGCCCCCCAAGAACTGGTCCAGGTATAATGTTAGTAATGGGCCGTAGAAAGGGGGAAAGATGGCGAAGAAGAGACATACGCCGGAGCAGGTGATCAACAAGCTGAGAGAAGCTGAGGTGGCGATAGCCGAGGGCA
>JAJEDI010000073.1 GCA_022821585.1 Caldilineaceae bacterium
TGTGATTTTCCTATCTGGTAACGGGTTTTTTTCTCTCCCCGCTTTTTGGGGGGGTGGGGCCTTTGGGCCCCCCCGTTGGGGGGGGGCCCCCCCCCCCCAACGCCCCCTCCAACAACATGCCTCGTCGACCGGGTGTCGACATTTGTGACAGGTGCCTGATCGAAGGTGCCTGGCCGGACCGTTTCCCGCCAGTCCCATCGAATCCCCCCATGGGACAGGCCTCGTGCCAGCCCTGGCCCCCCCCAAGCAAAAGACCTCCCGGTAAGGCTGGTCTTGACGGCTGCCCGCCTTCGCTCCAAAAGCCGGCATACAATCCCACCCACTCCTGGCATGGATTCCCAGCCTGTTCCTACCCCAAAATCCGGGACGCTCCCGCCTCAACTGCTCGATTCCGGGAAACAGGGGGCTGCTGCTATAATGGCAAAGATATTTTTCACGGGCCTGGTCCAGCCTCGTCAACGGGGCTTCCCTTGGGCCGCGCAGCAGCCAAGCGGCAGATGGAACTGATATGAAAGCATTCACAGTCATGTGGCGCACGATTAAGGCGCTCTATGAAGATCTGCTCTTCTGGGTCTGGCTCAGCGTTCTCTGGTGGGTCGGGGTCTTCCTCATCCTGCCCGCAGGCCCGGTTACCTCGGGAATCCACAACGCGGCCAACCGCGTCGCCAACTATCGCAGAGTGGAAAGCGGATTCTTCTGGGATGGCGCCAAGTCGACGATCGGCAAGAGTTGGCTTCTTCTCGGCATCAATCTGCTGATGATCGCCGGCGTCTCCGTCAACATCCGCTTCTATGGGTCCAGCACAGCCAGTTGGGCCCAGATCATCAGCATCGTTTGGGTCTGGATCCTGATAATCGTCCTCATGGCGGGACAATACTTCTTTCCCTTGCTTTGGCAGCAGGACGAAATGAGTATCAAGATGGTTCTTCGCAACGCCTTCATTCTCGCCCTGCGCCACCCACTCTATACCTTTCTGATGTTCCTCTTCCAGGTCCTCCTGCTCGTCGTCAGCTTTGTCACCGTTCTGCCCATCTTCTTGCTCACCCCGGCCGCGGTTGTGTTGGCGATGAACTTCAGTCTTGTCGGCCTGCTGCAGGAGCTGGACCTCGCGCCCGACCCGCCGCCAGGCGCGTGACCCCCGCACCGGGAACCCGCCGCAACTTCCCCAAGTCCACAGATCTGGCCCAACAATGGCAATTCTCGCGGAATACCACAGACCAAAAACGCTGGAACACGCACTCGAACTGCTTGCCGATCGTAAGTCGAAGCGAATTCCTCTCGCCGGGGGCACGGATCTGGTAGGGGCCCTGGAAACGCGTCAGCGGCGCGACGTGGACGGAGTTATCGATTTGGCAGGCCTGGACCTCTCCTTTATCCAACGCCTCGACTCCAGCCTGCACGTCGGTTCGATGACCACCCTTTCCGAACTGGCTGAACACCCCGTTTGCAACGACCTGGCCGGTGGCATCCTGCCTGTAACGGCGCGCTTTGAAGGCCCGCCAAACCTGCGCAACGCCGCCACAATTGGTGGTCTCGTTGCACTTGCCGAGCCGGACAGCGAGTTGTTCGCCGCCTTGCTTGCGCTTAACGCCTCGGTTGTTACCGTCGATGTCGACGGAATGGAGTCGCACACGCAGTTGGACGACTTCGCCGGCTCCAGTCCTCGTCCCTCACATGGCCGCACGCTGATTACCGAAATACGACTGCCCCTCTGCCATGCCGCCGCCGGCCACGCCCGCATCGCCCGCACACCCATGGACCGGTGTATCGTTGCCGCAGTTGTTGTCGTCGCCGGCGAAGGTGAATCTTCTCGCCAAAAATCTGCCTCAACGGATGACAACTTTGACAGTGCACGTTCTGCCCTGTGCGGTCTGGGTCCCCGACCACAGCTGGCTGACCGCCCTCTCGTCCCCAGAGGAGATTTCAAGGGGAGCGCCGAGTACAGATTGGCCATGGCCGAAGTCGTAGGCAAACGGGCGCTGGCTGCAGCGATGGGTGCTCACCAATTGAGCGGGAACGGCTCAGACTTCAGGTGCTAAGAAAATAGCAATCCAACCATGCTCTCTACAATCACATTAACGATCAACGGAACGCAGCACGAAATCGCAGTTCAACCCGGTGAGCTTCTGCGTACGGCCCTGCGGCGTCTGCGAATCTTCAGCCTCAAACATGGCGACGAGACAGGCGAAAGCGGTTCAGACGCCATTCTCCTCACCCGAACGCCGGACGCCCCCGAGAGTTATCGCCTGGTCAACAGCGGGGTCCTGCTGGCCTCCCAGGCCGACGCCGCTTCTGTCATCACCCTTGAAGGACTGGAAGAAGAAAACGAGGAGGGCAGCGAAAGGAGTCGGACCGAGCTCTTGTCTCCTCGACTTTCAGCCCTGCAGCAGCAGTTCATCGAATGCGGCGCCATCCAGTGCGGCTACTGCACACCGGCACAGCTTCTGGCCGCCCAGCACCTGCTGGATAAGGACCCGCGGCCTGGCGAGGCTGCCGTGCGCGAGGCAATAGCCGGGGTTCTCTGCCGCTGCACAGGCTACCTGAAACCTGTTCAGGCCATCCTCCGCGCCGCCGCCCAACTGCAGGGAGAGACCCCTCCAGCCCCGCAAATCGATGTGCGCGACGCCCCCGCGACCGGCGAATGGCCGGCCTCGGACCAGCCGCCTGCCAACGGCTGGCACGACGGCGGGCCCGACACGCAAACGCAGACCCGCATCGTGCCCGTGACCGTCGCGCCGCCTAGAACACAGGTTGTTAACAAGCCCGAACCCAAAGTGGACGCCGTCAAACTGGCCAAAGGCCGGCCCGTCTTTGCCGATGACGTCGAGCTGCCCGGCATGCTCTACGCCGGCCTCCTCACCAGCCCGGTCGCCCATGCCCGCATCCTTTCCATCGATACTGCCGACGCCCTCGCCCTGCCCGGCGTGCATGCCGTACAGACCTACGCCGACCTGCCCCGCGTTATCTACGCCAGCGGCGGCCAGAGCTACCCCCAGCCGCCCCCCTACGACCAGGTCTGCCTCGATTCCAAGGTGCGCTACGTCGGCGACAGGGTGGCCACCGTCGCCGCCGAGACCCCGGAGTTGGTGCAGGAAGCGCTGGAACGCATCAAGGTCGAATACGAAGAGCTGCCCGCGATATTCTCATCCGACGATGCCACCAGGGACGGCGCGCCCGTCATCCACGACGAGACCGACGCCCAAATGATTCACGACGCCAGGCGCAACGTCGCCGTAAAGCTGCTCGTGGACCATAACGACGTCGACACCGCCCTCGAATCTGCCCACTTTGTCTTCGAGAGCGAATACCGCGTGCATCAGGTGCAGCAGGCCAGCATCGAGCCCCACATCGTCATCACCTACTGGGATGAAGACGACCGGCTGGTCATCCGCACCAGTACGCAGGTCCCCTTCCACGTGCGCCGCATGATCGCGCCCCTCCTCGGCCTGCCCGTACGCCGGATCCGCGTGCTCAAACCGCGCATCGGCGGCGGCTTCGGCGGCAAGCAGGAGATGCTGATCGAAGACCTCTGCGCCCATCTGACGATCGAAACCGGCCGGCCCGTCAAATTCGAGTACACGCGCCAGATGGAATTCAGCTCCGCCCGCACGCGCCATCCGCAACGACTGCGTTTTCGTAGCGGCGTCGACGCCGGCGGCAAATTGGTCGGGATGGAAGTGCGCGTGGTCGCCGACACCGGTGCCTACGGGACACACGGTCTCACCGTGCAGATGGTCACCGGCTTCCGCGCCCTCAGCACCTACTGGTTGCCCGCAGCCCGCTTCGACTGCGACGTCGTCTACACCAACAAACCTGTTCCCGGTGCCTTCCGCGGCTACGGCGCCCCCCAGGCCCTCTTCGGCCTTGAGCAGCACATGGAGGAAATGGCCCTCGCCTTCGGCATGGATCCCGTCGAATTCAAGCGTATCAACTGGGTCAAGGAAGGCCAGTCACTGCCCATGGCTGTAGCCATGGGTGAAGGCCGCGAGGGTTTCCCGCAGACCGTGGAGAGCAGCGGCCTCGCAGAGTGCGTCGAAGCCGGCGCAGCCTCCATCGGCTGGGACCGCCGCCACGATCCCGTTTGGAAGGCGCCGCCCGACCGCCCCCATATCCGCCGCGGCATCGGCCTCGCAATCTGTATGCACGGGACCGGCATCGCCGGGCTCGACATGGGCGCCGCCAGCATCAAGCTAAACGACGACGGCTCCTTCAACCTCCTCGTCGGCGCAACCGACCTCGGAACCGGCTCCGATACGGTCCTGGCCCAGATCGCGGCCGAGGCCCTGGGCGTGCCCCTCGAGCAGATCCTCATCTACAGCAGCGATACCGACTTTACGCCCTTCGACACCGGCGCCTACGCCAGCAGCACGACCTACATCTCCGGCGGCGCCGTACTCAAAGCGGCCGAGGATGTCAGCCTCCAGATTCGACGCCACGCGGCTGCGCACCTGTTCGAGGGTGTCGACGCCGATCAGCTCTGGCTGGAAAATCAGAAGGTCCTGGCTCCGGGCGGAAAGGCCGTTTCACTCGAAAAAGTTGCCCTCCACAGCATCCACCAGGAGGAGCAGCATCAGATCATGGCCACGGCCAGCCACATGAGCTACGTCAGCCCCCCTCCCTTCGCCGCCCAGTACGCCGCGCTCGAAGTGGACACGGAAACCGGCCAGGTGACCGTCGAAAAAGTGGTGATGGCCGTGGACTGCGGCATCGCCATCAACCCGGTTACCGCCAGCGGCCAGGTCGAAGGCGGCATGACCCAGGCTCTGGGCTACGCTCTCTGCGAGGAGATGCCCTACGACGAAAACGGCCGCCTGCAAATCAGCAGATTCGGCGACTACCGTATCTTGGCCGCCAACGAAATACCGGAGCTCGACACCATCCTCGTCCAGACCTACGAGCCCACCGGCCCCTTCGGCGCCAAAGCCATAGCCGAAATCCCCATGGACGGCATGGCCCCCGCCATCGCCAGCGCCATCTTCGACGCCACCGGCGTACGCATCCGCGAGATCCCCTTCACGCCCGAACGAGTGTGGCGGGCTTTGAAAAGTGAGAAAAAGTAAGTGGCTCTAAAGGAATACCTGTTGCGCCTTGTTGACAACATCTTCTTTCTGGAAAAGCTGAAAGAATTTTGGGCGGCTCGGCGGGCATTGAAAGCATTGAAAGAGTGGCAGTCTGACCCGTCGACAGCCCGTCCCTGGCGGGAAGTATTCGCTGAAATGGGCGTAGACGTCAGCGACGAATAGTCGCTGATCAGTCATGCAACAATGCCGGGAAAAGAGAGTGAGAGTGATGTCGGTGAGACTCGGAGATGCAGCATATTCTCCTCCGGGTCATGAAGACCGTCCTTGCGTAAGACATTTCACAGTTGCTTGGGGCTCGCTGACATTTCCCTGCAACCAGGCATCCCACCGTAGGGGCACCCCTTGAGGGTGCCCAAGCCCGCCGCCCCAAAGTGCGCCATCTTGCCCTACTCCACCGTAGGGGCACCCCTTGTGGGTGCCCTCTTAGTTGCCTCGCCCTCGAAGGCGCTACATGAAACCTTCTGTCCCTAGTGGAGGGACAACATGTCGTATTCACCGCCTAACGCCCTGACCCAAGCCGTGGATTCAGATTGCGCGGAAGGAGAACAGACAATTGATGCCATTCAAAAAATGTCCGATCTGTGGAGGTGAAATGGTCGAGAAGGAAGTCGAGAAGCTACTGAGTGGTGGCGCAAATGTCGCATCTGTGACCGCCCCTGACGAGGTCTGTCTACATTGCGTTGAACGACTCTACTCTGCAGAAACTGTCAGCCGATTCCAGCAGATCCGCGCCAAACTTTCAAGATTGAGTTGACATTTTGGAAAGGCCGCTCAAATTTTAGCAAGAACAAATAGCCGGCAGGGCTAACATGAACTCTTCTCGCTTGCATGTCGTGATAAACAAGACCAGTAGAACATGGAGTGTCCGTAGTCATTCTATCCGTTGATCAAGGGCAACTACTCGAGCTCCAATCTCAACTGGCCGGCGTCGTGTTTCCGATTAGCGGCGATTCTGGTGCCTTTGCTTTTGCTGCGACTATTTTGATAGCGTGTGTATCCTTCTATTAGTCCTTCCTTCCAACCTTCTTTGTGTCCTCGCTCGTACTCTGTAGCATCCCCTTCCCTCCTTCCTGCCTCGTATCCCCGCTTATACGCTGCGCTCCTTTCGTCCTGGAGTTTTCGAACAAACGCCTCGTCTCCTTGAGCGAATACTTCCTCCCTGCCCTCTGCCCTTCCCTTTCTCAACCCTTCCTTATAGCCTTTCTCTTCTCCTAAGGCGTATTGCTTCGATTTCGCAACCATGGGTGTGTCCTGTGATAGAATGTCGTCCGCCTTTAGATCCACAGAGAGAGTAGCGAGAAGGCTGGCCATCAGGCCCCGGGCAAACGCTGTTGTGTGTAAGAAAAGCGGGCAGGGCTGAGAGAGACTCTTCTCGCTTGCATGTCGTGACAATCAAAACCTGTTGCTCCTTGAAGTCACGCGAAGGGTCGCGAAGAACACCTTTGAGTCCGCGGAGGACGCGGTAGGACAGTGAGAACAGCGATGGCGTATCGGAACTTCCTTGAGCAGCTGCGCCGCCCTGCGATGATCAGCCGCAATTTGCACCTGGAAGTCGTTGTTCAGACAAACGTCAACGATCCCAAGCCATGAAATAAAGGATGTTAAGCCCTTGGGACAGTCCTTCCAGACAGCTGTCTAACCGGTAAAGCTGTTTGCCGAAATCTAAGCCCCAATCAAACGTAGCC
Source organism: Caldilineaceae bacterium (assembly GCA_022821585.1). Taxonomy (GTDB): domain Bacteria; phylum Chloroflexota; class Anaerolineae; order Caldilineales; family Caldilineaceae; genus Bin5. The sequence goes on from JAJEDI010000073.1 coordinate 6,767, forward strand.
TTCAGTGAACTACTGCGCCGTATACCCCCCATCCACCGGCCAAACACTCGCCGTCACAAACGACGCCTCGTCCGACGCCAGAAACGCCACCACCGCCGCAATCTCCTCCGGCTGCCCCATCCGCCCCATAGGATGCAACCGCTTCATCTCCGCATGAACCTCCGGGTCCCCAACCACATTCTCAGTGAGCGGCGAATAAACGAACCCGGGCGCGACCGCATTGATACGCACCCCCTCAACCGCAAACCGCACGCCCATCTCCTTGGTCATCTGCGCCACCGCCCCCTTGCTGTGCGGATACGCCGTAAAACCGTCCGAAAACGGCAGCGATGTCGGGTACCCAACCATGCTCATCACCGAAACAAGGTTCACGATCGCCCCCCTGCCCGCCGCTCGCATCTCCGCCAACGCCGCGTACGACATCAGGAAAACGCCCTTGGCATTGACCTCCATCACCGCGTCCCAACGCGCCTCAAAATCGGCCTCAGGCGGCAGCGTACGCGGCGTAATCCCTGCCGAATTTACCAGGCAGTCCAGCCTGCCGCCGAGCGCAAGAGCCTTTCCGACGCTCGACTCCGCGTCATCCCTCTTTGTCACATCGCAGAGAACAGTGTGTAGACGGCCCTCGCCTGTTTCGGCCGCCAGTTTTTCCAGCCCGCCGCCGTCAATGTCGCAGGCCAGCACAGTCGCCCCTTCCTCCACAAAACGCTGCGCGCAGGCCCGCCCGATGCCGGACGCCGCTCCAGTGACAATTGCTACTTTCCCTTTTAGGGTCATTGGACAGTCCAAAAACGAGGAACTCGTTTGCTTCCGAACTTCAGCTGAAGGCGGTACGTCCCAATGGCTACTGCAGCCGCTCAGCCCAACGCGGCCTCAATTTTCTGATTCACAGTCTCCAGCACCTTGATCCGCGCAAATCGTTTCTGTTCCGCGGCCACGATCGTCCACGGCGCCATCACCGTATCCGTCTTCTCCACCATCTCCACAATCGCCTCTTCGTACTCCTTGCGTTTCTTCCGGTTGCGCCAGTCCTCATCCGTGAGTTTCCACTGGCGCAATTGGTCGACGGCCCGGCTGTCGAAGCGCTTCTTCTGTTCCTTCGAGGAAATGTGAAGGAAAAACTTGATCAGAATCGTCCCGTCCGAGACCAGGAGCGACTCCCAGTGACGGATCTCCTCATAGGCCCGCCGCCAGTCCGGGACGCTGGCAAATCCCTCAACACGCTCCACCAACACCCGCCCATACCACGTACGGTCGAAAATGCACATACCCCCCCTGCCCGGAACCGCCGGCCAGAACCGCCACAGAAAATGGTGTCGCTTTTCTCGATCTGTGGGCGCCTGGTACTGGTGCACCGAAAAATGGCGCGGGTCCAGCGGTGCCGTCAGCCGCCGTATGCAGCCCCCTTTCCCGGCCGCATCCCACCCCTCAAAAAGAATGAGCAGTGGAGGACCTATCTTGCCTCCAATCTGCCCGCCCAACTGCAAGCGCAACGCCAGGAACCGCTCCTGGCGCTCCACGAGGAGCTGTTCGTAATCTTTCCGCTTCAACCGCTGGCTCAAGTCGACATGACTCAGAAGTGAATGTTCCATGTCTGGGCACCTGACCTTTCAATTCCGAAAATCTGAAGGGTGAAAATAGGGGCCTCTCCGGGCCGCCGGAATCGCAAACACGCATTTTGTCGGTAACCGGCCGGCACTCACGCCGTACGGCTGCCGGTCCCGCACATTGGCGGAGCAAGTCTGGCTCAGGAAGTTGAGGCCGGGACCGAAACCGTTGGCCGCCCCGACTTGGCGGCACAGTGGCCGCTATAGCTTCGACAGCTTTGCCATCAACGCCGTCGTCGAGGGTTCGGTCAACACGTCGCCGTCGGGAAAGACGATCGTCGGCACAGACATGTTGCCCTTGTTGAGTTTCTGCACCAGTTCTCTGGCCTCTTCATCGCTCTCAATGTCGACCTCTTCGAACTCGACACCGTTTCCCCGCATTACCGACTTTGCCCGCCAGCAATCGGGGCACCAGCCGGTGGTGTACATTTTGATCTGCGCGCCGTTTCCGTTTACGCTAGTGGACATTCAATTCTCCTTCTGTGCGAATCGGACCGGAATGAGGCTTCGCATCGCAGTCGAAACCCAGGTTTTGACCCGATTTTCTGCAATGCCTCGTCCCTGCAATGATACGCGAGTATACCGCAAAGCTGGATTCTGTTAAAGTGCAGAGCAATCCACGCCTTTCTCGCTGGAGTCTAGGATCGGAGCACGCCAAAATCCATTGGCGTCCCCAATCCCACAGGAATTCGTGAACCTACAGGATTACGCCTATATGACGCAGCACACACTGATTCAGGATCCAGCCTCCATCCCGTCATCCTCCTTTCGTGGACCTTTGCAGGAGACCCAGGAGCTGGTCCATGAGTTGGAGCAGGTTGTCGAAGGCGAAGTGCGCTTTGACGGTTACAGCCGCATGCTCTACAGCACCGACGCCAGCCAGTATCAGATTCAGCCGCTCGGCGTTGTCATCCCGCGCTCCGCCGATGACGTGCAGGCTGCCGTCGAGCTCGCCGCGCGCCACGGCGTCCCGCTCCTGCCTCGCGGCGGCGGCAGCTCGCTGGCCGGCCAGTGCGTAGGCCCCGGGCTGGTCATCGACACGACCAAATACATGGACCGCATCCTCGCAGTGGAAGAGGAAGCCGGCACTGCCACCGTCCAGTCAGGAATCTCCATCGGTGTACTCAACCGCACATTGGCCCCCTTGGGCCTGATGCTGGGCCCCGATCCGGCCAGCGCCGACCGCGCCTCGGTCGGCGGCTCTATCGGCAACAACGCCACCGGCAGCCACAGCATCCTCTACGGCATGCTGGCCGATAATCTGTTGGAAACCGACGTCATCCTCAGCGACGGCTCCGCAACCCGCTTCGGGCCCGTCTCCTCCTCAGAATTGGAAAGCCGCAGCCGCGGCAACACGCTTGAGGCGCAAATATACCGCGAAGTTCCGGCTATCGTTCGCGCTCAACTTGAACAGATTCTGGAACGCTGGCCCCGTCACTGGCGCCGTGTCTCGGGCTACGGCCTCGATCGCCTCCTGCACGGGCTGCTCCAGGACGAAGCAGCCACCAATGGAGATGCTCGCGACAGTGAGCGCGCCAGTCTCTTGCGCGCCCAACTCGGATTTGATAAACTCTACCGCTCCGGCTTCTGCGACGCCTCCCAGATCGACCGGTTCAACCTCAGCCAGCTCCTCGCCGGCAGCGAGGGCACCCTCGCAACCGTTACCGCCGCCAGGCTGAAGCTGGTTCGCAAGCCGCAAATGACAGCGCTCGCCGTCGTCCACTTCGACCGCCTCGTCGACGCCTGCGCCGCCATTCCCGATATCCTCGAAACCAGCCCCAGCGCCTCCGAGCTCCTCGACAAGCATCTGATGGATCTGGCCCGCGCCCAGCCCGAGTGGGCCAAGCGCCTGCACTTCGTCGTCGGAGACCCGGAAGCCGTGCTCCTGACCGAATTCTACGGCACCGAAGAGCGCGAGCTGTCCGCCAAACTGGACGGACTGGAGCGCCTCCTGCTCTCACGCGGTTGGCGCAGTACCGTCGTCAAGATACTGGACCCGGTCCGCCAGAAAGACGTGTGGGATGTGCGCAAGGCCGGCCTCAACATTCTCATGGGCCGCCGCGGTGACTACAAACCTGTCCCCGGCATCGAAGACACGACCGTGCCGCAGGAAAAGCTCGCCGAATACCTGCAGAAGATCCTGGACTTCTGCGGCGAACAGGAGGACGTGCCCGGTATCGCCGTCTACGCCCACGCCTCCGCCGGCTGCCTGCACGTCCGCCCCCTCCTCAATCTCAAGAACCAGACCGGCATCGACACCCTGCGCACCGTCGGCGAACACGCCTGCGATCTCGCCCTGAGCTACGGCGGCGCCATGAGCGGCGAACACGGCGACGGCCTCGCCCGCAGCTATCTCCATCCCCGCCTGTTCGGCCCCGAACTCTACGGCGCCATGCGCCGGGTGAAAGAGGTCTTCGATCCCGATAACCGCATGAACCCGGGCAAAATCATCGACGCGCCCCCCTCTACAGAGAATCTCCGCTTCGGCAAAGAGTACGACACCATTCAACTGCAGACCGTCTTCGACTGGAGCAGCGACTTCGGCTACGACGGCGCCATCGAAATGTGCAACGGCGCCGGCGTCTGCCGCAAGCTCGGCGCTGGCACAATGTGCCCCAGCTACATCGCCACCAAAGATGAGAAGGACACGACCCGAGGTCGCGCCAATGCTCTGCGCAACGCCATGGCAGGTCGCATCCCGCGCGAGGAGCTGTTCTCGCCGCAGATGTACGAGGTGATGGATCTGTGCATCGGCTGCAAAGCCTGCAAGAGCGAGTGCCCTTCCGCAGTCGACATGGCGCGCATCAAGGCCGAGTACCTGGTCCACTACTACGACCGCAACGGCCTGCCCCTCTTCAACCGGCTGATGGGCCTGCTGCCCACGCTGAATAGCCTGCTGTTTCGGTTTGGCCGCCCCCTGATTCCACTTGTCAACTTGGCAATGAAGTCTGCCCCGGCAAGAGCCGCATTCGCCCGCATCGGCATCGACCCCCGCCGGAACCTGCCGGCCTACGCACGGCAGCCGCTGTCGACCTGGTTTGCCCGCCGCGCCGCCAACGCCGGGCCGCGCCCCGTCAGCGGAAAGCGTCCTTCCACCGTTATTCTCTTCCATGACACCTGGGCCGAGTACAACCATCCCGAGGTCGGGCAGGCCGCGGTTCAGGTACTGGAGGCTGCCGGTTACGAGGTGCGTTTGGCCGAGGGGCGCGCCTGCTGCGGACGGCCGCTCATCACCGGCGGTCAGGCCGATAAGGTACGCGGCTGGGTGGACAAAAACGTTGCCCTCCTCGCGCCCTACGCCCGCCAGGGACTGCCAATCGTCGGGCTGGAGCCCAGCTGTATTCTCACCCTGCGCGACGAATACCTGGACCTGGCTTCAGACCCCGAGGCCGCAAAAACCGTGGCCGAACACGCGCTGACACTCGACGAATTCATCGCCCGCGAAACAGCCGCTCCCGAGACCAGTGGGAACGGCAGTGAAGAGGGTAAATCAAGTCTTGGGTTGGGATTATCTGCAATCTGGCGAGACGAACCGGGAACGGCCTGGCTCCACGGCCACTGCCACCAGAAAGCCCTGATCGGAAACGACGCCAGCCTGGCCGCGCTCCGCGCCGCCGGCTACACAGTGCAGGTGATCGACAGTGGCTGCTGCGGAATGGCGGGAGACTTCGGCTATGGCAACGGCCACTATGAAGTCAGCCGCGATATCGGCGAGGAAAGACTATTTCCGGCAGTTCGCGAGCTGCCCGCCGGCGCCCTGCTCGTTGCCAGCGGCACCAGCTGCCGCGACCAGATTGAACAGTTCACGGGCCGCCCCCCTCTCCACATGGCCCAGGTCCTGGCACAGGCCTTGAAATAGAAGTTCGCCCCCGTCTCGGGCACCCTTCGGATTCCTCGCTCCACGCCGACGACGGATTTCGCGCGCTCCGTACCCGATTGATCACACGCCTTGTCCCAATTACCAGTAACTCATCGCGTCCCGGAAAAGCGCCTCCAGGTCCTGCGCCTCCGCCGGTCTCGGCGAGAGCTTCGTCACCCGGTGCTGCGGCAACGTCCCCTCGACCAGCGCCGGAATGTCCTCCTCCGTAAACCCTATAGCGCCCAGGCCGTTGGGCACGCCCGTCTTCTGCATCAGGTCGACAATCGCCCCCGCAAGCAGCTCCCCGGCGTCCTCCGCAGCCGCGCCCGTCGTGTCCGCGCCCATCAACTGCGCCGCATACAGATGCTTCTCAGGATTCGTCGGCGCCGTGAATCGAAAAACCGCCGGCGCATTCAGAATGACAGCCATCCCGTGCGGAATGATCGGATGGTCCGGCGGATACCCCGGCGGTCTGTACGCCCGCACCATCCCGCTGACCGGGTAGCTCATCCCATGAGGCAGATGCACGCCCGCGTTGCCGAATCCGATGCCCGCATAGGCCGCCGCCAGCAGCATCGCGCTGCGCGCCTCGTCATCTTCCGTGTCCTGGATCGCACGCACAATGTTCGCCGCCACCATCTCAATCGCCTTGGTCGCCCAGATATCGCTGATCGGGTTCGCCCCCTGGTACGCCGGCCTCAGTTCAGGCGACGCCGGCGCCGCACGGCCGTCGTACGGCAGCGCCGTCAGCGACTCCAGCGCATGACTCAACACGTCCAGCCCCGTACTCGCGGCAGCCATCTGCGGCAGCGTCCGCGTGTTGTGCGGGTCCAGAATGCCAATCTGCGGCCGCAACGCCCTGTGCGCGATGCCGGTCTTTACGTGCATCTCCGTCAGATCGCAGATGGCGACCCCGGTCGTCTCGCTGCCCGTACCGGCCGTCGTTGGCACGGCCACATGCGGCCGCAGCGCGCCGGGAACGGGGATACCCCCGCCAATCGGCGGATTGACGTAGTCCAGAAAATCCGCCGGATAAGTAGCATAGAGATTCGCCGCCTTCGCAGTGTCAATCGTCGACCCGCCCCCCACCGACACGTACCCGTCGAAGTTGCCGTCGCGGGCAAAACCGATCGCGTGAAGAAAAGAGGTATCCGTCGGCTCGACACGAACCGCATCATAGAGCACCGCATCGATGCCCTCCGCCCGCAGAGCCTCCAGCGCAACTGCCACCGGCTCGCCCCCAGCCAGCCGCGGATCCGTGACCACCATCACCCGTTTCGCCCCCAGCTTCTTCATGTCAAAGCCGACTTCACGCGTCACGCCCGGCCCGTACTTGATGCTGGACGTATCCATCGTAAACGCGCTCTCTTTCACCCCACCGTTGCCCTGGGCACGAAGCTCCGCCATATCTGAACTCTCCTTGTCTGGGAAAAGCTGCTCTCAAACCGAAAAGAGGACTCGAAATCCGAACTGCTCCAAAGAATAACATCGCTGACCCAACCAGCGAAAAAGGTCGCCAACCTCAGGCGCAGTCCAAAGGTGGTGCGAGTCCTCGTTCACCTCTCACAGCGACGAATCAGCGGCCACTCCGCGATCTACCCAAGCTACTGCAGGCGCCGGCTCCCAAAACTGACTACTGACCACTGACCACTGCAGTTGGGCGGTCGGGCCTATTCGGCCCTCCCTTGTGCGGGGGGGCCCCCCCCCCCACCGCCCCCGGGTCGGGGTGGATTGTGGTGGGCGGGGGGTGTGGGGGGGGGGGCCCCGCCGCACATGGGTGGGCCGAATTGGCCCGACCGCCCAACTGCAGTGGTCAGTGGTCAGTAGTCAGTTTTGGGAGCCGGCGCCTGCAGTA
>JAJEDI010000043.1 GCA_022821585.1 Caldilineaceae bacterium
GGGACATGGTCATTTTGCGTTCACAGTCGCTGGGGGTGTTGTTTTGGGTGCGGGGGCGTTGCGGGGGCGTAGCCCCCGCACAAGGGAGGCCGCTTGCGGCCGACCGCCCAAATGCGAGGAGAGAGTGAAGAGGCGAGAGAGTTGCTGGTTCCTCTGCCGCAGACCGGATGGCGGACAAGCCCTGGTCAGGGCTCTGCCAGAGGATTGCGAGAGTTCGCCCTCATTTTGGAATGCACCCGTTCGATTTTCCTGTTTGACACCAAGTTGGCTCACAACTATGATCAGGCTAACTTTCCTCTGCGCTGCACTTTCTTGCAACCTGTATTTCTCCCCGGTTCCGATCTGATGCGCTTTCCAGCATGATTCGAATCCACGTTTACTTTGCTTAGTGACCAAGGAGGTTGGAAAGATGACAGGCTCAAAGCTGACCCGAAGAGAGTTCCTGCGAATTACGGCCGCGGGTGCCGCCGGAACTGCGGCGGTTGCCTGTATGCCGGCAGCTGCGCCGGGCGAGGCGGACTCGATGACGGCGGGCGATTCACCTGACGAAGCGCCGACGGAGGTTCAGTTTGTCAACATCTGGACTGCCAATGACACACCCTTTATCATCGAACTTCTGGAGGAGTGGGACGAAACGCATCCGCAGTACGACTTGACCTTGATTCAGACGACTAACAGAGAATCAACGCAAAAGCTGCAGACGCTGGTATCGGCGGGCACGCCACCGGACTGCGGATACTGGGCCCCGGGTGCGTTCATAGCCCTGGCGCCGGCGGGGGCCTTTGCGGCCCTAGACAGCTACATTGAGCGGGATGCTGACATTGTCCAGATCGACGACTTTCCTGACCTGTCGATCAACGGGGCATCGGTTGATGGTGTCATGTACGGGATCCCCTGGTCGATCAATATCCAGGCGTTTGTCTCGGTACCCGTTCTGTACGACGAGGCAGGTATCAACCATCCGGACTGGAATACCTGGACGTGGCAGGACTTTGGGGAGACTGCGCCGCTGATTGCGACGGGCGAATTCGCCGAGAAGAAGATCGCACTCGCCAACCAGCAGCGCTACTTCGTTTTCATGTGGGCATGGGGCGGCGATGTCCTGGACGAAAACAACAACCAGCAGCCGATTCTCGACTCGGATACTAATCTTGAGGCGCTCACATTTCTGAAGAGCCTCTACGAGAAGGATGTGGTGTTGACCGGTGAATACGGGGAGGCTTTTGGCGGGTTGCGGCCGATGCTGGCGTCGGGCCGCATCGCCCATGCCATTCATGGCATAGGTACCTGGAACTTCATGATGCGGGAAGCGATCGTAGATTGGGACTTCTGGCATGTGCCAGCGGGACCGGCCGGGCGTGCGGCGGAGGTCATCCCGATTTCTTTCCAGGTTGTGGCCGGGAGCAGTAACCCGGACGGCGGCTGGGAACTGGTCAGATGGCTCACCGATCCTTCGCATGCCGGAAGTATTTTTGCCGACAATCTGCAATCGCCTGCCCGCTACAGCCTGCGCGAAAACTTCATCGATGCGGCGCTCGTGCTGGCGCCGCACGCCACGATTTTGCCGACGCTGATTGATTACGGCCATGTTCGGCCCGATTTGCGACTGCCATTTGGCGGGCAGATAGGCAGCGTGGTCGGATCGGAGCTGTTCCAAGCGGCCGTCGAAAGGAGTGATCGCACAATCGAGGAAGGGATCGAGATTGCGCAGGCGAAGCTGGAAGAGATTTTCGAAGAAAACGCTTAACGCGGATTCTCAGTGGAGTCCCGCTCGTTGAGAAGTGTCGTCCTTTTCATGGTGGACCAGCTCTCGGCCAAATGGCTGGAGGGCGGGTCCGGTCTAGCCTGCCCGACGCCCAATTTGGACCGGTTGCGTCAGGCAGGCGTCACTTTTTCAAACGCATACTCCAGCAACCCTGTCTGCTGTGCGTCCCGGGCTACACTGGCGACCGGATTGACGAGTCGGGGGCACGGCGTGCTGCAAAACGGCTACCGTTTAAACCCTAAGCTGCCAACAGTGATGAGAGCGTTGAATGCGGCCGGTTGGCAGACAGGGGCGTTTGGCAAGCTGCACTTCGAGCCCCACTACCTTGGTTTCGATATCGACTTTCGCCGATACGGGTTCGATGTAGTCCACAATACGGAGGACGCGCGCGGAGGGGAGTGGCTCGATTGGGTCGAACGAGAGCAACCGGAGCACTACGAAGCTGCGCTGGCGACAGTCTGGCCTACCTCTATTCCCGCTTTGGCGTCATACGGCGCCAGTAAGACCAATCTTGCGGACCGTATCAGAGAGATCCGGAGAGAGTTTCGATGGGGAACTGATGACTTTCCAAACGGTACAGCACAGTACTATGTGCTTCCTTTTCCGGAAGAGCTTTCTCAGACGGCGTGGATAAGTGGGCATGCACTGGATTTCATCGCGAGCGCGGAACGCGATCGCCCGTTTTACGCTCACATCAGCTATGTACAGCCCCACGCACCATCGTGTCCACCGGCTGAGTATATGGACCGGATAGACCGATCCTCGATTCCCGAACCAGTGCCACCTGAATGGATTGACGACCCTCTTGCACCGCGTTGCTTCGAACAGAACGGGTTTCGAGCCGACGCGGCGGCGTGGCGCGACCGTCGCCATTTCTACCTAGCGGACGTTGCCCACCTGGACCATCAGCTTGGACTGGTGATGGATGCGTTGGATAGGGTGGATCGGTGGGATGAGACGGTACTGATCTTTCTTTCCGACCACGGTGATCTTCTTTACGATCATGGCTTTTTTGGCAAAGCTGAACGCCACTATGACGCGTGTGTGCGGGTTCCTCTGATCGTGGCAGGTGCGGGAATCCGTTCGGGACTAGACTGCAATGCACTGGTCCAACATGAGGATATTGTGCCTACAGTTCTGGAAATTACAGGTTTACCGCAGCCACAGTTACCAGTCGAGGGCACTGATACACGGGATGAATCTGCTCCTAGTCTACCCGGCTCGTCGCTGGTTCCCTGGTGTCGCGGTGAACAGGCGGCCGGATCGCGCGACGCCGTCTACATTGAGAGCTACAACAACACAAACAGCAGGACGCCGCAGAACTGGGCGCGCACTGTCCGTACCCAAGACTGGCGCTATACGCTCTACCCGGGTGGGGCTGGAGAGCAGCTATTTTACATTTCGGACGACATTGACGAGATGCAAAACCTGGCGGGAGATTCAGGTCATTCAATTACTCGGCGCGAAATGCGCGACCGTATTCTGGAAGAGGTAATCCTGCAAGACTATCCGCATCCGCCGCGAGATCTTCTTGCTCTGGGCGTCCACTGATGACAGGGATGGAAGCAAGATGGTCGCATTCCTGAAGACGAACCGGCAACGGGAAGCAATGTACGGCTGGTTGTTTGCGCTGCCCGCTATCATTGGGTTCGTCGTATTTGACTTTGGTCCTATGTTCGCTTCGGTGCTGATCTCATTCACTGAATGGAACGGCGTAACGCCGCCAAAGTGGGTTGGGATTTCCAACTACGAGGAGATTGCATTTCGCGACGACCTGTTCATGCTTTCGCTGCGGATTACGACGATATTCGCCTTTGTATCCATTCCTCTCAATCTAGTCACGGGATTTCTGCTTGCGCTCTTGCTCAATCAGAAGATAAGGGGGCAGGCGCTGATGCGCACGCTCTATTATCTGCCCTCGATCGTGCCCCTGGTTGCTGTGGCTGCGCTGTGGCGCTGGATTTTCCTCAAGCGCTTTGGTCTGCTGGACATTGGACTGGCGATGATAGGGATCCAGGCACCGGACTGGCTTGGGGACCCGAATTGGGTGTTGCCAGCATTTGTTGTAATGGGACTGTGGGGCGTAGGCGGGGGCATGCTAATCAACCTGGCCGGGCTTCAGGGCATCCCAACCGATCTGTACGACGCCGCTTCCATTGATGGCGCCAACGCTGTACAGCGTCTGTTCAATGTGACGATACCGATGATGACGCCGCTCATCCTGTTCAATTTGGTCATGGGCATTATTGGTGGTCTCCAGGTATTTGTGGTCGCATTCGTGATGACGGCAGGCGGACCCAACAACGCTTCGCTGTTCTACATGCTGCATCTTTACCGCAATGCGTTCGAGTATTTCCGCCTCGGCTATGGATCGTCTCTGGCCCTGATTCTCTTTCTTTATATCGTCGTCTTGTCAGCGCTTGTGTTCCGTTCGTCGACGGCCTGGGTCTACTATGAGGGGCACCGCTAGAACAATCGCCCTGTTAGGGAAACCGGTATGACGCATATTCTCCGGCCAACTGTTGTGAGTCCTGTGAGGGCCTTTTTGGGCGTGGTGACCAACAGGCACAGGTTGGCAAATCTCCTAGGCAAGGTTGTCCTCTATGCCATATTGATGGCAGGAGCTGTCCTGGTGACTATTCCCTTCATCTGGATGGTTTCCAGTTCGCTGAAGCCGCAGACGCAACTGGTCGCGTTTCCTCCGATCTGGATTCCGGACCCGATCCTCTGGCAGAATTATCCGAAGGCATTAACAGCCCTGCCCTTCGCACGGTTCATTGCAAATACACTGATTATCGCGGTTGGGGCGACGCTTGGCACTTTGGTGAGCAGCAGTATGGGGGCCTATGCCTTTGCGCGGCTGCGATGGCGTTTTCGGGATACGGTCTTTTTTCTGCTTCTGCTGACGATTATGCTGCCAGGGCAGATCACAATGATTCCCAGGTTTGTGTTGTTTTCCAAGTTGGGTTGGGTCAACACTTATTTGCCTTTAATCGTGCCGGCGTGGTTCGCAAATCCGTTCTTTGTTTTCCTTATCCGGCAGTTCTTTATGGGACTGCCGCCGGAGTTGGATGACGCCGCGCGCATCGATGGCGCGGGCGTATTTGGCATCTACTGGCGTATTATGCTGCCACTGAGCAAGCCGGTGCTGGCCACGGTGGCGCTATTTTCCGTCCAGCATCACTGGAATGCATTCATAGGCCCGTTGATCTATCTTCACGATCTGGAAAAGTTTACAGCGGCGATAGGGCTGCGGTATTTTGTTACCGATACGCAGGTGTATTACAGCTTGCAGATGGCTGCTTCTGCGGCCTTCACGATTCCGATAATTGTGTTGTTTTTCGTGGGGCAACGCTATTTCATCCAAGGTATCGTCTTCACGGGTGTGAAAGGGTAGCCTCCAATTTGCTGCCTTCGTTTAGGCATTTGTGAATCGGCCCACCGTACGCGGAGGAAACAGTTGAAATCCTTAGACTCAAAACCAATCCCGATGACAGAAGAGCAGAAATTTTTCTTTGATCTGCGCGGCTGGATCCTGTTGCCTGGCGTCCTTTCCGAGGACGAAATCGAGGTTATGAAGGCAGAGGCCTACAGTGTCGAAATGGTAAGGCAACAGCAGTCCACGAATCTCAGACAGTCGTATCAAGGTACACTGCAGACGCTGTTGGACCACCCGGCGATCGTTGGCATATTGAATGAAATCCTGGCCGAGGAGCCTTTCCTGTCAGACGACTCTTACGCTTTCCGCTGCGAGAATTCCTTTGTCACAGTTCGGCCGCCGGGCTGGAGCAAGCAGGAGCGCCGGGACGGCGGGTTACCGCATGTGGTGCGTCCGCCGCAACAGGCCAATGCGATGCGCTATCAAGCGGTGGGCGGGAAGATTTTCGCCGGTTTGACGCGCGTGGTATGGGAACTTGAGGAGGTCAAGGCGGGGCAAGGGGGCACTTCGTTCCTCAGCGGGTCACACAAGGCTCATTTCAGTTACGGCGGGCCCGACCGCTACCGGCCCAACATCAGCGATTCGTCCTGGGAAGACAGCATCCGGGAGATGATGGAGGACTACAGTTGCCCGGCCGGATCGGCGGTTGTTTTTACCGAGAGCCTGCTACACGCGGCCAATGACTGGACAAATCCGGACAATCCTCGCTGCGCCGTTTTCAACTGTTACAACTCACTGTGGGCACAGTGGCACCGGCTCAATCTGGATCACGAGATCATTGAAGCGATGCCACCGAAGCGCCGGTCGCTGTTCCGGGGTGTGTGGCAGATTGGTGGGGAGAACTACGCGTACTCACTTGAGAATCGCAGCTTGTGAATTGCGGCCTCTGGGTTGTCCACCGTGGACGGTCTGTTTCGTTGCTGCGGTCAGATCGGTCGTCATTAGGTCTACTTCCGAGTTGCGGCCACAGAGGAGCGAATAGTGGACAGAATCCCGCCGGAACTGAGAACTCCGAGATATCGATCTACTGCGTTGACAGGCATCGGCCTTGATCCGGCTCTGGACCGTCAGGATCCAAGCAATGTTATCAAGGTGGGAGAGCTCTACTACGTCTGGTACACACAGCGCGCGGCGGGTGTCCATCCTTACGCGTCGACAATCTATTACGCCACATCCGCCGACGGTTACACCTGGACAGATTGCGGGCAGGCGTTGGACAGGGGCGACGCCGGAGCCTGGGACAGCTTTGGGGTCATTACGCCATATGTCGCGGCGATCAAGGGGCACTACTACCTCTACTACACGGCGGCGTCCGACGCCGAACCATTCGGCACAAATAGCACACTGCGGCATATCGGCGTCGCCACTGCCGAAAGGCCGGAGGGCCCCTGGCGCAAGCTTGAGAACAACCCGATCCTCAGCCCCAGCGCGGATTCGGAACAGTATGACTCGCTTCTTGTCGACGATACGCACGTAATCGTGCGGGGCGGCAGTTACTGGCTGTATTTCAAGGGGCGCAGCCCTACGCTGCGGCCGGACGAAACGAAGTGGGGGCTGGCCATCGCCGACGAACCTACGGGGCCCTACCACAAGTACGAGGGGAACCCAGTACTGGGAAGCGGTCACACTGTTTGCGTCTGGCCGCACCGGGAAGGTGTGGGGGCGCTGGTTGATAACGCCGGGCCGGAACGATTCACAGTACAGTTTGCGGCCGACGGGATCCACTTTCGGCGAGCGGCTTCGCTTGAGTTCGTCCACACGGGCTGTGGGCCCTACGATCCGGATGCATTTGCGGACACTCACTATGGACGCGGCATCAGTTGGGGAGTCACCCAAGAACGCTCCAATTGCCGACTGTACATTGTTCGTTTTGATTGTGAGCTGCTGGCTCCTCCCCCGAATGGCAGCAATTGACGCGATGTCTCCAGCCCAATGACGGACCGGCCCAACGTACTGTTCATTCTCAGCGACCAGCATCGGCAGTGTTCCATGCCAGGCGTGGATGGGTGCGAGGTGGTTGCGCCAAACCTCGAGAAATTGCAGGGCGCGGGCACTTCCTACGTCAATTGCTTCAGCAACTATCCCGTGTGCTCCCCAGCCAGAGCCATGTTATTGAGCGGCCGCTGGCCCAGCGACACGGGCGTCTTCAATAATCTCTCTGAGTTGGAACCGTCGGAAACCTCACTGGGGCATGTCTTTGCGCGTGGGGGATACCAGACCAGCTTCATTGGTAAGTGGCATCTCCACGCAGGGCCCCCTGAGACGATAGACGGCAACGACAGGTTTATTCCGGCGGGTCCGGGCCGTCACGGATTTGAGCGAATGAGCGTTTGGACCGAGACCAATCGCCACTGGGACAGCGTGCGATACGACGAAAGGGGCGGCGAGCCTGTGCGCATGCGCGGCTACAATGCAACTCTGATGACGGATGAAGCGCTAGACTTTCTGAGGCAACGGGATCGGAGCAAGCCGTTCTTCCTTTTTCTCAGCCTGAATCCGCCCCACCCGCCTCTAGACGACGCGCCTCCAGAGTTCTTGAAGCTCTATGAGAGCGGCGCTCTGTCTATACGGGAGAACGTACCCGAGGCTCTGTCGACTGGCGCGCAGTTGGTGCCGGCGGGAGCTCATTGTAATCACGTCAGAATGACTCTACAGGAGCAATACGGCCAGTATTATGCCCATATCAGTGCGGTCGATGCCGAGATTGGGCGGTTGTTGGCGGCACTTGAAACAGGGGATAGTTTGACCGAAACGCTGGTAGTGTATTCCTCCGATCACGGCGACATGCTCGGCTCGCATGGCAGGCTTCGCAAAGGTGTCTTCTACCAGGAATCGGCCCAGGTCCCGCTGGTTCTGTCGTGGCCGGGGCGGATCGCGAAGGGCGAAGAGAGCGAGATGCTGGTCGGCCTGATCGACATCTTCCCTACATTGGCAGGTCTGTGCGGTTTAGAGGTGCCGGACGGCGCGCGGGGCACAGATCTTTCGAGGGGAATTCTTTCGGGGGAAAGTACGGGCGCTCGCTACGTGCTTCACTTCAACACGCTCGCAGATGATTCCGAGTTTCGGAAGGGCAGTCGCGGCCTGCGTACAGAACGCCACCTTTACTTCACCGATGGGATCGAAGAGCACCTCTTCGACTCTTTGAACGACCCTTGGGAGATGAGAGAGCTGGCGGCGGAAGAGACCTATGCCGATCTTAGAGCAATGCTGGCGGAATGCCTTGGACGCGCCTTGCCAGCTGAAATGTCGATTCGTGAAGCAGGATGGCCGGGAGCGCATTGAGGGACTCTTGACGTGAACGACGAATTGACGGTCGAGTTCGAATACAGTGAGGCAATCGGGCTGGGTTATGAGCCGGGAATCACCAGACGGGATCCCAGTTGCATAGTCCGAGTGGACGGCGTGTACCATGTTTGGTACACGAGGACACCATTTGGCCCTTCCGGGTACGACGCCACGGTCTGGCACGCGACTTCTGAGGACGGAATAGACTGGGAAGAGCAAGGCGAGGCCATTCCGCGAGGCGCGCCGGGCGCGTGGGACGAGCAGAGCGTATTCACACCTAACATCCTGGTCGGTGAAGGCCGCTATTTCCTCTTCTATACATCGGTGGAGAAACCTTACACGGAAGAGGCGCTCACTGCAATTGGCGTTGCCAGTGCCAGTTCACCGGGTGGGCCGTGGATGAAATACGAAGAGAATCCCGTGTTGCGTACGGGGCCGGAAGGGAGTTGGGACAGTCACCGTGTTGATGACGCTTGTTTGATTGTGCGAGATGGATTGTTCTGGCTGTACTACAAGGGTCGGGAGATGGGGCTCAGTCCGCGTGAGACCAGGATGGGGCTTGCCGTCGCTGAGCAACCTACGGGACCGTACCGGAAGGTGCCGGAGAACCCTCTGATCGAAGGCGGTCACGAGGTCTGTGTATGGCGGCAGAGCGAGGGGGTAGCTGCGCTTGTTCAGCCGAACGGCCCTGAGGGTGGGACGCTTCAATACAGTCGCGATGGTGTTCACTTTCGGCGTATTGCTGAGGTCAGGCCGCCGCAGGCGCCGGGTCCTTATCGTGCGGATGACTTTCGGGACGACCGGGCCGGCGATGGCATTGAGTGGGGACTGCATATTGGCCTGCGGTCCCGTCCGCTGCCTTTTCTGGAACGTTTCACTTGCACTCAGCTGGCTGGCGACTGGCAACTTAACGGTTGAGTCGAATCTGAAAATCCATGGCGCAGACTGAATTCAATAAATGCTTATCGTCGCGAAATGAGTTCGCGACGCAAATAGTCGCGCTCCAGAACTCCTCAGGGTCAATAGTGACAAGCGCCATAGCGTCTGCCTTTGCTCGTGGGCATTTGGACAATTAACCAAAAGCTCCTCAAGTGGAGACAAAAAAATATGGTTGCATTGGCAATTGCTCTTGAAGTATACTGACTCATCACTTTGACGCGGCGACGAAGCTGTCCGAAGTTGCGCGTGTTTTCCCCGATTGACCGCTCCATTCTGCAACGCGTATTGCGTAGAGGCCTCGCTACACACGCTATCCACTGTCGTATTTTGAGAAGGAAGTTGTGATGCGTTCCGGGGTTCATCCAAGAAAGGAGAGCAGACGAATGTCTTTACAAGAAAAACACGTGAGTCGGAGGTCGTTTCTGCGCTTGACTGGAGTTGGCGCCGGTGCGATGGCGGTAGCAGCCTGTGTCCCTGCTGCACCGGGTGCCGGGACTGCTGACGGGGATTCCGCCGCGCCAGCGGCTGAAGTGAGAGAGATCGTGTGGTCTACCTGGGCTGGCGGCGATGCCGAGATCAAGCTCAAGCAAGAGACAGTAGAGGTGTTCAACACGGACCGCGGTGATGGAATGGGGATCAACTGCTCTGTGCGCATCATCACGGACTATATGGGTTACTTCACGAAGGTAGAAACTTCCTTTGCCGGGGGAGATGCGCCGGATGCGATCTGGTGCGACCACCGTCTTTGGGGCGGTTGGATATTTGCGGGCTGGCTGCGCGACTTGAAACCCCTGGTGGACTTGGAGCCTGAGGATTCGTCGATCAGGCTGGTGCTGGACATTATTCCCGAATACAGCCACAGCTACGTTGGCGGTGTATACGGGATTCCCCACTTGATCCAGATTATGGGAACCTGGGTCAACAAGGAGATGTTCGAAGAGGCAGGCATCGATCTACCGCCGGTGAATTGGGGCGATCCCTCATGGACGGCGGAAAAGGTAACCGAGATCGCGAAAGCGCTCACCAAGCGCGACAGCGACGGCAACGCCGAGCAGCTGGGAATCAATATTCCTTGCTGTATCCTGGGTGGGGGCCCCGGGTACGCCCTAGTCCAGTCAAACGGGGGACTGGCCTTCGACGAAGGGTGGACGGAATGGCTGATGGACGAAGATCCAGCCTCAGACGTCGTGCAATGGGCCTACGACAATTTCAATGTCCACAAGACGGCGCCGACGCCCCAGGAGAGTCAGGCGGGCATCAGTTTCTGGACCGGAAAAGTGGCGATGGACATGGCGTGGCTGACGTGGCCGGCGCGGCTGGTTGAGGCTTCGTATGGTCAGTGGACACCTTCGCCGCATCCTCTCCCGATGTTCAAGGAGCCGAAAGAGTGGGCCCATGGGATCCCGATTGCCTGTTCTCAGCAGTCAGAACACCCTGAGGCGGTGCTTGAATTCGCACGCTGGATGGTCGAGGAGGGCGACGACCTGAACGTCGGTCTGGGCTATGCAGCTCCAATGTTGGACAAGCATGCCGACCTGCTACTCACCCACGCGCCGGGCCTTGACTACGTAACCGAAGAGCTGCTCAAGATGCCGCGCGAGCCCTTCCTGCAAGCTCTTGATTATGCTGACGTTGTCAATCCGCACTTCCCGCGCTGGTTCATCGTCAACCGCGACATCTGGACTCCGAAGGTACATGACGTGTTGATTGTCGGAGAGCAGACAAATGCCCAGGAACTGATCGCTGCGGTAGAGCCGGAGGTTCAGGAACAGATTGAACTGGGGATGAAAGACCTTGAGGAGTTCGGCAGCTAAACACTGGACCTGACAGCTTCAGGATTCACGCTGTCCGAACGCCTCAACATCCGAGTGCGCCGTTTCCTGTGGCGAACGGCGCATCCGGAAAAGAGAAAGCGCTCGCGTTCAACTCGAAGTCGGGTTGTAGACCGGTTCTCGCGATAGAGCCGGTCGCGGCGAACCGGCTACGCGTTCCGAAGGAGAAAAGCGGCCTAGTGAGCGATACGAGTACGTAGGCGACACATGCTAAAGCGGGCCGGCCTCGCCGGCCCTCACTGTCTCCTTTGCAGCGCGCGATCCGGCGTATTTGATAAGATCAGTGCCCGGAGATCCAAGCCCGGGACGGACGGCTTTTTTCCTCTATCCGTTCTTCACGATCCATTCCGCGGTTGCAGCTAAGAGTGCAGCAGGTTCTGTTCCTGCCCATGTAAGCCTCGCAATGTCAGAAAACCTTGCAGCAGCGGTCTCACCCAACCAAACATTGCGCGGAGGCCGGATTCGTGTCGCGCTCAGAAAGAATTTCGGGGGCTATCTCTTTATCATGCCCTGGCTGGTTGGATTCTTTCTGTTTGAAGCGGGTCCGCTACTGGGCGCTGTAGGGCTCTCGTTTGTTGACTGGAAGTTTGTCGGCCCACCCAATTGGGTGGGTCTGGAGAACTACCAGGAGATGTTTGGCAACGAACTGTTTTACACGAGCCTATACAATACCTTTTACTATACTTTCATTGCCGTGGGTGCGCAGCTGGTTGTAGCGTTAATCGCGGCGATGGTGATAAATCAACGCGTCTGGGGCATAAACTTCTACCGGGTCGCCTTTTTCATTCCAAGCATTGTGCCCGCGGTTGGCCTGGCTTACTTGTGGATGTGGATTTACAACCCGGAATTCGGGCTGCTCAACGCAGTCTTTGACGCGATCAGCCTTCCCCGACAACGCTGGATATATCTGCCTCAGTACGCCAAACTTGCCTACATCTTCATGAGCCTGTGGGGCGTTGGCGGAACGATGGTGATCTTTTTGGCGGGCTTGCAAGGGATCCCCGAAGTGCTTTATGAAGCGGCCAGCATCGACGGCGCGGCCTGGTGGGCCAGGTTTCGCTTTGTCACGATTCCGATGCTCACTCCTGTCATCTTTTTCAACCTTGTCCTGGGCATAATCGGTTCATTTCAGATCTTCACTGCCGGCTTTCTGATGACCAACGGCAGTCCCCAACATTCGACTCTGTTCTATGTCCTGTATCTTTACCGATCGGCCTTTGAGGACTTACAGTTTGGCTATGCTTCGGCCTTAGCCTGGGTGTTGTTTCTGATCGTCGTCTTCTTTACGCTCATCCAGTTTCGACTGTCTGGCCGGTGGGTGTACTACGAGAACTAAAGAGTTCCATCGATATGAGTTTGAACAACGCTGAGGCTACTGACACGGCCCTGCCGGAGGAGAAAAAGAGGACTCTCAGGCAACGCCTGCTCATACTGTTCACCCACATTTATCTGTTCCCGCTGGCGATCGTTGCTGTCTTTCCGCTCTACTGGCTGATGTCAACTTCGGTCAAGTTTCGCGGCAACATACTCCGCTTTCCGCCGCAGTGGTTTCCCGACCCTGTCACAATCGAAAACTATCAGCGTCTCTTCATTACGAATCCGTTTGAAATCTGGTATTTCAATTCACTCGTCATTACGATTTCAGCCACGCTTGGGGCCACGTTGTCGGCTTCACTGGTTGCATACGGCTTTGCCCGCCTTCACTTTGTGGGCCGAAATGTCTGGTTTGCCATCGTTCTGGCAACGCTGATGGTGCCGGAGAGTGTTCTCATCATCCCTCGCTTTGCGCTGATGCGTTTTTTCGGCTGGATTGATACGTGGATTCCCCTCATTCTGCCCTTTTTTCTGGGGGGAGGCGCTTTTAACATTTTTCTGTTGCGCCAGTTCTTTCGAACGATTCCGCTGGAGCTCGACGAGGCCGCCAAGATCGACGGGGCGTCCAATTTGCGGATCTACTGGCAGATTCTGTTGCCGAATCTTAAACCGGTGCTGGCCGTTGTGGTCGTCTTTACGGCCATTTTCAATTGGAACTCTTTCATGTCTCCCCTGGTATTTATCAACACTACCGAAAAGCTACCGGTGGCAGTGGGAATCCAGATGGTGCTGGCCGGTTCCCAGGCGGGGCCTGGGAACACAGGTGCGATGATGGCGGCCTCGACCTTAATCACAATTCCTGTCATCATGTTGTTTGCCTTCTCACAGAAGTACTTTATGCAGGGGATTGTTCTCACAGGCTTGAGCGGTCGGTAGCAATTGGGTAGAGTCGACCCAGTTCTTTGGAGAGTACTACAGGCCGTTCCCATGGTTGTAGAAACTGCAATGAGTGGGGCACAGCAGGCAAGGCTGGCCATGCGCCGTGGAGAATGGACCGGTACGACAGCGTTCAAGGTTCCCGGATATGTTCAATGCAATCTGGTTGTTCTGGCAGAGTCCGAGGCGTACGAGTTTCTCCTGTATTGTCAGAGAAACCCTAAGGCTTGCCCTCTGGTTGAGGTGACAGACTGCGGTGTGCCGGAGCCGCGCCTGAGCGCACCGGGAGCCGACCTGCGAACGGACCTGCCGCGCTACGCTATCTTTCGAGACGGCATTCGTAGTGAGGAATTGGGTGAAGTTCGCGCACTGTGGAGAGAGGACAGCGTAGCATTTCTCATTGGCTCCAGCCTCACATTTGACGATGCGTTGGAGAGAGCAGGCGTCCCAAAGTCGGAGGAAGTTTGGGTATTGAATACGAATCTGCCAACTGTTCCCGCGGGCAGATTCGAGGGCTCGCTGGTGGTGACGATGCGCTGGATGACGCCGAGCGAGGCGATCATTGCAACACAGTTGACGAGTCGGTTTCCGTTCAATCATGGGGCGCCGATTCATGTTGGCGACCCACACGAGATCGGCGCCGAACTGGCATCTCCTCTCGTCGGCGATCCTGTGGAGAACATTCCAGAAGGTGTTATGCCGGTCTTCTGGGCTTGCGGTGTAACGCCGCAGCAAGCGGCGCTGTTGGCGAAGCCTGAACTGATGATTACGCATGCACCGGGACATGGTTTTATTACCGACCTCAAGGCAGACCAGTTCTGCCTTCCATAAACAAAGGAACAGAAAATGACCGCATTCAGACCAGCTATTCAAGAAGCGACTCTGTCCGAGAATGGCACAGTGGACCGTTCGAAAGCGTTGGGCGAGCCATTGGGCCAGAAGACGAATTCCATTCGCTGGCTGCAGAAGAAGGTGATGGAGAAGGCTGGGGAACTGCCAAAGGACTTCGAGAGCCAGACTGATTGGGAGTCATTTCGGGACGGGCTGAGGGCCGAATTGCCTGGGACGATTGGTATTCCTGAGTTTCCGCCGTTACGAGACAGTTTGGTTCGTGCTCATTTTCAGGTCGGTTCAAGTGCTGTTTGTGAGCGTGTCGATGTCTATGTCGACGAGGACTACGCTATCCCAACGTTCGTCTTTTTGCCTTCGGAACCACCCGCGACGCCGATGCCGGGGCTGGTATGGAATCCCGGGTGGCCGGAAGACAAGTGGAAGCCGGCATACCAGGCATTCGGGGTTCGCATGGCGGAGCAGGGATATGCCGTGTTGGTCCTGGACCACGCTCCTTTTGGCGAAACGTCGCCGATGAAGGACAAGGCGGATATGGGGATGTCTCTGCTGATGGGCATGGGCGATGTCATGGGGATCAGTCAATTGGGCCTGCGCGCGGCAGAGACGATGCGGGCCGGAGAATACCTGCGGGCGCGGGCTGACGTCGATGAGAACCGGGTGGCTATTTCCGGGCTCTGCCAGGGAGGTATGGACACCTGGCTGGTGGCGGCTCTTGATGAACGATTCTGCGCGGCGGCGCCGTTGTGCGCGGCTACCACGTTTGAGATTCATATGGTCGAAATGGCTTCTTATTTCGCCAACGCCGACTCGTCACCATTTCCTTTTGGCATACTGAAAGTGTGCGATATTCAACACCTGCATGCGGCGATCGCACCGCGTCCGCTGCTGGTGCGGGCCAATCTGGGCGACCAGTGGTGGCCTATGAGCGGATTCAGCGAACTCGAAAGATTGACGCGGCAAGTGTATCGGTTTTACGAGGCAGAGGACCGGGTGGACTTTCGGGCCGAAGTACATGAGCACAACCTGACCGGCCCCTTCGCAGATGCCCTCGAATCATTTTTGCTGCGATATGTATAGAAGGAATGTTGGGGTCAACTGGGCTGTCGCTTTACAGATGGATCTGCTCTGAAGACAGTGTAAATCCAACGAGGTGAGGCATAGCCGGAACCGCCGGCATGCCGGCGGCTCGCGCCTCAAGAATGAAAGTACAGCGGATGTGAATTGAGGAGGCGGCGGAAAGTTTCAGCTACTCCAGGCTCGAATCGAAAGAAGAACTGAATTAGTGGACTACAGTTGCCAGCCGAATTCCAGTTCGAGGGTTACAGAATGAAAATCGATGCGATAAAAACGTTCCTGGTGGACTCTGGTTCGGCGAAACACTGGCTGTTCGTCAAGGTAGAGACGGATGAAGGGATACACGGTTGGGGCGAAGCCTACACTCAGCTTGATCGGGACCGGGTAATCAAGCGCCAGATGGATGAACTGGCTCGGTACCTGGTCGGGCGGTCGCCATTCGATGTAAAGCAGTTTGTCTTTTCGGCGTACTCGGACTTTGCCGGCAAGCGAGGTAGCCTGGAACTGTTTTGCGCCATCAGCGGTATTGAGCAGGCGCTGTGGGACATCGTGGGCAAGGCTGCGGGCCAGCCGGTCTACAACTTGCTTGGCGGACGAACTCGGAGGCGGCTGCGAGTCTATGCGAATGGTTGGGGCGGTGCGGAGGACCCGGAGGCGCTGGCGGAGAGAGCCAAGGCTGTTGTTGCACGAGGATTTACGGCGCTGAAGTTCGACCCATTCCCGGGTCTTTGGCGGTCCTATATCGACAGGAAGCAGGAGGATGAGGCGGTTGAGCGGGTACGGGCTGTGCGCGAGGCGGTGGGGCCTGACGTGGACATTCTGGTCGAGGTACATCGCCGGCTGGCGCCGATGCATGCGGTGCGGGCGGCGCAGGCGATGGAGCGGTATGCGCCGTTCTGGTTCGAGGAGCCTGTATCGGCGCGAGACCTGGACGCGTTGGCAGAGGTGCGGCACTCGATCAGTTTGCCGGTTGTGACGGGCGAGGAGCTCTACACAAAGAACGAGTTTCGAGAGGTCTTTGAGAGGCGGGCGGCTGACATTCTCAACCCGGACGTATGCAATTGCGGCGGGATTCTAGAACTCCGGGAAATCGGAGCGATGGCGGAGGCGTATCATGTGGCGATGGCTCCGCACAATTACAACAGCACGACGGTTGGCCTGGCTTCCACACTGCACGCGTCGGCGGGGATGCCGAATTTCCTGATCACCGAATATTTTGTCAACTTTGAGGATACAGGAAGGGAAATTTCGCGCCAGACCCTCGAAGTTGAAGACAGCTTCATAACGTTGCCGGACACGCCCGGTCTGGGGGTTGACCTAGACGAGAAGGCGTTGGAGGAACGGCCATTTCGCCCGCGACCGCTGCGCGATCTGCCGCTGGACTCCGGCAGCGGTAGCTCCCCGGGTTGAGTCACTACTATTCGGGACTAGAGCTGGTCAGCCACTTTTCCGTCAGGATTTCGAATTTCCTCCGATACTCAGCCGGATCCTGTCTCAGGCTTTCAACAGCATAGCGGACCATAATCTCCTCAAAGTAACCTGTCAGAGCGGCGAGTTCGATCCGCCCGCTTCGCAGTAGCGAAAGCACATCATCAAAGTCACTTTCAGTGCCCCGTTCGATCTTGCTGAGAGCGGTGCTGTAGAGGTCGAAGTGGAAGACTTCCAGCTGTCCGTAACGGCCTATGAAGGGGCTTCGCGAGCGGTAGCCCGACGGGAGCGGGATGAAATCGGCGGGTGAGGCTTCTTCGATTTTCAGTGAGAGTTGTTCTTTCAAGTCGCACACTGCTTCAACAAACGCGCTGCGATCCCGGTCGTCAACTTCAAAGCTGATATCGATTTCAAGAGTCTGCTGGCGGAGTCCTTTATAGACCAACGTAAGTCCACCTACCAGGCATATTCGTCCTGGTTTTGTGAATCGACGCCCCAGGCTGTGAAGGAATCGTTCTGTGCCCTCGCGATCACATCATTGGCGCATTCGATTGGGTCGCTTTCTCCTGCTTTAGCTGCCCTACAAACAGTTCAAACGTGTTGATAATGGCTTGCAACCGTTCGAAAGGGAACTGCGAACGCGCTTGCCACGCGTCAGCCAGTTCGATCAGCCCGGTCTTACCAAATCGTTCGTCGGGCGGAGGCAGACCCACCTGGTGGGAAAACAGGTCTGGTAACAGAGGCGTTTCATGCAGGTAGATGCTCAGACGAGATCGCCAGTTTCGCTGCAGGTAAACTGCGGCCATATACAGGGTTTGCAGGTCAAGCGATGCAACTTCGTCCAGGCGGGCAGCCAGATCAGGGACAGACTCCGAGATTTCCGGATGCCGGAGGAGGAGCGGTACGATCGCAAGCCGCAACCTTGAGTCGTCCTGGTGCAGCAGCGCGCATATGAGCTGTTCGTGCGTTTCGAGTACTTCGCGAGCGACTGCGTCGCTGGGTGCAAGATAGGAGATACCCCGATCGCGGAGGGCCGCGACCAGGGACTATCTTGCGTAGCTCACTTCGGCCATTTGGTGTTCGACCAAATCCCTTCCAGTTGCTCTGCCGGAGGGAACGCGGCCTCAGGCAAACGGGTCTTCGACCCAAGGGTACTTGTGGAGGTCAACGCGTTTGAAGGGAATCTCGGTGTAGCGGGGCGCGACGGCGCCAGGCGCGGCCATGTAGATGATTTGTGATGCGATTGGCGCGTATCCGGCGTAGAAGTGTTGGGACGATTTCACGACGAGGATATGCTTTTTCTTCACGTCGACGCCGAGTTTTGTGAAGACATCCGGGCTCATGGGCTGTCCACGCTTGCTGCTGACGATGATGTCGATGCCGTTGCAGTTGAGGCAGACGGAGTCTCCACAGGGAATGCGCATGGGGTCGCCATGCTGCTGCGGCCATTCCTGGTACATGTCTTCGGCGATGGCGGTCACTTTGACGGTCAGGTCGAGGGGGTCACCGGACATGGGGCCCATCTTGCCGCCCAGTCGTATGTCGAGGTTCGCTCCGACGCCGCCGGACATGGCAACCTGGACGGCGATGGGATCCCACATGGTGGCGATGCCGGCGTTGTCGATTCCTCTGTCGAGCATGGCCTTGAGCATAAAGGTGGAGTCGCTGGGGGCGCCGCCGCCAGCGTTGTCAGCGCGGTCGGCGATCACGACGGGGCCGGCTGGGTCTGCGAGTGCCTGCTCCAGGGCTTCGTCAATTGAGTAGGGGGTTTGGTCAAGCTCGCGGCGCATGCCATGGAACCTGCGCCCGATCTCTTGAGCCACGCGGGCGGCCTGGTCGGGGTCGCCGTCGGTGATGGCCAGGGCTTGGGCGCCGCACGTGGGGACGTCTCCCCAAGGGAAACAGTGGACAAGCGAGATGGAGAGGATGCCATCCTTGCCTTCCATGGCGAGCAGTTCGTCGACGAAGCTGCGGAGAGGTTCGTAGGGCGTAAGATAGAGACCGATCATACGGCAGTCAAAAAGCGCCATTGTGGGATTGGTCTTGCCTTCAGCGGCATCGGCGATGATATTGAAAAGGTCGGATGCGCGGGCGGCGACGTCGGTATGGGGATACTCTTTGTAGAGTACGATGGCGTCGGCGGTGTCGATCATGGCCTGGGTGACGTCGCAGTGGAGGTCGAGCTCGACGCCGATCTTTACTTCGGGACCTACGATCTGACGAACGCGGTCGATGATGTCGGTTTCACAGTCGTCATATCCATCGGCGACCATAGCGCCATGCAGTCCCAGGAGAACAATGTCAACCGGCATAGCGGCCTCAAGTCTTTCGAGTAATTCATCGCGCAGGCTTTCGTAGGTGCTGCGCGTCGTGATGCCGGCGGGCTGCGAATGGGCTGACATTCCGAAGACGTAGTCCCATCCGCGGGCCTCGGTATCCGATTGGAATTGGTCGAAGGCGGGCTTGGTGCCTTTCTCGACGTCGTCGTCTGGACGGATGATGGTGTAGTCGCGCATACCCGTCGGCATGGGGGAGAAGGTGTTTGTTTCGGTTGAGATTCCGCCTGCAAATACTTTCATTGCGTCAACCTTTCTTTGGGGCGATAATGCTTGCAGCCTTACTGCCTGGATTGAGAGCAGGAGGCACGGGACCTTCGACTCGGCAGTTGAAGGGAATGTTAGCACATCTGGCGGTTGCGGCGTATTTTCTGCCCGCGCGTAGAGACGGCTACTGGATGAATCTCGGCCCTGCCATCGCATCAATCGTGGGCGCCACATGAAAGGGACAGCAGAGGATGAGTAACGGATCGCAGAGGAAATTTCGTGTCGCCCTGGTGGGGACCGGTGGGATTTCCCGCGGGCATGCAACTGCTTGCGAAAACCTGGAAAGGGCCGAGCTGACGGCAGTGTGTGATATTTCGTCGGAAGCTCTTGATCGCTTTACCCAGCAGTTTTCGGTACCCAATGTCTATTCCTCAATGGAGGAGATGATCGATGCAGGGGACTACGACATTGCTGTGATCTGCCTGTGGGGCGCAATGCATGCAGAGGCCGGCATCCAACTGGCGGCTTCGGGCCGTGTGAAGGCGGTCCTGTGTGAGAAGCCGTTCACGCAAAGTGCAGCAGAGGCCAAGGCATTTGTGGCCGCCTGCCGAGAACGGGGCGTGTTTGTGGCAGAGGCGTTCAAGTTTCGGCATCATCCTATGCATCTGAAAGCGGAGGAGATCGTTCGCCAGGGCGGGATTGGGGAGTTGCTGAACGTTCGCAGCACGTTCTGCACCAACGTTCCGTTGGGGAATCGAAGGCCCGAGGCGAACTGGCGCTGGAACCGTGCCAAAGGCGGGGGGGCGATTTACGATCTGGCCTGTTACAACGTTCATCAGGCACGCTTCATATTTGACGAGGAGCCGGAGACTGTCTTCGCGGTGCAGACCAAGGGTGTCGAGGTCGACGACGCGGCCTACATTACGCTGGCGTTTTCCGGCGGACGGACGGCGCAGTTGTCGGTTGGGTTCGACAGCTGGGCTTCGCAGTATGTGGAGATCTGCGGGAATGCGGGCCTTGTGCGGATTGACAAGGCATGGAACAACGAGAACCAGGACGTGGCGCTGGAATACCATTCGGCGAACGGCGTGGAGACAATTCCTTTCGCACCGACGCATCAGTTCACGCACCAGCTGGATCATCTGTGCGACTGTCTGGAGCACGGTCAGACCCATCGGATTTCACCAGAAAGCAGTATTGCGCAAATGCGAGTTCTGGATGCCGTCGCTGAGTCGATGCAGACTGGAGCGGTTGTCCGGCTGTAGAATTGGCTGGAAGTTGACAGAATCATGCCGGTTGGATAGGATTTGGTCTGGTCGCAGACAGAAGTATTCTCCCTTCTCGCTGTTTCGACTTGGCGTGAGGAAGCTTGGAACGACGTAACAAGGTCACAGGAGAAATTAATCATGGCAGTCAATGACGCACATCCGACGATGGAGCGGGACCTAAGGTATTTCCCCGCGACGACGACGGAGCCGAAGAAGCTGACCCGGGAGCAGATTGACTACTTCAATGAGCATGGGTACGTGTTTCCCATTGATCTCTTCTCGCAGGAAGAGGCGGATGCCAACCGGCGCTATTTCGATAAGCTGTTGAATATGGCGACGGATGCCGGGCTCGACAGCTATTCGGTCAATAGCTGGCACACGCATTGCGAGGGCATCTATGATCTGGTCATGGACGACCGGATTCTCGATTATGTTGAAGATATTCTGGGGCCAAACATCGTTTGCACAATGACGCATTACTTTTCGAAGATGCCCAGTGACGTCAAGTCGGTGTACTGGCACCAGGACGCTTCATTCTGGGCGCTGACGCCAAGCAAGGTGGTTACGGCCTGGCTGGCAATCGATGACGTGGACGTGGAGAACGGGGCGATGAAGCTGTTCCCGGGCACGCACTTGTTGGGCCGCATCCCTTTTGAATGGGTGACGGACGAGGAAGAGGGCGTGCTCAGCCAGCACGTACACGATCCGTGGCGATACGGGCAGCCGGTCTCGGTCGAGTTGAAGGCCGGACAGATTTCGCTGCACACGGACATGCTTCTGCACGGATCGCAGCCGAATCCGTCCAACCGCCGGCGCTGCGGTCTGACGATCCGCTATTTTCCGGCGGACGTTCGAGGCCCTGAGCCGGAGAGCGGCAATGGGATCATAGCGCGCGGTGTTGACCCGGACGGTTACTGGCAGCCTATGACGCGGCCGGAAGGGGATGCTATTCCGCCCCATCTACTTGAGGAGCAAGAATCGTAGGACAGGGGGTCGGCAGGTAAGCCGTTGCGGGCTGGGCGAGGCTGAAACGATCTGGCCGGCGGCATGTTTACAGAGAATTAGCCACTTGTCTCAGTAAGAATGGCTCGGTGCAGCATCCTGGCAAACACTGGATGCTGCACCGTTTTCTATTGGCTAGATTTCGGTGAGAAGGAGTTCGGTCCCGAATCAGACGGCAACCGCTTCTTCGAAGAGAGAAGGAAAGTGTCTGTAGGGATCGCCTGGATCGCGAAAGAGGATCTGCTGTCGGGGCGTCAATTCGGCATTTGGCGGGGGCTGGACACGCCTTGCCGTCCAGGCGACGTGTGAGACGCAGTATTTGTAAAGGAGAGCTTTTCGTTCGTGCTGCGCCTGCCAGGCGGCGGTGCCGTGGGTCAGGGCCTCGGTGAAGAGTATGGCTGAACCGGCGGGGGCTTCGGGGATGATTACGCTGGGAGAATTCTCGGGGGCTTCGTCGATCTGCTGGGGCAGTTTGTAGTGGCTCTTGTGGCTGCCGGGAATGCAGCAGAAGCCACCTTTGCCCGGGCCGGTGTCGGTGAGGCACCAGGTAACGACGACAAAGCCGTTGTAGATCTGGTCGTCACGGAAGGGGACGTATTCTCCCTGGTTCGCGCCTGTGGTCGGGGAGGTGGCTCCGTAGTCGGCATGGAGGCGTCCGCGGGGCATTCCTTCTTTCATGTACATGCCGTATATTCTGTCGAGGCGGAAGCAGTCGCCGAGGCGGAAACGGAGGATGGGCATGATTCTGTGGTGGTCCAGTAGATCAACGAAAGGCTGGCCCCACTGCAGAAAGCCGGGGCCGTCGGGTGCGCTGCCGAAGCGCTGCGTCTGGCCCGGGGCGGGCAGTTGCTGGACGTCCAGGAGGCGGTTGAGGGTTTCGACTTCAGACGCGGTGAGGGCGTCTTCGATGACGAGGTAGCCTTGCACGTCGAAGAGATACTGCAGGAGGTGAAGATCGCTCATTTTGCGTCCCTGGTTTTGGATGGATTTCCGGGTTGTTAGCTGTTGCTTCTTTGGGCCCGACAGACCATATATTAGGACAGATTGGTGGCAATGGCAACAACCTTGGGAAGCAGTAGGGAGGCCACACTTGGATGAGTGTAATGTGGTGGTTTTGAATGGTGCGAGGGCGGGCACAAGGCCCGCCCCTACGGGGGGTGTTTAGGGAGGATGGGGATAAGGTCATGGCAGGACATATGAGGGCAGGCACAAGGCCTGCCCCTACAGGGGCTTTTCAGGGGGGAAGTTACGGGCTTCGAAGCCTGCTGCGGGAACTGTGAGAGTGGTGGTCCCTTTATTTGGACTGTGCCTGGAAAATGCTCGGGCGGCGCAGCGTCCCATGCTAACCGGGATTCGCTGTGCCGCCCGTGTTCAGTTCAGCGCCGCAAGGAGGAACAGCGCTTAGGCGATTGTCGCAGTGCTAATCAGCAGCTTCCTGCACAGGTCCGATAGTTGGGCTCAGGCCGCGCATCAGGATGCCTTCGCTGTCGGTGTAGGTGACGTAGACTCTGAGGAAACTGCCGACATCATCGCTCGTTGGCGTGTAGGAAGCAGTGTCTTCAACATTGATATTGTTGATGTCCTGCCAGTCGCTGAGTGCGGTTTCGGAGCTCTGCCACTGCCAGTCACTCAGGTTGGAGTAGGAATCCTGTGAGAGCGACAGCTGGGCTGTGATCTCCTCGCCGACGGCAGGACGCTGGTCCGTGCTGAAGTAGACGGTGTTGGTCTGGGTCTGCGGTGTTGGCGTTGGCGTAGGCGTGGCTGTCGGCTCGGGGGTTGCGGTGGCCCCAGGCCCCGGGACTTGCCCGTTGGACGGGAACCAGTCGGACCAAGGGCCGGCGCCGAGGAGGTTGCGGCCACGCGTGCGGAAGCGGTAGACCCTCTCTGCATCGAGTCCCTTGACCGTATAGGTGACGGCTGCGGTATCTTCGGTTACGCCGGAGATTGTAATCTGGCCCTGTGTCGTCCAGGACTCTCCGGTGCCAACAGAGGTCCACTGGATATCGTAGGAGGAGACGTGGAGAAGAGGCAACGAAAGCGGGAGGGGAGCTGTCTCAAATTGGACAGTAAGCTCCTCCATCGAGTGTTGCTCCACAAGTCCTGAGGAGGACTTTGGCGGGGGCGCCATACTCATCGCGGCCACAATTGCGCCCACGACGATTAACACTCCAAAGATCGCCAGGGAGATTTTGTTAATCAACAGACGCAACATGACATAGCTCATGCGCAAGATAACGTGCAAAAAGACTCGAAAGACCATCTGAACGCGATTTACTTCTCTCATTGGCAAGTTCGCCATTCTATCATCCTCCTGGCTAAATAAGTCCGTGGCTCCAAATGATGGTGCTGCTGCGAAAAGTTCGGCCTCTGGTTTTCGGCTCGAAAAAGGAATTTCCTGCGTGTCGGTCTAGTTTTCAGTATAGTAGGTGGGTATTGGATTGTAAATCCAACCGCTGCAGATTTTCTTAAGCAAGTGACTGGAGTTTGTCTGTCCCCATATCGGAAAATTACTCTGGTAGGAGCTCACTTTTTGCGCTATAGAGGCGGCTTTTCGGGACAGGACGTCTTCTTCGACAGGATGGCTACGAACCGTCAACGTCTCCAACAAATTGACGGATCGTAGAAGGGGCGTAAGGAATCTCGCAGGCCCCTTTGCGTGAGGCCTTGACGGGAAGACGGAGGGACGCGGGCACGATGGCGCCGGCTTGCGGCGCTGAGCCGCCTACATCTGTGGAGAGGATATGCAGGTAAGGGAGAGGCGGGGCGGTTTGGGTGCTGGCGGCTTGATGAGATGAGGCGGGGCCGGCCCAACAAAAGAACGGTGAGACGCGCTCAATCGTCTCACGACATAGCGGAGCGGGCCGACGGCAGGATCATGCAGAAATGGGCGGCGGCGGGTAGATTGTAAGAGGCTGGTGCCGATCAGTCTTGGATGGGGCCGATGGTCTGACTAAGGGCCCTTTTGCGCTCGTCATCGCTATCGACGTAGAGGGCAGATGCGCGCAGGTATTTGCCTTCGTCGGCGCTGGTTGGTGTGTATCGAGCCGAGTTCGAGGCGTCGTAGTCGGAGATATCTTCCCACTTGCCGAGCCCGTCGTTGGATCTTTCCCACTTCCAGGATCCGAGGTCACTGTAGTCGCTATTGGCGAGGGTAAGTTCGACCTCGATCCTAGTGCCAACTGTAGGCGGGTCGGCCCCGGCGGAGAATCTGACCACGTCGGCGACCGTTTCGACGGAGATTACGGGGCCGATGGTCTGGCTCAATCCCCTCTTGAAGCCCCCTTCGCTGTCCTTATAGACAACCGAGGCGCGGAGGTATTTGCCGTTTTCGAGGGAGGATGGCGTGAAGATCGAGGCATCTTCTGATTCGTAGTCGGTGACATCGGTCCAGCCACGGAGGGCGTTGTCGGAGCGGTCCCAGCGCCAGCGGCCGAGGTCGCTGTAGTCGGAATCGGAGAGAGTGAGCCGGGCGCGCACGGCGCGGCTGACCACGGCGGGGTCATCGCCAAAGGCGAATTCCACGGTCTCGGTGTCGATTTCGGCGGTGACTACAGGGCCGACGGTTGGACTGAGGGCAGTCTTGCCTTCGTCGTCGCTATCGACATAGTTGACGGAGGCGCGCAGGTATTTGTCTTCATCGGCGGCAACGGGGGCGTAGAGGGAGGAGTCGGTCAGCCTGGCTCCGGGTACGGCACGCCAGCCGGTGAGGCCGTCGTCGGAGCGTTCCCACTGCCAGCGTGAGCGGTCGGTGTAGCTGTCCTCGTCGAGGGTCAGGGCGACGCGGACGGTTTGCCCGACCACGGGCGGGTTCCCGCCTTCGGCGACACGAATAACATTTATGACCGTCTGGCGGGTTGGTGTTGGCGTCGGGACGGGCGTTGGCGTCGGCGCGGGCGGGGGATTGATGATGACGCAGGCGGTCAAGACCACTGCGGCGAAGAGCGCAGCCATCCAAATGAACAATGATCCGCGGGGCCGGCGTCCGTTTGCGGACTGGGGCGTGTTGCGGAACTGTTTGCTATCTCTGGCGGGCATGCGTTGGTTCTCCTTCAGGCGATCGTGGTCTAGGGGCGTGTCCTGGCAATTGGGTTGGACCGGGCGGGCTGTCACTCAATTGGGCCCTGCTTTCGGAAAAACAGTGGTCAAATGAGTATACAGACTGGCATATCAATAGTCAAACAGATTGGTCAGGGCTGGGGAGAGGGTTTGTATCAGTGTCCGGAAGCGGGTGGGGAGTTTTGGGGGGCGCAGGTGTACGGGGCGGGAATTGCTGCAGCCGACGGGAGGTCAGCCTTTGACGCCGGTGATGACGATGCCCTGGATGTAGTTCTTCTGGGCGATGAAGAAGAGGATGATGCAGGGCGACAGAATGATGAGGGAGGCGGCCATCAGAAGGGTCCACTCGACCCTGTGCTGGCCCTGGAAGAAGCGGAGGCCGAGTGCGAGGGTGTATTGGTCAAGGTCCCCGAGGAAGATGAGGGGACCGAGGAAGTCGTTCCAGTGGTGCATGAAGGAGAAGACGAGGATGATGCCGAGGGCGGGCTTGATGAGGGGGACGCAGATGCGGTAGAAGATGCCGAAGGTGCTGCAGCCGTCGACGCGGGCGGCGTCGTCGAGCTCCAGGGGGAGGGTCATGAAGAACTGGCGCAGGAGGAAGATGTAGAAGGCGCTGGTGGCGAAGAAGGTGGGGACGACGAGGGGAAGGATGGTGTTTATCCAGCCCAGCTCCTTGAAGAGAATGAAGAGCGGGACGATGATTGATGGATAGGGCAGCATCATGGTGGCGAGGACGAGCAGGAAGATGGCGTCGCGGCCGGGGAAGCGGATGCGGGCAAAGCCGAAGCCGACGATGGCGCAGGAGACGATATGGCCGAGGATGGACAGGCCTGTTATGCGAATTGTGTTGAATAGCCACTGGTTGAAGGGGAGGATGGTCCACGCATTCTGGTAGTTGCCGAAGCGAGGCGGGACGGGAATCCACTCGATGGGGAAGGTGAATTCGGTGCCGGGTCTTTTGAGGGAGGTGCTGATCATCCAGAAGAAGGGCAGCATGACGCCGAAGGCCCCGATCATGAGGACCAGATAGACAGCCGTTTTGAGCAAGAGGTCCTGGCGACGGCGGCTCTGCCAGAGGCTGGTCAGGGAAGCGAGAAGCGGTTGCTGACCACTGTGTTCGAGGCTGTGTTGCGCCATTCGGTTACCCGCCTTCGTAGTAGACCCAGCTGGAGGAGGTGCGCAAGATCAGGAAGGTGAAGGCAAGGATCACCAGGAAGAGTACCCAAGCCAAGGCGGAGGCGTAACCCATGTTGAACCACTGGAATGCATTCTGGTAGAGATAGAGCACATAGAAAAGGGTGGCGTAGTTGGGCCCGCCTTTGGTCATGATGAAGGCCTGGGTGAAGACCTGAAAGGAGCCGATTATACCCATGATGAGGTTGAGGAGGAGTACTGGTGTAATCATGGGGACGGTGATGCGGCGGAATTTCTGGAAGGCGTTGGCGCCGTCGAGTGTGGCGGCCTCGTAAAAAGTGGTCGGGATACCCTGGAGGGCGCCGAGGTAGATGAGCATGCCGCCGCCCACGCCCCAGACGCTCATGACGATGAGGGCGGGCAGCGCCCAGGTCTCACTGCCGAGCCAGGCAGGGCCCTTGATGCCGATGCCCTTGAGCAATACGTTGATGACGCCAAAGCGGGGATTGAAGATCCACATCCAGAGCAAAGAGACGGCCACGCCGGCGGTCACGCTGGGCAGGTAGAAGAGTGTGCGGAAGAAGCCGATGAGGCGAATCTTCTGGTTGAGGAGCATGGCCAGGAAGAGGCCGAGGGCGAGGTTCAGCGGCACGTTGAGGAGAAAGATGATGGTTACTTTGAGCGACTGCCAGAAGAATTCATCTTCGAGCATCTTCTCATAGTTCTCGAGGCCGATGAACTCGGGCGTGCCGACGATGTTCCACTTGGTGAGGCTGATGGAGAAGGACCCGAGGAGCGCGCCGGCGGTAAAGACCACGAAGCCGACGATCCACAAGGAGATGAAGGCATAGCCTTCGAAGACGTTCTTCCAGTAGAGTCTGCTTTTGCCCAGTATCAGGGACCGACTCATAGGTTTCAGGCTCGGCGATGGCGGGTTCAGGGAGGACGGGAGGCGGGGGGCCTCGCGCTCCACGTCCCTTCAGGGGGCCGCCTAATCAGACGGCAGCAGAGATTCTAGGCGTTCTCGGCCAGGATTTCTTCGATCTGTGCGCACATGTCGTCGGCGGCCTGCTGGGCGGACTTGGCGCCGCGCAGGGCGTTGTCGACCTCGGTGGTCATGACGGTGAAGAGCACGCGGTAGGGCTGCGGGCTGCGGGGCACGAAGGGGTTGGGGATGGTGTTGATGTACCCTTCGCGGATCATGGGGATGTCAAGCGCGCCAAGCGGTTCGGTATAGGCCTTGGACTCGAAGATGGAGTAGCGGGTGGGGCCGTCGGAGAAGGCGAGAGTGATGCCGCTGTCGTAGCCTTCTTCCCAAGCTTCGAGGCTGCTGCGGTAGACGGCCCAGTCAAAGGCTTCCTGGGCGTACTCGCTGGCGGAGGAGACCACGATCTGATCGGTATCGCCCCAGCAGCGGAAGCCGGCTTTGCCGGCGGGCACGAGAACGAAATCCCATTCAAAGGGGAGCTCGTAGCCTTCGCGCAGGTCGCGCACGGAGTCGCAGGTGGTGCCGCCGGCCATCACGATTCTGCCGGTGTTGAAGTTGATGCCCAGTTCGTTGGCCTGCATTTCGGGCGGAGGCTGAATCTTGTGCTCCAGTACGAGGTCGGCCATGAACTTTATGCCTTCGACGGCATCGGCGCTGTTGATGGTGCAGGTGGATACGGCTTCGTCGAAGACTTCGCCGCCAGCGGCGCGAATGAGGGCGAGCTGGTTGGTGCCGCCGGAGCCGCCGTAGAAGTACTGGTCGGTCTCGCCGTCGCCGTCGAGGTCCTTGGTAAGCTCTTTGCCCATTTCGATGAAGGTGTTCCAGTTCCAGCCATCGGCGCCTTTTTCCCAGTAGAGTTCGCCGGGAAGGGGCAAACCGGCTTCCTGGAGCAGGGTCTTGTTGTAGCGCAGCTGGTGTGTGCAGGACTTCTGAGGAAGTCCGAAGACGACGCCGTCGAAGAGGGCGTCGCCGTGATAGACGACGTCATCGTAGTTGAGGTCGGCGCCATAGGCATCGATGAAGTCGGTCAAGGGGATGGACCCGCCGGCGGTGTGCGTTTCGGCCATGAGGGCTGGGTGGCAGCCGAAGGTATCGGGCGCGGTGCCACCGGCGACCATGACGGGGATCTTGGTGTTGTAGTCACCCCAGGGGAGGACGAGGGGTTCGACTGATACGCCGGGATGTTTGGACTTGAAGAGCTCGGCGAGCCCGGTTTCGGTGGGAACGTCGCCCTCAGAGCCATGTCTGGCCCAGCCGATGGTAATGTCTTCCATGTCGGCCATGTCGCCGCCGCCGGAGTCGGTCGCGACGGGCATGGCACAGGCTGCGAGGGCTGCGGTGGCGCTGCCGGCGGCCATCCACTTGAGCATGGAGCGGCGGCTGATTGTTGTTGTCATTGCGGGTTCTCCTCGTGTGTTTGAAGGGCTTCAGAAAATGACTTTGAAGGATGAGTCCATTGGGGTAGCTGGTGTTGTGTGGAGCGGGTCCGGGCTGTTCGGACTCAAGTGGGCAGGGGGCCGCCAGCCGTTTTGCTCATTCCATCGGGATATTACAGTCTAGCGATGGGAAAGTCAAGTGGGGTCATTTGGGGTGCCGACGTACTCTCTTGCGCTGTCAAAAAAAGTAGAATAGAGTACATCCTCAAAGTCCAACCTCGCCAGGGCGACCTGTCGTCCGCGCCAACCACTCAGGAGTACCCTACATGCTCTATGCCAACATCCCCGGCATCGACAAGCCAGTCTCCCGGCTCGTGCTGGGAACGATGTGGATAGACACCAAGAACCTCGACACCGCCTTCGCCGTGTTCGACGCCTTCCACGCTGCCGGCGGCAACTGCCTCGACACTGCCCACCTCTACGGCGACGGCGACAATGAACGCGCAGTCGGTCAATGGATCAGCGAACGCGGCCTGCGCGACGAGATCGTCATCCTTGGCAAAGGCGCCCACCAGAGCCAGGACCGAAAACGGGTCACGCCCTACGACATCCAGTCCGACCTCCATGACAGTCTCGCGCGCTTCAATGTGGACAGCATCGATCTCTACGTGCTGCACAAGGACGATCCCGAAAAGCCTGTCGGCCCAATCGTCGAGACACTCCACGCAGCCAAAGAGGCCGGCCAGATCGACGCCTACGGGGGATCCAGCTGGAGCGCCGAGCGCTTGCAAGTGGCCAACGAGTACGCCGCTGCGAACGGTCTTACCCCCTTCGTCGTCAGCAGTCCCCAGTTCAGCCTCGCCATCCAGAAAGAGCCGCCCTGGCCCGACTGCATCAGCGTCAGCGGGCCGGCCGGTGAGGGCGCGCGCGCCTGGTGCCGCGAGAATGGTGTAACGCTCGTTGTCTGGTCCAGTCTGGCCGGGGGCTTTTTCAGCGGCCGCTTCCGTCGCGACAACCTTGACACATTTACCGATTCGTATGATCAGCTCGCTGTCAAGGTCTACTGCGACGAGGGGAACTTCAAGCGCCACGACCGCGTCCAGGAGCTGGCCGCCGACAAGGGCGTCACCGTGCCCCACATCGCTCTAGCCTA
This sequence comes from Caldilineaceae bacterium, assembly GCA_022821585.1. GTDB lineage: Bacteria > Chloroflexota > Anaerolineae > Caldilineales > Caldilineaceae > Bin5. The sequence continues at coordinate 30,385 of JAJEDI010000043.1, forward strand.
CGTCTACAACCAGCCTGAAGGCATCCACGCGCTGTCAGGCGCGCGTACCGCCGACGAAGTACATGTGAACGTCGAAGCGTCCGAGATTGAGCTGTCCGAGGAGGAAATTGCTTACTTGGAGTTGAAGGGCTGAGCCATCGAAGACGGTGCTGGCGAAGGCAACCGCATGGAATCTCCATAAATGAGCGGCGTTGATCCATTTGTTTTTGGCCGCGGTGGCAATTTACAGGCTCCAACCTTTAGCAAAGAAAGTGGAGGTGGATGAATTTTAGTTATTCCTAGAGAGTAGAATCCGTCGAAACCCACGAAAATGTCCACATCGCTTTCATCCTCAGCCTTGTCGTGCGCAGCCGACCCGAAAAGAGCGAGTTCAACGACGCCAAGGCGCTTCGCCGGAATAGGCTTGTGTTCCTTGAGCACCTCCATGAGTTGATCTCTGTTCACAACTCACTCCCCTTGCCTGTCCTTCGTCAAATGCAGGTTACCACGCGTATATTTTAGGCGATGTCAGATGATATGGCAGCGCCTCAATCCTCTCCGGTGCTCTGTCATGAATGGGCCAAGGCCGCCAGGCTCATCTCTGGAAATCAAGAGGCGACCCGGTCATAAACCCGGATCGCCCCTCTACACTGGTGGAGATGGCGGGAATCGAAATCGCAGAGGTTGATTGGTTATAGGCTTGAAGAGGAAGCGGGATTTCGACGGGGCGGGGCGTTGGGGGCCGCGTCAGTCGGTGCGCTCCACGAATACACGTCCGCCGGCGGCGAAGGGGATGACCAGAGTCGAGTCGGAGCCATCAGGCCAGTGGACCTCCAGCAGGAGGGGCGTGCTGGCGGCGGGGAAGCCGAAGTGGGCCTGTGAGGGTTCGCCGGTGAGGTAGCCGCTGTTGGAGCGGAGGGTCCGGGTGTAGGTGCCGGCGGTGGTGTGGAGCGTGAGGTGGGCGCCGATGGCGCGGGTGTTTTTGCTGCCGGGCCAGGAGAGGTCGACCGTGAGGCTGTTGCCGCCGCAGAGGCGGTTCTCGTAGATCATGGACGGGGCGAGGAGGTTGTTGACGATGATGTCGAGGTCGCCGTCGTTGTCGAGGTCGGCCATGGCCATGCTGCGGCCGCCTTCGGTGGCGTTGAGGCCCCAGGACGGGACGGGCACAAAGTAACCCTTGCCATCGTTACGGTAGGCGAGGTTTTCCTCAACCAGTTCGGCGCCGGGCAGATGTCCGAACATATCCACGGCTGCCATGCCGTTTACGACGTAGAGGTCGACGAAGCCATCGTGATCGAGGTCGCCGAACTGGGCGGACCAGCTCCAGCCGCTGGCCTGCAGGCCGCGGGCGGCGGCTTCGTTACTGTAGCCGGTTGCAAAGGAGGGAACCTGCAGGACATTTTCGATGATCTGCTGGTCGCCGGCGATGTTGGCGTCGGCCATCATCTCCATGAGGGGCGCCCAATCAGCCATCACTTCGGGCGTGTCGGGGTATGGTCTCATATCGGCCGAGAAGATCTCGGCGCGGCCGTCGTTGTCGATGTCGCCGACGGCGAAGCTCATGGTGTTTTGTGCGGTTTCGGTGAAGGTAACGGTCTCTTTCCAGCCATCGGGAGACCAGAGCCAGACCTGGTCGGGCATGAGGAAGTCGTGTCCTGCCCAGATGTCGAGGCGGCCGTCCTGATTGAGGTCGATGAGCAGGAGGGCGAGGGCCTGGGAGTAGGTGGCGAGGTGGGTGGGGATGAAGTCGTCGCCGGTGTTCTCGTAGTAGACGACGCCGCCGTTGGCGAGGTCGTGGGGGTCGACGCGGGTGTATTCGGTCTGGTAAGTGGCGAGGACGAAGTCGAGGTCGATGTCGCCGTCGAGGTCTGCCCAGGCGAGTGTGTAGGCTTTCTGGGGGGCCGCAAACCAGTCTACGCGGGTGAACCCGGGGATCCTCTTGATGACAGATGCCGAGGGGTTGCTGGCGGCGCCGGCGCCACCAAGGGAGCGGCCGTCGTTCATCCAGACGAGTGGGCGGGTCGTGCGGTGGGCGAAGGCGATATCGAGCCAGCCGTCGCCGTCGATGTCGACGATGCTGACGCCGCGAGACTGGCCGTGTGGGAACTCCTGTTTCCTAAAGGAGAAGTCGCCATCGTTCCAGAAGATGGCGTTGGGGCCGGCCAGGTTGGCGAGGACGAGATCGAGGTCGCCGTCGCGGTCGAGATCGTTGACGGCGAGGCCGGCGCCGTTGCTGTCGTAGGTGCGGACGACTTCACTCTCGATGGAGGTGATGTGGTCAAGCGTGCGGGCTACGAACCGGTCTTCGCAGGGATGCGGTGAGCGTAGATGGGGCTGAACGTATACGTTTACCGCCGGATCTGCGGGTCCGCCAACGGGCACACAGGCTGCTGCCAGAACGAACGAGATGAGCAGCAAGAGGGGAGTGGGGGCACTCTTACACATTTTGACAAGCCGGTTCATTGACCTGTCCTCCACCTTAGACCGGCCTCCTTCGGACCTGCAGCACGAGGAAGCAAGCCAGTGAGAAGTCGACAGTTGAACGGTACTTTCCGTGCGAATCGTAGGGGAGCCAAAATCAGTTCTCCGATCCTTGCTCAAGCCAGGCGAGGTTGAAGCGGGCCAGGGTAAGGCGTTCGTAGGGTTGACTTTCGCCGCTTTCGTAGAGGCAGCAGAGGTCGCCGTTGGACAAGGCGGCGAGGTCGGAGTAGGCGGCAGGGCCGGTGTGGAGCGTGCGGGCGGCAGGCCAGGCGCGGCCGCCGTCGGGGCTGAGGCGGACGGTCATGTTCTGACGGTTGGTGCTGGCCGGATTGGCGAAGAGAAGGCGGCCGTCGGGGAGGGCTTCAAGGCTGGCCTGGCAGACGGGCTCGATGAGGGTTTGGTCCCACTGGAAGTCGGTGAAGGTGCTGCCTTGGTCATAGCTGCGGGCGATGCCCCTCTTTGTGCCGCGGACGAAGTTGCGGCAGTTGATGTAGAGGCTGCCGTCCTGGAGTTGAGCAATGGCGCACTCGTTGGTGCCGACTTCGACGTCGCCGCCAAGCTGCCATGTTTCGCCGCGATCGTCGCTGTAGATGACGTGGGAGTGGTAGGGGTCGCGGCTGCGGTCGAGGTGGAGGCCGACGATGTGATCGCAGGGGACGACGAGGCGGCCGGAGTCGAGCTGGATGCCGTGACAGGGACCGGTGGCGTACCAGGTCCACTGCGGGTCTTTGACGGAGGCGGTGATTTCGCGTGGTTCGCTCCAGAACTGTCCGTCGTCGGTGCTGTGGGTGATCCAGACAGTGCGGGGGGCCTTGCCTTCGCAGATCATGGTCTCGTCGCCGTCGGCGAGGTTTTTGCAGAAGGGCAGGAAGATGGCGCCGGACTGGCGTTCGACGACGGGGCAGGGGTTGCCGCAGGTCATGCCGTCTTGGGTGACGACGACCTGGATGGGGGTCCAGGTGCGGCCGTTGTCGAAGCTGCGGCGCAGGATCAGGTCGATTTCACCGGCGTCGCCGCGGCCGTGTTTGCGGCCTTCGGCGAATGCCAGGAGCGTGCCCTGGGTTGACAGGGCCAGGGCAGGTATGCGGTAGGTGTGGTAGCGGCCGTCGCCGCTGGTGAACAGGTCCTCCTGCTCGCACGAGGGTTGACCCGAGTCTTGGCTTGCGCCCATGCTGAATCAGTCCTTTCAGTCGATATCTTCCGGATTGATGAAGACACCTACGAGGTGGCTGGATCCGGCGGGATCGCCGTAGTTGGTGTAGTCGACCCACATAATGGTACCGTCCTCGCGCATCAGCCAGGAGGAGTAGCCGTGATCGGGTGCGGGCGGCTGTTCCGGGTGGTTGCCATGGATTTGGATCATGCGGTCACGCTGGTATTGATCGGGGAAGGTGTCTGATTCTGCCCCCCATTCCCAGGAGAAATCGTCGAGGGTCGGGTTCAGGGCTCGATAGGAAAAGTAGCGCCAGTAACTCTTTCCGCCGTTAGCAGGCTGACCGAACTGGGTGTAGAGGCTGAGGGGGCCGGCACGGCGAGAGTCGCCGATTGGCTTTTCCTCGCGGAAGATGCACTGGTTGATGACGGTTTCGCCGTCAACCTGAATGCGCAAGAGGCCGCGGTGGTGTCGGATGGTGATGGTATGGTAGTTGGTCATGTCGACGGGATGGCGGAAGTCGGCGCCCTGGCGGCTCCAGATCCCGTCGGCGGCGACGTTGAGGACGACGCCAAGCTTTGAAATCGACATGAAGGCGGCAGGTTGGCCGGGCCTGCCTTCGACCTTGAGCATTGCTTCCATGTGAATGTCGCTTTGGGCGGATTCCGGGGGCAGGAGGCAGTAGCGGGCCTCGTGGCCGGGCAGGTTGTCGATGACGAGGGCGACGCCTTCCACTTTTGCGGCGTACTTGCGGCGCGGGCCGCCGATCTGGTAGGTGCCGGCTTCGGCCTTGATGTCGCCGCACCAGCCGTAGGTTCCGAGGGGTCCGTTTACGTGGCGCCCGCTGACGAAGATGCGGCCGTCGGGAAGCTGCTTGGCGTAGGGGCGGTCGAGGGCGAAGGGGCACATCTGGATCGGCGACCAGGTGCGTCCGCTGTCGGTGGAGAAGGTGACGAAACTGGGGATGCCGGCGTGGTGATTCTCGCGCATGATACAGGCGAGCTCCTGACCGCCGACGGCGTCGGGGTTGTCGAGCAGGACGATGGCGCCTTCGCAGACGCGGTGGTAGCCGTCATAGGCGACCGTGGCGGCCTCGTACCAGGTCTCGCCGCCGTCTTCGGAGCAGGAGAGGATGACGGCAAACTCCTGGGTATCGCCGCGCATAATGTGGGAGACGACGCCGAGCCGGCCGTCGGGGAGATCGAGGATGCGGTCGGGCTCGAAGCCCATGATACTGGGCTTTTGGGCTTCGGTCCAGGTGTCGCCGTTGTCTTCGCTCCAGTAGAGCCAGTTGCCGGGGGGCTGGTCTTCGTGGAAGTGGCTGTGGTCGTCGTGGTCGATGATAACGACGAGACGGCCGTCGTTGAGGCGGCTGAGGCGAGGGGTGACGAGGCGTTCGTCTCCATCCTGAAGGTTGGCTTGATCGATTTCGCGGTGCTTGAACCAGGTGTGGCCGCCGTCGTCGCTGGCGAGCAGGGTCAGTATCTGGTTGACCTGGGACCAGTGGGAGTCGGTGTCGGAGTAGATCAGCATGAGCCGGCCGGAAGGCAGCTCGATGATGTCGGGATTTTTGGTGAATCTTCCAGGACTGCGCCAGACATCGAATACTTTGCTGGCGACTGAACGTGGATGGATGTGCACAACTGCTCCTTTATGTTCTGGTCAGAGATTGGTCTTGTTGTGGGGGCGGCGAGCACAGTGGGAGCTCGCCGGCTGCGCGGAAGGAAGTGGTCAGCTTAAGAGGGCCTCGAAGGCGGCCTGCCAGTCGGCGTAAGTTGAGCCGGCGCCTTTGCCGCGCACGACAAAGGGCGGCCGCTTGGTCCTTTCCAGTTTATCGCGCATGAATTTCTCGCCGTCGAGAACCTCCTGAGGCGCGTCGTAGGTACCCGGTGTACGGCAGTAGCGGATGTCGATGCTCCATCGCACTTCGTCGGTGTGGTTGATTTTGCTGCCGTGGAAGGTCATGTTGGAGAAGAGGAGGATGTCGCCTTTTTTCATGGGCATGGGAACGGGCGTGCCGCGTTCTTCGGGGTCCTCGAAGGAGCGCATGTTCATGTTCTTGTCGCGTTTGCTGTCGATGAGCTCCCAGGCGTTGCTGCCGGGGATGACATAGAGGCAGCCGTTGACTTCGTCGACGTCGACGAGAGGGATCCAGACGGTAATGATGTGGGCGTGGCGGGACTGTTTGCCGTAGTACTGGCTGTCCTGATGGAGAGGGAATGCGGTCAGTTCGCTGTCGGGCATTTTGGGGCGCAGATGGTAGTCACCGTTGAAGCTGACATTGGGGCCGAGGAGGGGTTCGAGGGCGTCAATGATGCCAGGATGTTGGATGAGGGCGTGGAGCTCCGGGCCGAGGGCGGGCTGGTTCCAGGAGCGGAGGCGGATCTCGTTTTCGCGGTGGAGGGCGGCAAGGCGCTGGCCGAAGGGCAGTTCGTCGAAGGGGTCTTTGATTTTGCCGTCGTTGAACATTTCGTTGGCGTAGATGCCGACCTGACGGTGGATGCAGGCGCGAAGCGGATCGAGGTCGGCGGGGGGAATGGCCTGGGGGACGTGGAGGAAGCCGTCTCGGTGGTAGTTGTCGGTCATCGCATTGCTCTCCTCGTGGCGTCTATCTGGTCCGGGAGCTCTTGGTACATTTTCGCGTTTTCTGTTGTGTCTTGCAACTTGGAACTGCAGTGGTCAGTAGTCAGTAGTCAGTAGTCAGTGGTCAGTGGTCAGTGGTTGGTGGTTGATGGTTAGCGGCCTGGGAACGTGGAGGGAGGGCCTGCGGATGAGCAACCTGAGGAGGCGAAGTGTGAGGGAAAGGGAGAGGGAAGAGTTGTATCTTGTGGCTCGCCTGGCTCAGGGGCGCCATTTGACTGTAGCCTGGTCGTTGCGAGAGTTGGGTGGATTTGCGCTTCCCGCGAAGTCACGCGATGGGTCGCGAAGAACACCTTTTTGTCCACGATGGGCCACGATAAACACTGAAAGGCTGCAGGGATTATCCTTGCGTGAATGCGCTGGTCGGCCGCATTCTGCCGCCGCAGATTGTGTTCGGGATAATGTCTACGAGCCCTAATCTGTTGCGCGCGCGGGTGCCATTATGACCCAGTCGATTTCGAGGTCTGCCTGCGTGTTCAGGAGCGTGCTCAGTTCGGCCACATGCTGCTGCAGATGGCGGATGTTGTAGAGCTGAAGCTCCAGCTTGTCGAAGGGCAACCAGTGGAAGCCGGAGGGAGCACTCAAGTCAATGTTCGGCACGATGCGGTCCACTTCGGCGCGGCTGAAGTCGATTAAGTCCAGCATCTCGTTGCGGCTGTAGGGCTGATCTGCCTGCGGTTGCGGCGTATACGGCGGGCTTGGCGAAGGCGCCAGGAACTGATATCCCTCGCGGGCTTGCTCCCACCGCACGGGCTCGTGCTCAGTCGGTTGCAGGTAGTGGTTTGCGACGTAGAGCGCGTGGTAGGCGACCCGCCAAAAGGGGTTCGCGGGACCCGGCGCGTCCCACATTGCCACCGGGCAGAGACGAACGGTCTGCTCCATCATCGACAGTGCGGCGTGATATTGCGAGGATACCGACCTCGAAATGTCCATCCGGCACACTCCCTTCAGCTGCGGTCGCGCAGGACTCGAACCGGAACATCTCTGCCAACCGGCAGATGATTAAGGGGGATGCCCGCGACCATGACATGGGATGGTACAGGCCTGATTCGGCACTGTCAATGTAGGAGGGGCAGATGAGTACGCTTGACGCAGGAGTCACGCTCACGAAGACGCCATGGGGACCCCTTAGGGCCAAGAGGACCGCAGCCACTGTGTGTTGGGCAGTGGTATGTGCGGTTGGGTGGAAGTCATGTGCGAAGTGGCCGTGCGAGCGATCAGAAGTGTTTACGAGCGTTCACGAGCGTTTGACAGTGTTCGGGGGTCGTCTGCAAATTGACTTGGGTGAACGGGCTGCGCTTTGTGTGCGAAAAGGTCATAGGCGTGACAAAAGGGAATGGTGTCGCGAATTGGGCATCGAAACGCAGCGGCTGCAGCGGTCTTGGGGGTGAGTAGGGCGCAGTTTGGGGGAATTGGCGCGGTTGTTGTCCGTACGCCAGGCAGGGTGATACGGCAGCTGTCCGGGTGGCAGCCAACCGTTGTTAAATGTTATTTTTTTGTTGCGACCCTAGTTGAAGTTTGGGGTCGACTGTGGCGGCGGCTCGCTTACGGCTTCGCCGGCAGTGGAACGGGGCCCGGTCTAGTCGGGGCCATGCCGGCGCGCACTGCTAGCCGCTTTGGCCGTTTTGTTCCCCCTCCTCCAGTATTCTCTGCTTTGCCAGGAACTCATCCAGTTCGCGACGTTTTTGGACGTCGCTTTCCAGCGGGTAGTCTGCGGCAATGCTGCCTAATGGTCGAACCTTCATGAAATGCGGGTCTCTTTCGTGGTCCCCGGGATCGCGGTGGATGTGGTTAGCATGCAGTTCGGCCAGTTTTTCCATTTCAAGGATGAAGTTGTCACACTGGCGAATTTGGGCGGTCAAGGTGTCCGGGCAGAAAACGACGTCTTCGGGGTCGGGGTCAGGGTCATAGCCGGTGCTGACACCGGTGGGAATGTCGGTCATGTAGCGGCCGGTGACGGGGTCAAGCGGCGGGGGTTCGGGCTCGGGGCCGTGTTCGAGGTCCTCCAAGGCCTCTTCGAGTTCATCGCGAAGCTCTAGCACCCGTTTTTTTGCGCTTTGCCGACTTTGTATCGAATGTTTGTAACTCTCTTCCATTGTGGTCCAGTGGTCAATGTCCTGCTGGGTGTATTCTGACTTGAAGCGGTGGTCGAAGCGGTCGAGTCCTTCGGTGGTGAGTACCACATTCTCGGGTTCGTCCTCAGCCTCTTGCTTGCGTTCGGCCAGACCCTGTGCGATGAGCGAGTCGATGCGGTGCCGGTTGTGCTGGGCGGCAATCTCTTCGGCTTTCTTGAGGATGTCGAGGTTGCCGTGGACGCCGACGACTTGGGCCGCGGCGGACTGCAATTCTTCGGCGCGGATTTCTGTCATTTCTTCGTTGCCGAAGCGGAGGAGGCTCATGCGCGTTGCGGCACCGCGACACATTGAGTTGAGAGCGGCTGGGTCGAGTTCCCCTTGCAAGACGAGTTGCATGGCGTTTTCGATCATATCGAGGTCGTTTTTCACCGTTTCGGGCATGCGTTTATCGAGGCGTGCGGCTGTGGAGGAGTTTTTGCCGCCCTTGGAGCGCCATTCGTGTGCCTGGTCGGGTGCGGGACCGTGGGCGATGCAGAAGCCGTCGTATTGTTCGAGGCCGTTTCCCCGGCAGGGGCTGCCGTCTTTTCTGATTCCTTTGCAGAGCATTTTCGACATTGCCAGTATCTCCTTCGATACGTTTTGCGCTCGTCGTCCGGCGGGCGGGCCGGCGATGGCAGTGGATTGGTCAGGCGCACCGGGATAGTTCGGCGGTGCGAAGAATGTATTATAGCACGGAAAAGGGGCGATTCAGGAGGAATTTTTGCGAGTTTTGAAATTGGTTTGCGGAGAAGATGAGGGGGTCAGAAAGTGAGATCGTGCCGGGGAACCTGGGCAGGCACAGGGCCGGCACCTACGGGGATTTGATGGGACTGGCGGGACGTGGTCCGGCGAAGCACCTCCGATTGGGCGCCTGTACCGAATATCGACACCAGGTCGACCAGGCATGTTGTTGGCCGGGGGCGTTGCGGGGGCGGAGCCCCCGCACAAGGGAGGGCCGAAAAAGCCCGACCGCACGACAGCAGTAGTCACTAGTCAGTGGGCACTAGTCAGTGGGCAGTAGTCAGTAGTCAGTAGTCAGTAGTCAGGAGTCAGTA
>JAJEDI010000093.1 GCA_022821585.1 Caldilineaceae bacterium
GAGGCCGGATTCTGTTCCGGCCTCCGACCACGACCGGAAGAGGTTGGCAAAGTGGCAACATCAGCCGTATCAAACTCCACCGCGACGTCGGCCCGCCGCAGGGCCTTCTGGGCGCAGTTTCTCTTCAACGCCTGGACATACCGCTATCTCTACCTGATGCTTGTCCTGCCCTTCGTCTTCTTCGCTGTCTTCCGCTTCTACCCCATGTGGGGCAACATCATCGCCTTCAAAAAGTACCAACTGATGCACGGGATCTGGGGCAGCCAGTGGGTTGGACTCAAGCACTTCAACACGCTCTTCGACGATCCCGCCTTCCTGCGCGTTCTCCGCAACACCGTATCCATCGCCGTATTCAAGATGCTCTTCACCTTCCCCGCCCCCATCATTCTGGCGCTCTTCGTCAACGAAGTCCGCCACATGGCCTATAAGCGCTTTGTCCAGACCGTCGTCTATGTCCCCCATTTTCTCTCCTGGGTGATCTACGGCGCCATACTCTACATCGTGTTGTCGCCCGCAAACGGCATCGTTAACAACGTCATCTCCTCTCTTGGCATGGAAAAAATCGCCTTCTTCCAGAAACCCGGCTACTTCCAACCCATCGTCATCATCTCATCGCTGCTCAAAGAGACCGGCTGGGCCGCCATCATCTACCTCGCCACCATCTCGACCATCGATCTCACCCTCTACGAGGCCGCCATCATCGACGGCGCCAACCGCTGGCAGCTCATGCGCTATGTCACCCTCCCCGGCCTCGCCATGACCATCGTCACCCTCTTCATCCTCCAGATCGGATTCTTCCTCAACGTCGGCTTCGAACAGATCTTCATCCTCCAGAACAACATGGTGCTCACCACCGCCGACGTCATCGAGACCTTCATCTACCGCGTCGGCATCCGCCAGGCCCGCTTCGACTTCACCACCGCCGCCGGCCTCTTCAACGGACTCGTCGGTATGGTGCTCGTCCTCCTCGCCGACCGCCTCGCCAAACGCTGGGACCTCCCCGGCATCTTCTGACAGAAACCTGCTGCTTCCAGCCAATTACGCGGCCGCATCCCATCTCACCTGTCCTCATCAGATCGTCGCAGTAACTGACCCCTGACCCCTGGCCCCTAACCCCTGCAGTTCCGGGCGGTCGGGCCTATTCGGCCCTCCCTTGTGGGGGGGCTCCGCCCCCGCAACGCCCCCTCTCCTACAACATGCCTCGCCGACCTGGTATCGATATTCGTAACGGGTGCCCAGTCGAAGGATCTCCCCCAAACCACGTCCCCCCAGTCCTATGTATTCCCCGTAGCTGCCGGTCTTGTGCCTGCACTCACACTCCCGTACGCGCAGTCCCCTCCTTCCTACCCCCCAAACTCCTGTAGGTGCCGGCCTTGTGCCTGCCCTTTGCCTTCCTTAATGCGCGTAAACAACCCCAGCCGGCGCTGCCATGAATCTCCCCTGCCAAACCGTTACCACCCCAAAACCGGACCGCCCCCCGTAATTCCAGGGCAAATGAATCGAAATCGGTGATATAATGGAACTGTACCGAAATGCAAAAACTTTCGCCGAGAAAATATCACCGTCAAGCCAGACTCCCGCTGGCAGGGAATCCGAAGGCGAAGAAGGGCCCTTGAAAGACTGTGAACTCCCGTCAGTGTGTCTGCCTCTGACATGGTAATGACGGCAAGGAAACGTGTGAGAACCCGGGCGCCATAGTCCAATAATAGGAGAACTGGCCGCTCTGACCCGACTCCATCCGCCCCTAACCGTCCAGACACGACACGATTCCCCTCACCGCCGGCTAACCGGCATGTGTCTGTCGGCTGTTAGAGTAGTGGAAGAGCATCGCGGAGAACTTGCCAGAACCGGGAACGGACGCCAGACACGCAAAATCTGTTGCAAAAGCGTAACGACAACAAGAGCCAAATCAAATATCGACCGACATAAACCGACTTAATCCGACTTATCACGCGTTTTTACGTTCAAACACGTCCCACCATGTCAGAATTTGTACAACTCTCGTACAACGCACGCAAACACTCGTCCGGCCTTGGCAGCACCGGCCAGGCCCTCATCACAGTTAATCCCCTAAATCCCATGAAATCACAGTTCAGACATCTCGCAAACTCTCGTAAACGCTCATAAACTCTCGTCCAGAACACACACGAGAACGCCAGTAACCCACATTCAAAACAAACTGTCCACGATCAATGAAATGCGCACATCCGCACCCAAGCCTTTCATGCGCAGCACAACTTGACCATCGTGCGCCGCATGGCTCTCAACCTCTTATGCAAACAGAAAAGCGCCCAAACCGGCATTCCTGCCAAACGTCACCAAACCGGTTTGAAAACTGACTATCTCTGGAAAGTTCAATCCCAAAAAGATGCGATTGCCCTGCCCGTAATTCCCTCACGGTTGCCAAGCGAAGATGTCTACTGTAAACTGAAAGTTCATAGTGGAAGGAAGAAAGATGCGGCTGAAGGACAAAGTCGCCATCGTTACCGGAGCCGGCCGCGGGCTCGGCCGTACGATAGCCAAACATTTTGCTGAAGAAGGAGCATCAGTTGTCATCGCCGAACAGGACACGGAGTCCGGGCGGCGTGTCCAGACCGAGTTGCAAAGTGCCGGCGCTACTGCCGTCTTTGTCAAAACCGACGTCTCCAGCCGCCCCGAGATAGAACGATTAGTGGACGAGACGGTGCGGCGCTTTGGCCGCATCGACATCCTCGTCAACAATGCCGCTGTCCTCGGTGAAAACGGCCATTTCCTCGAAATATCCCAGTCAGTCTGGGATAACGTAATCAGCGTCAATCAAACCTCGGTCTTTGTCTGTTCACAACTCGTAGGCCGTGTCATGGCCAAGGCCGGCAGGGGAAACATCATCAACATCTCCTCCATAAATGGCATCGTCCCTCTGCCCCGTTGCGCCGCCTATGTCGCTGCCAAGAGCGCGGTCGAGTCCTTGACCCGCATCGCTGCCACCGATCTGGCTCCCTACAATATCCGCGTAAACACCATCGCGCCAGGTCCCATCGAGAACCGCCCTCCGCATCTGGAACAGCCGCGCCCGACCGAGGATACCCTCCTTGGCCGCAACGGCCTGCCTCACGAAATCGCGGCAGCAGCCGTCTTCTTGGCCTCGGAAGAGTCCAGTTTCATCACCGGTGAACGCATTAAGGTCGATGGCGGCATGTTGGTCAACGGCTATCGAATCTACGACGTCGAGCGTCCTGCATAGCGCACTCTGCCTGCGCTACGTCAAGAGATAGCACCGAGATCTTGGCAGAGAAGGTTGGAAAGACGAGGAGAACTGAGCGTAAGTGCGTACCGATAATCCGAGCTGCCTGTCTGTGAAACTGCGCCGCTTGATTTCTTCCCTGATCATTCCGCTCGCGCTCCTGTCCGCCTGCTTTGGGCCCGACCTGCCCGGCGCGCCCCAAATGCCCAAACTGCCCTCGCCGCGTTCCCTTCCCGGCGTCGATGAGTTGCTGGACCAGCTTCCCGGCTTCGATCTCGATCTCCTCAAAGAACTGGGCCTTCCGGACCTGAGCGATTTCGCCGACCTGCCGCAGCTTGTCGACCTCCCCACCGTGGATCTCGCCGAAAACGCCATCGCCTTCGCCGGTCCAACCCTTATGCGCATTGAGGTCGGCGAATTCATCCGCGGCACCGATATCCAGCTGGCAGGGATCACCGACGGCCGCGCCCAATTCCTGTTCTCCGGCCTGCGCGCCGAGCGCATCGCCGGCGACTCCCTGGACTTCGATGGCGTCTGGCCAAATATTGGGGGCATAGACTACCTGCTGCGGCTGCGCGTCTATCACGTGACCGAAGAATACGTCCGCGCGGCCGGCGTCCATCGCCTCGTAATCGCCGGCATCCAACCCATACATCAGCCGGCGATGGCCCTGCAGGAGAACCCCCTCAAGGTTACCTACACTGGTTCGGTCGGCCCGGGTGATCAGCTCAAAGGAACAACCTTCGGGTACCTCGGAAAAACCGAGCAGGGCGCCGAAATCAGCGGAATCCCTGCCGGTGATTTTCCCTTTCGCAAAACCGGTGATAGTCTGCGATGGCAGGGTATGCTGCGGCCCGATCTGCCCAGCCAGTTCGACCTGCGCATCGTCCACTACGGTGAGAGTTCAGTCCAGGTGGCGGGGATCGTCTCTCTGCAACTTCCGGACTAAAATCTCTTGATAGTCAATATCATGGCCTCACGGCGAACTACACATAGCGAGGACTTCTTCCCAACAGATTCCCTTGGCCTGTGGCCCCGCGACGAAGCAGAGAATAGAGGGTGGAAAGCGTAGAATACGACGGATTTGCTCCGGAGTATGAAGAAATGGTTGAGGCTGTGAGAAACCCCGGTACGTTGAGTGTGATCCGAAGATTCAGACCACACGCCGACCTCCAGGGAATTCGCGCCGACTATTACAATCTTACCGACCTCCAAGGCCAGCCCTTGGCCGGACTCCTGGTGCTGATGGACCGGCGCGGACGGCCCGTGCGCGCCGAAATCCACATGAACAACAACACGGCGGACGCTCTCTACGAGATTGCCCTGCGCCAAAGTCTCCGCCTCATCGAAGACCGCTATAGAAGTGAACGTCCCATCCGTCTCTACCCGCTGCGCATGCAGCTGAATAGCGATCCGCTCTCGGTCCAGCCCAGGGGTAGCGCCCACAGCGCCGGCATCGCGCCCGCCCCGGCGTCCAGCAACCCTCTGCTCCTGGTCGGTGCCGTACTCCTGGCGATCTCCGCGCTTTTCAGCGGCTGGTTCCTGAACGAATGGCTCACAGGAGAACTGACCCAGTCCGGTTCCCCTGCAACACTTTCTGCCGGGTCCTCCTCTTCGGCCGCCGGACAAAACGTCCTAATCGTCGAGACCAACGGGTTGCCTCCCAGCCGCAACGCCATCCCGATGAGTGTGGGAGATCGTATCCGTCTCTTGCCCGAATACAAGATCTCGCTGCGCACCGAAGCCGGGGCTCAGGCCGGCGTCATCGTTACCCACCTGCAGGACGCCGATCCCATGACAATTCTCAACGGCCCGATCTGGCTCGAAGGCAACACCGATACCATCGTCTGGTGGTATGTGCGTGTCGACAGCGGCGCTGAAGGCTGGGTACCGGCCAATACAAGTGAACTGACACTCTTGGAACCTTTCTCCCAATAAACAAGGCCTGTCTGGCAACGCCGCTTATGTCCGAAAACGAACAATCCCAACCCAACGTGATCGTAGTCGTCGCCGATACCCTGCGCACAGCCTTTCTCGGCTGCTACGGAAACGACTGGATTCACACGCCCTCCATCGACCGCTTCGCCCAGCAGAGCGTCCGCTTTACGCGTGCCCATCCCGAATGTCTCCCCACCATCCCCACCAGGCGCACGCTGCACAGCGGCCGCCGTGCCTTCCCCTTCAACGACTACCGGCCGGTCCCCTGGGACAACGTCTACCTGCCCGGCTGGCAGCCGATGAACGCCGAGGAAAGCACCATCGCCGAAACCCTGCAGCAGGCCGGTTACCATACCGGCTTTGTCGCAGACGTACCCCACTATTTCGTTCCCGGCATGAACTTTACCCGCGGCTTCCAGCAGTGGGAGTTCGTCCGCGGTCAGGCCGAAGACCGCTGGCATGCCGTCGCCGATGCCGACCCTGCCCTGCTCGACCGCTATCGCGCCGGTGCCCCGGACCGGATCGCCGCTCATCTGGTCAACGTGCGGCCCCAGCTCCCGGAGGAAGAGTGGCCCACCGCCCGCACCTTCCAGTGGGCCATCGATTTTCTGCGCGACAACCACCCGCCCGGCCGCAACAAGGACACTTCCCCTTTCTATCTCTACGTGGACAGCTTCACCCCGCACGAAACATGGGAAGCCCCCCTCCACTACTATGACCTCTACGGCAGCCGCGCCCAACGCGAACCAATCTGCCTGACCGCCGCCTACGGGCCCTTCGCCGATCAGTACGACGACCGCATCCCCAGCATCCGCGCCAACTACGCCGGGCTCGTCACCATGGTCGATACCTGGTTCGGCCGTCTACTCAATACCGTCGACCAGCTCGGACTGCGAAACAACACTCTGGTCTTCTTCTTCAGCGATCACGGCACCAACTTCGGCGAAAACCCGGATGGGATCATGGGAAAGCCCGCCGACTATATGTACCCCGGTACCATGGACATCCCCCTGCTCATGCGCCATCCCGCCGGCCGCGGGGCAGGCCGGGTACGAGATGAGTTGGTCTACACCCTGGACGTGCCCGCCACGATCCTTGCCGCCACCCGCCAGCAGTCAGCGGACCCCGTTGAAGGCCGGAGCCTTCTGCCCCTTCTCGAAGATGGTGGCCAATTCGCCCGCCGCGACTATCTGACCTGCCGCTATGGCAATGCCGTCTGGTACCGCGATGACCGTAACTGGTTCTTCGACGCCATCGACTGGCAGACGCCGTCCAACGGGCGCCAGCCAGTCACGCGCCTGTTCGATCTCGAGACCGACCCCGACTGCCGCGTGAACATCGCCGGTCATAGCCCGCAGCGCGTCGCCTTGGCACGCCAAAGAATCCTCGCCGACGCCGGCGGTCGTCTCAACTACTACGAGCGTCAGGATGCCACCGACGCTCTCGGGCGTCCGCAGTTTTCCAGCAGGTAGCTTTCATACTGCCCGTGGCCGGTGTTCGACGGCCGTACCGCCCACCGGCCACACCCGATTGGAGTCTGTAATATGCCCAAGGTCGCTGCCGATCGACTCGAACGGATCGCAGGACGGCTCATGCAGGCCGCCGGCGCCTCCTCCGCAGAAGCCGCTACCATCTCAAGCCACCTGATAGCCGCCAATCTGGCCGGCCACGACTCCCACGGTGTCATCCATGTCTCCGGCTACATCGCCTCCATCCAAAAGGGACACGTGCAGCCCGGAGCCCCCTTCACCATCACTCAGGAGAGCCGCGCCACTACCGTCGTAGACGGAAACTGGGGCTTTGGATTCACCGTTTCCGAAAGGGCCATGCAGCTGACCATCGACAAGGCGCGCCGCGAAAATGTCGCCGCCGCCACCGTCGTGCGCCAGGGCCACGTCGGACGCCTGACCGACTATCCCCTGATGGCAGCCGAAGCCGGCATGATCGGGCTGATGACCGCCGACTCCGGTCGCGGCCCCAAGAGCGTTGCTCCATTCGGCGGACGCGAACCGCGCCTCGGTACCAACCCAATCTGCATCGCCGTCCCCTCAAACCTCGACGGCCCTTTCTACATCGACATCGCAACCTCTGCCGTCGCCGGCGGCAAACTGGGCGTTGCCATCCAGCGCGGACAGTCAATACCCACCGGCTGGGTGATCGACAGCGAAGGCCGCGCCTCCACCGACCCTGCCGCCGCCCGCAACGGCGGGGCCATGCTGCCCCTGGGCGGTTCCGAAGGCCACAAAGGCTACGGTCTTTCTTCCATGGTCGAAATACTTTCGGGTCTGCTGACCGGCCTGGGGTTCGGGATCGAACCGACCGGCCGCCACAACGACGGCTGCTTCATGGCCGTCTTCCAGGTTGACGCCTTCCGTCCTCTGGAAGAGTTCAAAAATGAAGTAACCGAATTCGCCCAATACTTGACCGCAACACCGCCTGCCGAGGGCGTCGAACGCGTCTACTACCCCGGCGAACTCGAATACCTGCGGACCCGGAGAGGTCGCGAGGATGGCATCTACGTGGAAGAGAAGACCTGGCAGAGGCTTGCCGACCTGGCCGGAGAATTCGGCGTCGACGAGGACTTTTCTTCTGATCCTGACGGCCTATGACCAGGACCGCATTTGCCGTGAACCGCGAATTGCCCGTCGCAGTCCAGGTTGGGGGGCACCCAGATTGAGAATTGTGCAGGCTGGTCTTTGCTCCTTCTCCGGCGCCTGTAGGGGCACCCCTTGTGCGTGCCCTGGCACGCACCCTAATCTTGGACTGCACATGAAATGCCGGGTGTATCCCAAATTATTGTCCGCCCAGTAGAGTTGATTCGTCGACCAGGCTGGATTCAACACTGGTCAGACGAGTCTCGGAAAAAATCTGGGATGCACCCGAAATGCCCGCCGCGTTGAAAAAAGCCGCACTTCAGGCTACAATGGCCCTGATGTTGCCTAGCATTGCCCACAGTGAACCATGCAAAGCCTGACAAATAAACCGGGCAGTGCCATCACGCAGAGCCTGCGTGGCATGGCGCTGAGTCACCCCGACACAATCAAAGTACATTTCGACCCGGACTTCGTCGAGCGGCTGGCCCCCGCCCGTTCCGGGAAAGTCGCCGTGATCAGCGGCAGCGGCAGCGGACACGAACCCCTGCCCATCGGCTACGTCGGTCTCGGCATGCTCGATGCCGCCTGTCCCGGGCCCATATTTACCAGCCCTTCCCCGGTTCAGCTGTTGGCGGCCGTCCATTCGGTCGACCACGGCGGGGGCGTCCTCTTCGTCGTGAAGAACTATGCCGGCGGCGTCCTAAACACCGAGCTGACCATCGAAATCGCCCTGCAGGAGGGAATCGACGCTCGCTACGTGCTCGTCAATGACGACGTGTCGATCCCCAAGGTCGCCAATCGCCGCGGCCTCGGCGCCTCTGCCCTGGCCTGCAAAATCGCCGGTGCCGCCGCCGAATCCGGTTACACGCTGGCCGCGGCTGAGGAAGTAACGCGGCGGGCTATTGCCTCCTCCCGCAGCATGGGCGTAGGAACCAACGTCAACACGCTCCCTCGCAACGGGCCCAACGACAATCTGGCAGACGATTCGATCGAACTGGGTGTGGGCATTCACGGCGAACCCGGCGAAGTGCGTTCGGTGAGCAAAGGAATGCCGGAGATCGTCGACCTGATCGTACACCCGATTCTCCATGACCTGCCCTTTGCTTCCGGCGATCGCGTCCTGCTCCTGATAAGCGGGATGGGCGGTACGCCGCCTCTGGAGTTGTACCTATTCTCCGAGGCAATTCACGAGCTGCTGGCCGCACATCATCTTCGCGTGGAGCGCCAGCTGATAGGCAACTATCTCACCTGCCTCGGCCGCGGCGGGTATACCATAACCCTGATGAGACTGGACGACGAGCTGCTGCAGCTATGGGATGCCCCCGTGCATACACCCGTCCTGCACTGGTAACGAACCGGCCAGCGGATTACGGACTGCGAAAATGGCCCAGGAGATCACAACAAAGCAACTTCGCAAATGGCTATTGGTTTACGCCGCTCGTATCATCGAGAACGAAGACCATCTCACCAAGTTGGATACCGCCATCGGTGACGCCGACCACGGTGTGAATATGCGCCGCGGCATGGGGAAACTGCAGGAACGCCTCCAGGTGGAGAGGCAATCCGAAGACATCAGCGCCTTCCTCCGTTCCGTCGCCATGACGCTTATCAGTGGTGTCGGCGGCGCCGCCGGCCCCCTGTACGGGACCTTCTTCCTGCGCGCCGCCACCAGCCCCACAAACGGCAGCTCGATCGACCTGCCTCAGTTGACCCAGATGTTCCGCTACGGACTCGATGGACTCCAGCAGCGCGGCAAGGCCCAGGCCGACGACAAGACCATGATCGATACCATCCAGCCCGCCGTCGAGGCCATGGAGGCGGCGGTTGCAGCCCACCAGAGCGCCGCCGTCGTTCTGGCCGCTGCCCGCCAGGCCGCCCACCTGGGCATGAAACATACGATCGAAATTGAGGCCAGAAAAGGACGCGCCAGTTACCTTGGCCCGCACTCCATCGGTCACCAGGATCCCGGCGCCACCAGCGCCTACTTCCTCTTCGAGACCGCCGCCGAGGTCCTCACAATAACTGGTGCTGACTGATGTCTCAGTTGATCGGTGCAGTCGATTCAGGTACGACCAGCACCCGTTTCATCCTTTTTGATCAATCGGGCGCAATCGTCGGATTTGAACAGCAGGAACACGAACAGATCTTCCCCCGCAGCGGCTGGGTCGAACACGATCCGCTTGAAATCTGGCAGCGTACCCAAGCGGTGATCCGTGCCACCCTCGCCAAATGTGATGTCCGGCCCGGACAGATCGCAGCCATAGGCATCACCAATCAACGCGAGACCGCTGTCGTCTGGGACCGCCGCACCGGCCTGCCCGTCTGCAACGCCATCGTCTGGCAGGACACCCGCACCGACCGCATCTGCCGCCGCCTGGAAAAGGCCGGTCACGCCCCCACTTTCCAAAAGAAGGCCGGACTGCCGCTGGCAACCTACTTCTCCGGCCCCAAATTCCGCTGGATCTTGGATAACGTCGAGGGCGCGCAGGCGCGCGCCGACGCCGGTGAACTCATCTGCGGCACCGTCGACAGCTGGCTAATCTGGCAACTCACCGGCGGCGACCGCGTGCATGTCACCGATCCCACAAACGCCAGCCGCACCATGCTGATGGACCTGGTAACCCTCTCCTGGGATGCGGAATTGCTCGATATTCTGGCGATCCCGCCCTCGATGTTGCCGGAGATCCGGCCCAGCAGCGCACCTGCCTTCTACGGCATGACCGCAACCGATGGCCCCTTCGCCGCCGCCATTCCCATCTGCGGCAACCTCGGTGACCAGCAGGCAGCAACCGTAGGCCAGACCTGTTTCAGCCCGGGCGAAGCCAAGAACACCTACGGGACCGGTTGCTTCATGATTCTCAACACCGGCGAAGAGATCGTCTACAGCCGCAACGGGCTCCTGACCACCGTCTGCTATCAGATGGGCGAATCCGCGCCCGTCTACGCCCTCGAAGGTTCCATCGCAATGGCCGGCGCCACCGTCCAATGGCTGCGTGACGAGCTGCAGCTGATCGGGTCGGCATTCGAGACCGCAGAGATCGCCCAAAGCGTCGACGATACCGGCGGCTGCTATCTGGTACCGGCCTTCAGCGGGCTGTTCGCCCCCCACTGGCGCAGCGACGCCCGCGGCGTCATCGTCGGTCTCACCCGCTACGTCAATCGCGCGCACATCGTGCGCGCCGCGCTCGAATCCATCTGCTACCAGACCCGCGAAGTGCTGGATGCGATGAACGCCGACAGTGGTGTGCCCCTGCGCCAGCTCAAGGTCGACGGCGGCGCAACAGTCAACGACATGCTCATGCAGATGCAGGCCGATATTCTGGGAACAACCGTCATCCGGCCCCGTATCGCCGAAACGACCAGCCTTGGCGCCGCCTATGCAGCCGGCCTGGCTGTCGGTTTCTGGTCGGACTTGGATACTTTACGCACGCAGTGGCAGGAGGACAGGGTCTGGCAGCCGCAGATCGGCGAATCCGAACGAGGCCAGGGTTATGCCGGCTGGCAAAAGGCTGTCGAACGCACGCTCGCGTGGGCGGAGTGACCATCGCAGTGGCCGCTAACTCCTGTTCTGGCCCACCGGGGAGTCATTCGTGATCAGCCTCGTGATCGTCTCCCACAGCGCCAAACTAGCCGCAGGCGTCCACGAATTGGCGGCCCAGATGGCGGGAGATCAGGTTGGTATAAGTCAGGCCGGAGGCCTCTCAGACGACGGTGAACAACTTGGCACCGACGCATTCAGAATACGCTCCGCCATTGAAGAAGTCTGGTGTGAAGACGGAGTACTCCTGTTGATGGACTTAGGCAGTTCGGTCATGTCAGCAGAAATGGCTCTCGAGATGCTGCCCGAACAGCAACGGCAGAACTGTCTCCTGAGCAACGCGCCGCTTGTTGAGGGCGCCATCGTGGCCGCCTTGCACGCCAGCTTGGGCGAGCCCTTGCAGGCAGTGAACGCCGTCGCAGAGGCCGCGCTTTCAACACCGAAACTGGCAGGTACCGGCTGAGAAACTCGAACTATCACAGTCCTGGAACTCTGAGATGGAGATTCGACCTTCGCAGGCAGGACCTCAAGAGGAAAGGCTTGAGGGCAAAACACAACACCAGGATGGTGGCGTGAGCAGCAACTCTCATGCCCCCCTGCCTGTTGACCAACCCGCGCAACCGGAGTCGTCGCTTCAACAGTCCAAAAGCGTCGTGGTCACCGTCAGTGATCCGCGCGGCCTGCATCTCCGTTCCGGCAGAGATGTAGTCCGCACTGCCAGCCAGTTTCAGGCCCAAATCACGGCCGCCAATCTCAGCCGTAACAGCAATGCCGTCGATCTGAAAAGCATTCTCCAACTGATGCAGCTTCAGGCTCGCCAGGGGCACAACCTGCAGCTGGCCGCATCTGGCCCTGACGCTGACGCAGCCATCGAGGCGCTTTGCTCCCTATTTTGAACACAAGCGAAATTACTGTGCAGCAGCTCTTTCACGGCCTCTCAGCAGCACCGGGGGTCGGCATCGGCAACATTTACAAGTATGCCCCCGTCCCCGCCGACGATTCCGGTAGGACAGCCCCGCAAGCTGCCGGCGACCCCGAAGAAGAGTGGGAGCGCTTTCTGGCAGCCCGCCTCCTCGTCGATGAGGAACTGGCCCGACTGTCCCAGATCGGACAGACCGCAACCGCAGAAATATTTCTCGTTCACCGCGAAATCCTCCACGACAGCACACTTACCGACGCAGTGCGCGCCGCCATCGACTCCGGCATAGACGCCACCCGCGCCACCCGGCAGGCCACCGGCGACCTCGTCCGGCTCTTCCAGGACCTCAGCGATCAGTACTTCGCCAGCCGCGCCACAGATATCCGCGATGTGGGTCAACGCCTCGTCTTCCGCCTGGGCGGGATCACCTCCGCCCGCCAGTTGAACCCGCTGCCCGACAATACAATCCTGCTCGCAGAGGACCTGACCGCATTCGATACCACCCACCTCGATCAGGCCCACGTCGTTGGCATCGCCCTCGCAGCCAGCACGCCCACTGCCCATACAGCCATTCTGGCCCGCAGTCTGGGCATCCCCCTCGTCTGCAGCGCCGGCGCCGAAATCCTGCAGCTGCACACCGGCATGTTCGGCGTCGTTGACGGTATCCGCGGCCGCCTCCTCGTCGATCCCGATGAGGAGACGCTCGAACAGTACGAGTTGACCCGCTCCCGGCTGCGGCGCTTTCAGGCCGAAGCGCTCTCGCAGTCCCACGAGCCGGCCCTGACTCCCGACGGCGAACGCATCCCCGTCCGCGTCAACGTCAACAGCCGCGAAGATCTCCTGCACATCCACTCCAACGGCGCCGAGGGCATCGGTCTCCTCCGCACCGAAAACCTCTTTCAAAACCGGACCAGCCCGCCGACCGTTTCCGAGCAGTTGGCTGCCTACCAGGATGTGCATTCCTACACCAACACCCACTCTCTCACTGTCCGCCTGCTCGACATCGGCGGCGACAAACCTGTGCCCTATCTGCAGCCTTCCGCCGAAGCCAACCCCTTCCTCGGCGTGCGCGGCATCCGCCTCCTGCTCCGCCACCCGCAAATGCTTATCGACCAGGCCCGGGCGTTGATAGAACTGGCGCAGAACGTTTCCCCCGTGAACCGCATTCGCATTCTCATCCCCATGATTTCGAAGGTGAACGAAGTCCACCAGACTCTGGAGCTCCTCGAAGAGATTCCCGGCTACCAGCACTGCCGCCACAAACTTGGCACCCTTGAAGTGGGCGTGCTCATCGAAGTGCCGTCGGCCGCTCTCCTCGCGCACCACTTCGCCTCCCAGGTCGACTTCCTCAGCATCGGCACCAACGATCTGGCCCAATATACCCTCGCCGCCGATCGCGTAAACAGTGCCGTCGCAACCCTGGCAACCCCGCTGGACCCCTCCGTGCTGCGCCTGATAGCCCTCACCTGCGAAGCCGGCCGCGCCGCCGGCATCCCCGTCGCCATCTGCGGTGAAGTCGCCGGCGACCCTTCCGTCCAGCCCCTGCTCCTGGGGCTGGGACTGAACGAAATCAGCGTGGCCGGACCGGCCGTTCCCCTGGTCAAATCCGCAATCCGGCGCGTGGACATGGACGCCGCCAGAGAGCTCGCCGCCACCGCGCTCAATTGCAGCCGCGCCCAGGAGATCCATCAACTTCTCCATGACATTGGATAGCCCCCGATGAAGAGGATGCAGACCGAAATCCTCGTGATCGGCGGCGGCGCAACCGGAACCGGTGTGGCCTGGGACGCCGCCCTGAGAGGATTTCGCACCCTCCTCGTCGAAAAACGCGACCTGACCCACGGCACGACCGGGCGCTACCACGGCCTCCTTCACAGCGGCGCACGATATGTCCTCAAAGATGCCGCCAGCGCCGCCCAATGCATCAGCGAAAATCGCATCCTGCGCCGTACCCACACCCACTGCATTGAGGACACGAGCGGATTCTTCGTCGTCACGCCCGAAGACGAGGACGACTATCCCGATCGCTTCGCCGCCGCCTGCCGTCGCCTCGACGTCCCCTGCACTGAGATCCCGGCGTCGTCCGCCCTACGCCGCGAACCTCTGCTCAACCCCCGCATCAGCCGCGTCTTCGAGCTGCCCGATGCCGCCGCCGACAGCTTCCTCGCCACCCACGCCACCGCCCAGGCCGCACGCCAGGCCGGCGCAACTCTTCTGCCCTACCACGAGCTCACCCGCCTCCACCTCTCAGGCGGCGACGGCAACCGCACAATCTCCGGAGCCACCGTACTCGACACAGTCTCGGGCGAAGAGCTGCATATCGACGCCGACCTCGTCATCAATGCCGCCGGTGCCTGGTCCGGTCAGGTCGCAGCCCTGGCTGGCGTGGAAGTGAAGATGATTCTGGGCAAAGGCGTGATGCTGGCCACCAACGCCCGTCTGACCAACACCGTCATCAACCGCTGCAAAATGCCCGGTGACGGCGACATTCTCGTGCCCATACACACCGTCAGCGTAATCGGCACCACCGACGAAAAGGTGGCCGGCCCGGAGGACCTGCCCATCGAGCAGTGGGAAATCGACCTGATGCTGACCGAAGGCGACGAACTGGTGCCCGGTCTCAGCCGCAGCCGGATCCTGCGCGCCTGGGCAGGTGTACGTCCTCTTTACCAGGAGACGCAGCCGCCGGCCGAGTCTAACCAAAGCAAAGAAGGTTCCCATTCCAATGACCAGCCGGTGCAGGAGATGCCCCAGGACAGCCGCGACGCCACCCGTGCCCTCGCCCTGCTCAACCATCGGCAGCGGGACGGCGTGCGCGGCTTCATCACCATCACCGGCGGCAAATGGACCACCTTCCGCCTCATGGCTGAGTCCGCCGTCGACGCCGCCTGCGAGCAGTTGGGCGTTTCCCGCCCCTGCCGCACCGCCGCGACAGCCGTGCCCGGCGTCGACCAAGGCCACTATTGGCTCGGCCACCGTCTCAGCGAAGTCGAAGACGAACAGCTGCAGTCGGAGTTGGTCTGCGAGTGCGAACTGGTGACCCGTTCCATGCTGGAAAGCGCAGCCCAGCGTAACCCGACCGTCACCCTCGACGATCTTCGCCGCGACGTCCGCCTTGGCATGGGACCGTGTCAGGGTGGCTTCTGTACCTACCGCGCCGTCGGCATCCTGCACCAGCTGCGCACCGCCAAGACCTCACCCGTTGTCGGCGAGTGGAACGTGGCCCATATGCAGTCCCCGGCCCATCACCACCGCGACAGCTCCACAGCGGAAGCCTCCGATTCGGCCTCCAATTCCGCCTCCGCTTACGACTCCCTCCAACGCTCCGCCGCCGTCGATCCCCAGGCAGCCGTCTCACAACCGAACCTGCTCCTGCGCGACTTCCTCCAGGAGCGCTGGAAAGGCGTCGCTCCGATCCTGTGGGGACAGCAGCTGCGCCAGGAACGCCTGGACGAGCTGATTTACCTGAGTATTCTGAACGCCGATCATCTGCCCGTCGATGACAAAGAGAGCCCCCTTTCCTCCTTCTATCGCTCCGATTTCTCTCCATCTGGTTCCAATCAGTAGAAACTGCGATAGTATGGGACGCTATCACCCAATCAGCGGCGCCTGCTGCAAAAACGTGCCTCTATGAAACCAAAACTGTTATCCAGGATCCGTACGTCCGCATGCTCGATCTCCTTGTCATCGGCGCCGGTCTGACCGGCCTCTTCGCCGCATACACCGCTGCCCGCGCCGGTCTGCGCGTGCGCGTGATCGCCCACGGCGCAGGCGCAACCCACTGGCACGCCGGAACTATCGACCTGCTGGGTAATCTGCCAGATGGGGAAAAGACGGTCACGAATTGGACGCAAGCCGTGCCCGAACTTCCTCCCGCACATCCCTATCGGCTTCTCGGCATCGACGCGATCGCCAAAGCAATGGACGAATTCCAAAGTCTGACCGCCGTGGCGGGACTGCCCTATGTGCGCGCCGGCGCTGCCACTGATCTCACCGCTTCCAGCCCGCAGGATGAGCGGACTTCGCAGAGGAGCGATTCTGACGAACAGGTCAGTGACCCCAATCTCGGGAGGAACCTTCAGCTCATTTCACCGGTCGGCGCCCCCCGTCCGGTCTATCTGGCGCCGGCCGCCCAGCAGGCCGCCAGTCTTGAGGATGACCGCCCGCTGGTAATCGTCGGCCTGCAAGGAATGCCCGACTTCTACCCCGAACTGATAGCCGAAAACCTGCAGAAGCTGGGCCACCGCGCTCGCAGCGCATCACTGCCCCTCAGCCGTCTCACCAAGAGGCTTGACCGTAGCCCTTTGCACTTGGCCCGACTTCTGGACCAGCCGGCGGAGCAGGCACTACTTGCACAAATGATTGTCGACGTGACCGCAGCCGGCGAACGTGTGGGTCTCCCCGCCGTTCTCGGACTGAACGCCCACACCGCTCTCGTGACGCAACTGCATGAGGCGACCACCGCCAGAAGCCGGCCAAGCCCCCAATCCAGTCACAGTCAACAGGCGGGCACTTCGATCTTCGAAATCCCGACACTGCCCCCCAGCGTGCCCGGCTTGCGCCTTGACGCCGCCCTGCGCACACAGCTGACCGGACTCGGCGTGCGCGTAGAAATCGGCATGAAAGCCTGCGGGTTCCACGCAACCGGCCGGCGCATCCAGTGGCTCGAGACCGAAACCGGCAGCCGCCCCCTTCGCCACACGGCCCGCAACTTCCTGCTGGCCACCGGCGGCATCCTCGGTGGCGGCATCTACGCTGACCGCTGCGGCCGTGTAAGGGAGACCGTCTTCGACCTGCCGCTGACCGCGCCGCAGTCACGCACCCAGTGGCTGCGCCCTCTCTTCCTCGACAGGCGAGGCCACCCGATCTTTCAGGCCGGAGTCTCAGTCGACCAACGCTTTCGCCCGCTGGACCAGGCCGGCGCGCCCGTCTATGATAACCTGTGGGCTGCGGGCTCAACCCTCGCCCACACCGACCCGATCCGCGAGCGCAGCCGCGAAGGCATCGCCATTGCCACCGGTTACGCCGTCGCAAAAGGAGTTGTCACAAGCCAGTAGCGCCAGCGGTCTCCCCGAATCCCTGGCCACCGCCTCTATGCAAAACGCAACCGTGAACTCCGTCGGCCTCAGCCTGAACGCCTGCATAAAGTGCAACATCTGCACCAGCTACTGCCCGGTCTCCGCAGTGACCGACAGCTTCCCCGGACCGAAGTACGCAGCGCCCCAGTCCGAACGCTTCCGCGATTTCGGGCACCCTTACTACGCAGACGCCGCCGGCCCTATCTCTCGCCCACTCGCCGGCGGCCAGATGCCTGACGCCTCCGTCGACTACTGCTCCGGCTGCCGTGTCTGTAATGAAGTCTGCCCAACCGGCGTCCGTATCGCCGAAATCAACGCCCGCGCCCGCGCCCGCATCGTGGCCGCCCGCGGCCTCTCCCTGCGTAACCGTCTCCTCGGCCGCAACGAACTGCTGGGACGGATAGGTAGCATAGCGCCCGGTCTCGCCAATTTCGTTCTGCACAATCCAATCGGCCGGCGCCTCGCTGCAGCATTGTTCGGCGTCGCGGAAAAGGCGCCCCTGCCCCGCTGGCACCACGAAACGCTCAACCGCTGGCTGGCGCGTACCCGTGCACAACGGCTGCGCAGCGACCGAAAAGTCGTCTACTTTCACGGCTGCGCAACCCAGTATTACGAGCCATACGTAGGCATGGCTGCCATTCTTGTGCTGGAGCATCTCGGATACGAAGCTATTGTGCCCCCCCAAAACTGCTGCGGCCTGCCCATGCTTTCCAACGGAGAATTCACCGCCGCCGAGAGCCACCATCGCCGCAACGTTGCCCGCCTCGCCCAATACGTCGACGCCGGCCACCCGATAATAGGCACCAGCACCAGCTGCACGCTGACTCTCAAGGAAGAAGCGCCGGAACTGCTCGATTTGGAGAGCGACCCAGGCACGCACGCCCTCAAACTCGCCACCTGGGATATCTTTGAGTGGCTGCGCGAGCGTCTCGATCAAGACCAGCTGCCCTCCGACCTGCGACCCCTTGACCAGTCCGGTCAACCCTTCATTCTGCCCTACCACGCCCCCTGCCAGTTGCGCGCTCACCGCATCGGCAAACCCGCGCTCGACTTGCTGGCCCAGATCCCCGGCCTTGACCTGCGCGAAAGTCACGCCCGCTGCTGCGGAATCGCCGGGACCTACGGCTACAAGACCGAAAAATACCAGATCGCCATGGATGTGGGCGCCGAACTGTTCGACTACGTCGCATCACAAACAAGCAAGTCGGAACCGGATTCCGAAGGGTCGGTTTCCTTTACCGCCTGCGACTCCGAGACTTGCCGCTGGCAGCTGGAACACGGGACCGGCCTCCCTTCCCGCCACCCTATCGAGCTGCTGGCAGCGGCCTACGGCCTCTACGATCTCCAGGCCCGGCGTCCGGCGGATGGGAGCTGAGCCATGAACTCTCTCCGCATTCTCATAATCGGGGCCGGCGCCATCGGCTGTTTTGTCGGCGGCAAGCTGGCCTCTGCAGGACATGCCGTAACGTTGGTCGGCCGCGCCCGCACGGCCGCGGCTCTGCAGGCTCGCGGTCTGCAGGTGTACGCCGCCGATGGCTCAGTGGAACGGATTCCCGCGGTAAGCGCGGTTGCCTCCGTGCAAGAGGCCTTCCCCGGCCCGTACGACCTCGCCGTTCTCGCCGTCAAAAGTTACGACACGGCGACAGTCTTGGATGAAATTGCCGCCGCCACAGCCGATCCTCCCCCCGCAATCCTCAGCCTGCAGAACGGGGTCGGCAACGAGGAAGAGGTCGCCGCCTGCTTTGGCCCCCAGTGGGTCATCGCCGGAACGATTACCGCGCCTGTCGAAGTGAAAGAGCCGGGCGTCGTCCAGGTGACAAAACCAACCTTTGCCATCGGCTTGGCAGATTTTCGAGGTGAAAACGAAGAAACGGGAAGCAACTCTCTCTCCTCTCTCCTCACCACTCTCTCCTCAACCTTCTCCGCCGCCGGTCTCCCCACCAACATCTACAGCGACACCCATAGCATGAAGTGGTCAAAGCTGCTCATGAACATGATCGGCAACGCCACCAGCGCCATCCTCGCCGAGCCGCCCGCCGTCACCTTCGCCGACCCCCGCATCGCCGACCTGGAAATCGACGCCCTGCGCGAGGCCCTGCGTGTGATGGCCGCCGCCGGCATCCGCCCCCTGAACGTGGAGAAATACCCGCTCAGAACTCTCGCTCCCCTTCTGCGTTTCGGTCCGCGCCTGCTGCTGCGCTCCGCCCTGCATCGGGTCGTCGGCGGAGCGAGGGGAGGAAAGATGCCAAGCCTTTTCCTGGATCTGGAGTCAAGCAAAATGGGAAGCGAAGTCGGCTGGTACAACGGCGCCGTCGTGCGCAAGGGTGTGGAGGTCGGCATCGGTACCCCGGTCAACCGCCTGCTGACCGAGACTGTCCAGCAGTTGGCAGCCGAACCGGGTTTGCGCGCTGGTTGGAGAGGAAATTTCGAGAGGCTCGCCGCCGCAGCCAGAGGAGAGGCTGGCACGTAGACCACTGCAGATCACGCAAGGCTGGTGACAGTCAATAAGTTGAAATTGGGAGAGGAATCCTAGAGTCCCGGCCCGATCAGCACGATCAAAACGAGCGCCAGCACCGCAAATGCCGAATACTCCAGAACAAGCCTGCGGCTCAAATGGCCCTCATGCAGCGCATGGCGGGCCAGCCCCACGAACAGATAGAAAATCAACAGAAGCACGAGCCCCCCGCTTGCACCCGACAGCGGCCAGTAATTCAACGCCCACGCCGCCTCGCCCAGAACGACCGCAACCAGCGCCGCATACATGAGCACGACATTCACCCTGGGCATAACGTCCCGCAGCAACTCAACCGCCAGCAGCGCCGACGTCGCCGCGATCAGGGTCCCGGAGAGCAGGCTGCGCGTTCTTGTCTGATAAACCAGCAGAAAAAGGGCCAGCGCCGCCGTATAGGACAATACGTTCAGCAGAATGCGGGCCTGCCTGTAGCCCGCCGACTCCTGATCTGCGCTGGCGTAAAGGTTGAATAGAATCAGGGCGATCAACCCACCGCTGAGCAGCGCCGCGCCGGCCTGGAAAAGCGGTGTCCTGGCCTCCGGCGCCAGCAGCACCGCCAAAATGGATACTGCCGCCGGCAGCCCCCAAAACAGCCAGGTGTGCCCCCCGCTCTCGGGCTCGCCGCCCATTGAGTCCCCGGAGTAAAGAGGATGGGTGCGAATCGCCCGTTCCGTACCGCTGGCCGTCAGCAGCGCGATGAAGACAGCGATGACGGTCGTCTCGCTGATCCGGATCGACATCGGCGAACCCAGCGCGTTCAAGGTGAACACGACCGTCGGCAGCCGTAAGAACAGGCTGATCGCGACCGTGGCCGCCACCGTCCACGCCAGTACACTCACCCGCTGCACAAAGAGCCGGTTCGGACCGTACACCGTCACCGACGTCACCGGTCGTTCCATTCCTGTCGTCGTAAAGGCAGGACTACCGCCGCCGGGCTGCCCCGTATTCTGTTCCACGCTGTCCCCGAAGGGCCTGTACCAGTCCTCAGTACCCAATTTCAAACTTCCAGTTTTCTGTCGTGTAGGATGATGATACTATAAAACAAAGTGACTGCTAAGTCCTTGCCTAATGACGACCCTGACTCACCCTTGCATAAAATGTTTGTCTTTCTCATTCATCAACCATCAATTGGCGCTTTCACGAACCACCGACTTCTGACCACTGACTACTGACTACTGACCACTGCAGTTGGGCGGTCGGCCGCAAGCGGCCTCCCTTGTGCGGGGGCTCCGCCCCCCCAACGCCCCCGGTCCAACTCATGCCGCAGCGAGTTTGAGGGCAATATGCAGTTGGCGTCCCGCGGCGACCCGCGCTTTCCCCGCGTCTTGGCAGGTCCCAAGTGTGTTCCAGCGCAGGCAAGGCAGATGTAGCAACGCCCAATTGGGCCCAACGTACACCGCTAAGGCCGTCAAGGGCCCGCTACTCAATTTCTGACAGTGCATTCCGTTATTTCAGATCCAGGCAGACCGCACACAGCACACCAAAAGCTTTGCTTGGAAGTTACAAAACAAAACTACTGGATACCGCAGTTGAGCGAATACACAAACTTTGACATTACTATTACCGGCGAAGAGGCTCCCTATGCCGTCTTGGCGTCCTATCGCGGCCTGAGCGGCGCCTCCACCTTCAATCAGGACGCCCTCCATTCCGTCTGGATGGGTTTCCTGGCCCGCCTGGGCGACCCCTACCAGACACAAGGCGAAGAGCTTCTTGCCGAAATCGGCAGCCGGCTCTATTCCGAACTGGTCCGCAATCAGGTTAGAGACCTCTGGGCCCAGGCCCGAGCCGACCTCGACGATGGCGGACGGCTGCGGCTTAGGCTAATCCTGCACCCGCCCGCAGTCGCAGCTCTGCCTTGGGAAACACTTCACAATCCCCTTCGCAATCAGTCTTTTGCCGCCGACACAAACATCGCACTCGTTCGCACACAGAATCTCGTCAGCTATGTCGCTCGTCCCAGGGCCCTGGAGGCTGCGCTGCCACTCAAAGTCCTGTTGGTGACGGTCGATTCGGGAATAGCCGCCGCCGCGCACCACGGGCCCGCCCAGGGTGAACGGGGCCAAAATCTGGCCGCACACATAGAGAGTGAACAGATCCGTTCGGCAATCGAAAAGCTTCCCTCCGCCCGAGTAGAGCTGGATCATCTCGACGGCCGCGTGACGATTCAACAGATCCAGGAACGGTTGACAACCACTCGGCCCGACATCCTGCACTACGTCGGCCATGGCAATGAGGATGGCCTCCTGCTCTGGGCCGATGACGCACCTGCCCTCGTGTCCGCTGCAACCCTGCGCACCGTATTGCAACAGGCAGAATCGGTGAAACTCGTCTTCCTCAACGCCTGCCTGGCAGGACAGGTCGACAGTACACGACCCTTCGCCGGCATCGCCCACCAGTTGCTTCAGAGCGGCCTGCCCGCCGTGATCGCCATGCGCTATGAGATCATGGATCGCTCCGCCGTGCACTTTGCCGCTGGAGTCTACAACACCCTCGTGACCGGCCAGGGCCGCGGCCAGATCGACGCCGCTGTCACCTTGGCCCGCAACAACCTGTACATCAGCGACCCGAACCGCGTCGACTATGCAACGCCAATTCTGTGGCTCAACTCGGAGGACGGCCGCCTTCTGCCCCTCGAAGATACGCCGCAAGCCGAACCATCCACCGCCCCTCGCTCAATCTTCACGCGCTCACAGATGGGAAGTTCCACGTTGCGTCTCGAATTCAAGCTGACGGAAAAAGAGGCGTGGTACCGCTCCCTGCCGGAAACGATCTCCGATCCCCATCTGCCCTTCGAATATCAACGTCGTCGCCGCATTGTCGGTCTGCTGCTGAGGATATTGCAGCAGGCGGTAGAGGAGCGGGATCAGGGCCGGGACATCGATATCAGGTCTGTACAAAAGCGCCTCTCTACATTCGAAGAAGAGAGGCGCCACATCCAGAATATCCTTGACCATTGCCTGGATCGTTCCTAAGATCTGACTCTGTGCCGCAGACCACCATCCGACTGCTTCATCTCGCCTGCCTCTACGCGATTCTCTGCTACCTGGGAGTAGAGATCGCCCTCACACTTCGGGATATTCGAGAGAATGACTCCGGTAGCCTGCAGGCAATCTCTGAGCCTCGCGCCCTTCCCTCCTCAGCCAGCCAGATTCCCTTTCTCGGTGTAACCGTCGCACTCGAGCAATACAACACCCCGCACGAAAGGCAGCAAGCGCTGACCAGTCTGCACAAAGCCGGTTTCGGCTGGGTACGCCAGCGTGTCGACTGGAGCCGTATCGAAACCCAACCGGGAGCATTCCAATGGGCCTGGACCGACCAGGCCCTGACCGATATCGCCGCCGCAGGGCTCGTGCCGGTCATCGTCCTCGACGGCAGCCCGGCCTGGGCCAGAGACAGTATAGACCGACCCCCGCAAGGGTTTTTGGACAATGACCTGCCATGGCGACTGGCGCCCCCCGCCGCACCGGAGACCTTTGCCCGCTTTGCCGCCGCATTCGCCCTCCGCTACAAGGACACGGTCCGCTTCTACCAAATCTGGAACGAGCCCAACATCGCCCCGCACTGGGGAAATCGGCTGATCGATCCGGTCGCCTACGCCCGCCTTCTGCGCGCGGCGGCCGTTGCTGTCCGCGATGCCGACCCTGACGCAGTCATTCTGGCCGCAGCACTGGCGCCCACCCAGGACCGCGGCCACACCGCCATCGACGAGGGCTTCTTCCTCCAGCGCCTCTACGCCGCCGGCGCCGCGCCCTACTTCGATGCCGTCCTCGTGCAACCCTTCGGCTTCGGGACCGGGCCCGAAGATCCCCGCAGCCGCGTCGACGCGCTCAACTTCCGTCGCGCCGCTTGGGTACGGCGCGTGATGGTCGCCGCCGGTGATGCACAGACTCCCATCTGGGCCGTCCGTTTCGGGTGGAATCGGCAAGTGCAGGACCACTGGAAGACTGTATCAACAGCCGATCAGCTGCGTCTTACAGAAGAGGCCATCCGCTATGCGCGGGCAAACTGGCCGTGGCTGGCAGCAATGGGATGGCCGGCAGATCGACCGGACGCACCCCCGTCCGATCCAATGTGGGGCTTCTCCCTCATTGCGCCCGATGGGAAAGAGCATGTCCTGATTTCCGTGTTTGCTGACACTGCACAGGCAACAACCGAGACCGAACAAACCGCAACAAGGGACCTGCTCTATCCCCGATTCGCCCTCCTGCTGCTGGCATGTGGATTCCTTCTCTTGTGGGCAGCACTCACCGCCCGCACACTGCCTCTGCGCCGCTGGCGGGCCCTCTACCGGACCTGGCCGCTAACCGCAAAGCTCGCACTCTGGGCACTCCTGCTCACCGTCTACTACCTCGCCGTCTGGCCGCCGCTGATCCTTCTCTGCTGGCTCGCCGCCGCATTTCTCATCGCCGCCGAGCCGGCTACGGGGTTAATGATCGCAGCCGCCTCCCTGCCCTTCCACATTCAGCATAAGGAGCTGCGGCTCGTCGGTGCCGTCTGGGCCGTGCCGCCGGCCCAAGCCGCGCTCCTGGCCACACTTCCCGCCCTCGCACAGCGCGCCGTCCGCGCCAAAGCCTGGCGCATCAAGTCTAGGCTCAATGCCGTCTACCCGGTGCGCCAAACTAGCATCGCAGTACGCAACGCGCACTGCGCAAACCTGCTCGTCGCCGCCTGGATCGTGATCGGCCTTCTGGCTGCTCGCAACGTCTGGCACTGGCCAGGCTATATTGTCGGGCTCTGGGAGTTTGTAGCGATACCAGCCCTGTTCTACACCGGCATCAGACTGTTGGCCGCCGGACCGCGTCAGCAGCGAGCCGTACTGACGGCCCTCTTCACCGGCGGCGCGCTCGCCGCCGGCGTAGGGGGAATCGACTGGTTGCTCGGCGGCGGCGTCTCCGCGGACGGTGTGCGGCGCCTCATGGGAATTACCTTCTCTCCCAATCAGACTGCCCTCTACCTCCTGCGCACACTCTTCGTCGGCGTCGGTCTCCTGGCAACCGGCGGGCTCAGACGTCCCGCGCTGACCGTGGGCTGTACTCTTGTCGCAGCAGCCTTGCTTCTGACAGCCAGCCGCGGCGCACTCCTCCTCGGCCTGCCAGCCGCCGCACTCGTCATCGCCGTGGCCGCGGCCAGGCAGAAACAGTTCCGCCTGGAAAAGCGACTAGCAGCCCTGTTGACGCTGGTGGCCGGCCTGACGGTAGTCGTCGGCTTGGAGATCGTTCTGCTCTATGGCGAACGCCTGCTGAATATCGAAACCTTGCGCTCGCGCATTCTCATCTGGAGAGACGCCCTGGCACTCTGGAGGCAATACCCGCTATTCGGCGTAGGCCCAGGTGGATTCTACTGGAACTTTCCGGCCTTCCTCCAGCCCTCCCCGGCGGCCGACCCCAACCTGCTTCACGCCCACTCCGTCTGGCTGGAGTATGTCACTGGATGGGGCGTAGCCGGGCTGCTGTGGCTCAGCGCTTTGCTTTGCTGGCTGGTTTCCGTCTTGAGACATCCATCGCGCGGGCCGCAAGCATGGTGCCGGATCGGACTCCTGGCGGCCATTGGAGCCAGCCTGGCGCACGCGCAAGTGGACGCATTCGCTGCCCTGCCCGAGTTGGCAGCATGGAACTTCACGGCGCTGGCCCTGCTGGCAATACCAATCGGCAAGAACGCATGACCGCCTGCCTCAGCAATACAGGTTGCATTACCCTTACATTGCCACTACCATTTCGTCACAGAAGATCGTTGTACAGTAGACAGCAGTAAAAGGACTGCATCGACAGATTAAGGTAGAATTCACAGTGGCACAGACGCAACTCACACCACAACAGCTGGCATTCTTCGACACCTTCGGCTATCTCTATTTTCCCGGTCTGCTGGCCGACTGCGCTGACAAAATCATCGACGAATTCGAAGCAATTTGGGCCGCGCACGGCGGAGGTCACCACGGGCGCGAACACGATGGCATGCAGCGGTCCTGTATCCTTCCCTTCCCCGACAAGAGCGTGTTTCTCAGTTCCCTTCTCGACGACCCCCGCATCCACGACATCGCCGCCAGCATCTGCGGCGACGACTTCAACTACACAAGCGGCGACGGCAACTACTACGCCGGCGACACGCGCTGGCACTCCGACGGCTACAACGCCGATCGCGTTCTCAGCATCAAGATCGCCTTCTACCTCGACCCGCTCACGCGCGACAGCGGCGCCCTGCGCATCATTCCCGGCAGCCACCGCGCCGGTGACGCCTACGCCGATGCTCTTGAGAAGGATATTCGGGAGAGCGGAAAGATCTGGG
This sequence comes from Caldilineaceae bacterium, assembly GCA_022821585.1. Taxonomy (GTDB): domain Bacteria; phylum Chloroflexota; class Anaerolineae; order Caldilineales; family Caldilineaceae; genus Bin5. The sequence goes on from JAJEDI010000093.1 coordinate 26,085, forward strand.
GGCTGGAGGGGCCCGATGTGCCGGCACTGATCCTGGAGACCACGCCCGGCGACATCGTCGTGTTCAACCACAATCTCAAGCACGCTGCCTTCGGCGGCTCAGAGCGGCGGCGCATGTACACCATGAACTTTTCACGCCGCTACCCAGAGCACCGGCTCGAAGAGTTGCGCGAGGTACTCGGCCGCGAGGCCCGTTTCTGGATCGACCGCATCCACGGCGAAGCTATGATCGCCATGGCCGGCCCGGAACGCATGGTCCATCTCGAACAGGTCAGGGCCAACGATACTCACCTGGGAGAGTTGACGCGCGAACTGAAGAAGACAATGAAGGAACCGTCGCGCGGCTGAGGGCAAAAGCTCCTTCCGGCCGCCTCCACAAATCAATCCACCTTCTACGCGGCGACCTGTACCTTTTCCCCCGTCTCCGCGCTCAGGTAGATCGCATCCAGCAGTTTCATGAACGTCAACGCCTCCGTCGGCGACACATCGGGAGGCTGCTCGCCGCGAATCGCCGCGGCAAAGTCGCGGATCTCCCCATCAAAGTCTCCGCTGCCGTGCTCCGCGTTCTCCTCGACAAAACTGTCGCCCTCAGTGTAAATTGCACCCAACAGCCGGCGCGTGCCCGAACGTGTCTGCCCCGAAGGCAGCCGCGTCGACTCCACCTCAACCGTCCCAGCCGTGCCTAGGACCCGCAGACGCAGGTCCCACGCCAGGTCCGCCCACGTGGCGATGACCGCGGACGTGTCCATTTGGATGGTGATGCCACCGCCGCAGCCCACCAGAAAACTCATGTAGTCCTCGGAATGGCGCTCTACCTTGAGCCGCGTCGGAAACGCGCTGTGGCTGATAGCGAAGGCCCACCGCGGCTCAGGACATCCCAGCAAAAACCAGGCCTGGTCGAGATAATGGGAGCCGTGTTGCCCCAACGCGCCTCCCTTCAGGCCCCAGCGATACAGCCACTCTCGGCCGGCGGGGGGCTCATAGTCCACGCCTCGCTCTCGATAGTGGTAGTGGACGCGCACGTGGTAAGGACGCCCAATACTTCCATCCGCGATCAGTGATCGGCTCCTCTTGTTCTCCTCCTCGTGACGCATGAAATAGGAGTAGACAAGCGTCTTTCCACTACTCTCAGCGGCCGCATTGATCTCCTCGACGTCTGCAGCGTCAATGCCATGCGGCTTCTGCACCAGCACATGCTTGCCGGCCTTCAATGCGTCAAGTACCATCGGCTTGCGCACGTCCGGCGCCGTGGCGACGCCCACCGCGTCGACCTCATCATCGGCCAGCAGTTCACGATAGTCTCCGTAGACCCGGGCGACACTGTTCTCTCGCGCCACCTTCCGCGCTAGGTCCTGGTTCAGGTCAGCCACCGCCCACGCGACCGTGTCTTCACCCGCGTGCGCGCCCGCAACCCAGGCCCGGCCGACCCGGCAGCCGACAACGCCAATCCTGATCCTGTCCGCCATTACCCTACCCCCGGGCCGGCTCCGCCATCTCCAACCGCGCCTTGGCCGACAGCGCCGGCAGATGGCTCTCGTGCGCCATCACCTGCTCCAAATGCCGCATCCGTGACGGGGATGCGGTATTGCGCATGATATCGGAGTGCATCTGGTCCTTCCAGAATCGTGCGCCGCCGGCCACGAACTTCTCCAACTCCTCGATCTCTTCCGGCGTCTCGCAGTAGGCACAGCAGTTGATCGTAAACATGCGCCGGGCCGTGCTTCCGCCGAACGACGAGTGCATCAGATTATGATTGAACGCCACAACATCGCCCGGCTGCGTCTCCAGTGCCACGTGCGGCACCTCCAGCTGCGAGATGCCCCAAAGCTCGGAGGCATCCCGCGCTTGCCGAGCCGACCACTCCTCAAGATCCTCCCGGTGCGAGCCGGGAATCACCCGCAAACAGCCCGTATCGGACGTCAGCGAATCGAGATAGAAGGCCACCTTCAGGTATTTGCCGATCGTGTGAAAACCGTCACTGTGCCAGCGCGTATCGCCGGTGTAAAAGTTGCCGTCGCCGCCCAGATAGTTAAAGTCGTCGCCCAGAATACTGCTGATAAGACCATCAATACTGGAATGATCCAGCAGTGTACAAAGTCGTTCCCGCTGGTCAATAAACGGCACAATGCAAGAGCGCTGCGTCCCGTCATGCTCCTGCCCGCTGGCCGCAAAAATGGCCTCGAAATCCTCCGTAATCCAGCCGATCTCCTCCTTCACCAGTCCGGGAAAGTGAAGAAATCCAAATGTCTCAAAAAACTGAAGCTGCTGCTGGCTGAGTTTCATCGATTCGTCTCCTGAGAAGCGTGGCTATATCCTGTCGGGAGTCTCCCATTGTTGAAATCATACTCCATTAACCAGAGTTGGAGAACAACCATTTTGCAGTCTCATTTGACTGGGCCTATCTGCGTTCTTTGCGCAATGTCTCGCCCAGTTTGGCCTGACGTCCCGCGCACTTGCTGGCACGGCGTCGCCAGGCCCCGGCGTGTAGAAGGGAGCCCGCTCAGGCCACGGCCTTGTTCAACGCCGGCATGAGCTCGGTCTGAAACAGTTCAATATTGCGCAGCCAGCTCGCCTTGTCGTCCCAGTCGAAGCCCATCAAAACCAATGTGCCGAACGGTCCGCTCTCCTCCATCAGCACCAGCAATCGCTCCAACACATGGTCCACGTCGCCCGCGATAATCTGCTCCGACATCCAGTAATCCATGTTGCAGTCAGCGTTTGACATCTCCAGATCCCGCTTGAGAACGTCCCTGCCCCGGCTCTTATCCAGCAGGTTGGCAATGTACTCGAAATTCCCCCCCACCGAGTTGGTCCGCGCACGCTTGACAGCCTCTTCAGTCGTATCGGCCAGAAAGATCGCCCGCGCCACCCGCCAGTCGGCCCTGTCCGGCTTTCGCCCCGCCTCCTCCGCGCTGCGAGCGTACGTCTCCCAGTTGTCCGCCAGCACATTTCCCGCCGCCAGCGCAGCCGAAAACGGCGCGAAACCGTACTGCCCCGCCATCTTCAAGCTGTATGAATCGCGTGTTATGCCCGGCACAAGGATCGGAGGATGCGGCTGCTGCAGCGGCTTGTGGATAAATCCAATCTGGCTTTCCTCATTGACATTCTCCTTCAGCGAGAACTGCCAGAACTGGCCCTCATGCTCGTAAGGCGGGTCCGATGACCACAACTTCAGAATGACGTCAATCGCCTCCACCGTCATCCTGCCGCCGTCCTTCGGGTGCTGACCGTAAAGCTCATAATCCGTGCTCACGCCGCTGGGACCAAGGCAGAGATTGAGCCGCCCATGCGCCAGGTGATCCAGAAAAGCCAGCCGCGTCGCCAGATAGGCCGGATGGTGCAGGTTAACGCAGATCGGCGATGGACCAAACCGAATACGCTTCGTCACCCCCAGCGCGCGTCCAATAAACACCTCTGGCACCACCACCGTCTCATACCGCATCGTATGGTGCTCACCAATCCAGAACTCCTCGAAGCCCAACTCATCCGCCAGCACCGCCAGTTCAATATCCTCGTCATACCCCTGTGCCAGCGGCTTCTCCGGCGGATGAAACGGCATGATGAAAATGCCCGACTTGATCGTCTGTTGGTCTTTAGTCATGCCCTTCTCTCCCTCCGGAGTCGAGTCAAAAAATGGATTCCTGAACTGCCAAGCTAGGAGCGATCTTGCACGCGAGTCGATCTAAACGGGCGAGTATATCTTCAAGGGTGCCAGCCAAGTCGAGAGCGAAGATCTCAAGTTGCTTCCCAGCGAAACGGACAATATAGGTCGTCGCTTCTGCCTCGCCCTTTGCGTAGATCAGCATCCCGCTTGGCAAGTCATGCGCAGTAGTGTAGGCCAGCAACTGATAGAGATCAGCATTAGGCAAAGAGTAATCGGAGATGTTCTTATATTTGATATCTCCTACAAAGGAACAGGTCCCGTCGGTCTCCCACCACGAAAGATCCGGATACATTTCAACCGTATCCTTCAAGTCCAAGAAGGTCTTCTCTTCAGCGATGAGCCGGCCGGAGGCACGTGCCAGTTTTTGTCGAAGAGCCTGTGTGACAAACTCCTGAAAGAGGACGTTCATATCTATCAGAAAGCCCGTTGCCCGCACATCCCCGCGTCTGGACTCGAACTCGCTGTGCAGCAGAATCAACCGCGCCAACCCAACGACATACCGGTAGTGCTCATTTAGCCGGTCAAAACGGACTTCAGGAACGTTTCCCCGCCTGTACTCCAGCAGTGAAACATTGTCGAGCACAGCCGCCATCCATCCCAACCCCCGCCGTGCCTCAGAGGAGCGCAGCGTCATCCGGCCCAACCGCGCCGCCGCCGCCTTCACCAACCTGTTCGCCAGGATGTCCTCTGTAAACTCATCAAAGCGCACTTCCACTGGAATCATGATGCCGTGCCGCTGCCTTAACTGCTCGCCAAACTGTATACGCCCCCGCACCGTGTAAAGAGAATCCCCCTCCGTTACATATCCGCGCAAAAGGCCGCGCCCGAACGCTAGGCGAGCGGTAGCAATTAGTGCCAGTGCCAAAAGGTCAGGCAGGGCTTCGTTCTTCTGGAAGTCAAACTGTTTGTCCTGAGGCTTGTAAACTTCAAGGATGTAGCAAATCATGGAGAGCAATTTCGGAATGCCGATTTTTGGTCTAATCAGTATCGACATTTCACCTTTCTCAAGTGCGCCGACGGTAGAACCTGGTTTGAGATTGTATTTTCCCTTCTTCCCCTTGACGGGTTCGACAGAAAGGTGAAGGTTCCTCGACTCCTGCAGTAGTAGGTCGAGTTGGTCGGGTGAGAGTTCATGCTCGCTCGTAGCATACTCCTGCAAGTCTATGTTCTTCATCTCTCGACGGTCTTGTCCTTAAATCCTTTTTCTTGTATAGCCTGTCCGGCCAATCGCTCATTTCTGACTTTCTGCTTGGCCTGGTCTCGCAACTTGGAATACTCAAACTCATCGATTCTTCTATTCTCACCGAATAGTCGTTCCTCGATGTAGGGGGTGACGCTATGCTCCCAAATCAGCTTGACCATCATTTCATTAAGATCGTTCTTCATAAAATAGCTGGGTCCAATCGCGGCGTGCCTATCCTCCTTCAGCAAATCGTTCGCGATTTCGACCATGTCCGCTACCCATTCCAATTCGGATCCTTTTCCCAACCACTTGCGCAAGACGCTCTTCACCGGATCGCGGTGTGGGTGAAATTCAATGAAGTAGAAGCGTCGGCGCAGAGCCAAATCTACTAACGCAATCGAACGATCCGCTGTGTTCATCGTGCCAATAATGTATAGGTTCTTGGGAAGTGAGAAATCTTCCTCTATATCCTGCTGATACTGCATGCGTATGCTTCTGTCGCGATATTCGAGCAGGAAGTATAGTTCGCCAAAAACTTTCGCAATATTGCCGCGGTTGATTTCGTCAATAACGAGAAAATGCTTCGAATCTCCATCTTTCGACGCCTTCTTCGCTGCACGAATCAGCGGTCCATCTTTCAACTCGAATCCGGCCTCTCCATCTCCCTTGATCGTCGGACGATAACCACGCACGAAGTCCTCGTATGCATAGGAGGGATGAAATTGTACAAGCGTGACCCTGTCTTTGTATTCATCCGCGAGGCAGCGCGCAAGTTCCAGTGCGACGTAGGTCTTCCCAGTCCCAGGTGGGCCCTGGATGATGATCTGGCGCTTGTCTTCAAGCAGCGATTCGATCTTTTCTAGGGTATCGACCTCGAACTGCAATCTCTTTGCAAGATCGCTTAGTTCGTTCTTTGGTGAAGGGGGGCCTAGTACGGGCAAGTAATCCGTGAGCTTCCAGACTACAGACTGTGCGTCTAGTCTGTGACGTAGGTGTACACCATGGTTCCGCGCTTCCAAGATGAGATGATCAAGAAAGGCTAGAGCGTGTTCATACAACACTGCCTCGTCGTTGGAGGTTTTTGGCTTGGGATATCCGGTTTGTTCGTATGCCTGCTCAAACAGAGTGATTCTAAAAGAAGGATATCGTTCGACGTCCAACGCCATGAGCAAGGCCGAAATAACTGTTGTTCGAGATCCCCTTCTTCCCCTACCACTTACTACTTCATGAGGAAAAACTCTGCTAAAGGCCCTGATTCGTTCACTATCAGATAGCTTCGTGGCTTTCCAGATTTCCAGAAGTGCCCTTCTTGCATCGTCAGGATTCTCACGGCACCATCGATTTAAGTCGTCCAATTGACGATAGTCGATTGGATACATTGGCATGAGAGCCCTTTGGAGTAATTCGGGCCAATCTGCGATTCCGAAAATCACTGCTTCACGTGCTGCCGCCACCTTGTACACTGTTTCCAACTTGATCAGGACCTCGCTTCTTACCATTTCTCCAGACTCTATGAACTTGCTTGCCCTTTCGACGAACTTTGCCCAGGAGGAATGAATTCCGGGTTTTTCCACTACTTTTTTTTCTTCGTCCATGCTTCAATCACCAGAGATTATGTTCAAAATATGGACCCAGCGGACAGGGGACTAAACCTACTGTGAGTCGAGAGCAGCCCGAAAGTTAGATGGCAGATAAAGCTAGCGTGACTGCTACTCAACGGGCCCACCCGGATCCACTGCGCCTTCTCGCTCTACCAGAACCGCCCCAAAAGCCCGCTATTTGCACCTGGAATTCTGCCACCTCAACGTCATGGCATCACTCTCGAGTGCGTTACGAGTCCTCTACCCCTTCAAATTCAGCGCAACAATCGCCCTCACACTAACCCCCTCCGGCAACCTACCCGCCAGTCGCAGCCAGTTCCCAAAATGCCTCACCCGGCAAAAACCCACTTCCCCTTCGCTAAGCCCCACCGTCGTCCCCTCATCGCACCACCGTATCCCGTCCGGCGAGATCTGAACGTTCAGCGTAACGCCTTCAACATCCCCCACGCGCTCCAAAACTCGCACAAAAAAGATCGCCTCCCCTGCCCAACCGCACTCGTACGGCTCCGTCGCATAGTCGCCGCGCAACAACTCGCTGCGCTCCACGATGGCTGTGTAACTCTCGCGCAGCATCGCTACCACTCCCCCGAAACAAGCACCGAATCAACGTACAGAAAAGCCCGCTTGTCGACGTCCGTTTCCACCCAGAATGCGAGGTTAAGCATGCAGTCCAGATTAGGCATCGCCGGGATCTTCATCGGCTCCACGCCAGTCAAGTCGTGGACGCGGTCATTGCATTGCAAATGGGTGATCTGTCTGTTCGCCAGGTCCAGATCCATGCGGAGGTAATACCAGTTGAATTTGGTGGCGACTTCATTGTAGCACAGAACCTGTCCGGAGCCGGGCACATCCTCCCAGCCTGTCGGCGCCAAGTGAAAGTGGGAAACCGTCTCAGCCCTGCCACCAATATCATGAAAAGGTTCCCGCTCTCTCTTGAACTGCCAGCTGCGCACCGGCTCGCCTTCCACGGCATTGAGGTAGCGCCAGTGCGGCATCCACCGGTACTCTTCATCCTGCAGGTCAAAAAGCACGCCCACCGCCCGCACGTCGTCCACCGACAATTGCAGTTCGCTCGCCTCCGGCTTGAACGTAAAATACGCCTCCAGCCGCACCGGCCCCCGATGCCGCCACGTCACCCGCTTAATCGAGACACTGATGTCCCCAGCCCGAGCCCGCGTGGCCAGTTTCATTGAATACGTGCCCTGCATCGCCCCATGCGTCCCCGTATCCCAGTGCGTTCCGCTGCTCAGCATCGGCGGCCGCATATCCGCGTACTGGGGCAGCATACTATCCAAACTGTCCTCGTAGTTCCCGATCAGCTCAACCCAGCCCCGCAGGCCCCGGTTGAAATCGTCGTGATAGATAATGCGCGGCAGCGGATCAAACCGGCTCAACATGGGATCCGCATTCAGAATGGCTCTCGAATGTTCTTGCATTGGCTCCGTCTTTTCTGGTTGTCTTTGGTGCCTGAGGGTAGTCTGAGCATTCAGAAGCGAGGCAAGTATGTGACGCGTCAGAACCGATAATGTAATCCTGCCAAAGCTCCCCCTTTTGCCCGCCTATATTCCGCCAGAAACGGTCGCATGTCAACCACGCCTAATCTGCTGGTACATCCCAAAATGGGTGCGAACTTTCGCATGCCTCCGGTAGCAGCAGAGCCGCGCTCATCTCACTCTCCCCTCTGAGTCAGAGGAAACAGCAGTTCTCTCTCCTCACTACTCTTCACTCTTTCCTCGTTCTTTTGGGCGGTCGGGCCTATTCGGCCCTCCCTTGTGGGGGGGAACCGCCCCCGCAACGCCCCCGGCCCAAATCGCGCCGCAGCCAGTGTGCGCGCAATTCGACCTTGGCGTCCCGCGGCGACCGGTGCTTCCCCCGCGTCGTGGC
>JAJEDI010000097.1 GCA_022821585.1 Caldilineaceae bacterium
TTTGGGGGGGGCCCCCCCCCCCCCACGCCCCCCCTCCTACAACATGCCTCGTCGACCTGGTGTCGATATTCGTAACAGGTGCCCAGTCGAAAGGGTTTCGCCAGACCACGTCCCGCCAGTCCTCGAGCCAACTTCACTCAGACAATACTGCTGCACATTCTCCTCACTCCTCTCCACTCTCTCCTCGCCCTTCAGCCTGCCCTGCGTCTCTCCAAAAGACGGTAAACATTTCCACCCACCACCGCCTTGGATTTCCGGACAAACTGTTCCCTCCTGAAAACTGCGATACTCCCCTCAACTCCTGTTCCTTGCGAACGCACTGCGATCCGCATATAATGAGCCAAAGTTGCTTGAAGTCGCGCCGCCGTAGCAATCCTCCCGTGTCGGTGCCTCCGAAATGAAGTGCATGTAATTTCGAAAACAAAAACGGGTCGACCTGCCTTACATGGCAGTTCACTTCCTGTCGGCCCGGGCATTCTGGTGAGATATTTCTCGCGTCTCTAAAGGAGAAACCGAATGAAAGCATCCCGCACGTTGAAACTTCTCGTTATTCTGACAGCACTTGCGCTTCTGCTCGCTGCCTGCCCGGCGCCGGCTGCCATGCCCGCAACCGATTCCGGCTCTGGCGATTCAGCCGACGGTATGGCCGCTGACTTCAAAGTCGGCCTGGTTACAGACGTCGGCCGTGTGAACGACCGCAGCTTCAACCAGTCCGCCTGGGAAGGCGTACTCGAAGCTGCCGAAGTTCTCGGTTTGGCCGAAGACGACATCAAGTACATCGAAACGCAGGATGCCAAGGACTACGCCGACAATATGCAGCAATTCATCGACGCCGGCTACAACGTAATCGTCAGCGTCGGTTTCGCTCTGGGTGATGCAACCACCACCGCAGCCAAGGAAAACCCCGACGTATATTTCATCGGCGTAGACCAGTTTCAAGGCGAGGTCATGCCCAATCTGGCCGGCCTGATCTTCAATGAGGACCACTCCGGTTACCTCGCCGGCGTCCTCGCAGGCAGTCTCTCCAAGACCGGCACGATCGCCGCCGTCCTCGGGACCGACCTCGTACCCCCCGTCGTCGCCTTTAACGAAGGATACGTCGCCGGAGCCCAGTCGGTGAACGCCGACATCAACGTCATCTCCACCTACCATCCCGGCGAAATCTCCCAGGCGTTTGTCGATCCCGAGTGGGGCGCTGCCACGGCCAAACAGGCTTTGGACCAGGGCGCCGACGTCATTTTCGGCGCCGGCGGAATCACCGGTAACGGCGCATTGCAGGAAATCGCCACCGCTGAAGGCGCCGGCGAAACCGTCTTCTGCATCGGCGTCGACACTGACCAGTGGAATACCGTACCTGCCGCCCAACCTTGCCTCGTCTCCAGCGCCATGAAGCTGATCACCCCTGGCGTAGTCGAACTGGTCACCATGGCCAGTGAAGGCGAATTTCCTGGGGGGAACTACTTCGGCGATGCTGACTTGGCCCCCTTCCATGACTTTGACGACATGATCCCGCAGGAGCTGAAGGATCTGCTCGAAGAGACAAAGGCCGGCCTCATCGATGGCTCGATCGACACCGGCTACGGAAACTGATAGCACTGGCTCGTAAAGGGCTGATTTGAGTCTTCGTCGAACGCACCCGCGGCGAAATCGACGAGTATCTAGGCGAAGCGGGAGGCATTTGCAGCGGGGCCTCCCGCTTCCCACGTAGAACTGTTGGCGGCGGGGCCGCCCTTCTCCCCAGACTGCCTTCCCGTCGCCGTATTCTGATTGGAAGAGTCTGGTATCCCTTGGCCGGATAGTACGCCTTCAGACGGAGGCCCGTCTTGGCGACCGCCACTTCGACAACCGGGATAAGAAGAGTCCTGCGCGCGCTCCTTATCCCCTTGCTCGCCCTCCTGTCAGCTCTGCTCGCCGGCGCCGTTGTCATGATCCTGTCCGGCGACGACCCCATGGCCGCCTACAGCGGGCTGTTCCAGGGCGCATTCGGTGACGGCAAAGGCTGGGCCAGGACCATCCGCAAAACCATCCCCTTCGTCCTGACAGGACTCTCCGTTGCTCTCGCCTTTAAGGTTAGCCTGTTTAACATCGGCGCTTCCGGCCAGTTCGTCATGGGTTCGGTCTTCGCCGTCGCCGTCGGCATCAACTTCGAAGGTCTGCCAATCTTCATCCACTTGCCCCTGGCCCTGATCGCCGGCATCGCCGGAGGCATGCTCTGGGGCGCAATTCCCGGCATCCTCAAAGTCTATACCGGCGCCCACGAAGTCATAGTCACCATCATGCTCAACTACGTCGCCTCCCTCTTCGGCGGCTGGACCGTCTACGCCGGCGGCACACAGGGCCAGACCCCCGGCCCGCTCTGGGACCGCACCGCCGGCGCCATCTCCGAGACGCCCGACGTACTGCACTCCGCACAGATCCCCTGGCTCTTCGGGCCTCCCTACCGCGTCCATTACGGCGTTTTTCTCGCATTGGCCGCAGCCATTCTCGTCTGGTGGCTCATCTTCAAGACCCCCCTCGGCTTCGAAATGCGCACCGTCGGCCATAACATGCGTGCCGCCCGCTACGCCGGCATTCGTGTCAACTTCACCATAATCCTGACGATGGCGCTTGCCGGAGGACTGGCCGGACTCGCAGGCGGCATCGAAACCCTGGGTCTGAACCACAAGTTCGCCCCCGAATTCGGCGGCGCCGTCGGTTTCGACGGCATTACCGTCGCGCTCCTCGGGCAGACCCACCCCATCGGCGTACTCCTGGCCGCTTTCATGTTCGGTGCCCTTGACGGCGGCGCAGCCACAATGCAGTTCCAGTCAGGTGTGCCCGCCGATATCATCCAGATTATCCAGGCGCTCGTACTCGCCTTCGTCGCTGCCCCTCTCATCATCCGCATGATCTTCCGGCTGCGTCAGCAGACCGAACAGGACGCCGGCTCCGCGGTCAGCACAAGCTGGGGTGGCACGTGAGCAGGAACGCACCCGTTTCAGCATTCAATCGCCTGCGCAGACGCTACGGCAACACCATGATCGTGGCGCTCGCACTCGTCATCATGGCGATCCTGGTGAATCTCACGCCGCTCAAAGAGCAGACTTGGCTGCGCGTCCTCTTCGGAATCAGCGCCCTCAACTTCACACTGCGCGCAACAGTGCCTCTCGTCCTTGGCGCCCTCAGCGGAATCCTGTGCGAAAGGTCCGGAATCATCAACATCGGCATCGAGGGCATGATGCTCGCCGGCGCCTTCGCCGGTTTCGTAGCCAAGACCAGCACAAATCATTGGCCTCTCGCCGCCAGTCTCATCTTCAGCGTCGCCGTTGCCATGGCCGTCGGCGGCCTGATGGGGGCCGTCCATGCCCTATTCTCAATCAGATTTCGCATGGACCAGATCATCTCAGGCACTGTCATTATCATTCTTGCCCTGGGAACCTCCTCCTACCTCTACAACCGCGACGCCATCGCTGAAGGCAAATTTTCCTCCATCCCGATTCCCGGACTGGCACAGATTCCTGTGATCGGACCGGTACTCTTCGACAACCCTCCCATCACCTATCTCGCCCTCATCATGGTCGTAGTAGTGCATGTCGGTCTCTTCTATACCCGCTGGGGTCTGCGCACGCGCGCCGTCGGTGAGCACCCCCGCGCCGCCGACACCGTCGGCATCAACGTCAACCGCTACCGCTACGTAAACACCTCGCTGGGTGGCATGCTTGCCGGCCTCGCCGGCGCTTTCCTCGTTCTGGAAGCAGTCGGCCAGTTCCAGGAGGGCATGACCGCTGGACGCGGCTTCATTTCGCTGGCCGCCATGATCTTCGGCAACTGGAACCCGATCGGCGCCCTCGGCGCAGCCACCCTGTTCGGCTATACACAGGCCCTTCAGAACGAGCTGCTCCTCGCCGGCGTCACCCAGGTCCCCCGCCAGTTCATCTCCATGCTGCCCTACGTCGTTACCATCGTCGCCGTCTCCGGCCTCGTCGGTCGCGTGCGGCCCCCGGCCGCCGAAGGCAAAGTCTACGAGACGGAGGGCAGCTCATGACCGCGAACAGTCCTGCTCAGGCCCAACAAGAAAATGCTGGCCCCCCAAAACTCGAAGTCAGTGGAATCACCAAACTCTTTCCCGGAGTCGTCGCCAACAAAGACATAGACCTGGATCTACACGAGGGCGAAATCCTCGCCCTCTTGGGCGAAAACGGTGCCGGCAAATCGACCCTCATGAACATCATCTACGGGCTCTACCAGCCTACCGAGGGTCAGATCCTGGTCGACGGCAGCACGGTCGAATTGCACTCCCCCCGCGACGCCATCGACCTGGGAATCGGCATGGTCCACCAGCATTTCCAGCTGGTCCCGGTAATGAGCGTCGTCGACAACATCATGCTCGGCAGCGAAAGCGTAGACCGCGGCCTCCTCAATCGCGAGGGCGTCTCATCAGAGATTCAGGAGCTCGCCGATCGCTACAACATGCCCGTGGACCCCAACGCCGTAATCGAAGACCTGCCGGTCGGCGTCCAGCAGCGCGTCGAAATCCTCAAGGCGCTCTACAGAAAGGCCGATATTCTGATCCTGGATGAGCCGACTTCGGTCCTGACACCCCAGGAAATTGAAGGCCTCTTCCAAGTCATGGAGCTGTTGCGCAGCCAGGGCAAATCGATCATTTTCATCACCCACAAGCTCAAAGAGGTGCTGCGCATTGCCGACCGCATCGCCGTCCTGCGCCGCGGCGAAATGGTGGGAGAGGCCGATCCGGCCACAGTTTCGCAGGAGGACCTCGCAGCCCTGATGGTTGGACGCAAGGTGACGCTGGAAGTGGAAAAGGAGCCGGCCAGCGCAGGTGAAGTCCTGCTGCAGATTCGAGACGTCATGGCATTCACCGACCTCGGTGAACCTGCCCTGCGCGGCGTCTCGTTGGACGTGCGCGCCGGCGAGATCGTCGGCGTAGCCGGCGTACAGGGCAACGGCCAGACCGAGCTCGTGGAAGTCGTCACCGGCCTGCGCCCTGCCACCCGCGGCACAGTCCTGATCAACAGCGTCGACATGACAAACGCCTCCCCACGGCGTATCACTGAAGAAGGCGCAATCTGCCACGTACCGGAAGACCGCCACATGTACGGTATGGTCGACGCCTACTCGGTCGCCGACAACCTTGTTCTGAGCTCCTACTACAAGAGGCCCTTCTCCTCCGGCCTCACCATGAATGAACAGGCGATCGCCCAGCACGCCGAACAACTGGTGGCACAGTTCGATGTCCGCACGCCCTCCGTCAGGACCTCCGGCGCCAGCCTTTCCGGAGGCAACCAGCAGAAGATGGTCGTCGCCCGCGAATTCGGCCGCCCCATCCGCCTGCTCATCGCCGCGCAGCCAACGCGTGGCATCGACGTCGGCTCAATCGAATTCATCCACAGCCAGATCGTTGACAAGCGCGACGAAGGGGTAGCAGTCCTCCTGGTGAGCTACGAACTGGACGAAATCATGGCCCTTTCCGACCGCATCGCCGTCATGTTCCACGGCCAAATCAGCGCTATACTGCCGCGCAGCCAGGCGACCCGCGAAAAAATCGGTCTCCTCATGGCCGGTGTCAGCGCCGAAGACGAGTCGACGACCGGCTGACCGGAAGAGGCTCCGACCGGCGCCCCAATTCCAAAGATCAAGACAGATTCAGATTCCCTCTTCAATCTGACGAGACAAGGCAAGAAAGACAGCGACCGGATGAAAGATCCCGCACTCGACCAGCCCCAACTAGAAGAGTACGACGACATCGACGGCGAGGTCAGGTTTCCCCACACCAACGGCGAGCTCTACTTCGTCGCCGACAGGGACAGCGATCTCTACAATCTACACTGGCACTGGCACAGGCGCGCCTACGCCCGTTCCATCCGCATCCGCATCGACGCGCCCATTTACACCAGCAGCGGCATCAGCAGCGAGCAGCTGGACGATGTCCTCCCCCTCGCCGTTCAGCTCTACCCCGGCTACCAGGAAACGATCTACGGCGTCGAAGGCGTGATCGTCAGCAAACGCATCTTCGCCCCCCTCGACAGCTATTACGACCGCTCACTCCTCTGGATGATGGAGGCCCAGGCCGAAGGCGACCGCCTGATCCAGATTCGCGTCGAAATCGACTGGGGCGAACCCCTGGACCAGCGCATGGTCGACGGGCTCCTCGTCGCCCAAAAGGACCCCGGCGAAGCCAAGGGGGCCCACGGCCAGCGCAACGCCGAAAGCACCCGCGTCTTCGGCGCCGCTGAAGGACGCCCCGACCTGGTCGACTTTCCCAGCCCCTCCCAGGCACACCTGGTATACCATGTACTCGTCGCCGGCCAGGTCGACCTCCCTCTGATTCTGGCGCTCAGCGACGTCGGCGAGCAGGTAGCCTGGAACGGCTTCCTCGTCCAGCGCGACATCTCACGCGCCTTCAAGCGCAGCCGCGGCAGCTGGCACGACATCACCCACCGCGGCCGGCTCTGGTCCCCTGACGCCGCCGCCGGCCACGCTGTACAACAAGCCAAAATCGGCGCCGTCCAAAAACTGGCCCGGTTCCGCTCCGGCTTCGCACCAGCAGACCGCGCCACCGAATCAGTCCCCGGCCTCATCGATCTGTTCGACACCTTCGCGCCTGTACACAGCCGCAACATGCTCGACACTCTCCGCCGCGTCGCCGAGCGTACCGGAGGCGCACTCCCCCGCCGTCTTCCAGTGCTCCCCCGCGGCCCCGTTGACGTTCAGGAAGACGACATTCCTTTTGCCGCGGCCGCCTACCTTGGTGCCCTGTACACGCACCTGCAACGCCTCCCCGATCCGGAATGGCTGTCGACGCACCAGGAAGCCCTGACTTCCACGGCCGGTGAACTTTGCGCCATCTCCCAGCCTCTTGAGGATACAAGCCCGCCAGAAGACCCGGACCCGTGCGCATCCGACGCGGCCCACCGTGCCCTGACTTCTGCCTCCTCCTTGGCCCGACAGCTGAATCAGACCGAACACGCTGCCAAATGGGCGGACGCGGCAACGCGGCTCGGCAAAGGCGATATCGTCTCACCTTCCGGCCAAGCCGCCCCCACCGCGAATTCAATCTGGAATCTGCTCGGCATCACCACAATGAACGGCGAGCTGACAATACACAGGCAATGGCCTTCCCAATGGGACTGGTGGGCGCTCATCCAACTCCCCTACCGGGCGCACGGAGAGGAGGACACGGTCAGTCTGCTCTGGGACGGCGAAACCCTGCACACGACCCGCCCGGTCGCCTTCGACGGCCCGGTCACCATTCAGAGTCAGGTCCAGCCATTCGGCTCCGACGAACACAGCTTTGATCTGCGTTTCCGCCTTGGCACCGATCTGTTTGTTCCCACTTTCCATTCCTGAACTTAGTCAGATAGATACGCCGCTCTGATCTCTACATGGGGAAACTGATGGGGCCGAAGAAGCATCGGCAACTGACGACATCCTTCAGCCGGCACAGTCAATCCACATGACCACCGCATTTGTCTACGACCCGTTCGAACGCAACCACAGCTTCCCCGGCCATCCGGAGTGCCGAGAGCGCATGGAGAGCACATGGACGCTGTTGCAGTCCGACGGCATCCTCGACTCCCTTAACCGCGTGCCCAACTCACCTGCCCCGCTCGACCCAATCCTGGCCGTCCACAGCGCCGCCTACGTCGAACAACTGCAGGAAATCTGCCAGCAGATAGACCACTCCGCCTCGCACGGCAACAGTGTTTCTCAGAGCTGGAATCAGTCGGCCTTGTGGCTCGACCCCGACACCTACGTCCTCCACGACAGCTGGCAAGCCAGCCTCCGCGCCGTGGGTGGCCTCCTCCAACTGACCGACGCCGTGATGACCGGCGCCGCCAACAACGGCTTTGCTATGGTGCGGCCGCCGGGCCACCACGCCCGGCCCAGCAACGCCAAAGGCTTCTGCCTCTTCGGCAACGTAGCCGTCGCTGCCCGCCACGCGCAGCAACACCACGGCGCCGAACGTGTCCTCATCGTCGACTTCGACGTTCACCACGGCAACGGCACCGAGGAGATGTTCTACGACGACCCCTCCGTTCTCTTCATCAGCATTCACCAGTACCCGCACTACCCCTTCAGCGGCAGCATCGACGAAGTCGGACTCGGCCCCGGCGAAGGTTTCAACGTCAACATACCCTTCCCTGCCGGCGTCGGTGACGCCGGCTATCGCGCAGCGCTCCAACAGCTCGTGGCCCCGCTCGCAAGAGAGTTCGGACCCGACGTAATCTTCCTGTCCGCCGGCTTCGACGGCCACTGGATGGACCCCCTCAGTGGCCACCGCCTCAGCGTCAGCGGCTATGCAACGCTGGTGGAGGAGCTGCTGGCCCTTGCGCAGACGCTCTGCAGCGGCCGCCTGGTCTGCACATTGGAGGGCGGGTACGACCTGAACGCGCTGCCACACTGCATCCTCTCCACCCTCCGCGCGCTCAGCCGCAGCCCTGCCGGCAGCAGCGACCCCTTCGGAGCGGTAAAAGGAAACCCCCGCGCCGCCGATAAGGTTATCTCATCGGTCAAACGCCGCCTGGGAATTCGCTGAAACGCGCCAAATTCGGTAGACTGGCAGCCTAGGGAACCTTTGAGCCTGCCTGTCTGAAATCAAGGCAGGATACCGCTTGACAATTGGACCCAGAGCAAACACCCACACACTGAAACCGTCCGCAAAGCCGGCTGTGCTTCACCGTTTTTACGAAAATCAAGAGGAAACATGCACACCATAATCCTGCAGACCAAGGCGCGACAGTCATCCACGGGCAAGACTTGGCGCATCGAGGTACTTGGCGACAGCCTCATCAAAGAGGATGTCAAAGTCTCTATCGGCGAACTCGAATACCACCCGGCCAAAGCCGAGCGTCGGGCCCTGATCGACATCCTTACCATCATCGAACGCCATAACTTCCGCATCTGCTTCGTCGAGCACAAACCCAACGACGACGGGCTGGAGGAATGGATGTTCATTTTGCAGGGGTGACCCCGGCCTGGAACCCCTTTTACCCTGCAGCTGGATCTCCTGCCGGCCGGCCAGCATTCCGTTCGGCACTGAACAACTCCAGGCTGTCCTGCCCTGCTGGCGCCAGAATTCAGGCAAACTGTCCGCCCTGCAAAACCGTTCCTCGATTGGAGAGTCGTGACTACCAAGCCCAGGATCTTCGCCCACCGCGGTGCCAGCACCGTCGCGCCGGAGAACACGCTCCCCGCTTTCGAAAAAGCACTCGAATTGGGCGCCGACGGCATCGAGCTTGATGCGCAGGCCACCGCCGACGACCGGCTGGTCGTCCTGCACGACTACAACCTCGAACGCACAACCACAGGAACCGGCCCCCTCCGTACCCGCACACTGGCCCAACTCGCCGGTATCGACGCTGGCATCCGCTTTGACAGCGCCTTCTCCGGCACCCCGATTCCCACATTGGAGCAGGTTTTCGATCTCGTAGGCGACTGTTGCGTCGTCAATGTCGAGATCAAGAACTTGGATTGGAACGGAGGCCGCGAGCCCGAGCCGCTCGCCCGCCTGATCCAGCGGCGCCGGCTCCACGACCAGGTAATCGTCTCCAGCTTCAACCCCATCGCCCTCCGCAGGATGCGACAACTTGACCCCTCGATCCCGCTCGGCCTCCTCTACTTTGACAGGCCGCCTCACAGTGCAAATGGGGAGAAGAGCCTTTTGCAGAAAGTCCGCAGCCTGCCGCTCAGGGATCTCCTTCTTTACCTGTGCCGCCCCTGGCTCAGCCGGGGCCTTGCTCCTGAAGCCCTCCACCCTTATTTCACTTCAATCGACGCTCAACTGGTCGCAAAAGCACGTAGCCGTGGCCAGCAAGTCAACGCCTGGACCGTCAACAGCGGGGCCGAAGCCCGCCGCCTTGCCGGCCTGGGCGTAGATGCCATCATCACCGATATTCCCGACGCTATCAGCAAAGAGCTGTCGCAAGCCGCATAGGCGCAGGGCACTCCCGTCGCCTGACCCCATGACAACCACCACGGCAACCGCCCCGGGCAAAGTCATACTTTTCGGCGAGCACGCCGTCGTCTACGCGAGGCCCGCCATCGCCGTACCCGTGGCCAATGTCAAAGCAACAGCCACTCTCACGGACGCGCCCGTGGGTACCGGCTGCACAATCGCAGCCCCCGATATAGGCGCTAACATCCGCCTTTCTTCTCATCGACAAGATCCACTGGCCCTCGCCGTCCGCCTCGCGATCGAAGAGACCGGCATCGAGGCCGAACCCGACTGGCAGCTTACCGTTCGTAGCGACATCCCCATCGCCGGCGGCATGGGCAGCGGCGCGGCCGTAAGCGCCGCCTTGGCAAAAGCCGTCTTTGCCCACAGTCGGTTTTCCGCCCAGCACAGGCACACCGCCGAGACGGTCAACCGCATCGTCTACGAAGTCGAGAAGCTGCACCACGCCCATCCCAGCGGCATCGACAATACCGTCGTCGTCTACGCGCAGCCGGTCTGGTTTGTCCGCGGACAGCCCCCGCAGAGATTTTACATCAGCCGGCCCTTCCACCTCGTCATTGCCGACACTGGCATCGCCAGTTCCACAGCCGCAGTCGTCTCGGACGTGCGCCGCGCCTGGGAAAGAGATAGCCTGGTTTACGAAGACATCTTCGATGGCATCGGCGAAATTGTCGCAGACGCCCGACAGGCCATCGTATCCGGGGATGTGGCCGCGCTGGGACCGCTGATGCGCGAGAATCAGCATCTTTTACGTCAGTTGGACGTTAGCTCAGAGGAGCTTGAGAGGTTGATCGCAATCGCCGAAGATGCAGGCGCGTCGGGCGCCAAGCTCAGCGGTGCTGGCCGTGGCGGCAACCTCATATGTGTCGTGGAACCTGATTCTGTGGATGAAGTGCGGAAAGCGCTTCAGGCAGCAGGCGCCGCGGGCACTGTTGTGACGCAAGTGGGCTCATAGCCCTTTTCGCCTCAACCCTGCAGCCGCCAGCCATCCCGCAAGTAAGCCAGTCGACCGCCAACCACCGTGGCTGCCACCTGCGCTTCACCGTCCAGCAAGACCAGATCGGCGCGCGCCCCGGGTCGAATACGCCCTACCTCTTTGTCGATACCCATCGCCTGCGCTTGCGAAAGACTCGTGGCCGGCCACGCCTGTACCAGCGGCCAGCCCGTAGCCGCCATGAAATTCCGCAACGCCGCATCCAGTGTCAGGACCGAACCGGCCAGCGTTCCGTCCTCCAGCCTGCACGCACCGTTCTGCACCATGACCGGCAGCCGGCCCATCTCATATCGCCCTTCCGGCATGCCCGCAGCCCGAATCGCGTCGCTGATCAGCAGCGTCCGCGCAGGCCCTTTGCAACGCCCAAGAATTCGCATAGCCGCCGGATGAACGTGAATCCCATCTGCGATTAGCTGCGCGTAGATTCTGTCGTCGCTCAGCGTTGCCCCCAGCGCGCCCGGTTGGCGGTGGTGCAGGCCGGTCATCGCATTGTAGGTGTGCGTGGCTTGCGAAACGCCGGCGTCAACTGCCGCCGTAGCCTCCTCGAATGTCGCCGCCGTGTGCCCCAGCACCACCCGCACCCCCGCCGCCGCAGCCATCGCAATCAGGGAATCGGCCCCCGCCACCTCCGGTGCCAGCGTGATCATGCGCACCGGACCCGCAGCCAGAAGCGCCTCGAACTCCGCCGCCGAAGGAGGCCGGATTTGCGCCGGGTTCTGCGCCCCGGGGAACGCAGGGCTGAGATACGGTCCTTCCAGGTGAACGCCCAACACGCGTGCGCCGGCGGCCCTTCCCTCACCGTCTCCCGACTGCGATGATTCAACGTATCGGGCCGCGTTCTCGACCGCCGCCAGCGTAGCCGCATGTGAAGCCGTTACCGTCGTCGCGTAGAATCCGGTCACGCCGTGCCGCACCAGAAAGCGGCTCATTGTCTCCAGGCCCTCCGGCGTGGCGTCCATCACGTCCGCCCCGCCGCTCCCGTGAATATGAACGTCGATGAAACCAGGCAGAAGCGTGCAACCGCTTCCGTCCACAAACGGCCCTTCCAAACCTGTCCCTTCATTCTGCCAGCCGCCAATCTCGCCGTCCCGGAAAGTGAGTGAGAATGCCTGGCCGGGCGGAGCCGCCGCAACGCCGAAGACGGTTCGCCCGGTCAGTCCGGCGATGCCGCCTATCAGGGGTGACTCCTCCTCCCGCCGACCATCCCCATTGCTCAAGCTGCCCTCCTCGCCCTGCTCCTTACGGCCTCAGGCTGCGTCCACCTTCCAATACAGCACGCCCAACGGCGGCAACTCCATCAACGCCGACCACGACGCGCTCTGCCACGAAATCTCCTCGGCCTCAAGCGGAAGTGGGTTGTCCACACCGCTGCCGCCGTAAATCTCCCAGTCGCTGTTCAGTATCTGGTGGTACTGCCCCGGACCGGGCAGGCCCACACGGTACCCGTGCCGCGGGACCGGCGTGAAATTGCATACCACCACGATGCAGCTGTCACCCTTAGCGTCGCGGCGTACGAAGCTGGTTATCGAATGGTCCACGTCCTGGTAATCGATCCACTGAAAACCGCCTAGACTGGCGTCCGACTGATGCAACGCCCTCTCATGGCCATAAAGCCGGTTGCTGTCCCGCACAAAACGCTGCAGACTGCGATGTTCCTCGAGTTCAAGCAGATGCCAGTCTAGACTGTAGACCTCTGTCCACTCCCGCCACTGTCCGAACTCTCCCCCCATGAAGAGCAGCTTCTTGCCCGGATGGGCATTCATGAAGCCGTACAAAAGGCGCAAATGCGCAAACTTTTGCCACCTGTCGCCTGGCATCTTGTCAAGCATCGACCCCTTCAGATGGACCACCTCGTCATGGCTCAAAGGCAGGATGAAATTCTCGCTGAAAGCGTAACTCAGGCTGTATGTGATGAGCTGATAATTATAGCGTCGGAACAGCGGGTCCATCTCAAAGAAATTCAGCGTGTCGTGCATCCACCCCATATTCCACTTGTAATCGAACCCCAGGCCCCCCGTATACGTTGGACGCGACACCATCGGCCAGATGCTGCTCTCCTCCGCAATCGTCAGTACGCCCGGCACACGTTCATGCAGTACCTCGTTCGTCTTTCGCAGTAGCGATATCGCATCCAGGTTTTCGTGCCCGCCATGCTGATTGGGAATCCATTCCGCCCCCTCCCGGCTGTAATCCAGGTACAACATCGAGGCAACCGCATCCACCCGCAGCCCGTCGATGTGGTACTCCTCCGCCCAGAAGAGGGCGCTGGCCACGAGAAAATTACGCACCTCGTTGCGCCCGTAATCGAAAATCTTCGTGCCCCAGTCAGGATGGTCGCCGCGTCGGGGGTCTTCGTACTCGTACAGCGCCGCGCCGTCAAAATAGGCCAGCCCGTGGGCGTCCTTAGGGAAATGGGCGGGCACCCAGTCCAGAATCACGCCGATTTCGTTCTGATGACAGTAGTCAACGAAATACTTGAAATCGTCAGGCGTCCCGAAGCGGCAGGTCGGCGCAAAATACCCGGTGCTCTGGTATCCCCAAGAACCCTCAAATGGGTGCTCGGTAACCGGTAGAAGCTCCACATGGGTGTAGCCCATCTCCTTCACATAGTCCACCAGCTGGTGGGCCAGTTGCCGGTATCCAAGTACTCGATTGTCTTCGGGGTTTCGCCGCCAGCTGCTGAGATGAACTTCGTAGATGTTCAGGGGCTGGTCTAGCGCCTGCCTGCCGGCGCGACTTGCGACCCACTCACCGTCTCCCCACGGATAGCTGTCCATGGGCCAGATTCGGGAAGCGGTACCGGGCGGATATTCCGCAAAAAAGCCATACGGGTCCGACTTGTCGATCCGAAAATCAACCAGCGGAAGTTGAATGGAATACTTGTATTCGCTGCCTGGCTCCAGTTTGGCACTGGGCGTGTCGCCTGTCGCCGGCACGTCCGCAGAAGGGACGAATAGCTCCCAAATCCCTTCCCGGTGGGCCTCCATCGGGTGGGCATGCGGCGCCCATCCGTTGAAGGCCCCAATGACACTCACGTCCTGAGCATTTGGTGCCCAGACCGCGAACTGCACACCGTGAACGCCCCCGACCGTGCGAAAGTGGGCGCCAAACTTGCGGTAGCAATAGAGAAAGTTCCCCTCACCGAACAGGTAGGCTTCGCCATCCGTAAACCACGACCCGATCAATAGATTGCGTCCTTCTCTCCTCGATTAACGGTTTACAGTCTTCGCAGGGCCCCGATCCTGTCTGGACGTCCTCAAAGGCTGAATGCGACGCGCACTTCCCCGCGTTCACATCCAGTTCTCATGCCGGGAAGGTCGGCTCTACGCCTTACAGATCCTTGCCAGGCTCGGCAGAAAACTGGATTCGACCACCGACTCCCAGCTCATGCTGCCCGCCAGGGCGCTGCCTACCCGCAGCAGGTCTGCCATCTGCGCCTGGCTGCTGGGCAGGCGATC
Source organism: Caldilineaceae bacterium (assembly GCA_022821585.1). Classification (GTDB taxonomy): domain Bacteria; phylum Chloroflexota; class Anaerolineae; order Caldilineales; family Caldilineaceae; genus Bin5. The sequence continues at coordinate 14,408 of JAJEDI010000097.1, forward strand.
GAAAATCTGTCCGGCGCTGACTCTCGAACTGCGCGCTTCGATCTGCCCCCGGGCCGCCCCGTCGATATCCAGGGCATCCCGTGGCGTCCCGGGCATCTGCTCTTCAGGCAAACCTATGTAATCGGCAACCACCAGCGGGAAACTCTTATCGGCAAATGCCTTCCCAAGCGACCCGCCGCCCGGCAGAACGACTCGACTCTCGTCGCCGTCGCCCCGCGTTCCTGCCGGCAATTCACCTTGCTTGTAAAGCGCATCCGCCGCCTGCTGCACGCAGCCGATCAATCCGCACACGCTGCTCACGCACGACAGCGCGCCGTACTGGATAGACTCGATCTGTGAAATCCCGAAAGGCTCATAGATGCTCTGCCCGAACTCCAGGTCGCTGCCTCGGCGGATGTCGCTGAACGTCATATCAGCCGGCATCCGCATGCCGCATTGGTCCTGGCTCCAACCAAATTGGTTCACAAAAACGATCTTGCTGTTGCTGGCCGAATGGTTGAACGGCTCGACGTCATCAAAGAAAAACGGCGCCTCATCGCCAACCAGGTCGCCGTTGTCGCCCCTGTGACCCACGGGCCACCCGTATGAACTCTCCCAGCCCCCAATCAGTTCCGGCTGGCGGCCCCCCGGCTCACTGGTTGCAAGCACAAACAACGTTGCCGTCTTCCCTGCAGACGCCAGCAGCCTGTCCAGGTGGTCCATCACCCGCACGTCTCGCCACAGCGCCTTGGAAAGCACCATCCGCGCCACGTGCGTGAAAACGTAGTCCGGTTTGAACCCGAGTAGCGTACTACTATACTCCTGCAGCCGTCGCTTGGAGTCCAGGTGGTCGCCAACCTCGATCTCCTCGGACCGGATGCCGTTGAAGACCAGATCGATCCTGCAATTGGCGAAAGGGCCGCCCATAAACCGCAGCTCCTCACGCACAGAGCTGCTGACGGCAAAGATCGCGTCGCAATGAATCGCCTGGCGAACGATGGCGTGCTTGAAGTACGAGGTCTGCTCGCCAAACACCGTATCCAGAGGCAAATGCGATTCGCGAGCCCGCAGCAGCGCGTTGTAAAATCGCGTATCGTGGCCCCCGTGGCTCTCCACCAGCAACCGTGCCGTCGCCACCTCGTGCGCATAAAAGACAGTGCGCCACTGCTCCGGCTCATTCAACTGCGCTGCAAAAGCAACCGGCATGCCCAGCCACTCGTGCGCGATAATCACCCGCTCGTGCGCGGCCAGCCCATCGTCTACCCCTAGCGCCTTCAGCCCGGCAAAAAGCGGCTGCGCGATCGACATGTACAGGTTGTACTCGAAATCATAATTGTAGCGGAAGCTCTCGACGCCGTAGTTTTCCCACACAAAGTAGCTGAATCTCTCCACATGACCCACATGCGGATTGCTGGCGTCGACCAGCAAAATCTCATGCTCCGCATCCCCGAAACGCCGCCGCCCGTACAGCAGGGCCACGTGAAAAGTCTGCTCGACCGTCCGCAATGCCTGCTGGACCGGCTCGCTGACATCGTAAAGGTTCCCGTGCATGCTGCTGTAGTGGATCTGCACCTCACTGCCAGCGTCCGTCAGCCGCGCCATCTGCACCGGATCCCAGCCAAACATCGGCCCCACCAGAATCGTCCGCCCGACCTGCCTGTTGTATGCCTTCGCGCTCAGAATCCCGTCCAGAACCGACCCAATGCCGCCGACCTTCGCACCGGCTTCATGGGTGGCGTGGATAACGAGCGGAACAAATTTCGACACAGGACTCTCCAATCTCGACCGTTTTCCGCCCCATCATAGCACACAGAATCCACTGCCTGCGAATACCCTCCCCCCACCCCGCCCCTCTCCCCGCACCCGCCTTCTCTCCTTCCTCTCTCCTCTCCCCCACCAACGTGCCCATCCAACAGTGCTTACCCTCCCTTGCCCCGCCTCTACCCACTGACCACTAACCACTGCAGTTCACATTGAGCAAAGCACCATTCTGTGCTAAGGTGGCGACCGGGTCCCCACCCCAAAGTCGCAATAGGACAACCGATGGCAGAGCAAAACGTTGCACACCTGCAGCGGCAGAGCCGCCGCCTCACGCTGATATGCAGTCTGACCCTCGTGGTCGGCGCGATTCTGCTGCGTCTGGGCGCGCTCAACCCCGACTTCAGCGCCCGCCGCTGGCTCATGATCTCAGCCCTCACAGTAGCCGGCGTCTTCTGGTTTCTGCGACGCGTACTCCATCAAAACCATCCCGCAGGCCGCGAGGAGCTCTTTCCCGATTTGGGCCCGGCCAACGTACTCACCATCTATCGCGGACTCGCCTACGCCTGGATGGCCGGTTTCCTCCTCCTGCCAAGACCCGGCGGCCTGCTGGACTGGCTCCCGGCCCTGCTTTACATCGGGGCGAGCGTAGCCGATGTATTCGACGGCTACCTGGCCCGCAGATCTAACAGAGTGACCCGCCTTGGCGAGACCCTGGACATGGAATTCGACGGCTTCGGCGTCCTCGTCGCCTCTGCCCTGGCCGTCCAATATGGACAGCTGCCTCTCGTCTTCCTGCTCGTGGCCTTTGCCCGTCCGCTCTTCGTCTGGGGTATGCTGTGGCGAACCCGGCAGGGCCTTCCCAACCACCCCATGACCGACAGCGACCAGCGCCGCATCATCGCTGGTCTGCTGATGATCTTTCTCTCTACCGTCCTCTGGCCCATCTTCGAACCCCCCGTTACCTACGCCGTCGGCGCCGTCTTCGGAGGCGCAGTGGCGCTCAGCTTTCTGCGCGACTGGCTGGTTACCGTCGGCTGGCTGCGGCCGGATCATCCCGCATACATCCACTGGCGTGACCGCCTCAAACTCTGGGCCTTTGTCTGGGTCCCCGTACTCCTTAGGATCGCGATCGCCCTTCTCGTCGCCCTGGTTGTCTCGAGCCTCCTCGCTTCAGGCACCGCCCTGCCCGCGTCGCTGAGCTGGCCCGTCGCTGCCGTCGCCGCCGCCGCCGGTCTGACCGCCCTCTTCGGCATTGGCGCCAGGACGTCGGCCGGCTTTGTCAACGCCGCCGCCTACCTTCACTTCATCTTCGGCGGCCAGTCCTGGGTGGGTTTGACGCTGCTCTTCCTCGCCTCTCTGCTGCTCGTTCTCGGTAGCGGCTACTTCACGCTCTGGATCCCTGAGGAACGCTGGCTCCGGGTGGGAGCGGCCGGCTCCTGAGTGCTTCTGAGCCGCGCCTTCGTCAGCGGCTCTCTGGGCAAAGGAGCAACGCCCCCTTCCCGGATCAGAGTCTTTGATAGCCCTCTCTTCCTCTCCAAATTGGGAGCTCCATCCCCGATTCAGTCCCTACATGACTCAAAAAATGGCATTGTGATAAACGCAAGTTTATGCAATGATAGTGGCAGTTCGGCCCCCCTACGCCGCGGAACGCTGTTTCTGGACTTTACAAAGGAGATAAAAGATCATGCTGGATCTGAGCTCTTTGAGTCCACAGGCGAAACGCATAGTCGGCCTCGCCCTGCTGACCGGTCTGATCCACCTGTTCGTCGGCTTCCAGAGTCAGTTTGTCCTCGTTTTGAACGGGCTTGGCTTCATCGCGCTGGCCATAGGTCTCTATCTGCTCCCTCAGCTGGCAAATTGGAGCAACCACATCCGCTGGGTTTTGATCGTCTACACCGCGGTAACGATTGTCGGTTACTTTGCCATCTTCCCTCAGCCTCTCGAATATGGACTGGGTTTGGTGACCAAGGCCGTCGAAGTCATCTTGATCGTGCTCCTCTTCATTCCATCGAGGTAACACCATGCGCATCGAGGAACTGGAAACGCCTGTCGGCGTCGTTGACCTGGACCGGCTCTCCGCCAATATCGAGCGGTTCCAGTCATATCTGGATGGCCACGACATAGACAACCGCCCCCATATCAAGACCCATCGCATCCCCGCAATCGCCCATTTGCAGATGGAAGCGGGTGCCGTCGGCATCACCTGCCAGACACTGAGCGAAGCCGAGGTCATGTGCAGCTCGGGAATCAGGGACATCTTTCTGCCCTACAACCTGCTCAGCAAAGCCAAACTCAGACGTCTGATGCTCCTGTCGCGACGCGCCAACATGAGCGTAACCGCAGACTCCGCCCGCACCGTCGCCGGATACGCCGATGCCGCCGAGCAGGAAGGCACGGTCCTGCCTGTATTGATCGAAATGGATGGAGGTTACGAGCGCTGCGGCGTGACTACAACGGAAGGGGTGCGCGAACTCGCCCGGCAAATCGACTGCGCCTCCCATCTCCACTTTGGCGGGCTGATGGTCTACCCTTCAAACCCGGAGTCGAACGCCTTTATGGGCGAGTCGAAAATGCTCCTCGCCCAGGACGGGCTCGACGTCGAAAGGGTCAGCGGTGGCAGCTCTTTTGTCTTGTGGCAAGCCCACGAATTCACCGAAATGACCGAGCATCGGGCCGGCATGTACGTCTACGGTGACCGCAACCTGGTCGACGCCGGAGTAATGACCATCGACGACTGCTCTTACATCGTCTTGGCCACCGTCGTCAGCCGCCCCACCGCCGACAGGGTGGTCCTCGATTCGGGCAGCAAATCGCTCGCCGCAGACGGCGCCCGCCAGTCGCCCGGGCACGGACTGATCGTCGAGTATCCCGATGCAGAGATCTTCAAGCTCTCGGAAGAACACGGCCACGTGGATGTATCGCGCTGTGACCGCAAGCCGGAAATTGGTGAACGGGTCAGCGTCCTCGTCAATCACTGCTGTGTCTCCAACAATCTCTTCCCGCGCATTGTCGGACACAGGAACGGTGAAGTTGAGTTGGAGTGGCCGGTCCTCGCTAAAGGATGGTGATAGAGATCTCCGCCCCGATTGCTCAGAAACTGATGCCCAGCAATGGCGGTGCGACCACGATTCCAAGGTAAGCCAGCAGCAGGACGACCAAAACCAGGCGAATCTTTCCCCACCCACTTAGGTTGTTAAACCAACCCCCGCCGCTCGGACGGCTTTGACCGGCCCGCGGCGGATACTCCACGGCTGCCGCCGCTTCCCGCCTCCGTTGCGGAATATCGGCAGCAGATACGCCGACCGGAGGATCGACGCCGGGGCGCGGCGGTAGGCCCGTCTGATCTATACCGCCCCCAACGGGCTGGCTCAGGATGCGATGCAAATCGGTGGCAACTGAGGGCAGTCGCGATTTGAGCAGGTCCAATCCAGGATATTCAACGTAGAGTAGGTCGACGTCAGTCTCGGCGAACGCACTTTGACCGTACGGCTCTTCCGACAATATCGCCTTCTCCCCAAAGACTTCTCCCTCACCGCGTGTCCAACTTCCGGCCCCGTTCAGAAGCTGAAGTCGCACGACCCCTCTCTCAATGAAATAGAGTGCATCACTGGGCGCACCGGCCCGAAATACCTGCTCCCCTTGGCGCAAATGGGCATGCCTCAAATACCGTGCTACCTCCCTCAATTCGTCGACTTCGAGATTGGCCAGCAGCGGGAACCGTCGCAACCTCTCCCCAGTCACCGGCTCCGGCTGTGAGGCAGAACGAGAGGCCAGCGCCCGGTCGAGTGCCGCGCCGATGGCAGGCAAATGCCCTACCAACTCCTCAAGATCGGACCGGTAGAGGACCCACAGATTCGTGTTGCCGATGGCGGTGGCGTTTTCCTTCCGTGCCTCCCCCGTCAACAGGCTCATCGCGCCAAAGTAGCTGCCTACCTCAACCCTTGCCAGCTCCTGCAATACCCCGCTCTCATTCTCCGCCGTCAGCTCGACCTCCCCTTCGTCAACCAGGAAAAGCGCGTCACTTCTGTCCCCCAGCCGGTAGATACCCTCTCCCGACGGCACGTGCTGCAGCACCAGCTTTTGCGCGATGGCATGCAAATTGGAAGGTTCCAGTTGACCGAAAAGCGGCGTCTGTGCCAGCCGCACCACCGCCTGCGTCTGGTCCGTCAGGCTCAACCTGCTGCGACTGTGTCGGCCCAGAGCCCGGCGCAAATGCGGATACTGGCTGCTCAAACTGTGAAAAGTCGCCGCCGGCAGCGACCAGATCAGGCAGTCGTCTACCGAATACGCGCTCGCATTGTACGGCTTATTCGTCAACAAGGGCAGGACACCGAATAGATTCCCCGGCTCAACCAGACTTGCCGTCGGGCTTGGCTCCTCTGGCGTAGGCGCCGGCTGTAACTCCAGAGCCCCCGTTTCCAGGAGGTACAGCGCCTCAGCCCGCTGACCGCTCTGATACAGAAACCTGCCCCGCTGCAGTTGGTGAGGCTGCATGCTTCGGGCCATCGGCTCGATCAACCGGTGAGGAAGCCCTCCCAACGCTCGCGTCTTGACAAGCTGTTCTACCAGGTAGTCCTCCAGTTGCGATATCTGTTCGCCGAAGTTCTGGCTGAGCTTGATTCCAATGCCGTACTCCCTCTGCAGCAGTTGGCGCAGTCCGGAGTCCGGCAGCGACCACAGGTGAACGTCGGACGCGGCGTGAGCGCTTGTGTTATGGGCTAGGCCCCGCAAAAACTCGGCCTCCCCCAGCAAACTTCCAGGACCCAGCGTAGCCAGAACCGAACCGTTCGCATCAAATAACCGGACAAAACCGCCTCGAATCAGATAAAGGTCACTGCAGTTCTCGTCGCTGCGAAAGATGGTACCCCCGCCCGGAAAACTCTCTTCGCGCAGGATCGCCACGATTTCTTCCAGCTCTCCGTCGGACAAATCGTGAAAAAGTGGCGTTGCGCGCAGAAAATCAACAGACATGATCACTCCTTTCGGACACCGCATTCCCGGCCCAATTCATCTTCTATTGTGCCAGAATGACCAAACTATCTCCAATGCCTCCACAACCGCTTACATCCCGACACAAAGGCCTTCCTCCCCTGCCAGCCCTATGTATGGGCACCCCCCTGCGTGTGCCCAGGCCGGCAACCCTGAAGCGCGCCAACTTGCCGAATCCCCGTAGGGGCACCCCTTGTGGGTGCCCTAGTGGGCGCCCTCGTCATTGCCCCTCTCGTGACATCTTCGTAAAACTGATTACCCTCGCAAATTGCCTCTGCCATGGCCCTGCAAATTCCACGTCTAACCAGCGTCAATGTCCACTTACCACCAACCACTGCAGTTCCCCGCCCTCACTTCCCAGTCTTGAAGGTTCTCGGACGTGAATGGTAGGATGCTATAGGCATAGTGGAGAAACGGCCACGCGCCTGATATAATTAACCCAATCAAGATTGGAGGGTGTGAAGCGGCGGAACACAAAACGGTCTGCAACCATTGCAGACCGTCACAAAAACAGTGTTCCCCTGACTTGGGCCTGCGCTTTTCTAGGCCGGCAGGACGACTCTCTGCCTGAAACCTGTTCTGTGCCAGCGGGGAATACCTTACTTAAACTGGTGCCGAAGGTGGGAGTCGAACCCACACGGGTTTCCCCACACGAGTTTGAGTCGTGCGCGTCTGCCTATTCCGCCACTTCGGCCTAAAAAAAATTATAGCGGTTGGGGTCAGATTCAGTCAAATGGCCGGCACTTTCGCATGCTGTCACCGCTGGATTTCTGTCCCCATTTGACTTAGCTACTAGCGAACCGCGCTGCTGAGCAACGCACGGGGCATGGCGCCTCGCTCGACTTTGCCCGGCCCGGTTCGCCGTCAAGGTGCCTGAGCGAACTGTTCATGGAACAGGACATATTAATAGATCGCGCGCTGCAAGGTGACTTGGAAGCGTTCAACCAGTTGGTAATCGAATACCAGGGGCTTGGCTATGGCGTCGCCTATCGGCTGCTCGACGACCCCGATTCAGCTGCCGACGCCCTGCAGGACAGCTTCATCAAAGCCTATCGCGCGCTGGACAACTATCGTGGCGGCAACTTCAAGAGTTGGCTCATGCGTATCGTCGTCAACACCTGCTACGATCACCTGCGCAGTCGGCAGCGAAAGCGCACCGAAAGCCTCGATGACATGCCCGTTGAAGAAGAGTATGTCGCCCAGCTGACCGACCGCAGCGAAACACCGCATGAATACGCGGAACGCCGCGAGCTCCAGGCCCTCATCGGATCGGCCATCACTTCCCTTCCCGAGGTCCTGCGTACCGCCATCGTCCTCCGCGATATCGAAGGGTATGCCTATGAGGAGATCGCTGAGATCACAAGCGCCGCCGTGGGCACCGTCAAATCGAGAATCAATCGTGCCCGCGGAAGAGTTCGTGACTATCTGAGCAAAAACGCGGAACTTTTGCCATCGGTCTATCGTCATTCTTTGAAGTAGGGGAGAACTGTATCCTCTACAGGTGGGCTGTATAATTGCCAAAGTTCCATTCCCTCAAGCAAAGTGGCGGGCAGGCTGTGAAGAACTAAGAGGTCAATTAAGCCAGTGCGTCGATAACAAAGAGCAAACAAATATGGATCCTCAAAGTCTGAATTCGGTCGATGAAGATCTGGTAGCAGCTTACGTAGACGGCGACGTTACCACCGAAGAACGGCAACGTGTGGAAGCAGCCATGGCGGCCAGTGAACAGGTCGCCTGGGAGGTCAATACGCTTCGCCAGACCGTCGAACTGTTGCAGGATCTGCCCAGCGTGCCCCTCCCCCGCTCCTTCACGCTGACCGAAGATCAGGTCGCGGACGTACTCCAGGAGCGGCGCAGTCTCGCCAGACTGAATGCCGCTCCTCCAAGTGATACCCATGCCCCTCGGGACACTGCCTGGCAGCGCTTTCTCCGCTTCGTAAATGGAGGCGATCTGGCCCTGCGCAACGCCGCCGCACTCGCGGCGGTCTTGCTGCTCCTCGTCTTCGTCGCTGAAACCCAGTTGCAGCGGACCCCGCTTGGCAGCGGCGAGCAGCTGTCAGGCGCCCCCGCAGCCCCGCAAGCTCAGGTGACAGCCGTCGGTGGCTCCCTCTCGCAAGAGCCCGCTGCCACCGCCGGCGACGACAGGGCTGACGAGCAAATTGCCGATGACGGCGCCGGGCAGGACGACGAAGACGCCGTTATTGGAGTGATGAGTGCCGGCGCGGAAGACCAGCAGGCCGCCGGCTCTGAACAAGCCCCTGCGGCCGCCGAAGCGGCCCAGCCCGAAACGAGCTCCGCAGCAGGTGAATCTGACCAGCAGCAGCTCTCCGGCAACGAGACCGCCGACACTGCCGGCCAGCCTCTTGTGACGATTCTCAGGTACGCCCGAATTCTGCTCGTCCTGGCCGTCATCGTGCTCTGGCTTCTCAGCCGGGCCAGGTCCGGAAGTAGCCGTGCCTGAACTGCCCGAAGTTGAAACCTACGTACGCGCCCTTGAACCTCTCCTGTTGGGCAAGACCATCCTCATGGCTGAGGTCCGCTGGCCTCGCACCATAGCAGCACCCGATGCCGCCCGCTTCACCGACCTGGTCCGCGGGCGGCGTTTTTCCTCCTTTGACCGCCGTGGCAAATACATGCTCCTCGGCTTGGACAGCGGCGAGACACTCGTCGTCCACCTGCGCATGACCGGCGAGTTGCGCCTTCTCTCTCCCACTCAGCCGGACGCCGGCGCGGCCCCAACTCCCATAGACAAACACACCCACGTTCTCTTTGACCTCGATACCAACGAACAGTTGAGGTATCGCGACACGCGCAAGTTCGGGCGAATCTGGTTGGTTGAGGATTCTGCAACGGTTGTCGGGAATCTGGGTCCCGAGCCATTGGACGCAGACTTCGTCCCCCAGACCCTCGCCCAAACGCTGGCCGGGCGCAAAGCCAGTATCAAAGCCCTGCTGCTGAATCAGACCGTGCTCGCCGGCGTAGGAAACATCTATGCCGACGAAGCGCTGTTCCACGCAGGGATCGATCCCCGGCGCGCCGGGGGCTCACTTGCCCTCGAAGAAACAAAACGTCTTCACTTGGCTTTGCGGGATGTCCTGCTGGCGGGAATCGAGGCGCAGGGAAGTTCAGTACAAAACTACGCGCCCCCGACGGGCGCCATGGGCGGCTTTCAGGAACAATTTCAGGTCTTCCGCCGCAGCGGCGAGCCCTGCTTCACTTGCGGGACGCCGGTCAGCCGCACTGTCCTCAGCCAGCGTAGCACCCACTTCTGTCCCGCCTGTCAGAGCTGAGTGGAATCGAATGGCCCCGGTCTTGCGACCGGGACGGCCTGCCCTGCCGCGCATACCGCAGCGCAGGCCCGGACCGGCGAGTCAGTCCTCTCGTCCAGGTGTGTGGCGCCGCTTCGTCTCTTCCAGTTCCGCTTCCAGCTCCGCCTTCTTCTTCGACTCAGCCTCCCTTCCTTCGGCCAAAGCCCGGTCCCAGCGTGACTGGTAACGCGAGTCGAAAGTAGTGGCCTGCGACGGCCCGAAAATATAGGCCGCCACAACGCCAAATGCAGCACCAAGGATCAGGCCGATAACGAAATTCTCAGTCTTGCCCAATGCTCACGCCCCTTGCCTGACTTCGAACTCACTCCGACGCCGAGGTACTGCGCCATTGACAACGTGAACTACCGCGCCCGGTCTAACCTACCGTCCCGTCTATGACCGTCACGTCCTGGGGCTCCTGTATTCGCACCGGCGTCAGGCTCTCTTTCTCCTCCGGCAGCAGCAGTCCCGTCAGCACGTAGACCAGTACACCCGTGCCGATGCTCCCTATCGCAAAGGCAACCCAGATCAGCCGCACAAGGTTGGCGTCCAACCCAATCGCCTTGCCGATGCCGCCGCACACGCCGAAAAACATCCGCTCCTCACGACTCCGCTTCAGCGGAATGATGGACTTGGCGCGGCGCAGACCATCTTTGGCCGACTCGCGGTTCAGGCGCGACGCCGCCTGAGACTTCTTCTCCTGAACCCTTTTGCGGGCGCTCAAGAACCGACTGCGCCAGGCCCGCTGGTTTTTCAGCAAGAGCAGCCCTGCGCCGATCAACAGTGCCGGCCAGAAAACCAGGCCCATCACCTGCCAGAATACGTGCCACAAGGCCGGCAGAATGCCGATATTTGCCAGCAGCCAGATGACGCCGAAGGCAACCAGCAGCAGCCCCGCCCTGCCTACGTTCCGTTCATTCAGCTCCAGCGTCGCCGGCGCATGTTGACCCGCCTTCGTCGTGCCCACGGGAAGCAGAAGCCACAGCGCCGCATACGCTAGCAGCCCGGTTCCTGCTGTCCCCAGCGTCAGCACAACCCACATGATGCGCACCAGTATCGGGTCGATCCCGAAATAGTCGCCAAGGCCGCCGCATATCCCTCCGACTATCTTGTCCTCGGGATGACGGTACAGAAATGTGTCCCGGTCCTGGTTACTTTCCGCACTCTGCTCGCTCTCGATAGTCTCCACCGGAACCACCACCTCTTCTGAGGCGGGACTCGCCTCGGCCACAACTATCTCCTGCTCCTCCTGCCCCGATGCCTGCTCAGGCTGGCTTGGCCTGTTTTCATTCATTGCGAACTCCTCAGGAACTGGGTAGCGGCAAACTCGCCGTCGCTGTTGCTTGATACACTCACTGTCAAACTCTACGCAGCCCCTTCGCGAAAGTTTCGGGCCCCGACCGGCACAAAACCTCGCAAGGCTCGGTCGCAACTTTCTGGAGGGTAAGCAGCCCGAGGCGAACCCGACCTGCCGGGCTTATCTTGCATCAACCCGCCGCCCGGGCTTCAGTCCCCAATGCGCACTTCCCGACCCTCTTCCTGGCTGCGATAGATGCCGTCCAGAATCTCCTGGACCTGCAGCGACTGCTCAGCAGGTACTGGCGAGGGCCTCCCTTCCTTGACCGCCTTGGCGAACTCAACACACTCCAGGGCGTGCGGCTCCATCTTGTCCCGCGTCAACTGCAGAACCCGGTTGGAGAACTGCTTCGTATCATAGTTCGTTTCCAGGATCGTGGTGGTCGGCCAGTGGCAGCCGCCCTCCGTGCCGTACAGCCAGATCTGCGTGTCCTCGCCCGGCGTGTCATGGTGCAACAGCCAGCTCGTTTCCAGTACAAGCGTAGCGCCGTTCTCAAAGCGGACGAACGCCGCCGCAAAATCCTCCACGTCCATATCCTTGGGCACCGGCGCCAGCCGCCATGCGCTGAATGCCCCCTCATGCTCGGCCAGCGGCGCCTTCGCAACACCGGAAACCGCCACCGGCTGCGGGTTGTCCATCAGCCACAGAGTCAGGTCCAGAATGTGAACGCCGACGTCGATGGTCGGCCCGCCCCCACTGTGTTTCTTGTATATGAAGCCGGGCCGCACAGGTAGCCAGCCCCGCCGCAGCATCCAGCTGCGGGCATGGTAGACCTCCCCCAGCGTCCCCGTACCTACCTCCGCCTTCAGCGCCTGCGAGTCCCCTCTGAAACGAAAATGCTGGGCCGTCATCAGCAGCTTTCCCGAACCATCCCGCGCCGCGATCATCTGCCGTATCTCCGCCGGCGTCGGCGCTAGCGGTTTTTCGCATAGTACGTGCTTGCCCGCCTCCAGCGCCGCAATTGACAGCGGCGCATGGTACCGGTTTGGCGTGCACACGTCGATAATGTCGATGTCCTTGTCACTGAACAACGCCGCCGGGTCGTTCTCCAGCTTCTTCACCCCGTACAGCGCGCCCCACCTTTCCAGCGCCTCCGCAGAAATATCACTGCCCGCAACGACCTCTGCCTCCTCCGAAGCGGCCCACCCAGGCATGTGCGCCTTGGCGATCCCGCCCACGCCCACCACACCTACTTTGAGAGTTTTCGACACACCCGCATCCTTTCAATCCTAGGCTCTCGTCACGTAGCTGCCTTCAGTTGTGCGAGCGTCGAGGCCGGCACCTGACTGCCTCGACACCGGCGATTTTGGTCACCCCAACGCAGCCTGCGCAAAGCGTTGACGCAGCTTGAACCCGCCCCGCCGCACGCAAAGCCCCGAACACGACCCGCATATCCTGAAAGCGCCTCAACTGCTCCTCAGATCATAGCACGTATGACAACCTGACTCAATCGCAAGCACCCGCCGGGCGCATCCCAAAAAAGAGGCGAACTCTCGCATGCCTCAGCACCGAAACAATACCGCGCTCCGTTCCCACCCCTATTTCCGGCAGAGTAAGCGCCGTCTCTGACTATTGACCACTGCATTTGGGCGGTCGGGCCTATTCGGCCCTCCCTTGGGCGGGGGCTCCGCCCCCGCAACGCCCCCTCTCCTACAACATGCCTGGCCGACCTGGTGTCGATATTCGTAACAGGTCCCCTATCGAAAGAGTTCCGCCAGTCCCACCAAATCCCCGTAGGGGCACCCACTGTGGGTGCCTAGGCCTGCCCTATGCAATCCACAAAACACGTAAACAATGCCAGCCTCCGCTGCCAAAAATCCCCCCTGCCAGACAGTTACCACCCCAAAACGGGACAGCACCCCGGAATTCCAGGGCAATTGCATCAAAAACAGTGATATAATGGTTCTGTGCAAGAATGTGAACAGGCATTGCCAGTAGCGTATAACGAGCACGAAGCCATGCCTCCTGCTGGCAGGGAATCAGAAGGCCGGGGGAGCCCCTGCGAGACTGCAAAAATGCCCACAATCCATCTGCCCGGCACCCAACAAGGAAACGTATGCCAGGTCAGGCCCAAGAGTCCTCAACGAGGAACACTGCCCCCACCGCCAGCTAACCGGCATGAGTCTGTCGTCTGTAAGAGTAGCGGATGAGCATCGAAGAAGACTTGCCAGAACCGGGAACATACGCCAGACACGGAAAAATTGATGCAGAAGCGTAACCACAAGCAGAACCAGAAAAATATTTTTCGCCCGCCATTCCCGCCATATTTCCGCCTAAACTCGTCCCACCATATCACCGGACCTACAACTCTTGTACATCTCTCGTTTGAACTCGAACGCGCCCACGCGCACCAGCGAATCCCTCATCACAGCCCAATGAACAATCCTCATGAACTGTAGTTCAGACATCAAACAAACGCCCGTAAACGCTCATGAACTCTTGTCCACTGCTCGTACGAGACAGCTTGCACCTGCAAGACCTTCGCCGCAGCCCACTGCGAAAGTCTCAGGTACAGTAGTTCAGAAAACCCTTATTCGCTCGTAAACGCTCGCAAACGCTTGTAAACTCTCGTCCAACACATGGATGACAAAGCCTGCGCAACGCCATCAAGACAAGCGGTCTACAAGAGATGAAGTGACGAACTTTCCAACCCGGGCAAAAACCCGGCAATGGCGGATTGCAAAGTTGACCAACTGATGCTATCAATGGATCGAATCTGTCCCACCCAATTTCCACACCATCATCGAGTCCTTTAGGAGAACAATTTATGCCTAGCATGACCGGTGGCCGGTTCATCGCCGAAACGGTACATGGATACGGAATCACGCACGTCTTCTTCATGCCCTACATCGGCCCCAGGGCTCTAATGGAGATGGAAAAACTGGGGATCAAACGCGTGCAGACCCACGGCGAGAAAGCCGCAGCCTACATGGCCGACGCCTACGCCCGCGTCAAACGCGCCCCCGCCCTCTGTATGGCCCAGGCTGTCGGCGTCGTCAACCTGGCAGCCGGTCTCCAGGACGCCTATCTGGCCTGCTCCCCGGTGATCGCGCTCACGGGAAGGGAACTGCTCATCAATCAGCAGCGCCACGCCTACCAGGAAGTCGACCATGTCAATCCGTTCTCGGCTGTATCCAAGTACAGTGCCTATGTCTCAACCCCCGAACACCTGCCCGTCTACCTGCGTCAGGCCTTTCGTGCCGCCACCACCGGTACACCCGGCCCGGTTCACCTGGACTTTGAAGGAATCGCCGGCCAGGGAGTCGTGGAACAGGAGGCCGACCTGGAGGTCATCGTGGAAGAAGCCTTTACCCGGTTGCCTCCCTTCCGGCCAGAGGCCGAAATCTCCGGAATTGACGAGGCCCTCCAGCTTCTGGCCGGCGCCGAACGCCCGGTCATTGTCGCCGGAGGCGGCGTCTTGGCCTCCGACGCCCGCAACGAGCTCATCGAACTGGCCGAAAAGCTCTCCATCCCGGTAGCAACATCATTGAATGCCAAAACGATGTTCCCCCCTGACCACCCGCTCGCTGTTGGAGTTCCCGGCTCATACTCTCGCGCCTGTTCAAATAAGGTGTTGTGCGAAACCGATCTCGTCTTCTTCATCGGCAGCCACACCGGCGGCCAGGTGACCAACTCCTATCAGATTCCCCCACAGGGTACGCCCATCATCCAGCTCGACATCAACCCCGAGGAGATCGGCCGCAACTACCCCGTTCAGGTCGGCCTGCAGGGAGATGTCAAAAGCAGCCTCAGGCGCATGATCAATCGTTCCGCGCCTGGAGACCCCCGCGATGCATGGGTCGGCCGAGTACAGGAGCTGGTCCAGGAGTGGAAATCCAGCGTGGAGCACCTGGTCAATTCGGAAATCCTTCCCATGCGCCCGGAACGCCTATGCCGCGAGCTCAGCGACTACCTGCCCTCCGACGCCATACTCGTTTCCGACACCGGCCACGCCGGAATCTGGACCGGGACCATGCTCGATCTGAAGCACCCCGACCAAAGCTACATTCGCTGCTCGGGGTCACTGGGGTGGGGCCTGCCCGCCGCCATGGGTGCCAAGTGCGCCCGGCCCGACCGCCCGGTTCTCTGCTTCACCGGCGATGGCGGCATCTGGTACCACATCGCCGAACTGGAGACCGCCGCCCGCTGCGGAATCAACACCGTAACCGTCGTCAACAACAACCACTCACTGAATCAGGAGCAGGGCGGCGTAGAGCAGATATATGGCGGACGCACCCCCGGCTCCGATGAGCTCTGGCTATTCGACGACGCCGACTTCGCCAGGATTGCCGAGTCGTTCGGCGCCCTCGGCATCACCGTCAACAAGCCGGAAGAGCTCCCCGGCGCCCTCGAACGCGCCTTCGCGTCAGGCAGACCCGCCGTTGTCGACGTGAAAACACACGTGGAGGGCATCGCACCGCGCGCCTGGATGCCGGCCGCCTGAGGACCCGACCCGCCAGCAGGGAACCGCCGTCCAAAACGGGTCCTCCAGTTTGCTCCGGCTATCGCCGGTCTGCTAAAATGCCTTAGGCTTGCGACAGAACCTGCCGCCGCAACGCGCCCGGATGGAGAGGCTTTCTTCCGGCTGGAAACAGGCCAATCCGACCCAAACCTTGGGCTCTGTGCATGCAGGCAGATCAGTGCAATTCGACTTCATAACGCGGAAGGCTTTAGCATGAAAGCGATGCTATATCTGGATCAATTGGTCGAGCCGGTGGCTGTACTGGACGACGTCAAGATTGTGGAATTCGGTAGCGACAATCACCCGGAAGGCGCCAGGGTCCGAATCTACTACCATACCACTAATCTGAATGCAACCAAGACGATGGTCGAACTTCATCGCGATCGCAAAATGACCGTGAAGTTGGAAGACGGCCGCTCTGCCCCCGCCCTGATTACCCATGCCAGTCTCGATGCGAAAGGCCAGTTTGTTGGCGTTCTGAGAGTCCTCGGACCGCTGGCCTGAGATCGACGTGCTTTCCCAATCCAGCCCGGCTAACCCCACCGCGCGTTCCAGCTCCGGGGATATCCCGCTATCTCGTCCACTGTCCGCCCCTATGCCCGCCATCTTCCAACAATTTCATGGTCGCTGAACAGCAACTGCGCCCTGCTCAGGAGGAGATCCTCAACTATGAGGGAGGCCGCCTCGGCATCAGCGCGGTGCCTGGCAGCGGCAAAACCTTCACCCTGAGCCGGCTCGCCGCCAAACTGGTGCATAAGCTGGCAGCCTCAGGCCCCCTGGATGATCGCGAAGTCCTCGTCGTCACCTTTACCAACGCAGCCGCAGAGAATTTCCGCAGCAACATCGGCCGTATCGTTGAGAGCCGCCGCCTTCTACCAAGTGGCTTCCGCGTTGGAACCATTCACAGTCTTGCCCACGAAATTGTGCGTGAGCGCCCGGGTCTGGTGGCCCTCGGTGAAGATTTCGACATTATTGAAGACCGAACAAGCCTGGAAATTAAACGCCAGGCAGTCAACAACTACCTGCAGTCCAATCCCGACTTTTTCGGCGCATTCATTCGACCGGAGGAGCTTCAGAATTCCCGTTACCTGGAGCGCCAGCTCCCCGGCCTTGCCCAGGAAATCGCCGAAGCGGTCATTCGCCGCGTCAAAGAGCTGCGAACCGATGCCGGCCCGCTTGAGGACCTGCTGCAAAACCAGTCCGGCTCTTGGCCTCTGCTCTCCTTTGGACTTCAGGTCTGTCGCGACTACCAGCGCGGTCTGAGCGTGCGCGGCGGCGTCGACTTTGACGACCTCATCGTCCTCGCCCTCCAGGCCCTCGAAACAGACGAAAACCTCCTGGCCCGTCTGCAACGACGCTGGCCCTTTGTCCTCGAAGACGAAGCGCAGGATAGCAGCACGTTGCAAGAGCAGATGCTCCACCTCTTGACCTCCTCCCATGGAAACTGGGTCCGGGTGGGAGACCCCAACCAGGCCATAAATACCACCTTTACCAGCGCCGACCCCCGTTTCCTCAGAGAGTTCGTCGAACGAAAGACGGTCCATTCCTTACCTCTGCCTAACTCGGGCCGCAGCGCCATGCCGATCATCGAGCTTGCCAACTGCTTCATCGACTGGAGCCGTGAGGAGCATCCTGAACTCCCGCTGGACAAAGCCCTTTCCATTCCATACATTCTGCCCACCGAGAAAGGCGATCCGCAACGCAACCCCGAACCCGGCGATCCGGGCGTCTTCTTCTATGAGCGCCCGCTCACACCCGCCGATGAGATCCAGATTCTGACCAGAAGCTTGCAGCGTTGGTTGCCTAGGCATCCCGCAAAGACCGCGGCCGTCCTCGTCCCCGACAACCACCGTGGCGGGCAGTTCAGCCAGGCCTTCGAGGAGGTCGGCCTCCCCTTCGACGATTCATTGCTCCGGTCAACCAGTACCACCCGCGTTGCCGTGGACGCGCTCGTGAAGACAATGCGCTACATCGGCCAGCCCGCCAACCCCGCCCATCTGCGGGTACTTTGGGCCGAAGTCTGGTGGGCGCGGCGAAGATGCCCCCACTCCCCTCCCGATTCAGAGGCGCAAGCCGCCCAGGCCGCCACCGAGGATCCGCTTCCTTCCTGGCTTGCGGCTGGGTCCGGCGCCGGCCAAACTGCCCAGGACGATGAGTTGCCCCAACCGGTGCTGCGATTCGGCAATGCGCTCGGCCGGCTCCGCCTTCCGGAGCGGTTCCTCTACCCCGCAGCCGGAGACGACTGGCTGCAGGAGCTTGGCTGGATCGACGACTTTGACCGTTTCCGGCCCATAGTAGATCAATTCCGCCAGGACCTGAGACGCTGGTGCTCAGCCGTCGTTCTTCCCGTCGACGAACTGGTCCTGACTCTAGGACAGGACCTCTTCTCGGAAGCCTCGGAACGTGCCCTGGCCCACAGCGCAGCCATCCTCCTGGCCGGCAAAGTCAGAGAACGCCCCGACCTCCGACTGCCCGAGTTGACCAGGGAGTTGGACCAGGCCGGCGCCAACAAGAGACATTTTCTCGGTTTTGGCGAAGAGACCCGGGGCTTTGAACCCCCAGCCGGCAAGGTGACCATTTCTACTATGCACACAGCCAAGGGTCTGGAATGGGATCGTGTCCACCTGGCATCCGTCAGCAACTACAGTTTCCCCAGCGGCGGCGACGACGAGTATTACCGCGGGGAGCCCAGATTCATTCGTGACAGCCTCAATCTGACCGAGGAGGCTCTGGAGCAGACTAGGCAACTTCACATGGGGACGCTCGACGATTATGTCCAGGGAGAGGCGACCTTGAGAGCTCGGCACGATTATGCCGCCGAGCGCCTCCGGCTCCTCTACGTCGGAATCACCCGCGCCCGTCAGGAACTGGTCCTGACCTACAATACTGGTAGATTTCATGATAGGCGGCCAAACCAGCCAGCCTTAGCGTTTACCGAGTTGGCACTAGCCTGGCAAAGGGCCATAGGCCAAACTGAAATCTGAGCAAGGACTCTGGAGCCTCCAAACTGGGCAGAGGCTTACGATCCGGTGAATGCCTCGGAGTTCGACAGGCTGTCCATGTCGGCACGGCTTGATCTCCTCTCAAGGGTCCCGCGTACCTGTCGCTGAAAGTACCGATCCACGAATGCGCCACACGAAGATTCAGCAATACTGCGAATCCGTCATCGAGGCCGGCTGGCTCGCCGCCTTGATCATCGCGCCGCTCTTTTTCAACACCTACTCCAGCCGCGTCTTTGAACCGGACAAGATCAGCCTGGTTCGGACCATTTCTCTGGTAATGCTGCTCGCCTACTTCGTAAAGATCATTGACGGCGGCCGGCTCTGGCTTCCAGCCGGCGCGGGAGCATCCCAGCCATCCAACCGCATCCCGCCCGCCTCCGCAGGTCCGCAGCCAAGGTTCGAGTGGCGGCTGGGCAGCCTCTGGCGACAACCGCTGCTTCTGCCCGTCCTGCTGCTGGCGGTCGCTTATGCACTGAGTACCCTGCTTAGTATCTCACCACCCGTAAGCTGGTGGGGCTCCTATCACCGCCTGCAGGGCGCATACACCTTCTTCAGCTATTTGATCATCGCCCTCCTCACAGCAGCACACCTGAGACAGCCCGCCCAGCTGCGGCGCCTCCAACATACTGTAATAGTCACCAGCCTGCCCATCTCCATCTATGGCGTCTTCCAGCACTTTGGCAAAGATCCCCTGCCCTGGGGACAGGATGTCAGTGGCCGCATAACTTCCAGCGCCGGCAATCCCATCTTCCTCGCCGCACATCTGATCATGGCCTTCTTCCTGACGCTGGAACGCGCCTTCTCCTGCTTCGCCCACCTGCTCAAGGACCCTGTACAGCAGGAAAGCGATACATCCCCGGATGAGGAACGGCAGACCTCTGTTGCCGACAACAGCTTGTCCGGTGTGCTCGCAGGCGGCGCCTATCTCTTTGTGCTTGTAGTTCAGCTGCTCGCCATTTTCTGGTCCCAGAGCCGCGGCCCCTGGCTCGGCCTCGCCAGCGGAACCTACATATTCGTCCTCCTTCTCCTGACCGGAATGCGTCCCCGCAGCTACCGCGCCTGGACCGCAGCTTGGGTTGGGCTCGGGGCGGCCGGACTCATTCTGCTGATTCTCCTGAATACCACTGCGCTGGGACAATCGTTCAGGCAGATTCCCGTCTGGGGACGTCTTACGACGATGCTGGAGAGCGCCGCCGGCACCGGCCGGGTCCGCGTACTGATCTGGGAAGGCACTGCGGCAATGATCTCCCCCCATCAGCCACTGACCTATCCTGATGGCAGCGAAGATTCCGTCAACCCTCTGCGTCCCCTGATTGGCTACGGTCCCGAGACACTGTGGATGGCGTTCAACCGATTCTATCCACCTGAGCTCGCCCAATGGGAGTCCCGCAACGCCAGCCCCGATCGCGCCCACAACGAAACCTGGGACAATCTGGCAATGACTGGACTGATCGGCTTGCTGGCCGCTTCACTCCTCTTCCTGTCTATCTTCTTCTGGGCCTTACGCTGGCTCGGGCTCATCCGTTCACGCCGCGACGTCGTACTCTTCCTCTCCTTGCTCATCGGGGGCGGCCTGCTCCTCAGCGTTTTCTTCCAGTTGCGCGGCGTAAGCGTCGGCTTCCTTGGCGTAAACTGGCCCACCGGACTGATTCTCGGGCTGATTGCATACGTCACGCTCGCCGTCTTCCTTCAACCCGAGTCGTCAACAGAGGAAATCCATCGTCCTCGCCAGCTCCTCTTGATCGCCTCCCTGTCCGCTGTAATCGCACACTATGTCGAGATTCATCTCGGGATCGCAATCGCTGCCACCCGCATCTACTTCTGGATCTTCGTTGCTCTGCTGCTTGCCCTTGGCATGCGCTGGCTTCTCCCCGAACCATTTGCACCCGGCGACCCTTCGACCGGTCAACCTGCACCCGATGGCTGGCAAAATGTGCGCTCGAATGACAGGAAGACTTCGACGCGTGCACAACCGCGCCGTCGTCGCCGTCAGGACAGACCCTCCCCCTTCAACTGGAACATCGGCCTTCCCGCGACCATTCTTCCAGACATTCTCATGATGTTGACCCTGGTCTTTCTCTTTACCTTCAATCTCCTGGGACGCTCGAATCCGTTCTCCATACTGTTTGCTGGATTGGGCACCTCATCCCAGGCTTCGCCCGCCGGTGGCCTCTCCGAAATCCTCTGGATCGTCGTATTTACCTGGATTGTCGCGACTGGACTCGGCGCCACCGCAGCCACCTTTCATCTCCCATCTGTCCAGCTAGGGCGGCGTGCCGAAGTAAGCCCCTCATCGCCCCGCCTCCGCAATAGATCAGCGAATCGCCGCGACAGCGTAAGATATGGCCGCCTTCTGGTCCGTACGGCAGCCCTTTACGGCCTCCTGCTGCTCGCAGCTTGGCTGATCTACGGGCTGGTCCACGCCGCCCGGCTCCTTCCCGGCGCCAGAACCGGCTCTGTAGCTGAACAGCTCAACCATATCGCCAGTCACTACAGCCTGTTTGCTTGGTTAATCGTCCTCTGGTGCCTTCTGGCAGGAGTTTTCCTGGCATGGCGCGCATTGGCCGAAGCAAAGCGCGCTTGGCTGGGGCGGGGACTGACCACCGTCGGCGCCGGCACTCTGCTTTCAGCCATCATCTTTTTCATCATAGGAGGCGTCAACATAGCACAAGTGCGTGCCGACGTATTCTACAAACAGGGCCAGAGTTTTGACTCCGCAGGGGCATGGGTGGAGAGTTCAGACCTGTACCGTCGTGCCTTGGCCGTACGGCCAAGAGAGGACTACTACATGCTTTTCTTGGGCCGAAGCCTGCTCGAAAGAGCGGTGCACGCCCCCGCAGAAGGTGCCTCCGCCCTTCCAGCCGAACCGTCGCTTGAGGACATTCTGAATCTTGATGCCGATAAGATATCTCGACTGAGTCAGGCCGAAGTCCTCTCTGCCGCCAGGACCGTCCTCCAGGAGGCGCAGGAAGTTAATCCGCTCAACACCGACCACACCGCCAATCTTGCCCGCCTGCACCGGCGCTGGTCCGCCCTTTCCCAAGACCAGCAAGAACTAACTCAGGCACTGGAACTGAGCCTGCAGTACTATGACGCCGCCCTATCATTGAGTCCGAATGTTGCCCATCTGTGGAACGAACGCGGCCAGATCCTGGCCTCGATGCTCCGGTTCGACGAGACGGAAGCCTCCTTTCAACACAGTCTGACCTTGGACGACCGCTTTGAAAACACCTATGCCTTGCTCGCGGAGCTGTATGCCCAGCAGAACGCGTCAGAGAAACTGTCCCGTATTCTGGACCAGGGTCTGGAAAAACTGCCCAATAGCCTGGCCTTGCTCACCCTGAAAGCATCGGCGCAGTCGAACGCAGGTGACCTGGTCGGCGCATATGAGACGATTTCGAAATCTTTCGAAATCCACCCCACTGACCTCAATGCTGCCCGCAATCTGATCGTTCTTTCGCGCTCGCTCAATCGCCCCGTCGAGGCATCCCGTTGGGCCGACGAGGCCGTTTCCCTGATTGAGAGCGGCTTTGGTCACAGAGATATGGTGATCGCCGCCTACCGCCTGGTCGCCGAAGTGCGTGCAGAAAATGGGCGACCCCAGGAATCAGCCGGCATTCTGCACCGCCTCATGGAACTCGCCCCCGACGACCACCGCTTTCCTTTCCAGCTGGCTTCATTGCATTCCGAGCTCGGCGACAACCAGCAGGCTCGCCAGTTCGCAGAAGCCGCTCTGTCCCTGGCGCCCGAAAGCGAGAAGGCCGCAATCCAGTCATTTGTCGATTCTCTCAAATAGCCGTCCTGGCTACCGAACTGTGGTGGAATCATGAGTTCCTTTCTTCTCATGGCAGCAAGCGCTCTGGTCTTTGCCATCGGCGGCACGCCTCTGGTGCGCTATGTCGCCCTGAAGTTGGGTATCCTGGACCAGCCTTCATCGCGCAAGATTCACAGCGCTCCCGTTCCCCTGATGGGTGGCGCTGCCATCTATGTGGCCTTTATCGCCGCCCTCGCCCTCTGGGGCGAACGCAGCTATGTCAACGAAGTCGTGGGGATCTTTGTCGGCGCCACCCTGGTCAGTATTGTCGGCGCACTCGACGACAGCCGCGGCTTGGGAAGCTATCTCAAGCTGCTATTTCAGGTCGCCGCAGCCTCCATTCTCATCCTCTCTGGCGTCCAGGTCCGGTTATTTGACGGCATCTTGGACATTGTCCTGACCCTCTTCTGGGTGGTCGGAATAACCAACGCCTTTAACCTGCTGGACAATATGGACGGACTCTCCAGCGGCGTTGCCACCATCGCTGCCGCCTACTTCACCCTCCTTGCAGCCATGAGCGATCAGTATCTCGTGGGGACTCTGGCTGCTGCGCTTTTCGGCGCCTGCATCGGTTTCCTTGTCTACAACTGGAATCCCGCTCGCGTATTCATGGGGGACACGGGCAGCCTGTTCCTCGGCTTCCTCCTCGCCGCCGTCGGCATCAAGCTGCGCTTCCCCGCCAATACAGCAAGCATTACCTGGATGATTCCCATTCTCGTAATGGCTTTGCCCGTCTTCGACACCGCCCTCGTTTTCTTCAGCCGCCTGCGCCGCGGCAAGAATCCCCTCACCACACCGGGCAAGGATCACGTCAGCCACAGGCTCGCCCGCCGAACGGGAAGTCAACGCGAAGCGGTCCTTCTGTGTTATCTTATAGCGGGAGGAACGGGCCTGGCCTCCATTTTCTTGACACAAGCCAACTTGCAGGAAGCCCTCATTATCGGGCTGGCTGCATGCGCGCTGGCAGTTTTCGCTCTTTGGAAACTCGAATTCCAGAATAACTGACCGCTGTCCGGATGCCGGCGCCCAAGCTGACCTCAACGAACCTGTCTCAAAAAGGAGATGACTTTGTTCTCTGTTCCCAATCGTAAGCCACACAATGCCGAAGATTCGTCCCGGTACACATTCTGTCGCACCAATCCGTTCTCTGTGAGTTGTGGCTGGGCGGAAGGAGCCCCTTTCTCAAACTTAGCCGCAGGCTTAGTCCAGCGTCCTGGAACCTGCGCGGCCTGCCTTCTGGTACTCTTCGCCCTTGCTTTCTCATCCTGTGTCGCCCCCACGGAAGCACCTCAGGAATCTCAGGAAGCCGCAGGAGGCGCCGCCGCCGCCCTGGAACCCGCCGACCGCAATGGCATGTACGAAACGGGTCCGGAAATGACCATCGATCCGGAAGCCGCATACTACGCAGTCTTCAAGACCGAGAAGGGTGACATAAGAATTAAACTGTTTGCCGCAGAAGCACCGGTTACCGTCAACAACTTCGTCTTCCTGGCCCGTGACGGCTTTTACAACAACACCCACTTTCACAGGGTATTGGAGAACTTTATGGCCCAGGGCGGGGATCCCTCCAATACCGGCGCGGGAGGACCCGGCTATCAATTCCAGGATGAAATTGTAGACAATCTCCAGTTCGATCGCGCCGGCCTCCTCGCAATGGCTAACGCAGGGCCCAATACCAACGGCAGCCAGTTCTTCATCACCTTTGCCGAAACGCCCTGGCTCAACGGCAACCATACGATCTTCGGCGAAGTGGTAGAAGGCATGGATGTCCTCTTCTCGATCTCGCTGCGTGAACCGAGGGCAGCCACATCCCCAGGCGACCTGCTGGAAACAGTCGAAATTGAAGAAGGGGAATGACCGCGAGCGCTCTGACCCGCACCCTACCGCCCGCCACTCCCAGTGCTGGTCAGCTGGGATGTGGATAGTCCAGGTGTTGCCTGGACTCAGCTTCCTTCGCCATTCTTTCTTCAATCGCGGGGTGAGGACGACTCGCTGCCCACCTGAAAGAGCAGAAGACCTCGCGGCCCCCATAGTGCCGCATGCCGTAGAGCCTGAGAGGCCCCGGCTAGGAACAAACCGAAGTCTACCGGAGTTACACAGGCACTGATCACGAAGAGCAACAACGAGTCCTCGCTCCCATTCTCTCTGACGGTGACAGCAGGACTCAGACGCGAGCAAAACTATGAATTCGACAAGAGACGCTCAACTGATTCAAAGTGAGGCCCGTGGCCAGAAGGGCACCGCCGGTCCGACCCTCCCTGACGAATCCGGGGAAGACGACCGCAACGCTTCAAGGCCCAATCCGTGGATTACGGCTCTTCAGATTATCGGAATCCTTGCGATCGTCGTTGGTGCATTCTGGCTGGGAACACAGAAAGAGCTGGTGCAGCGGTTCAGCCAGTGGGGATACCTGAGCAGTTTTATTATCAGCCTGATCGGAAGCGCGACCGTAATTCTGCCCGCCCCTGGCCTGGCCCTCATCCTCGCCCTGGGCGCTCACCTGAACCCCGTCCTCCTCGGCATCGTTGCCGGCTTCGGCAGCGGGCTGGGAGAGCTGTCGGGCTACCTGGCCGGCAAAGCCGGCCGCAATTTCGTCAGCAGCGAGGGAAGGTTCAACGCCTTCCTCCACAAAATGACCACCCGCTTTACCTCTCCCGCCCTATTCATTCTTGCCGTTCTACCCTTGCCGATATTCGACTTCGCAGGTATCCTCGCCGGCGCCCTGCGCATGCCCGTCCTGCAGTTTCTCACTGTGGTTATCAGCGGCAAGATCATAAAGCACGCGCTGGCCGCCTACCTTGGCGCGGAGTTCTTCGAGATTCTACTTAACAACCTTGGTGCCTGATTCTTGTAGCGCCTTGCCGCCACCTGCTGGGCTGTACACTTCTGGTCTCGGACTACGCTGGTGAAACTCGCCGGGCCGTCCTCTAAGGAGCATGGAGCCATGTCCAAACGGATCCTCCGACTCTTACCGCCGCTTCTGCTGGTTTTCACATTTCTCGGATGTGGCACGAGCGCGCCGGAAGAACTGTCGATAGGCAGGACCGGGGCGTCAGTAATGCAAGAACCGGACCCGTCTGTCGACGCATTCACGGTCGAATTCGCCGACCCTTTAGAGCAGGAATTCGATGAAGAGGCTTCCCCGCCGTTTGCCCTGAGCGAAGGCCGGCGCGACTGGGACGGCAGCCAGACCCGCCCTCCCCTCGCCGAAACGACGCCTCTGTCACCGGAACAGATCCAAGCCCTGCTGAATCGCCTGCCTCCCTTCCAGGAGGAAGAGGGTGACATCGCCCACGTGCGTCTCCCTGACCAGAGCCTGCCGCCCCCGCGCCCCGGCCAGGAGGTGGAGCTGCCTTTTCCTCCCCCGCAGGCAGAGTCGCCCCTCGACACGCAGGCCGGCGCGCCTCTGTCCGTCCTCCGCTTTGCACCGCAAGGGGAAATCCCCCTCGCTCCCCAACTGAGCGTAACCTTCAGCCTCCCCATGGTTCCCCTCACCAGCCACAAGGAGCTGGCTGCAGGGGACATCCCGGTCGAGCTAAAACCAACTGTGCCCGGCCGCTGGCGCTGGGTCGGAACCCGGACTCTCCTGTTCGAACCCGGCGCCGACGGATCTGCCAGAATGCCCATGGCAACCGAGTTTTCTGCCTCCATTCCTGAAGGAATCCCGTCAGCAAACGGGACGAAACTGGCAGAGCCTGTTAGCTGGACCTTCCGTACGCCAGCGCCGTCCCTCCAATACGCCTGGCCGACCGGCGGCCCAGTCGGGCGCGAACCCGTCTTCTTCGCCTCCTTCGAACAGGACATCGATCCTGCCAAAGTGCTTGAGCATACACAGGTGACCGCACAGGGCAGCCGATTCAACGTCCGCATGGCAACCCAGGATGAAATCGCCGCCGACCCGCGCATCCGACGCTTGGCTGTGAGGTCGACCGAGAACAGGTGGCTGGCATTCCTGTCCGATGAAACTCTGCCTTCGGACACAACCGTGACTGTCACCTTCACCCCTGGCACCCCGTCCGCCGAAGGACCTCTGGTTACGGCCCATCCCCAAAGTTTCAGCTTCAAGACCCCCGGCCCTTTTGTCCTCCGCCAACGGGAGTGTGCTTGGGGTGGTGCCCAGTGCCCGCCAAATACCCCTCTCTCCCTGCGTTTTAACAATCCTATCGACTCCGAGTCTTTCGACCCATCACTGATAACGATCGAGCCCGAGCTCGGCTACGCCTCCTATGAAATATTTGGCGATTCAATCTGGATCGTTGGCAACACAAACGCAAGAACCACCTACGACGTGACCATCGCCTCCGGTCTGACCGACATTTTCGGCCAGTCACTCGGCCAAGACGCCCAGGCCCAGTTCACCATCGGACCCATGGAGGCCTTCCTTGCCGCAGGCAGCCACGGTCCGATTACCATACTTGACCCCTATGGTAAACCGACGTTTCCCATTTACACGGTCAATCTGTATGCGGTAAATGTGCGCGCCTATCGCGTCGCCCCGGAGCAGTTCGTTGAATACCAGCAGTGGCGCAGCAACCGCTGGCGCGACGACCAGATCGAACCTCCCGGCGAGTTGGTCATGGAGCGCAAGGTGGAGATCAACCGTCAATTCGACACTGTGATCGAAACCGCGATCGATCTGACCCCAACGCTTGACGGCGGCACCGGCCACATAATCCTGTACATTGAACCCGAGGGCGGAATGCTGTCAGCCCTCCTTAACCGGCAGCTGCAGGAGACGCGAATCATCAGCTGGGTCCAGGTGACCGAAATAGGTCTCGATGCCTTCGTCGACGCCGACGAGATGTTCGTCTGGGCAAACAGCCTGACTGACGGTGCGCCGCTCAGCAGTGTTGAAGTCACTCTCTGGCCGCAAGACGTACAGGAAGTCACCGACGAGACCGGCACGGCCCGTTTGAGGTTGACCCGCGACAGCTCCCAACTGCTCATCGCCCGCCGCGGCGATGACGTAACCTTTCTCCCCGAAAACCGCTACGAATACTACAGGACCGATACCGGCTGGAACGGCTGGCAGCAGCGCGCCGAGCGCGCAGACATTCGCTACTATGTCTTTGATGACCGCACGATGTACCGACCGGGCGAAACGGTCAGCGTAAAAGGTTGGTTGCGTAAAACTGAACGTAGTCCTGAGGGCGACCTGAGCCTTCTGCCCGAAGTAGCGGCGTCCGAACTCGACTATACTGTTCGCGATGCGTCAAACAACCAGATTCACATGGGCAGCGCCAAAATCAACCCCTTGGGCGGCTTCCACTTTCAGTTTGACCTGCCGGACAACGTCAATTTGGGCTACGCCTGGATCGAAATGCAGTCCGACCTCGACGAAGACTACGAGTCCCGCTACGAACACGTTTTTCAAATTCAGGAATTCCGCCGGCCCGAATATGAAGTCAGCGCCACCGTCAGCGAAGGCCCTCACATCGCCGGCGGCCACGCTCTCGCGACCGTCAGCGCCACCTACTTTGCCGGCGGCCCGCTACCCAGCGCCGAACTGAGCTGGGACGTCGAGGCCTCGGAAGCTTCCTATGAACCTCCCAACTGGTCCGACTTTGTCTTCGGCAAATGGCTCCCGTGGTGGGGCTATCCCGGACATACAGACTACCTCGGTCGCGCATCCTTCAGCTCCCGCACCGACGCCTCCGGCCAGCACGTCCTCCGTATCGAATTCCTCTCACCCGGCGACGAACCTGCTTCTGACGCAGGCAACAGGGGTGAGGCCAGGCCTTTCCCTACGCACGTCGACGCTACGGCGACAGTCATCGACGTCAATCGCCAGGCCTGGAGTAGCGGCGCCGGTCTCCTGCTCCATCCCGCCGACCTATACATCGGCCTGCGCACAGCGCGCTACTTCGTGGAACAGGGCGAGCCCTTGTCTGTCGAAATAGTGGTAACCGATATAGATGGAACTGCCGTCGAAGGGCACAGCGCGAACGTTAGAGCAGCTTTGTTGGACTGGGATTATCGCGAAGGCAACTGGCATCAGGTGGAAAAGGAAACGCAGGAATGCACTGTCAAGACGACCTCCGTCTCTGACCAAAGCGACACCGATCTTGAGTTCGCTTCCTGCTCCTTTGATACCGCAGTCGGCGGGGAGTACCGGATCACCGCTACCGTCACCGACGGCGCCGGGCGACTCAACCGTACCGAACTGACCCGCTGGGTGACCGGCGGTCAGCGCCCGCCCAGCGCTAACCTGGAACGGGAGGAGTTGCAGCTCATTCCCGACAGCGAAGACTATGCCCCGGGTGACATGGCCGAAATCCTGGTGCAGGCCCCCTTCTACCCCGCAGAGGGTCTCCTGACTCTACGGCGCGATGGCCTGGTCTCCAGCCAGCGCTTCACCATGGAAGGTCCTACCTACACCCTGCACGTGCCAATCGAAGAAGACCACATACCCAACATCCATCTGCAGGTGGATCTTGTGGGGGCAGGCGAGCGTGTCGACGATGCCGGTACCGCGCTGACGGGACTTCCCCGACGCCCCGCCTATGCGCGCGGCAAGCTCAATCTGACGATTCCGCCGCTGAGTCGCACGCTCCACGTCGATGCGCAGCCCAGGGAAGACCGCCTGGAGCCCGGCGCAGAAACAATGATCGATGTGACGGTGAATGACGCCAGCGGCGTACCTGTGGCCGGCGCTGAATTCGCCGTGGTAGTAGTCGACGAGGCAATCCTCGCCCTGACCGGCTACCAACTCATTGACCCCGTGACTGTCTTCTACAGCGACCGCGGTCGCGGCGTTTACGATCATCACAACCGCAACGACCTCCTGCTTGCTAGCCACTTGTCCCTACAGGGCGAAACGCCCGCGCCGACCGGAACGCCCCAATCCCCACATACAATGAAGCAGTCAAGGTCCATGGTAATGGCAGCCCCCGCAATGGCAGAAATGGCCATGGCCGATGAATCGGCCGAAGAAGGAGGTGCCGGCGATAGCGGCGGGTCGTCAATACACGCCCGGCTGAACTTTGACCCGTTAGCCCTCTTCGCGCCCGAAGTTCATACAGACCAGGACGGCCGCGCCACCGTACTGGTCAAGTTGCCTGATAACTTGACCCGCTACCGAGTGATGGTTGTCGCTGTCGCCGGAGGCCGCTTCTTCGGTGCCGGCGAATCCAACATGACCGCCCGTCTGCCCCTGATGGTGCGTCCCTCCGCCCCCCGATTCCTCAACTTCGGCGACAGCTTCGAGCTGCCTGTCGTGCTGCAAAACCAGACCGACGAGGCTATTGAGGCACATGCAATCGTCCGTGCCTCAAACGCCAATCTGATGGAAGCGGGCGCAGTGGCGGGAGTCGACGGCTACGCGGTGACAGTGCCTGCCAATGACCGCGTCGAACTACGCTTCCCAACAACCACAGCCAGCGCCGGCACGTCCCGCTTCCAGTTCGGCGCCGTCGACGCCAACCATCCATCCACTGCCGACGCCGCCGAGATAAGTCTGCCCGTCTTCACGCCCGCGACCACCGAAGCCTTCGCCGTCTACGGCGAAATCGACGACAGTGGCACCGTCCTGCAACCTGTTCGCCCGCCCGCCGGCGCAATTCCTGACTACGGTGGCCTCGAAGTGACGCTTTCCTCCACCGCTCTGCAGACACTGACCGATGCATTCCTCTACCTGGTCAATTACCCGTTCGACTCATCCTCGCAGATCGCCTCACGCATCCTTGCCGTGGCCGCGCTGCGTGATGTGCTCGCCGCATTCGACGCCGCAGGTCTGCCTGCTCCGCACGAAATCGATAAGTCCATGGCCGCAGACATCCAGACCTTGCAGGCGATGCAGGATTACGGAGGCGGCTTCCCCATCTGGCGGCGCGGTAGCGAAATCTGGCCCTTCCACAGCGTCCATGTCGCACACGCCCTCGCCCGCGCCCGTCTGAAAGGGTACACCGTGCCAGACGATACGGTGAGCCGTTCTCTCGACTATCTTCGCAATATCGAGCAACAGTTCCCTTCCTGGTACGGTATCGATGCCCGCCGCGGTCTCTCCTCCTATGCCCTTTATGTACGCAAACTGCTCAGAGACGACGATCCCTCCAAAGCGCGAGCGTTGATAAGGGAGGCGGGACTGGAAAACCTCTCCCTCGAAAGCGTCGGCTGGCTGCTCTACGTCCTGACCGACGACACTGCCTCGCAATCGACCGTTACCGAAATGCGGAGATTCATCACCAACCGTGTGACCGAGACAGCTGGCACAGCAACAGTTGCCTCCGGTTATAGCGACGGCGACTACCTCTTGCTCCACTCAAGCCGCCGTGCCGATGCAGTCCTCTTGGAAGCGCTTGTCGTCGATCAACCCGGTAGCGACCTGATCACCAAGCTTGTACGCGGCCTGCTGGGCCATCGTACCGCCGGCCGCTGGAGCAATACCCAGGAAAACGCTTGGGTGCTCCTGGCCATGGACCGGTATTTCCAGACCTTCGAATCCCAGACGCCCGATTTCGTCGCCAGAATCTGGCTCGGTGAGCAGTTCGCCGCCAGCCGCGCCTTCCAGGGTCGTACGACCGACAACGTAGGCCTTGACCTGCCAATGCAGTTCGTACACGAAATTTCGGGTAACGCCGAGGACGACCTGCCCTTGCTGATCCAAAAAGAGGGCCAGGGCCGGCTCTACTATCGGCTGGGCCTGCGCTACGCCCCCGTCGACCTCAGCTTGGGGCCGGCCAACCACGGCTTCACCGTTGAACGCATCTACGAAGCCGTCGATGATCCAACCGATGTAAGTCGCGGTGAAGACGGCGTCTGGCACATCCGAGCCGGTGCCCGCGTACGCGTCAAGCTGACCATGGTGGCCCCTTCGCGTCGAGTCCACGTTGCCTTGGTGGATCCCCTGCCTGCCGGCCTGGAAATTCCCAACCCGGATCTGGCCGTAACCGCCGATCCCCCGCAAGATTCCAACAGGTCTCGGACCGGACGCCGCTGGTGGGGCAGCTGGTATCAACACCAGAACCTGCGCGACGAACGCGCCGAGGCCTTCACCTCACTTCTGTGGGCTGGCGTATACGAGTACACCTACTTGGCCCGTGCAACAACCCCAGGAGCCTTCGTTGCACCACCCGCCAAGGCAGAGGAAATGTACGCACCCGAAACCTTCGGCCGGACAGGAACCGATCGGATTCTGGTAGAGATCAGCGAAGAATGAGATGTGACTGGACCGACTCATACTCCGAATTCAGCCCTGGCAAGCAAAGGAGAAAAAATGGCGCGAAGTAGGGCAATAAGGGGAAACTGTCAATTCTGTGGCAAGGCATACACTCGCTGGGGAATGACCCGTCATTTAGGGACGTGTGCCCAGCGTGCCAGCGCAATCGAATCTGTTGCAAAGGGGTCAGGGAAACGGCAGGAGATATTTCACCTGCTGATCAAGGATGTATGGACCTCCGACTATTGGCTGCACCTGGAAATTGCAGGCCAGGCCACTCTTGACCAGTTGGATCACTACCTGAGGGCCATTTGGCTGGAGTGTTGTGGCCACTTGAGCCACTTTCTAATCAACGAAATCTACTATGATAGACAGACTGAAATCGATTGGGCAATCGTCGAAACCAGGAGAATGTCCGCACGGATCGCCGACGCATTTGAGTTGGGAACAGAGGCGGAATACAAGTATGACTTCGGCACCCCAAGCAAACTGCTGATTTCCGCAATTGCTGTGCGTTCAGGTAACTGGTCAGGCAATCCCATTCGGATGTTAGCGCGCAACAATATGCCCACGATGAAATGCACGGCCTGCCACCTACAGGCAGAATGGATATGCACAGAATGCCTATGGGGTGACAGGCCTTTCCTGTTTTGTGACCGGCACTCGAAGGGGCATTTGCATGAAGATGAGATGTTCCTACCTGTCGTAAACTCACCGCGGATAGGCATGTGTGGCTACGAGGGCCCGGCTGACCCCCCGTACTAGCCATCTGGTCCCATCAACTGCTTCCTGATTTCCAGCCAGATCTCAGTCAGATCCAGCCTGTCAATCCACTGCAAAAGGTAGTCCTGTTCAAGACTGTCATCACCCACCGTGGCGACGATAATGCCGATGTCACGGATATGCTTGGTTTGGCCGCTCAGACCGTAGTACTGAAGCTTATTGAGGATCAGATCCTCAGGCGTATGGACATAGGCCTCGCCTATTCCCGGACCGAAGTCGACTAGCAGCCGACGTTGCAATGCACTTGCCCGAAGCGCATCTTCGGGTCGCAGCAGGAAAACTTCCAGCTTGTAGCCTGTTGGTTTGTGGATAGCGTTGATTGGCAAGTCCGCCGGCGAAATGTAGAGGTCGAGAATTACTTCCACAGGGACGAGCATCCCCCTGGCCTCCAACGCCTCGGAAAACTTGGCCATCTGCTCCCCCGGCAAATCAACTACGACATCAAAACCCCGCGTCGTTCTGGCCTCTCCCCATCCCCAAACGGCAACGGCTCCTCCCACCAAATACGTGACGCCCGTCTCTTCAAGCGCATCAAGAACCTCCCGAACGAAAGTTCCGAACT
The DNA here is from genome assembly GCA_022821585.1 of Caldilineaceae bacterium. Classification (GTDB taxonomy): domain Bacteria; phylum Chloroflexota; class Anaerolineae; order Caldilineales; family Caldilineaceae; genus Bin5. The sequence goes on from JAJEDI010000097.1 coordinate 47,582, forward strand.
CGTGGTGCGGGTCTTCTGCCACCGCCTCCCTCCCTCCCACAATTGCCTTGCGCGCTAGTCCGAGCGACATTCCTTCAGTCAAATCGGGCCGGAGTGTCCGTAAACGATAGGAGGCAACTTCCTCAGCGATCCTTATCATCGAGAGTCCTTGCTGCGATCGTTGCGCCGACGAAAATGTCCGCGTTACAGAAATCTGCGCAGGATCGACTTCCTCCAGCGCACCCGCGATCTCCCGCTCTTGTTTGTTAGTGAGTGCCATAACGGGAAACTCTGCACGTTGTCTAAAGTTCGCAAGACTCATGTAAACTGTCTTGCTGACTGATTACCAGCGTTAAGTTAAACCGTCCTCTCCTCTATGCTGAGACCTTTTCCAGTCCAGCCTCCCCAAGCGCACGACAACCCGCTGCATAATAGCTTGGGCGACCTCGTCCTTACTCATAAGCGGCCAGGCTTCCCGGTGTCCCCCGCGCTCAAACAATGTAACTCGGTTCGTATCGACAGCGAAGCCGCTGTCCGCAGCGCTCACATCATTGAGTACGACGAGATCGAGGTTCTTCCGCTTCAGCTTGTCGACGGCGTTCGCCTCAAGATCGTTAGTCTCCGCAGCGAAACCGATGACAAGACCCGGGCCCGGACCGTCATCCTCCCGCTTGACTCCAACCTCATGTAGAATGTCCGGCGTCCTCTCCAATGAAATGGCCTGATGCTGCGGCGACTTCTTCAGCTTGTAGTCGGCGCTATTAGTCGGCCGGTAATCGGCCACCGCCGCCGCGCCGATAAGGACATCCGTCTCGGACAGCTCTTCCATGACTGCCGAATACATCTGCTGGGCCGTGTGTACCGGTACCAGCGTGATCCCGCCGGGAGGAGGCACCGACAAGGGAGCATGCACGAGTACGGTATCCGCGCCAAGATCACGCGCCGCACGCGCCAGAGCAGCCCCCATCTTCCCGGTGGAGTGATTGCCCACAAATCTTACCGGATCGATCGGCTCCCGTGTCCCGCCCGCCGTGATCAGCACCCGCAGCCCGTCCAGTGGTCCCCCCCGACCGATGACTTTGCACGCGACCTCGAAGATCTCCTCCGGCTCCGCGACGCGACCCTCGCCCACCTCCCCTGACGCCAGCCGTCCCTCGGCCGGCCCGATGAAATCGACCCCCCAGTCCTGCAAAGTCTGCACATTACGCATCGTTGCCGGATGCGTCCACATATTGGTCTCCATCGCCGGCGCCAGCAACATCGGACCCTTGTAACTAAGCGCCGTGATACTCAGCAAATCGTCGCTCAAACCGAGGGCAAGGCGGGCAATGGTGTGGGCCGTCGCCGGCGCGATGATGAACAGGTCCGCTGCGTGGGCCAGCGCCACGTGCCCGATGCGCAACCTTCCGGCATCATGCCAGAATTCGAAAGTGTCGGTCGCAACGCTCCGCTGCGTGATCGACTGAAACGTCACTGGCGCAACGAACTTCGCCGCCGAATGGGTCATGATCACGTCCACCAGCGCATTGGCCTGTGTAAGTCGGCTGGCCAGCGTCACCGCCTTGTAGGCCGCGATGCCGCCGCTGATGCCTAGCACGATACGTTTGCCGGAGAGAATCGGGGCCATGAGTTAGTTCGCCTCGGGTTATGTAGAAAAGTCCGTCTTCGCACGGCGCGAACAAGAATTAGGAGTCCGCGATCCCGCCGTCTCGGTGGCGGGCAAGATAGGACCGGGAGAAGCTCCGCAACTCCCCGGAACCGAAGTCCGGCGCATGGCGGGCGCAGGCGGCTTCGTCCACCTCGACGCCTAGACCCGGCTTCTCAGGCGGCAAAACGTGGCCGTCAACGACCGTCAGAGGCTCGACGACGAACTCCGTCATTGAGAGAGGCATATCGTCAGGGTCAACCATTTCCTGAATCACAAAGTTGGGCGTCGTGAAATCCACATGGACGCACGCCGCTGTCGAGACCGGGCCGTAAGGGTTGTGGGGGGCGAGACCAGCATAATAGACCTCCGCCTGCGCCGCGATGCGCCGGATCTCGCTGATGCCGCCGGCGTGGCAAGCGTCCGGCTGGAGCAGGCTTGCCGCGCCAGTCTCAAGAATCTCGCGAAAGCCCCAGCGCGTAAACAGACGCTCGCCCGTGGCAATCGGAATATTGGTTGCGCGGGCTACCTGCGCCATCGCCGCCGGATTCTCCGCCTGCACCGGCTCCTCCATGAAAAACGGATAGTATGGCTCAAATCGATGAGCGTACCGTATCGCCATCTGCGGCGTAACCCGCCCGTGCATGTCCAACAGAATATCCACCCCGTTGCCGACCGCCTCCCGCACTGCTCTCAGCCCGGCCTCCGCTTCATCCAACACACTCGGCCCATCCAGGATGTTCGTAATAGGAATCGGGACCGTCTTGACCGCGTCCCAACCTTTTGCCGCCTTGGAAAGCGCGCTCTCCGCCATCGCCTCGGGCGTATCGCCGCCAAAATGCGTGTACATCCGCACGCGGTCCCGTACCTTCCCGCCCAGTAGCTCATAGATCGGCTTGCCAGCCTCCTTGCCCTTGATGTCCCACAAGGCCTGATCGATCCCCGAAAGAGCGGACAGACCGATAACGCCCTGTCGCCAGAAGCCGCTGCGATAGAGCACCTGCCAGCAATGTTCCACCTCAAGTGGACTGAAACCCAGGATCATCGGTTCCATGTCCTGTACACAGCCGGCCACTGCTCGCGGTTTCCCCTCAACCGTCGCCTCGCCCCAGCCCACCAGCCCTGGCTGATCGGTCTCGACCTTTACAAAGACAAACGTGCGCCGCTCCCCCTGCGCAAAAACTGGTCTGATAGCCGTGATTTTCATGGTAGGCTCCCTTGTGAACGCTGGTGGCGCCGTTCAGGCTGCCTCCAGCATTTCTATTACCATCGATTTTGCCAGTTTGCGTTCAGCCTCACCCGCCTCGATCTCCCCATCGAGAAGGCCTTTGCGTAATCTGCGCATGATCTGCCCATACCCAGGTCCCGGAGGCAATCCCATCTGCAGTAGGTCTCTTCCATCCAGCGCCGGGCGAATGTGCCGCCATCTATGCACATAGCAGTTCAACCGCCTGTGCAGCAAGGGATTCGCCTCCACAAGCGATAGCAGCAGCAACACAGCCGGCTGCGCCCGGTCGAGAATAGCCACAACTTCACTTGGCCGTTGCTGTACGTCGGTCAATTGCGGCAGGTGTTTCTTGACCATCCTGAGCTGGCGCATCAGGCCCTGTGTTCTTCCTCGTAGCCGCAGCCTTTCGCTCAGTTCCTTTTCGATCGGTGACGCCTTGCCTTCGTCTTTGCTCTCTACCGGCAGCAGATCGAATATGAGAAGACCCCAATAGAGTCGTTCCACCGGCGTACCGTCCAGTTGCAGCTGACCTGCAATCGTTCTAGCTGAATTGCCGTCAGTACAGTCACCCCCACTGCCTGCCTCCACTGGCCTCCCCGCCATTAGGGAATCCCGAAGTGATGCGCTACGACTGGCAAAGGACGCGCCAGCCCGCAATGCAGGATGTATCCGGCTGAGAATGCCCAATTCGTCCAAACGTTGAACCGTATCTTCCGGTCTCTCTTCCTGGAATATCCGGTCCAGCTCCTGCCGAATTCGCGCCGCTGTAACGCGCCCAAGCAGCGGCGCCGCATCCAGAAGATGCTCCTGAGTCCGCGCATCGATTCGGAACCGAAACCTCTGTTCATAACGCACAGCGCGCAGAATTCTTGTCGGGTCATCCACGAAACTCAGACTGTGCAGGACCCGCACAATCCCGGTCCTCAAGTCCGACAGACCGCCATAGAAGTCTAGCAGGTCGCCCCATCGGTCTGGAGTCAGAGCAACCGCCAGCGTATTGACCGTAAAATCCCTCCGGTGCAGGTCAAGTTTGATGCTGCCCTGCTCAACCGTTGGCAGGACCGTTGGCTCTGTATAGAACTCGGTTCGCGCCGTAACGAAATCGAGATGACTTGGCAACTTGCCCTGATCACCCTCCTCGCCAGCATCCGCCACGCCCGGCCACGTCATCGGATAGTCTGGCTCGTCCAGAATCCATTTGGCAGTGCCGAAACGAGCATGACTGACTACCCGTCCACCGCACCTGCTCTGTATGCGCGCCGCGAGTTCAATGGCATCGCCCTCGACCACCAGGTCCATGTCCAGGAAACCAGCCCCGACAGAGCCGTCGAAGCCCCCTAGAAGCAGGTCCCGAACGAAGCCACCGACGATATACACGGCATGCCCCATCTCGGTAGCAGTCTCTCCGACCAACCATAGAAGCCGGTGCTGGCTCTCCGAAAGGATCTCTCCTAACTCTCGGCTTACGTCCGGGACCCTTGGCGAGGCCTCTCTCTCTTCCCCCCAAAGTTTGAGTAGGTCCGTACGGGTAACAATCCCGACCATTTCGCCTCTGGCATCCACAACCGGAATTTGCCCCCAACCGCTCTCAATCATGATCTTGTGAAGTGTACTGACAGCCGCGTCCTCGCGAACTGTATAGTCGCCTTGACGCATCACCTTATGGACCGGCAGCTTACCCAGCCGGTGGCCGAGCGTGCGGTCTGCCTCCCGCCGGGTCAAGATTCCCACCAGTCTGTCGCGGCCGTCGTCTCCTCTGTGCAGGACCGGAAACCCTTCATGGCCGTATCGCTGCATCAATGCCATCGCGGTGGCAACTGACATCCCGTCGTCCAGCGTATGCGGTCGGCCTCGGCTCATAATCTCTGCTACAGTTGCCTGCGACCCCGCGTGCTCTTGAAGCAGGCTCCCGATTCGCTCCCGTACATCCGCAAGAGTCTTCCCTTCCAGCAAGGCGGCTGCGGCTCGCCTGTGGCCGCCGCCTCCGAGAAGCTCGGTGACCAAGCCTACGTCGATTGCGTCCGTGTTGCTCCGAGCCACTACTTGCACGTGATCCCTGAGGTTAACGACAACAAAAAGCGCATCTGCGTTGAAAAGGTCATTAAGCCTGTGCGCAAGCCCACTTAGCTCATCTTCGTAGTCTGGGGCGTCCGCGACGGCGATCACAACGTTTTGGCCTGCGACGGTCACGTGCTCCGCGTCCTCGGTCAACTGCATGGACAGTTCATTCTGCGCGTCCGTGGGAGGGAAATTCAGAAAACGCCTCATCACCTCGAGGCGGGCCCCCTGCTCGACCAGCCAGGCGGCGCAGCGAATGTCGCGATGTGTTGTGGAGGGGTAAAGGAGGCTTCCAGTGTCTTCGTAAATGCCCAAAGCCAGCAGAGTGGCCTCAAAAGGGGAAAGCCCCCTGTTCTGCTGCATCAGCCGCTCGACGAGCAGCGTGGCGTTTGCGCCCGTCGTATGAGGACCAAGCGACTCCTGCCAGACCTCCCAACCCGATGGTAGCGGCTCGGCCGCCGAATGGTGGTCGATGACCAGGTGTCGGGTATCTTCGCCCATCCCTTTCACCGCGTTGAATCTCCGCGTGTCGACGACAATCGCCAGTTCGACACCGCCCCGCGGCAGATGCCGTGGCTCGATGAAAGGGAACTGGTTGGAATACAGGGAAAGGAAGGCCTGGACGTTGCGCTTCAGTTTCCACGGCAGGACCGGCAACGCTTGGGGGAAGAGCAGTGCCCCGCCCAGCAAGGAAGCCAGCGCATCAAAATCTGCCAGTTCGTGGGTCAGTATGACTGTTTGGCTGCGCATCTGCGTAGACGGCAAAGCTGCCTTTGGGAACTGCAATCTAATATACGCATCGAGATGCGGATGCGCAAGCGCAGGGCTGAAGACGTTATCCCCCCTGAGGCAAGCCTACTCCCACTCCACGGACACAGAGCCGCTAACTGCCCTCGGCCCGTTGCATTAGCGCCAGAGCAGCCCTGTTGTGCCGCTCGGCCAACTTCGGCACGTCAATGTGAAGAGGAATACTGTCTTCCACAAGGAGCCGCCCGTTTACAAAGGAGAAACTGACAGGTTGCGGTGAACAGAATACCAACGCCGCTACCGGATCATGAACCATGCCGCCAGCAAAAGTGAGCGCGGACAGATCAAATCCGATCACGTCGGCGGCCATCCCCGGAATCAGCGCGCCGACATCGTCGCGTCCCAACACGTCCGCTCCGCCCAGGGTGGCGATCTCCAGCGCCTCTCGCGCCGTCATGCCCTTTGGGTTGCCCATGACCCGCTGCAGCAACAGGCACTGCCGTACCTCTTCCATCAGGTTGCTGCCGTCATTGCTGGCGCTGCCGTCCACGCCCAATCCCACATGTACCCCCGCATCCCGCATCGCCCGCACCGGGGAAATACCGCTCGCCAACCGCATGTTGCTCGTGGGGCAATGTGCTGCCCCGGTCCTGGTACGAGCGAACTGACCGACCTCCTCCTCGTTGAGATGAACGCAATGTGCATGCCAGACGTCATCGCCTAGCCAGTCTACTGCCTCCGCGTACCTTCCGGGCCGGTAACCGAACCGCTCCAGGCAGAAGTCTTGTTCGTCGAGCGTCTCCGCCAGATGTGTGTGAAGGTGAACATCCATCTCAGGCCCGAAGGAGCGGGCTAGGGCGGCGCAGTCGCGCATCAGTTCCTGCGTTACGCTGAACGGGCTGGTCGGGCCAACTACCACCCGTCGCATGGAAAAGCGGGATGCGTCATGATACTCTTCCACCAATCTCCGGGACTCGACAAGAATGTCGGGTTCCTGTTCCGTCATCCAGTCCGGCGGCAACCCCCCTCTGCTCTCGCCAAGGCTTACACTGCCTCGCGCGCCATGGAAACGGACGCCGATCTCCTCAGCGGCCTCGAATTGGTCGTCCAGACGTGTCCCGTTTTGCCACAGGTAATGGTGATCACTGCTGGTCGTGCATCCGCTCAACAGTAGCTCCGTCAACGCCACTTGCGTGCTGACATGCACATCATCAGGACCGATACAAGACCAAATCGGAAACAGAGCGCGCAGCCAGTCGAAAAGCACGCCATTCTGCGCCGCCGGCACCACCCGCGTCAGAGTCTGAAAAAAGTGGTGGTGCGTATTTATGAAGCCTGGAAGGACAATCTTCCCGCGCGCATCAAGATGAGTAGTCGAAGAGTCCGCTGTCGCTCCGTCCCTGTACTCCATTGGCAGATCGTCGGTCGCGCCCACCCAGACGATCTGCGGACCTTCCATAACCAGCGCGCCGTCCGCGATCTCCTCGCGCCTTTCGTTCATCGTTACCAGGCATTCGGCATTCGTCAAAACGGTCCTGTTGTTCGTCGCCAATTGCTGCTCCCTTTCGGTGAATGCCCTCGTTGGGCCGATGTAGATGAACCCGTTACTACCGCGCAAAACCACACACGGGTTAAAATTTTTGCTATTCCCAAATCCTATTGTGTCAATGAAAACAGGCTTGGAGTCATCCCTTCCTCATCCAACAACGTGCGCAGCTCCTCAGTCGAAAGCGGGCGCCCTTTGCCCGCCAGTGCTGTAAGGGCCGCCTCCATCACATTCGTCCCAAAACTGCGGCCATCCAGCCGCGGCGTCACCGTAGCCAGATGGGACACACCTCGCTCACTGAGAAGTGCCACGTCCTCGTCCGTCGTTGTGTTTGTCACAACTGTCTTGCCCTCTAAGTTCGAAGGCAAGTGTTGCCTGATGTAATGGAAATCGTCGGCAATGACAGAGGCCCAACTGTACTGTGCCCCGAATTTCGGGACGATCTGCTCCTGTTTCTCCCCCGTTGGGTAGATCCAAGAAAACGGAAGACGGGACATAACCGGAAGCAGAATTCGTGCCAGCAAATGGAGCGTGCTCAGGCTTCGTAAGAAAACCGGAATCCCCAACCCGAAAGCCAGGTCGCCAAACAGAGGCTGATAGCCCATGTCCACAAAGCCGCGCACCATCGCATAGCGGCCCACGGCGACACAAAACAACACACGCTTGGGATGTGGGGGAAGGAGATTTTGCAGTCGCTGCGCAGTCTGTCGCTCGACTACGGTCCGAATACCGCCGCCGTCGACAACTGGCGACTGTATGCCGGCTACGATGTTGCGGACCGAATGGAGCGGAAAGTAGCGATCGTTTACTTCCAGGCCGAGGTCTGCGCCGCCAAAACCGAAGGCATCCACTTGGCCGTCATATTCCAGAAACAACTGCCTCATCCGTTTCTGGTCTCCATCGGCGCCGATCCGTTCCAGGACGACCTGCTCGCCCCTGATCGTGGTCTCGACCCGTTTGTTGCGCTTGCTGCTGCCCAGGCTGATGGAGACGACCCGTTTCATCGCTATTCTGCTTTGGCACCCTTAAGTTTTGGCCCTGTTGCGCGCCAAATGACAGGTGCGCCCGGCGCACACCTGATAAGCGCCGCTGGCCTCAGTCGATCACGCCTATGTGGCGTCCCGCCTCGATGAAGACACTCAACGCAAACTTTATGTCCTCTTCAGTATGGGCAGCCGTAACGTTGGCCCTTAGACGGGCAGTTCCTTCATTAACGGCCGGCGGCAGAACGGGGAGGACAAATATGCCGTTGTCCTGACAGAATTTGGTCATTGCAAATGCGCGTTCTTCGGTCCCGACCATGATTGGAACAATCGGCGACTCGGTCTGACCGGTGTCGAAACCGGCGGCCTGCAGGCCGCTTGTGAACTGCTGCGCATTGCGGAGGAGGATGCGGTTTCGCTCTGCACCTTCATCTTCGAGTACGCGGAAACCCTCAGTGATGGCCGCGGTCACCGAGGGAGGCAACGCCGCGCTGAAGACAAAACCGCGCGCAGTATGGCGCAGGTAAGTAACCAGTTTATCGCTTCCGGCCACATACCCGCCAATGCCCGGAATGGCTTTGCTGAGAGTACCCATCTTCAGGTCGATGGAGCCGTACATGTCAAAGTGCTCTTCAATCCCGTGTCCGGTCTTGCCCAGAACGCCGATGCTATGCGCCTCGTCCAGCATCAGCCTCGCATTGTACCGCCTGCATATCTCATGCGCATCCGGCAAATTGAAGATGTCGCCGTCCATCGAAAACACAGCGTCCGCGATGACCAGCTTCCCGGCGCTTTCCGGTGCGCGCCGCAACTGCCTCTCAAGGTCGTCCATGTCGTTGTGCCGGAAACGCACAAACTTTCCTCTGGCCAGCAGACAGCCGTCCACGATACTCGCATGATTCCACCTGTCCGAAAAGACCCAGTCTCCCCGCCCGACAATTGTGCTTACGGTGGCAAGATTGGTAACATAGCCGGAACTATAAACGATTGCCTCTTCCCGCCGCGAAAAATCGGCAATTGTTCTCTCCATTTTGGTATGAAGATCCAGCGTGCCGCCGAGAATGCGCACGCCATGTGTTCCGGTTCCGTATTTGTCTGCGGCTTCTTTGGCTGCTGCTACGATGCGAGGATGATTGATCAGTCCCAGGTAACTGTACGTGGCAAACATCAGTTTGCGCTTGCCCGCAGTATGTACCCAGGGCCCCTCCAGAGAATCTACCGGCTGAAAATAGTAGTAGTGTTCACTGGCCTTTGCTTCCTTTGTCCGCTCCCACCAGCCATCGATTCTCTGCGAAAAAGCATCGACCTGCTCGCCGGCGCCGTTCAGGAAGGGCTCAAGGGAAGGGGCGTCTATGGCCGCCTCGGAGATGCTTTCGGGATGGACCCCAATCGCCTCCGCTCCAAGGCGCGCTAACTGGTTTACCATTGTATGAGACCTCGTTTTCCACTACAGTACAATATACTGGGACAGAGATGGCACCAGAATAATTGTTTTTGCCACGGTCCGCCCATAGAATAGCAGCCAGCCCAATTGACTCGGCGAAGGGCGCGAGAATAATATCATAGAATTGTAACGCATTTGAGTCCACTGCGCAAAGACGACAAATGTTGGGGCCATTTTTCGGATTTGGGAGCGATTTTTCAGCCTGCATGCAATGCCGACCGTCTGCAACAACCAAAAACTTACTTTTTACCAATGTCGGCCAAGGACCTTTCAACTCTAGTGATGAATTCAAGGCACGCCGACCCCCTTAACCTGTATCAGCCCCATCCACTTCTTCGTAACGGCGATCTGCAAACGGTCCTTGGCCGCCACATTCCCCAGGACGCCGGGTTAGTCAAAGAAGGCGAGCAGACGGTCCTGTTCGGCGCCGGCCCTGACATGACCGGTCTCCAACAAACACAGGCGGTTCGACTGCTCGGCTTCTACACGCCAGGCCGGATCGCCCCCGAACCGCACCCTGAGCCCAAGGGTTTGGTCATGCTGCTGCACGGTTGGGAGGGAGATAGTCACTCCGCCTACAATCTCATACTGGGCAGCGCCTTGCTTAGGGCAGGTTATGACGTCGTGCGCATGAATATGCGCGACCATGGCCCGACGCACCATCTCAACAAGGGGCTCTTCTTTGCAACCCTGATCGAAGAAGTTCACGCCGCGACCCAACAGGCCGGGCTTCTCTCTGCCGGCAGGCCCTTCTTCATCATTGGCGCCTCCCTCGGCGGCAATTTCGTCGTCCGTATGGCCCTGCGGCACGCTCACAGTCCCATCCCCAATCTGCGCCGGGCCATAGCGGTCAATCCCGTCCTGAATCCCCGGCGCACATGCCTTCTGCTGGACAACCACCGGCTCCTGCGCCGCTATTTTCGACAACGCTGGTTCGATTCGCTATCGAAAAAACAGAAACTCTTTCCAGAACTCTACGACTTTACCTCTCTTTCATCAGTCCCGACCATCTGGGAAATGAGCGACTGGGTCACGAAAAGCATGTCCCACTTCAGTGGCGTTGAAGAATATCTGGACGCCTATTCAGTCCAGCCCAGTGAAATTCACGGCTTGGCCGCCCCTCTGACAATTCTCACCGCGGCCAACGATCCTCTCATACCCTCCGACGACATCACCGCTCTCCCCTCCCATCCCCAGCTACAAATCCACGTCATGCCTTACGGAGGCCATGTCGGCTACAACGATCTGTTCCCCCTCCGAAACTGTCTTCCAGACCTGGTCGGAATCCTCCTGGCTCAAGACACCGGGGCAGCCTGAGAACGTTCCTGCGATGCCATCCCCAGAACTCGACCCTGAACGAGCCAAGCGAGCTTCCCCTCTCCTCTTCACTCCGATTCTGATTCAGTCGCTCTAGTAATTGACCACTGCATTTCTGGACGGTCGGCCGCAAGCGGCCTCCCTTGGGGGGGGGCTCCGCCCCCGCAACGCCCCCGGCCCTTTACCGCCGCAGCCAGTGTGAGGGCAGTTCGATCTTGGCGTCCCGCGGCGGCCAGTGCTTCCCCCATCCCGCCTCGTGGCTGGTTCCAACTGCGAGCCAGCGCAGGCAAGGCGTGCGGGGCAACGCACCAATGGGCCCAAGGTACACCGCAGTGACCAGCAGGAGCCCGCCACAGAACTCCTGACGGTGCTCTCCGTCTTATCCTGGGCAGTTTGCACATAGTACCCTCACAGGACATGGCACTATAGTTTCGATTTCACGAAAGACTTCGGTCGCGCGCAAAACATCGGGTATACTGAAGCGCGAAATCGCTTACACTCACTAGGTTTACACAAGTGACGAACCGCTTCGTAAGAGCAACCCAATGCCCCACGTTCTGATTACTGGCGCAAATGGACAATTGGGACAGGCCCTGGCTTCGCATTTTGATTCCGCCGGCAGGCTGACCTGCTGGACGCGCCCCCGTTACGACATTACAGACCCTGCGATCGTCGAAGCAGTGGCAGAAGCCGATCCGGATGTCGTCATTAATGCCGCCGCGTGGACCGATGTCGACGGAGCCGAAAAGGCCCCGCAATTCGCCTTCAATGTCAATGCCCTTGGACCCAAATACTTGGCCGAAGGCTGCGCCCGCTGCGGCGCTACGCTCGTACAGATAAGTACCAACGAAGTATTCGCCGGCGAGGCAGGCCGCTTTTACCATGAATATGAGGAAACCTCTCCCGGCAGCGTCTACGCCCGTAGTAAAGCCGCAGGGGAAGCAGCCGCAGCCGCGACCTTGGACCGCCTCTTCATCGTGCGCGTGGCATGGCTCTTCGGCGCCGGGAGCAGCAACTTTCCCGCCAAGATTAGCGCCGCAGCAGATAGGCACGGCGCGTTACGCGTCGTTAGTGACGAATTCGGTAACCCGACCTACGCGCCCGACGTGGCCGAAGCCGTCGCAAAGTTGATGGAAACGCATCGTTACGGCATCTACCATCTCGTAAACGACGGCTGCGCCAGCCGCTACGACTGGGCAACTGAACTGTTGCGCCTGACCGGACGCGAAGCGCTCCCCGTCGATCCAATCATCGCCCAAGAGTGGCCGCGTCCAACGACACCTCCTCCCCACGCGGTCCTCGTCAACCAGGCCGGAGCGGCTCTGGGCATAAACCTGCGCCATTGGCGTGATGCCCTGCATAACTATGTGCAGAATGAATTCAACTCATGAATCAGGATACGCTATGAACGGGAACCGTGTCAGGCGAAGTACCGGCCAGCCAACCGAGCAACCCTCCCAACCCCCATTCTTTTCAGTGCTCATTCCCAATTACAACGGTATCCGCCACCTGCCCGACCTGTTTACCGGTCTGAATTCACAGCTGTTTGCCGACTTTGAGACCATTTTCGCCGACGACGCCAGCAGCGACGGCTCCGTGCAATGGGTTCAGGACAATGCCCGCCAGGCGCGCGTACTCGCCAGCCACGAAAACAAAGGATTCGTCGCCTCCATCAACATGGCAGCCCGCGCCGCACGCGGCCGGTTTATAGTGATCCTGAACAATGACACACAACCCGCCCCCGAGTTCTTGGCCGAACTGGCCAGAACCATCTGCTCTCACCCAAGAGCAGGAATCGTAGCCGCCAAGCTCCTTCTCTTCGAAGAACGCGACCGCATTCATACAGCCGGGGATATGATGGGGCGCGACGGGATTCCGCGGAATCGTGGTGTTTGGACCATCGACAGCGGCCAGTTCGACGACTCGGAGGACGTATTCGGCGGCTGCGGCGGCGCCATGGCCGTGCGTCGAGAGCTTTGGGAAGCCCTCGACGGCTTCGACGAGGAATTCTGGATGTATATCGAGGACGTTGACCTCTCGTTTCGGGCCCAACTCCTGGGCTCGGAAGCAGTTTTCGCACCGGCCGCGCGTGTCTACCATAAATTGGGCTCAAGCGGCGGCGACGAGCTCAGCAGCTTTTACGTCGGCCGCAACACAGTCTGGACTCTGGCCAAAAACATGCCGACCTCTATACTTCTGGACCACGCCTCACAGATCGCCGGCGCACAGCTTTCAATCGCACTGGACGCGCTGCGCAACTGTCGCGGCAGCGCAGCCCGCGCCCGCCTCCGGGGCCAGATCGCAGGCCTCCTCGGCCTTCCGCACGTACTCCGGAAACGCGCCGTTGTCCAGTCCCGCAAACGCCTCCATGATGCCGAAATCGACCGCCTACTGGTCTAAGGCTTAACTCAGCTCGTTGAGGTCTCTCTGCCAGACGGCCCTGTTCGCAACACCGCCTCTCACTCCGCCGGCGCGAACAGTTCGTCCAGCAACCTGTCATCCACGCGTTCCCCAATAATGTAGCACCGCCAACCGGCGACCCCCGTACCGGTAATGTAATACTGGCCCGGCCGCGAACCAAGATAGTGGTCCAGAAGCCTGTTAGTGATGGCGCGCCAGCACTGTGCGGCCTCCATGTCCTCCCGCTGTAGCGCCACCCAGTCAGAAGGGACCTCGATAGCGATACGAGCGCTCTCAGCACCGAAAATGGGCGACCCTCCCCCTTCGTTGACAACCGTCAACCCGGAGTCTGCTTCGACCTCAGAAGGCCCAATCTGTCCACCGAATCGCAGTGCCCGCTGCACTCGCCTTGAACGGACCGCCCACAACAGATTCAGTCTGGAGGCAACTACCCGGTTCAGTTCGTTGCGAAACGAATACAGGTTCGGCTGAAATTCACAGGCGACTGCGCCCAATCGTGTGAAATTAAGTAGGGCATTGGCAAAGAGTAGAGGGTCGGTGGTCCAGTTGATCAGGTCAATGCCCTGCTCAACAGCCTGGCAGGCCTGCAGACGTTTCAACAACTGGCCGATTCGGCGCCTGCGTTTGCCGGGAGCCACCGCCAGCAGTTGCGACTCCAACTGCAGGTCCTGTCGATATATGTCCAGCCCCGGACTCGCCGGACCAGTTGGAAACCGGAAAAACCCTAACAGGAATCCGGCCAAATCTCCGTCAACGCGGGCCGCCAGCGAGCAACCCATGCCTCCGTCGTCGCTGTGCAAATCGCTGGGGTACAGCCCGTCCGCCGCACTGTGCCAGATCGACCGCTGCATCCTGCGAATCTCTGCTGCCTCGGTCTTGTTAGGTCGCCCGCAATCTACTCCGTCGAAATCAAAGTGCGTGGGCGTGAAAATGTGGTCGCCTTCTGGGAGGTAGAAGCGCGTCTGTTGTTCCGCAGGCAGGATCTCCCCGACTGCTTTCGAAACTGCGTCGGCGTCAAGCCCGCCTGAACCATCAACACTTTCGTAGCGAAGTGTAAAAGTGGCTCCATCCACGCCAGTGTGTCGCGGGAGCAGAAACGCGTAACCGCATGGAGAGCTCTTCTCCCAGCTCTCGGCGTGAAAGAGAGATATACAGGCCCCACCTATTTTCGGCAGAACCGCCTCCAGAAAGTGATGAGGAAGCAGCGTTGGCCGCTCCCCCAACTGTCTTCTTATCTCGCGCAACTGGTCCGGCCAGTCGGCGGACAATGAGTCAATAGGCTCCGCACTGACCGTACGACTCATCCGTTTCCGACTCCATAGCGCTCCCGCCACTCCTCAACAGTCATCCCGTAGAAAAGCTCGTCCAGGAATCGCCCGTCCGTAAAGATCGCCCTCCGCACAGCGCCTTCGCGCACAAAACCCAGCCTCTCATGCAGGGATCGCGAATTGGTGTTTTCACTGTGCATCTGAACATTCACCTTCTGGTAGCGAAGTTCCAGAAAATAGTAGCGAAGTATGAGAAGTATTGCCGCCGCCGCATAGCCTTTGCGGCGCTGAGAGGCTTCCACGCCCAGCCCATATCTGAAGACTCCGTTTCTGGGATGGCAATTATGCGTATGAATGAATCCGACAGCGGTTCCATCAGAATCTTCGATAACCCAGTTAAACGAGTCACGTTCCAGCTTCTTCCTCGACTCCGCGGCAGCCCAATCTCGCACCTGGGATAGAGAAACAGGTGGCCAGACGAATTCGAGATTCCGTGCCATTTCGCTGTCTTGGTTCCAGCGCCAGAATGTATCGCCGTCCTCCGGCTCCACCCCTCGAAGTCTGATCAGCTCAGTCTGCCAGTAGTTCATTCAGTTGCCCCCACTTTCCTACGCAACTTGTAAGGGTCCGCATCCCAATCTGTCCACCTGACTCTATCCAATTGAGAAGACGTAGCTATCCAGCATGTGATGCCCACAAATTCAAGCCGGCAGCCAGGTTCGCTACATCCAGAAGGCCCGGGCGCAAGGCAATTGCAGTTGCCGTAATTGCCCTCGTTGTAATCGACTGGGTCTTAGCAGATTGTGTTGCTGGGGGAGTGGTCAGGTACGGGCGGAGGTAGAGGGCATTTTCCGTGAATGGCGGCAGCATAAGCCACTAGCCCTGAATCAGTTGGCTGTGGGCGGAGTCTCCGTCGCCTCATTGGGTTGGTCCGGCTCAACGACCCCTGATGGGCGCCTCGCCGGCCCTATCCCACCCATCGAACTCTTCAACTCCGATCTGATGACCTGTACCGAGCGCACGATCCCGGCCAGCCTGCTGCTCGTCGAAATGAGGGGCGAAATGAAACTGGTGCTCACAAACTCCGCCGAACCCTTCACAGTCCCGACAGTCTCCTGGCTGTCCTTGATCACCGGCTTCATCTCGGCACCAATCATCTTGACAAGGCGCCAGACCTGCCAGATGAGAACAACCAGCAAGCCGTTCATGATCAGGATCTCCACGGCAACAAGTATAATAGCGATATCCCGAACTGTGGCGCTGACCACGACGCTCTCCTTTTGAAGACGGTCGAGTTGACGGTGTTCGGCTCAGCCGCAACGTAATCCGGCTGCAATGCACGGCAGGGTTGACGACTAGCTTCTGGCAACTTTGACGAGAATCAAGGCAATCAGCGATGCCAGCGTCCCCTCCAGCAGGCTAAGTTGCCCAACCTGCAGGGTTTCCCACTGCAATGTCTGGCTCACCCAGTGACCCAGCACGAATCCCATGCCGGCCGCAACCAGGTACAGTGGTAGCTCCCTCAGCGAACGGCCAGTCCACAGGTGAAAAATGCTGGCATATCCTGCGACAAGCAATGTAGCCAGCAGCAATGAAGGACTGAGAAATAGCGACGTGAACGGCGTACTTGGAACCAGTCGTGCGCCTCCTCGCCCTCAGTTGACGGCGACGCGGCCGGCCGGCGTGCCCGCGGATGAAGCCAGGCAACTCCCGGAATCCGCTCTATCGATCAGCCCGCCGCCTAAGCACACAGGTCCGTCATAAAAAACCGCCCCTTGACCAGGACTGATGCCGCGAGCAGGCTCTTCGAACTCGACCCTTACGCTGCCGTTCTGCAGCGGAAAGACTCTGCAGTCCAGGGGTCGACCCGTATATCGAATCTGGCACAGAACCCGGCTGCCTGCGGAAACAGGTCTGCCTGACGTCCAATTCACCTCCAATGCCGCCAGTTCGGTTTTGCCAAGCGCTTCCGCCGGCCCGACAATCAGCTGGTTGCGACTATGCGCCAACGCCACCACGTACATGGGGGCCGCCGTCCCGCTGAGGCCTAGTCCTCGCCTCTGCCCCACTGTATAGTTCGGCAACCCCACGTGTCTGCCCAGCACGTTTCCTTCGACATCCACAATTTCGCCAGCCGACATCGCATCAGCAGCCCAATCTGAGAGAAACCGGCGGTAGTCGTCATCCGCTACAAAGCAAAGATCCATCGAATCGTGCTTGCTGTGGATGGGCAGCCCGCGCGCAGCCGCCATCCGTCGCACCTCATCCTTGGCAAATTCGCCGACAGGGAACAGCAAGTCTCGAAGTTCGGCCTGTCCCAGCATGCTGAGCACATAGGACTGGTCTTTATGCACATCAATGCCCCGCAGCAGTCTGACCTCGCCATCCGCCTGTCGCTTCAAGCGCGCATAATGGCCGGTGGCCAGATAGTCTGCGCCCAACCGCCGGGCATAGTTGAGCAGATAATCAAATCGAATGTGCCTGTTGCAGGCCAGGCAGGGATTGGGCGTCAGCCCCTCGCTGTACCCCTCAATAAAAAGGTCCACAACCCGTTCTTTGAATGGCCGCTCCACATTGATCAGAAAGAACGGTATTCCCAACTGGTCCGCAACGCGGCGCGCGTCCTCCACGCTCTCTTCGTCACAGCACTTGTTTCCCGATCCTTCGCCCCTTGCTACCTCCGCCCACAACCGCATCATGACGCCAATGCATCGGTAGCCCTGCTCAGTAAGCAAGGCTGCCGCGACCGAACTGTCGACGCCGCCGCTCATAGCGACAACCACCGTCGTCTCGGAAAGGGGCTTGTTATGCTTTCGTCCGTTCGTCTCCTCCATCATGATGCGCATTTTAACACAGTCGCCGACTTTCCGTCATCGTTTCAGCAGCCTGCGTGCGTCCGCCCGTTCTCCACTGCGCACGAAATCGGGTACTTGATGTCGATGGTATAATAGGGCAAAGTTGCGGCGAATGAATGTGGTTTGAGTTCACAGATAAGCCAATTAGGCTCCAGAACAGGTCTTCGCACCCAAGGAGGTGCGCCGATGTTCAAAACTTCCGACATTCCAGTACAGCCTGTTCCGCAAAAGCTGCAGTACGCGCTTGAAGTGGCCTCTGCCCGCCACAGACATCTCTGCCCCCGCCAGGTTCTTGGCGCCAGATGCGCAATCGCCGCAACAGCGATCTTGGAGCTCGAAGTGCCCCGCTCTGACAAACGTCTGCTCGTGATTGTGGAGACCGACGGCTGCTTCGTTGACGGAGTGGAGGCGGTCACAGGCGTTTCCGTAGGGGGCCGCACCCTGCGGGTAGAGGACTACGGCAAGATCGCCGCAACCTTCGTCGACGTCAAGACCGAACGCGCCCTCCGGGTCGCCCCGCAAATCGACGTCCGCGGCCGTGCCGGCGACTACGCCCCCGAGCAAACGCGACGCTACTTCGCCATGCTCCACGGCTACCAACGCATGCCCGACAACGAGTTGCTCTCCTTCGAGTGGGTGACCCTGTCAACCCCAGTCGCCGCCATCGTCAGCCGCGCCGGCGCCCGGGCGATATGTAACGAATGCGGCGAAGAAATTATCAACGAACGCGAGATCGAAAACGGTGGACGCACTCTATGCCGGACCTGTGCTGGAAACCGGTATTACACGGCGAGACAAGTGTAGCAAGGAGTAAGGTCTTTACACGCTTGGACTTCCAAACGGAAGTCAGGCAGTGCGTAGGCTCGTCTTAAACTCTATGCCTGGACTAGAGTAGACTTTTGAGGGCCGATTGACGCAGCAGCCGATTACAATAATTCCGGACCACAGACGATTAGTTTAGTCCGCAGTTCCACTCGCCCCTTTTCTTCGACTGGCCTTTGCTCATCGCGATTTGTCTGTTTAGGCTGAAGAACTCCTGAGCTTGAAGCGAGTCTTTGCGCTCTAATACATTTGTGCAATGATTTAGGAATCAACGGCGAGCGACGTTAGATGACGCTCTCTGCTTCTATTGAGGAGGCTCGAATTGCTAAGTGTAGAGGCCAAGCTCACATACGCCGACTATCTTGAAACGTCGGACGACGAGCGCTATGAGCTGCTGAATGGAGAATTGATATTGTCCCCTTCCCCCAAGGAGATTCATCAATACATTTCGAGTATGCTTCACCTCAGAATTGGAACTCATGCAAGGACGCATAATCTGGGGAAGGTCTATTTTTCGCCGTTCGATGTCGTTCTGTCGGATACTGACGTTGTTCAGCCAGACCTCCTATTCATCTCCAATGAGCGCGCCGACATAATCACTCAGGACAACGTCCGCGGTGCGCCTGACCTGGTGGTTGAGATACTATCCCCCACCACTGCCGATCGCGACAGGACGGTCAAACTCGATTTGTACGCCGCGCACGGCGTCAAGGAGTATTGGATGGTAGACCCGGATTCCAGGACGATTATGGTATTGCTGCGAGGCCAGAGCCGCTTCGAAGTGAGTGGCATCTATGGGGAAGACCAGGTCCTGAGTTCTCCAACCTTAGAGGGATTCAGCGTCGCGCTAAGGGAGATTCTTCAAGAGTATGAGTGACCTTCAAGATCTGACTCCTACCCTGATGGGAAGCTTCTCTTTTACTTCAAAAGTGTCTTGGCGGGATCTGACCAACTGGTACAATTGACTGTGTCCATAGGTTCGGGAGTCAAAAGAAGGGTCAAGTTTTCGCAAGTTGCTTCAGACATTGGCAAGGAGCGCCCAGCTTTCGTCTTGGATTGCCATGTCAATAGCCTATTTCAGTAGCTTCGTCTACTCGTCGGCACGATTTCTTCCATGTGGCTGTCCATGTTCTCCTGCGGCGATATATTTTCCGTACAAAAAGGTACCTCGCAGGCGTTTACAAATGCCTTCGGTGTAATTGGTCGCACTACACCCAATGCGATTAATTCTCCTTCGCGAATCCCCGTGGCCAGAAGTGCGTAGCCACTGTCGCTGGAGACTATGCATGAGCCCCCAAGGCTTTTGGAGTGCAACAGGCCCATGGCGTCAATGAAAGGCGCATGGTCCGTCAGGTGAAAACCGGTTTGACCGCCTACTTCGACTTCTGCAACCATGAGAGAACGCATCAAAGTCTCAACTATCCCCCACGCGCTGAAGAACCCTTGGTACTCTGATCATAGCCGACCGTATCCGTCTGGATGCACTTTGTCTTTCCCGTTTCGTTGTCCAAACACTGGGACCAACAATTCTAGAGTGGAGTGAGCTAATTGCTCTGTTCAGGGAATTCCCTTCGCAAGGTAGCCAAGACATCTCCGAAAGTCTCTTTGATTTTTCCTTTCGTGAATCGAATCTGGTGCGTACCGTGAATATATGAAAACTCTTGAGTACCCTCTTCAAGTAAGACAATTGCCTTACTGAATCCTCAGTGACCTTGGAAGACCCCAATTCGTGAACCACATTCAGCCTTGGCATAAGGCGATCATCTGCAGTTGAATCTTCTCCTGTCATTACAAGTATTGCGAAATCCCCCTTGTCTAGCATCTCTTCAAGAATGTCCCTAATGGCGTGTCCAGTACGCGCACCAACCTCATATGCAATGCCATCGAAACCATGCTGATCTTGCAAATTATCCTTGAGATATCTCCAAAACGGGCTACGACCGTGTCCAATGAAGATAGTCGGCCGGGGCAGAGGAGGAGTTGGAGGACTAGGCAATTTTGAAGATTCGGCGTTTCCTTCAAATACTTCAAAAACAGATTCGATATTATGGCGATCCTTCCCCACGCCTATCATTTCAAGCTTGGCGGCCGCAAGGAGTGGATTCCGACTCTATGGGAATCTGTGTGATACATCAAAGAAGTGGCGCCGGAGGCAATACACCCCCGGCGCCCATCTCAACTCTATTCGATTCCCAAACCAGCCAACCCTACATCATCCCGCCCATTCCGGGATCGCCGGCCGGCATCGGCTTCTCTTCCTCAGGGATATCCGTTACCAGCGCCGCCGTCGTCAGGATCATTGCCGCAATCGAGCTCGCATTCTCGACCGCACTGCGCGTGACCTTGACCGGATCGGAAAGGCCGGCATCCATCATGTCGACATAGTCATTCTGAATCACGTCGTAGCCCGTGTTGGCCTTGCCGCCCTCGTGCAGACCGCGCACCTTCTCGATGACCACCGCGCCGTCAAGACCGGCGTTGGTGGCAATCATGCGCATCGGCTCTTCCAGGGCCCGCTTCAGGATCCGGGCGCCGGTTGAGGCATCGGCATCGTCCATGTCTACGTTATCCACCGCAGAGACGGCATTGATCAGGGCAACACCGCCGCCGGGCACAACACCTTCCTCGACCGCGGCGCGGGTAGCGCTCAGCGCGTCTTCGACGCGGGTCTTCCGGTACTTGAGCTCGGTCTCGGTCGCAGCGCCGACGCGCAGAATGGCAACACCGCCGGCCAGCTTGGCCAGACGCTCCTGCAGCTTCTCGCGGTCATAGTCGCTGGTGCTGGCATCGATCTCAGCACGGATCTCTTCGATCCTGCCCTGGATCTCCTCCGTGGCCCCGTGGCCGCCAACGATTGTGGTGGCGTCCTTGGTGCTGATGACCTTATCGGCCTGGCCGAGATCCTCAAGCTGAGCGCTCTCAAGCGTACGGCCGACCTCTTCCGAAAGGATCTGCCCGCCTGTGAGAATGGCAATGTCGCGCAGCATCGCCTTGCGGCGGTCGCCGAAACCCGGCGCCTTGATCGCCATCGCGTTGAACATGCCGCGCAGCTTGTTCAACACAAGCGTCGCCAGCGCCTCTCCGTCCACGTCCTCGGCAATCACGATCAATTCGCGCTTGCCGACCTGGACCAGCTTCTCCAGCAGAGGTACGATGTCCTGCGCACTGCTGATCTTCTTGTCGGTAATCAGAAGATAGGGCGCGTCGAGCTCCGCCTCCATCCTCTCGTTGTTCGTCACAAAATAGGGGCTGAGATAGCCGCGGTCGAGTTGCATGCCTTCGACGTACTCGGTCTCGAACTGAAGACCCTTGCTCTCTTCAACCGTGATGACGCCGTCCTTGCCCACCTTATCCATCACTTCAGCGATAAGGTCTCCAATCTGGTTGTCAGCCGCCGAATTGCTGGCTACCTGCGCAATCTCTTCCTGGCCGGCAACCGGTGTCGCCATATCCTTCAGCGCTGCGACAATCGCATCACAGCTGGCCTCGATGCCCCGCTTGAGAAGCATCGGGTTGGCGCCCGCCGTGACGTTCTTGAGGCCCTCGTTCACAATCGACTGGGCCAGCACCGTGGCGGTTGTGGTGCCGTCACCGGCAATGTCGTTCGTCTTGGTCGCAGCTTCCTTGAGAAGCTGTGCACCCATATTCTGGAAAGGATCTTCAAGTTCAATCTCTTTGGCGACGGTTACGCCGTCGTGCGTGACAGTCGGGCTGCCCCACTTCTTGTCCAGCGCCACGTTGCGGCCCTTGGGGCCGAGGGTGGTCTTTACCGCATCCGCCAGGGCGTCGATGCCCTGCTTCAGGCTGCGGCGGGCTTCTTCTTCAAACTCAAGTTGCTTTGCCATTACGGTCTTTCTCCTCCAGTTTGACCCGCGCTCTAGGGGCGGGTTAATTGACCCTTTTCTGTGTAGGTCCGATTAACTTTCAACGAGCGCCAAAACGTCCGATTCCTTGAGAATCAGAACTTCAGTCGCATCCAGCTTGATATTCGTGCCGGAATACTTCGCATAAAGAACGATATCACCCACGGAGACGTCCATGGCGATGCGCTTGCCGTCTTCGTCGCGTGCACCGGGACCCGCTGCGACCACCTCGCCCTGCTGCGGCTTCTCTTTGGCAGTTTCCGGCAGATAGATTCCCGTGGAAGTCTGCTCCTCTCCCTCCAGGGGCTGGACTACCAGCCGGTCACCGAGCGGCTTAAGATTCATTCGAACTTCCTCCTTGCCTTTCGACCTTTTCTGATGAAATACCAGTGTGTTTCGACTGCCCGCCTTCAAGTGGCGGGAATAGAATCCGATAACACGAAACTCTCGTGCTGCACAGCCAGCCGCAAGCATCGCCGGCTGGAACTGTTCAGCATCAAAGACACTCCCTTTAGCACTCAAACGCCCTGAGTGCTAAACCATCAGAAAGTGTAGCACAGTTCCTGTCGCCTGACAAGATTCTGATCTCAGGAAAACGTAAGCGTTTTGTTAGCGTTGGGATCTGTTTGGGGAGGCTACCGCGGCCACGTAGGTCAGCATCTCATCCTCTTCCGCCACGTACTCTTCCAGTTGAAAGGCTGCGTACAGCTCGCGGCTGCGCCGGAAGTATTCCGCCGCCTGCTCGTGGTTCTGCTGTTCCACCGCAACATGGCCCAGATTATGCAGCGTTGCCGCCTTGTCCATCCACGCCCCGCGCCTGTCCGACAGCTCCAGATCCTTCTCATACCAATCTAGCGCCGCCGCGAAATCCTGCCGCGCGTAGCACACGGAGCCAAGGTTGTTGTAGCACGTGCTGATTCCGGTGTCATCGTGGTTTCGCTGAAATACGGTAAGCGCAGACTCATATGCGCGTTGCGCCTCGGCGTACATCGCCATTCCTTCCATTGCCAGACCCAGGTTATTATGCGCGCTGGCCACCAGCCCTTCGTCACCAAGCCGCAGGGCAACACGCAGCGCCTTGCGATGCTGTTCGATCGCCCTTTCGAAATTGTTCAAACTGAGATAGGCGCTGCCAAGGTTCATGTAGGCAGGTGCCAGCGAGCGGGGATCTCCGAGTTGGGCGGCCGCCTCGAACGCCAGCCAGAAATGATCAAGAGCCTGGCGCGGCTCCTCCAGTACGCGGAACGAAGTACCCAGGTCGGTGTGCCCGTAAGCCATCGCCATCAGCATGTCCCGCTCGTCAAAGATGCGTAGTGCCCGCTGTAGCCACTCAATCGCCTCTTCGACTTCACCGTTGAAGAAACGCTGACGGCCTATGTTCGCAAGCATCCAGCCAAAATCGCCGGCGTCGCCGAGCGCAATAGAAGCCACCGCCCCGCCGCATAACCAGCGCCAAATGCCCGGCGGGTGACGCCAATACGCATAGTGCGCCAGCGCCAGAGCATAGTCGCGCATCAATTTAAGGTCGTCCTGCACGTCTGGAAAGTTGATCGGCATGTCGCGCAACCCCTCGCTTTCCAGCCTCTCCTCGACCATCTTTTCCACAGATTGGCCGAAGATGCGCTCCACCCGATCAGTAGCCCAGTCGGCACCCCAGTGGACGTTTCCCCAGAACGGGTCGATCTCCTGCCAGCGCTGGATCGGTAACTCCTGATATCGTTGTGCAAACTGCAAATAATAGCTGGCATGCTGGCGATGCCAGTCCTCGCCCAGCTTCACCGCGCCTTCAACGAGATAGCGTCGCACGACCGGCTGCACCACGATTCTGCGATCAAAGAGATCCACTTCCACCAGTGCTCGCGTGACGAGGCCCTCAAAGGTCTGGCGATTCTCGGCCTCGGTGCCCATCCCTTCCGTGAACAGCTCAGTCAGTGCCTGATAGGTTGCCCCCCCTGCCGCGCTGACCAGTCGATCAAGTATCAGCCCAGCCTCAGGCCAGAAGGCAGCGAAGTTTTCGACAGCAAAACCTGCCATGCTGGACATTTCCGTGATGCCGTCCTCGGACGGCAACTCAGCCAGCAGTTCGTCCAGTTCGCTCCACAGTCCGAAGTCCATCAGCAGCCCCAACACCAGGCGCATGCTCAGCGGTCTTCCGCCTGTACGGCGATGCAGGCCCTCTACGTTGCGTAGCGCTGTATCGCGGACCGATTCGGGCGCCCGCGCGTGGACAAAGCCCACCGCCTCCGAAAGAGGCAATCCGTCCAACTGCAGGTGTCGTTCACCCACCAGCTCAGCAAACTCGGGGTGAATATCGCGATCGATCAACAGTATGTGGGACTGATTCTCCGTGTCATGCAGATGGCTGATGATTTCGGCCAGGGTGTGAATCTCTCGGTCGGTCGCTCCCGAAAGTTCGTCCAGTATGAGCAAACGGCGGCGCCGGTAAAGCTGTTCTAGGATGCCGATTCCCCAGCGGTCCTCGCTCACTCGCGTTAACGTAGTTCCCAGCACCGTGTCCAGCGTCCGCACGATGTCGTACATGCGAAATCGATCCCGGCCCGCAGCCCCAACCCAAATGATCCCGTCAGGGAAGTGGCGAATCGTCTTCCACGCTGCTGCCGTGGCCAGTGTACTCTTGCCATTGCCCTGCCCCCCACTTATCGCCAACGCAGGCTGTTCGTGCCTCTCAAGCAGCCACCGGCACATGGTATTCAGTTCCTCGTCGCGCCCGCTGAAGCCGCGCAACCGGTATACACCCAAATTGTGCCGGATCTGCGATATTTCGTCGGTCATCAGTCAACTTCTGCACATGGAATAGAGGCACTTTCCCCTTTTGGAAGGTACATCGCCGTTCAGCTCTGGTTTGAAAGCGAAAGAATGAGACAAGGATATTCGCTGGCGATAATCGTCTCGTAGTTAAGGGCCTCGGACAGGGCCTTGCTGCCTTCGATTGCCCCGAAGCCCTGTTCGCCTATTCCGGGAGAAAGCAGGATTAGGTCCGGTCGCACGCGGCGGGCAATCTCATTGACGTTTACTGGCGAAATGTTTGCCACAAGGTCGACTCGCTCGATCAAACCGGTTTGCACAGCTTCCGGTTGGTCGGACGGGTCACTGACAAAGATTTCGACAGCCGGATTCTTTAGCAATTGCCGCAGTACGACCGAACCGATATTGCCCGCGCCAATTAGCCAGACGCGCATACCTTGCCCCCTGTCGTATTCGCTGAAACCTGCACATTTGCGTTCGCAGATGGCAGGAAAGTCGGATCGAACCCAATTGCCATCAGATCATACCCAGTTGGCTGAGTAACAGGAAGTACACGAAAATAACGCTCGAACATGCCAGGCCGACGAGTACACCCGTGCGCAGCATCTCCTGCCGGTTTACCACACCCGTAACCGCGATGAGAATCATACGCGCCGAACCGCTGGGAAGCGCGAAGGCCAGGGCGACTGCAAAGATCGTCGGAATTACAAGCCGTACCGGATCAATGCCGGAGGCCTGCCCCAATGTGATCAGGACCGGTGCCAGTATGGCGCCAAGTGGCACATTGTTCATGAACTGCGTGATGCAGAAAGCCAGCAGAATCAGCGCTGCCAGCACGCCAAAAAAGGACAGGCCCTCAAACGTTGGCGCAACCAGGTTGGCGAACCAGGCACTGGCTCCGGTCTTCTCCAGAGCATCACCTAATGTCAGTCCGGCGCCAATAACGAAGAAGACACCCCAGTTAACGCCCTTCAAATCACTCCAGTCGACGATCTTTTCGACCGAAAGCACAGCCACTGCGCCGATAGCGATCACTGCGCTGCTCAATAACGTGGCCGGCAAGTTGAGCATATGCTCGATATATCCGCCGGCAACCCACAAGCTGATAGACACCAGCAGAACGGCAATGATTTCTCTCTCCGGCCCCGAAAACCTGCCCAACCGCTCGATTTCCCGCCTGGCCGGTTCGATATCGATCGTCAGATTCGGCAACGAGAATAAACGCGGCAAAAGCAGCCACGCCAGCGGTATCAGCACCAACACCACCGGCAATCCGTATTTCATCCAGTCGACGAACCCGAATCCGTACAACTGGCCCAGAAGCCCGCTGGCAATTGCGTTCTCCCCGCTCCCCATAATCGTGGCGATCGCACCGATGCTCGAGCTGTAGGCGATGGCAAGGATCAGGACGGCCAGGGCCTTGCGCCCATCCTCAGGTCGCGGCACCTGTTGGGCAATTGTAATGGCAACAGGAATCAGTACGGCAGCTGTGGCCGTGTTCAGGACAAACATACTGAGCCCGCCGGTAATCACCATCAGCGCCAGCAGCAAAGGTCGGAACTGACCTCCACTTCTCACGATTGCATGCAGCGCCAAACGCCTCGTGAGACCATGTTTTCGCAGCGCCTCTGCCAGGAAAAGGCTTCCGAGAATTAGGAATACGACCGGAGTACCGAATGGTTCGAACGCGCCGCCAGCGTCATCCACTCCCAGAGCGATCTGAACAATAGGCACCAGCAATGCAACGATTGGCAAAGGCGCCGGTTCCAATGCCAGGATCAGGCCCGAGAACGCAAAGAGCGCCAGCGCCTTGTGACCGCTTATGCTGAGTCCCTCCGGCGTCGGTAGCAACAGCACGATGGCAGTCACCCCCACGACAAAGAGCAGGCGGCGCAGGTCGAAAACTTTCCGCATGCCGGCTTGAATCGGCTGCTGTAGGACTCGAAGGGGTGTACCGTGACGCTGCAGACGTCGTTTGGAGGTAACAGTACGGGTGGCAACACGCTCCCGGATCAGAGCGCTGCGTTCGACTTGGGACGGTGGCCGTATCGGCGCTGTCGGCTCTTCCTGCTCTTCAGGACCGTTTCGCCCGTTGCCGCGCGCAGGCGCCCCGATTGTTGGGCGGGGCAAGGAGGATTTCAGTCGGGCGCGGTTGTAAGACATTATTAACGGCAGTTCGTAACGGAAAAACCGCTCTCATTCGCCGGCGTAGAGTTGGGTTCGTCAACAACCCATATAAACATTACTTCCAGCCTTCTAACCGGAGCTACATTGACGCAGACCGTATAAAGCAGAAGAAAGCCCCGGAGCGAACTCCAGCGTCTTGCGCAGCCAGGGAACCCCCAAGTGGCACTCTTGCGGCTTCTTTAGGACATGAGAAAGTCCCAAAATCAAAGTGAACTGGGCGTTGAGTTCATCTTCTTCTAGGAGACTTGCGGCGCGCTCCATCGTTTCAGCAGCGCTCTCATAATTTAGACGGCGGTAATACGCCATGCCTAAGTGGGCTAGTACAAGCCCATTGTCGGGTTCCAACTCCGCCGCCCGACGCAATACCCGTAGCGACTGTAGAAAATCGTTGCTCTGCCACAGCGCCCAGCCAAGTGCGTCAAGCGCGAATGCAGTCTCTCCTACCTCCACCGCCCTTTTGTAGGTCTCGACTGCAAGGCCCCACTCCTTCTGATGCTCGTATTGCCGTCCCAATTCAATGTACAGGTCGGGCCGCATCGGCGCCAACTCAATGGCTCGACTGTACTCTGTTATAGCGCGCTCGTGGTCCTTCTGAATTTCGTACAGATAACCCAAGTTGCGACGTGCCAGTACGTTCGATGGATCGATGGCCAGAGCCTCTTCCAGGTATTCCAGCGCGCCAGTGTAGTTCCCCACGTCGCTGTATATTTCGCCTAACACTGCCAGAACGTCGGCGTTGTCAGGCTCTAGTTCGAGCGCCTGGAAAGCGAAATCGCTGGCCGAATCGTAGTTCCCTCTCCAGTCCAGCACCCGCGCATGCATCGCCAGCGCATCTACATTTGTTGCCTCAAGCCGAACCGCCTTCTGCGTGAGGGCATGCGCCCGTTCGACCCGGCGCGCCATCAAGTGCAAACCTGATAGGGCAACCAGGGGGTAGGCACTTTCAGGTTCCAGTTGTGCCATTCGCTCAAGGGCAGCTTCGGCCTCGCCAAAATTGCCGGCGGCAATGTGCGCTTCCGCCTTCGTCTGCCAGTAGAGCGCGCTTGGTGTGGGGGTCGTCGCGGGCCGCGGCGGCTGCCTCACAAGCCAGTCCGGTCGCTGAACATACAGATAAACGGCAAGAAGCAGAACCAAACAGCTCCAGATGAAACACCCTCTGCGGCGTCGACGGCGCGGCCTGTAAGTCCAGTCAAGGTCCATACCAGATTAAGTATATCGCAAGTGAGCAGCTTCCTGTCTATCGCGATTCAGACCGCACCGGCAGACGACCGCCATAACTGCGATAGTGGAGCAGGAGGGAGGGAAGCCAACCCCGAAGAACCCTTCTAGTGCAGGCCGGCGTCCCCGCGAGAATACAGTTCCAGCACAACGGAAGCCTCTGGCTGAGAACTGTCTACCAGAGCAGTGATGTCCTGGCCGGGTCGCAAACTCGTTCGTTTTTCCCGTCGGTGATTCCGACGGATCACATTACGACCTGAATAGGCGCGTTGCTGAAACCAGTACACGTAGTCAACGCTGAACTCCAGTGGAGTGAAGTTCAAACTCCTGATCTGCCCTGGGACAACCGTAGTGGAAAGCAAAATCCTGCGGAAATGTTGCACGCGCCAGTAGAAAGTCGGCGCCGCCAACAAAAGGACGGTTCCCGCGCCCGCCACCAGTAGCGGAATCTCCGCCCCTTCAAACACCAGTCTGTCCATGTCGCCGCGGCCAAACGCGCTGCCGAATAATCCAACCGGAAGATAGCCGAGTGTTAGGACGAGCGAAGCAGGAATGACAGCGCCCAGGGCGAAAATCATACTGACGATCGCCGGCAAGTCGAGGCTGAGAAGACTTACCAGTGTCAGGTCATGATTGCCAGTCTGGATCTGATGGGGTTGGTTTCGAGGAGGGTTGCGCATGCTGATGTGGAACGGTCGCCGTCCGCGCCGGCGGCCATCGGAACACCTAAAGAAGAGCGGGCATGCTCTGCCGGTGCCGGTCTATGATCTTTGGCAGACTCTGCAGGAGAAGCTCAACCTGCTCAGCGTCGTTACTGTACCCAAGGCTCAGCCGCAAGCCTCCGGCTAGCTCCTCGACGGGTACGCCAATCGCTTCCAGAACATGACTGGGCTTCTGGCGCGCGCTTGTGCATGCGCTTCCGCTGCTGGCAGCTATACCTGCCAGATCCAGGGCGATCAGTATGCCCTCCGCCTCTACGTCACGTATTGTGAAACTCGCGTGATTGTCCAGCCGCTCAGTGGGGCTGCCCGTCAATCGCGCCCCCGTGATCATTTCCAGCGTGTGGCCTATGACCCGGTCCCGCAACAGGCGCAGTCGCGACATCTCCGTCTCCCGTTCAGCCTCACACAGTGCCAGCGCCGTCGCCATACCTACGATGCCAGGGACATTATGCGTGCCGGCCCGTCGCCCTCCCTCGTGACTGCCGCCGGTAAGGAAGGGACGAAACGGGGTACCCTTGCGCAGGTATAGAAAACCCACCCCTTTCGGCCCGTAAAACTTGTGCGCACTGGCGCTGAGAGCGTCCACGCTCAACGCATCGACATCAAGCGGCAGCTTCCCCGCCGCCTGCACCGCATCCGTGTGGAACGGCACACTTCGTTCCCGGCATAGCCTGCCCAACTCCCCGATCGCTTGCACGCTGCCTATCTCATTGTTGGCATACATGACGCTGACCACCGCAACGCTGGAGCCGTCGCCAAGTGCCCGCTCCAGATCCTCTGCACTGACCAGGCCGTCTCTGTCAACGGGCAGCAATGTCAACTCGAATCCGAAAAGGTCGCGCAAGTCCTCCGCACTGTAGAGGACGGCGTGATGCTCGACCGGCGTCGTGATGATGCGATTTGCTCCCACCTGCTTTCGCCGCGCCAGCGCAATCCCTCGAAGGGCCGCGTTGTCACTCTCGCTGCCGCAACCCGTAAAAACGATCTCGTTGGGCGTAGCGCCCAGCACGTCGGCTATTGTGCGCCGCGCCTCGCTCAACCCGGCATAGGCTGCTCGGCCTGCTCCGTGAATGCTGGAAGGGTTTCCGTACTTCGAGTTCTCTCTCTGATCGGTCGAACCGAAAAACGGTTCCATTGCCGCAAAGACTTCGGGGCGCAACGGAGTTGTCGCAGAGTGGTCCAGGTAGATAAGCGTCATTCGATTAGCTCTCTTCCATTGATGGCATCCTGTGCAACTTGCGTGATCGCCCTATGGGCACTATCGTAGGGGCAAAGGATACTAACTGTTCAGGTTTTTTTCAAGTTCTCCTCCGGCAGACTCGGGAAATTCGCGCAGCCGCTGAGGAAGTTCACGTCAGTCTCTCCTCTCCATGGGTTGAGCTTTTGCCCTTCCTGCGGAAAAATTATAGGAAAATTTCATGACTCGTATCGATACAGTTGTTGGACGGCAAATTCTGGACAGCCGGGGCAACCCCACGGTCGAAGTCGAGATTCGTTTGAGTGGCGGCGCTACCGGTCGTGCTGCCGTCCCCAGCGGAGCCAGCACCGGCGTCCATGAGGCGGTCGAACTGCGTGACGGAGACAAGTCAAAATATGGCGGCAAGGGTGTTCTAGACGCCGTGGACAATGTCAACACCGTTCTTGCAAAAGAGCTGAAAGGTGCCGACGTTTTCGACCAGGTCGCCATTGATCAAATGATGCTGGAGCTGGACGGCACAGCCAACAAGAGCAAGCTGGGGGCAAATGCAATTCTCGGCGTAAGCCTGGCCGCCGCCAAAGCAGCTGCTGTGGCCTCTGGCCTTCCCTTATACCGATACCTGGGCGGCGTAAACGCCCACGTCCTTCCCGTTCCGATGATGAACATCCTCAACGGCGGCAAACACGCCGTAAACAGCACCGACTTCCAGGAGTTCATGGTGATGCCGGCCGGCGCCCCCTCTTTTGCCGAAGGCGTCCGCTGGGGAACCGAAATCTACCACGCCCTCAAGGATGTCCTCCACAATGCCGGATACAGCACCAACGTTGGCGACGAAGGCGGGTTCGCCCCCAGCCTGGGAGGAAACGCCGCCGCTATCGACGTGATATTGCAGGCTATTGAGAAAGCCGGGTACCGTCCGCAGGAAGACATCTATATAGCCCTGGATCCCGCCGTGAGCGAACTGTACGACGAGGAGACAGGATGCTACCTGCTCGAAATTGAGGGCATCGAGCTCTCCAGCCAGGAACTGGTCGACCTCTGGGCGGACTGGTGCAGTCGTTACCCCATTATCTCTATCGAAGACGCCATGGCCGAGGACGATTGGGAAGGATGGAGTCGGCTCCACGCCAGAATTGGAGAGGAAGTCCAGCTGGTCGGTGATGATCTGCTCGTGACAAATGTGAAGCGAATCGAACGCGCCATCGACGAGCGCGCCTGCAACGCCCTACTGTGTAAAGTTAACCAGATCGGCACGCTGACCGAAAGCATAGCTGCCATTGAGATGAGCCACAGGGCCGGCTGGGCGGCCGTCGTCAGCCACCGCTCCGGTGAGACTGAGGACGACACCATCGCTGACCTCGTTGTGGCCTTCAACACCGGGCAGATCAAGACCGGTGCCCCTGCCCGCAGCGACCGGGTCGCCAAGTACAATCAGCTGTTGAGAATCGAAGAAGACCTCGGCCCCTCCGCGTTCTATCAGGGAATGGGAGCCTTCGCACACCTTGGCGATTGAAGTCGCCCAGATCACTGAGACGAGCGATCAGGTGCATTAACTGATTCGCGGTCCCTTCCAAGACTCTTCCACAAGGGACCGCCGGTCCCAACTCGCCGGCTAGGGGCCAATCTTCTTATCTGGAAGATGGCTACGCAGCCAAGTCGTATTCGCGCCCCCATTTCAGGCTGGCAGTATCCTCTCCCCTCTCCCTATTGCCCTTCCAGGCGTTCGGCGGCGCGAACTGCAACTTCCTGCTTGAAACTCCTGTCAAGAAAGGGCACACACGCCGGAGATGGCTCTACAGTTGCCCTGAAAAACAAAAAAAGGATGCGTGAGCGTACTCCTCACGCATCCGGTCTTAGGTGCCCCCGCTCCGACTCGAACGGAGATGCCCTGAAGGGCACAGGCCCTCAACCTGCTGTGTATACCAATTCCACCACGGGGGCGCACCCGCCACCCATCATACGAGTCGGCGCCAAAACTGTCAAATGCCGCGCGCTTTGCGAATCGTCAAAACCCCTCGTAATGCCAGACCCGCAGCAGGAAACCGGGCAATCCCAGGTCATGCCATCTTCCGCTTTTCCTCCTCGACCAGCACCCGGCGCAGGATCTTGCCTACCTGGCTCTTCGGCAGCTCGTCGCGAAACTCAACTAGCCTCGGCACTTTGTATGGAGCCAGTTGCTCCCGGCAGAAGGCTTCAATCTCATCCTGTGTGCTCGACTGGCCCGACTTCAAAACAATGTAAGCTTTGACCGTTTCGCCCCGGACCGCGTCCGGCACACCTGCCACCACCGCCTCCTGCACCGCTTCATGCATATAGAGAACTTCCTCCACCTCTCGTGGCACCACATTGTAGCCGCTGGCGATGATCAGGTCCTTCTTTCTGTCCACGATGTAAAAGCAACCGTCTTCATCCATTCGCGCAATGTCGCCGGTGTGGAACCAGCCTTCTTCAGTGATGGCTTCTTCCGTCTCGTCGGGACGCTTCCAGTAGCCCTTCATAACCTGCGGACCGCGAATGATCAGTTCGCCCTCCTCCCCGGCGTCAACGGTTTCGAATTCGCCCTCCTCATTCGGGTCGAGTCCGACGATCGCTACCTCTGTGCTGGGCACGGGAAAGCCGATGCTTCCCTCCTTGCGCATCCCGTTGATCGGATTAGCGCACGCCACCGGCGACGTCTCGGTCAGACCGTAACCCTCCACCAACTTGCCGCCCGTGATCTCTTCGAAGCGGCGCTGGATCTCAAGCGGCAGCGACATACCGCCAGAAAGGCAAGCCTTGATCGACCTCAGGTCCGCTTCGTCCACCTTTGGATGGTTTATGATCGCCGTGTACATCGTAGGTATGCCGGGATACATCGTCACCTTTTCGCGGTGAAGAATGTCCAACACGAGGTCGGTCTGACGCGGATCAGGCGTTACGATCAGTTCGGCGCCGGTGTACATCGAGAAAAGCATGGCTACCGTCATCCCGTACACATGGAAAAACGGAATCGCGCCCAGCGTCCTCTCCCCGCCGTATTCCAGGTCCCTGTACCAGGCCTCAATCTGTTGCACGTTGGACATAACGCTTCGGTGCGTCAGCATGGCCGCTTTCGGCGAACCTGTCGTCCCCCCCGTGTACTGGAAGAGCACCACGTCGTCCGGAGAAACATCTATACTGGGCGGGTTGGGCGCGCTTGTTTCAATCAGGTTGTCAAACGCCCAGATGCCCGGGCCGTCCGCTACGTCGGTCATCATGCCCGATGCGCGCACCTTTTTCGCGACCAGCTTGTTGAAGGGAAATCCAAGCGGGTCCGGTACGTCGGTTACGATCACGTGCTTTAGCTCGGTACCTTCACGCGCCTGAGCCACTCGCTCAGCAAACCCGCTCAGTATGACGATGGCTGCCGCGCCGCTGTCTTCCAGCAGATGGTTCAATTCCCGGGATGTATAAGTTGGGTTCGTATTGACAATGACGCAGCCCGCCTTGAGCGCGCCAAAAAACGAGATCACCTGCTGGGGGATATTTGGCAGCATGATCGCAATTCGGTCGCCTTGCTGCAAGCCGATTCGCCGCAATGCAAAGGCAAAGCGGTCAACCGAGTCCTTCAGTTCGGCATAGGTTTGCTTGGCCTGTACGGTGATGCCCAACGGCAGATATGCGAGCAGCAGGCGAGTTGCTACCTGGTTGGCATAGGTCTGGGCCGAGGCATCCAGCATTTCATGTGTGAGCTGGCCGTTATATTCTATTGAGTCCGGTACACCCGATTCGTACTTCTCTAGCCATGGCTTCTGTTCATAGACAGACATCGCAATCGATTCTCCTTTACTATTTGCCGCTGACCCCTGAGCCGTACCCACCAAGCCAATGGGAAGGCCGGGAGCAGCCTGCGTGGTGGAGGAACTCTGTCATTCGATTGTGGATAAAGTATATCAGAGGAAAAGGCCGATTGGCAACGAAGTCAACTATAGGGCGTATCTCTCCTCGCGTCGAAGCTTCCGGCGTCCAGGCCATGGAGAAAGGCAATGACCAGGAAAACCAATGCAGGACACGGCTCGAAACGGCCGAAACACCAAGCCCGAACTTTGACACGTCAGTTCCGACGCAAGTATACTTTTTCGATATGAAGCCAGCACCATGCCTGGGTTCGCCCCGGCAGAGCATCCGACTCGGAGACTCGGCGGACAGTACTATGCAGGATCTGGATTCCCTGATCGCGAAATACGTGGACCAACCGATCTGGGCCGTGGTCGGGGCCAGTAACGATCAGGCAAAATACGGAAATCGTATCTATCTGAAGCTCAGGGAGTCCGGTTACACGGTCTATCCGGTGAACCGCCGGGCGCCTCTGATCGAAGGCGACACCGCCTACAGCAAACTGACCGACTTGCCTGAACCGCCGACGGTTGTCAATATGGTTGTGCCGCCGACTGAAGCCCCTCTCATTGTGGAAAATGCAAAAGCCGCTGGCGCACAGGCAATCTGGTTCCAACCGGGCGCCGAAAGCACTACCGCTGCACGGTGGGCACAGGACAATGGCCTGGATGTTATCGAAGCCTGCATTCTCGTCCAGCTCGCCTTGAGGCCTCGCCCAGACAAGACCCAACCCGACCAGCCTGCATCGCACTCGCGTCCGGTCACTACCCCAGACCCTACCACCTCCACCCGCTGAAGCATTCTTGCGCATAGTCGGGTGGAGGAACCGCATCTGAACAGTCGTGAAGCCGTAGGATGTCTGTGCGCATTCCGGTCTGCACGCGTACCTTCGGCATCACACCGCAAATCGCCAGCAACTGAATTTACTCAACAAGGACAAATTAATATGCGGATGTCGAAACTGTTTTTCCAGACACTTCGCGAAGCACCCGCAGACGCCGATATCCTCAGCCATCAGTTGATGCTGCGGGCGGGGTTGGTTCGACAGGTAGGCGCCGGAATTTTCGAATACTTGCCCATGGGCCTACGCGTAAAGAAGAAAATCGAACAGATAATGCGCGAAGAAATGGATGCCATCGACGGGCAGGAAATCGTCATGCCCGTCGTGCAGCCCGCCTCACTTTGGAAAAGAACGGGGCGCTGGTATGAGATCGGCGATGACCTGGCCCGCCTTACCGACCGCGCCGGCCGGGAGTTGGTCCTGGCAATGACCCACGAAGAGGTAATCACCGAGTTGGCCGGCGGCGTGA
Organism: Caldilineaceae bacterium; assembly: GCA_022821585.1. Lineage (GTDB taxonomy): Bacteria > Chloroflexota > Anaerolineae > Caldilineales > Caldilineaceae > Bin5. The sequence goes on from JAJEDI010000097.1 coordinate 83,014, forward strand.
TCAACAGCTACCGGCAGTTGCCGGTCATGCTCTACCAGATCCAGACGAAGTTCCGCGACGAGCCCCGACCCCGCGGCGGTCTCATCCGCGTCCGCGAATTCACAATGAAGGACGGTTACTCCTTCCACCCCGATATCGCCAGCCTCGACGACTATTATCCACTGGTCTATCAGGCCTACTTCAACATCTTCGGCCGTGCCGGGCTCGATGTCATCGCCGTCGAAAGCGATACCGGCATGATGGGCGGGACCATGGCCCACGAATTCATGGCCCTGACCGAGGTCGGAGAAGACACTCTTCTTCTCTGTGACAAATGTGGCTATAAGGCAAATCGTCAGGTCGCCACATTCGTGAAGCAGACTGAAGATGACCGGGCCGAAGAAGCCCCGCTTCCACTGGAGGAAGTCGCCACCCCTGACGTCGATACTATCGCCGCGCTGGCCGGCTTCCTCAAAGTCCCCGAGAGCCGCACCGCCAAGGCACTGTTCTTGGTGGCAACGATGGAGGAGGACGGCGAAGAGAAGGAGCAGTTCGTCTTCGTCGTTGTCCGCGGCGATATGGAGTTGAACGAAACGAAGCTGACGAACGCGCTCAAGGCCCGCCAGCTGCGCCCTGCCCAGACCGAGGAAATCCGGGCCGTCGGTGCAGAGCCCGGCTACGGCTCCCCAGTTGGCATCTGCAGAGACGCCGTCCTTTTGGTCGTGGACGATCTGATTCCTGACAGCCCAAACCTGGTAGCAGGTGCAAATCGTGACGGCTGGCACCTCAGGAATGTCAACTGCGAAAGAGACTATGAGCCTGACCTGGTCGTAGACGTGGTCGCGGCTGCTGACGGTCACCCTTGTCCAAACTGCCGGGCACCCTTGCGCGCTGTGCGCGGCGTGGAAGTGGGCAATATCTTTAAGCTGGGCACCAAGTACAGCCAGGCAATGGACGCCACATTCCTCGACGAAGATGGCGGCAGCACGCCGATGGTGATGGGCTGCTACGGCATTGGCTCTGGCCGTCTGATCGCAAGTGCGATCGAAACGAACTTCGACGACAACGGTATCGTCTGGCCAATAACGATCGCGCCCTATCAGCTCTATCTCGTCAGCCTGGCGACCCGGCGCACGCCCGAAGTGGCTGAAGCCGCCGACCGCATTTACATGCAGCTGCAGGAAGCCGGAGTGGAAGTCCTGTACGACGACCGCGACGAGCGCGCCGGCGTGAAGTTCAACGACGCCGATCTGTTGGGAATCCCAATCCGGTTGACGATTGGCGCAAGGGGAGTCAAGAGTGGAGTCGCCGAACTCAAACTGCGCAACGGCGAAGAAATCCGCGAGCTGCCCCTCGATGATATCGTCAAACAGATTCAGTCAGTCGAGGACGCCGAAACGGCCGCGGTTCTCGCAAAAGTGATCACGGAGTCTTTACAATAATGTGGACCGGACCCCCAGCGGAGTAAGCCCGCCTCAAAAAATTGACTCAGTTTGAAACACCTGTTACCCTTTAAGGCGTATCTTGACACGTAATCGGCAAACAACCCATTCCCACACAGAAAGGAGCAAACACCATGCGAATTAAAGTGTCGGTCGTCTCTGGTTGTTACGCGTCTTTCGTGAGGAGATCCGCGCCTGACCGCTGAGTCAACGCTGAACTGCTTCCAAAACCGTGGACGCGTGTTTCGAACGCTCCACGGTTTTTTTGTTGGTAGAGGAAGCCGAAGAGCGCACTGAAGAAAGGAGCCGCAGAATCAGCATTTTCGTCGTCTTCAATCCCCGGAATCCCGATGAACTTTCAGCATGGAGTATGAACCTTGATCACAATTCGCCCCTTTGAGAACAGCGACCAGGACTACCGGCAAGCGGTCAATATAGTGAACGCAGTCTGGCCGGAGTATCCTGATACCGTGGAAGAGTGGAAGGAGTCAGATGAGAAGCGCTCGAAACTGCTGAAAAGAGGTCGCTTCTTCGCCGAAATCGAGGGAAAGCCTGTCGGCTATGCCAGTTACGGCCAGTCACTGTGGATTAACCATCCTGGCAAGCTCTTTGTAGGTGTGGAAGTGCTACCGGAATTTCGCAGGCGCGGCGTTGGCTCCGCCCTGTGGCAGCACCTGTGCAGCGAGGTCCAGCAGTTTGACCCTCTGCGCCTCCTCGCCCACACACGCGAAGACTATGAAGACGGAATCCGATTCGCCGCCAAACAGGGCTTCGAAGAACGTATGCGAGACTGGGAGTCCCGTCTCGATCCGGCGAGCCTCGACCTCGGCGAGTGGAGTCGATACCACCGCCAGGTCGATGAGCAGGGGATCGAGATTAAGACTGTCGCCCAATTGGAGTCCGACCCTGACCGAGATCGTAAGCTCTACGAGCTAGAATGGCTCATCGACCGCGACGTTCCCAGCCCGGAACCCCCTTCCAAAGTGCCCTTTGAGGAGTTTCAAAAGGTATGGGAGAGGACAAATCTGCTGCCGGATGCCTGGTTTGTCGCCATCGACAGTGGCGAATATGTGGGAATGACCAATCTCTGGACCAGCCAGGCCAATGCCAAACTGCTCTATGTTGGACTAACCGGCGTGACTCGCTCCCATCGCAAGCGCGGCATTGCCATGGCTTTGAAAGTACGTTCCGTCGAATTTGCATTGCAAAATGGATTCAACGAAATACGCACCTGGAACGAGACCAACAACCAGGCCATGCTGGGAATCAACAACCGGCTCGGCTTTGTGCGGCAGCCCGCGCACATTGAGTTCGTGAAAGTGATGCGAGAAGAGCGTCCCGAAGACGCCCACCTGAAAATCCAGGACACACCGCAAGAAGAGGAGAAACAGGAGGTCGGAGCCAACTGAAAAATCCTCATTCATGTCGGATTTCCATACGGCCTGAATGAGGTCTCAAGTAGAAATCTCTTTTGGAAGGGCGGGGCCGCTCGACAAGGTCCCTGCCTTTCCTGTTGTGGATCGCCCACCTACAATCGGGACAGGATCGCCTTCAGTAATGCCGTCAAACGCGGCACCACGATTCTGCCCGTTTCCATTACCTCTTCTTCGCTGGTCTCTTTGTCCGAGTCCAGATGGTCCACGGCCACATTTGTGATCGTGCTGATGCCCAGGACCCCGATACCGGCATGGACCGCCACCAACGCCTCCGGTACCGTGCTCATCCCCACGGCGTCCGCTCCCACCAGGCGCAAAAGACGAACTTCCGCCGGCGTCTCAAAGCTGGGACCCGCGAGAAAAGCGTACACGCCTTGGCGCAGTGTGATCCCCAACTCTTGCGCCGCTTCCAGGGCCGCCCTTCTCAATGAACGCGGATAGGCGTGCGTCATCGACGGAAAACGCGTTCCAAACGCCGGCACAGTCGGACCAATTAGGGGATTATGACCCGCCATGCCCACAAAATTCAGGTGGTCCACGATAAGCATCAGATCGCCCGCTCGGAAGCCGGGATTCACGCCGCCGGCCGCATTGGTCAGGATCAGCCTGCCAACGCCCAGACGCTGCATCACTCGGATGGGAAAGGTAATTTCCTCGGCGGTATAGCCCTCGTAGAAATGGTTGCGACCCTGCATCGCCACTACCGTCTGACCGGATAGCTGGCCCACGATCAGTCGCCCTGCGTGCCCGGGTGCTGTGCTGGTCGAAAAGTGCGGGATCTCCTCGTAGGAAACTGCTTTCGCCTCCTCGATCGCCTCGGCCAGCGAATTCAGCCCACTGCCAAGCACGAGTCCGATCGGCCGCCCCTCGGACTGTTGCAAATCCTGGCGGCCTGTCCGTGCACGCACGAATTCCGCCGCCCTGTCATAGTCTGCAAGACCAAACTTGAGTGTCACTGCGTTACCCGCAATCTGTCCGGCTCCTTCCTGCGAACGAAAGTTGCCATGTTCAACCCCTACGCCTCGCCTTCAGCATCGCCATGGTACCGCGAAGCCTCCTCCCCCGTCGTGTCCGGCGAAAGGTCGCGCCACCGAAAGAGATCTGCCCATTCATTCTGTCTACCCTCTACCACGTCGGCGATCAGGTCCCCAAGCACCGGCCCGAACTTGAACCCGTGACCGCTTCCCCCCGTAGCAACACTCAGGCCTTCGCGCTCAGGGTGATGGTCGATCCAGAAATGTTCGTCAAGCGTGTCGTTGTAAACGCATCGTCGCGTATAGGTGATTTCAGCATCTAGAAGCGCTGGAAATGTATTCTTAAGGAAGATCCGCAGTTGAGCGAAATCCTCCTCGTAGACCTTACGCTCGTCGTGTTCCGGGTGGAGCGTCACCCCGACCCCGTGCCGGGAAACCTTGACGACACCTTCCCGCAACATCGGGAACCCGTACCAGCCCGTACTGGAAGTGTCTGCAAAATAGACCACAAAACCCGGCGCCTCAAACAGTGAAGGGTCCTTCGGTTTCAGATGGAAGATCGGGTGGCCGGTCGTAGTCATCACCGAATGCAGCTCCGGAAGCAGCCACGGCGTCCACGAACCTGCCGCCAGCACCGTGTGATCGGAGCTGAACGTTGACCCTTCACGCGTGCGTACACCCTGAACACGGTTTTCCACTGTCTGAATCTCGCTCGCGGTTTGACCGGGCTGGACTTCAACCCCCTCCGCCGCGGCCTGTTCGGCCAGCCTGCCGACGACGCGCCCGCTCTCCGCGTAGCCCCCGCGCGCATTGTAAAAGCCGTCAACGTATGTCCCGGTTGACCAGGCGGGAAACCGCTGCGCTATCTCCTCGCCTGACAGACGTTCCGGACTTTGACCCTCCTCCAGCAACATGTGATAGCTGCTGTTCACGAATTCGTTATCGGGCATCGGCGCTTTCGAAGCCGCCAATACGCCCGTTTCGTGGTACAGCGTCTCTCCGAACTGTTCGTTCAGACGATGGAAGCCTTCGATCGCTCCAATTGCCATGCGCATGTACTGACGGTTGTTACCGTACTCCATGCGCACAACCTTGCTCACATCCGTTGACCCAGCCAGGGGATATGGAATCGGTCCGGGATCAATCAAGGTGACGCTGTAACCGCGACGGCGCAACGATAGGGCTGTCGTCACGCCGAAAATGCCGGAGCCGACAACGAGAAAATCAGATGATGTGGACACCGCTTCACTCCTGTCGTATTCCTGACCCTCTGGCAGCGCCGCCTAAGGGGTCCTTCGCGTGTTGCTGCGTCCAGTCGATCTTCAACTCTCAACACGTCTCTCCGTAGGGGCACCCCTTGTGGGTGCCCTTGTGGACTGACAACACTTTTGGCCTGCAGTTTCCAGGTAAGACCAACTTCAACGACTCCTACTTTCCGAAATCAGCGAGCCGCGCCACCGCACTCTTCGCGCCGGCATCCAGAATGCCACCGTCACCCGTCGCAGTGATAAACCGAAACCCCTGGCTGGCCCGCCTCAGTGCGTCCTCCACACTCCCCCCTGCGATGCCTGGAATCTTACCTGTGTTCTCGCATGCTTTAAGAACTGCTTCCAGCGCTCGTGCATGCTCCTCACGGTCGTCCATCTCTGACGGATGAAAGCCCAAAGAAAGAGACAGATCGCTCGGCCCGGTCCAGCAACCGTCAATGCCCGGCGTACCCAGAATCGCTTCCGCGTTCTCAACCGCCTCCACGCTTTCCAGCTGTACAGCGACAAAGAGTTGCTCGCTGATCCACTCAGGGTAATCCGCTCCGTACACCTTGGCTCGTCCCCAGCCCCACGAGCGTCGGCCCAGCGGAGGAAGGTGGCAGGCATCAGCCGCCTTGCGAGCCTGCTCAGGTGTATCGACCATGGGCACGATCATGCCCATCACACCTTCGTCCAGTAACCTGCCAATAAACGTGTAGTCGTTGCGGGCCACTCGGGCCATGGGAACTGCGGGGCTTCCGTTGATGGCCACCAACGCGGCAATCGCGCTGTCCTCCCCCCAAGACCCGTGCTGCCTGTCAATCATCACAAAATCGATCCCGCTTCTGCTCAACAACTCCGCATTGAGCGCCGACCCCATACCCAGCCCAAATCCAAAGGCGGGCTGGCCGGCCTGCATTTTTTCCTTAGCTGCATTCTGAAACACATTACCCCCTCAGGCTGGAAAGAGTCGCAACGCGCCTTGGCGCGTCCATCGGTAGCTAAACAGAACTCACGCGTGTATCGGATTTGGGAAAAGAAACGATCGCATTGCCAAGGCAACCGGGACGAAGTAACATCCCGATACTAGCTGTTGATGCCCTCTCTGTCAAGAGAATCTCAGCACAGACCATCACCGCCTACGGCATAGAGTCAGGTCGATGCTTGGAAGCGATGGAGCCCACAGCACGGTCAGCGAAAGATGTGCCGCCTTCACATCGAATCAGTAGGTGGCTCTCAAAACTGCGGCGAACACTTCCGTCCCTTACGTAGCAGCAAAGCCGCACCCACCTCGCGCACGACTTTGAGTCAGAAGTAGCCCCGTCTCTGAACACGAACCCCTGGACCCCAGCCCCTGACCTCTGCAGTTCTGGGCGGTCGGCCGCAAGCGGCCTCCCTTGGGCGGGGGCTCCGCCCCCGCAACGCCCCCGGCCAACAACATGCCTCATCGACCGTGTGCCGGTTTTCATGACAGGTGCCGCATCGAGCGAGTTTCTTCGACCCAGGTCCCTCAAGTCCCGTCGGATTCCTATAGGTGCCGGCCTTGTGCCTGCTCTCGCACACGCTCCAATCTACGGACCCAACGAAAAGTCCCAGCCTGGCGCTTGCCCTCCGTCTTTCCAAGAGCAGGTAAGCGAATCCAGCCACCGCTGGCATGGATTCCCCGCCAGGCTGCTCCCGTCCCAGTTCTGCGATGTACCCGATACAGTCGTTGTGAACACTTTCCTGGTAGACTATGTTACAATGGCTCGAACCGGTGAACCCCTCATCAACGAGAACAGCGGTCATGACTGCCAGTGGCAGTCTGCCGTTGCAGTCTGGCCGCAATTATGTCTCGCACTGACCTGAAACCTCAGCCCGGCCCGTCATCAGGCGGTAGGCCATCCCGCCTGTCTTCCTCGACTGCCCTCGTGCTGGTGTCATCCGGCGCCGTCGCCTTTGCAATCATGGGCGACTCACTGCTCTACGCAATTCTTCCGCTGGCCGCGGCTCAACTGGCCCTGTCTCCTCAACAGGTTGGCCTTCTCCTCAGCGCCAACCGCCTCATCCGCCTATTCTCAAATACCTGGCTCGGGGCCATTTTCGCACGTTTCGGTCCATACCGGGCCTTCGTCATTTCGGCCATTCTTGGCGTGCTCACGACGGCAGTCTATGGTTTCAGACTCGGCTTCATCGTCTTTCTTTTGGCGCGGATCGGGTGGGGCATCAGTTGGTCCGGACTTCGCCAAGGCACCTACCAGTCCATCTGGGCCGGCGACAGGGCCGACGCAGGCCGGCTCATGGGGCTGATGTGGGGCATTGTTCGCGGTGGGAGTGCCGTCAGCGCCCTGCTCGGAGGCTTTCTCTTCGATTATTTCGGATTCCAGACTACGGTCTGGACAATTGCAGTGCTGTCGGCGCTGGCCATCCCAATCGCAATCGGTCTGAACTGGCCAGCTAGCGCGTCCCCCAATTACGAAGACGTGCAGTCCGCGACGAGCTCCCCTTCCAATTCCAACGACCCTGACGGCGACAAGAATGCAAAACGGAAACAACATGAAATCCTCGGCGGCTGGATAGAGGCACTTTCCGATCCGCTTCAACGAGCCGTCCTGCTGGTGGGATTCTTCAAGCTGTTGCTCAACTCCATCCTGATTGCCACCGCCTCTGTCTTTTTGGCTGACCGCTTCGAAACCTTCTCCGGCGGTTTCCTGTTGGGCATTCAGGTGGGTGCCCTTTCCGGCTTCGTACTTGGCACCCGATGGTTTTCCGACCTGTTTCTTGGTGCCGCCATGGGTGAGCTCGCCGACCTGGTCGGACGCATCCGCCTGACATTAATCCTCGTCACCATCCTTTGTATCGGTCTGACCCTGATGCTGACAATCTCCAACAACCTGGCATTCGTCGCCTTGCTGGGCGTCCTGATGGTCAGCACCGGCGTAAACGTCGTTCTGGACGCCTACGCAAATCAAGCTGCACTGGCCACTCACCACCCTCAACTGTTCGTCGGTGCCTACGCCACCGCCTCCGATTTGGGCTCCGCTGTCGGTCCTCTATTTGCCTTCTGGCTGGTCGCGTCTGTCGGATTCGCGCCGGTCTACGGTATCGCCGCTCTGTTGGTCGTTCTTACGCTGCTCTATCTTGTGCTGCTCGATGCACGTTATACGAATCTGCAGTCCTCGGTGTAGGCAGGTCTGTGAAGAACCTGCCTTCAAACCGCGCCGATTCGCGAGGGTGATTCAATGCAGTTCATCGGCCGCGAAATCTCTGTGAAACTGCCCCTGGGTTTCTCCCTGGAGAAAAAACCTCCTGTGCCCGAAGCCTTCGACTGGCATGGCAAGACCTACCTGGTGAATGAAATGCTTGCCATGTGGCATCGCTACGGGAAACCGGAAATCCGCACGCAGGGCGGGCGCCCTCCCTACTACCTACGCAGTGGCCGCACGCAGGGTTCTTGGGGACAGGGCCGAGTCTACTACCGCGTGCGCACAGATGAGGGCAGGCTCTTCGACCTCTACTACGATCGGGCGCCCAAGGGACAGCGCCGCGCCGGTGCTTGGTTCTTATGGCGTGAGCTATCGGCTGAAGAGGAATTCGTCGGGCTGGAAGATGACCTCTAGCGCCCGAATGGCGCTAACAGATTCCACTACTGATCTCTGAGGTTTAGCACTGTAGGCAGAAAGACCCTGTAGCCGCTGTTCGTATTGCCTTCTTGCGTCGAAGGTTGTGCCGAAACGGGGGGAGGAGGAGGAACTTCTGCAGGCCGTGGCCTGGCCGACGGCCCACTGCTCTGTAGATTCTGCGCCGGCACGTCACTGAGCGTTACTACGTCGACCAGCGCCGACGTGCGCCGGTTCGGCGACGATTCGTAGACATTGAAAATCAGGTTGATCTCCTTGCCCGCGTACTGCGACATGTCGAACGAGCGATATTGCCACCCGCTGCCCGTACGCTGCACCAACATGTAGTTTGCCGCCTGACCGTCCTCCGCCGCGATTACCTCGAACTTATCGGTACCCGTGACAGGTTCGGTCGTTTCCACCATGTAGGCGATTGCCAGATAGGGTCGTCCCGTCGGTACCGTAACCCGCTGGGAAACCGTGCTGTTGCCGCCGTCGCTGCCCTCTGTCCCGGTTACTCCCGCGTTGGCGACAAATTCACTGGCCAGCCGCAGCGCATGATCTGATGCTCCCGACTGCGCTTCGATCACCGAAGAGGAACTGCCCGACTTGGTCCAGCCGGTGAAGCTGTTCTCAAAGTCCCCGTTCGACACCGCATTCGTCCCTGGCGAATAGAGTAACGCCAGGCTTTCGCTCGTGCCGAACACACGCCGGCGCATGAGCAGTTGACTGCCCACCGTGATATTCCAGCTCCCAATCGGTACCGTCATCGTAAACCGGCCGCTGGAGTCGGTAGTGGCCGTTGTCGTGCCGATGCTAACTTGGACCCCTGCCCCGGCCTCGCCTGCCGGGTTGATTACTCTGCCCGTGACCGAACTGTTCTCCGCCACCGTCGTCTCAGCCAGCGGCGTATCCGCATCCAACTTGTACCCCAGTCTGTCTTCAGCTGCGACGCTGAATGCGTATTTCCTACCTGCCTCGCCAGTGTAGGACGCCTTGCCGTACGCTGCTACCCCATCCTGCCACAGCTCCCAGTCTCCACTGTCGACTTTTACATAGACCGAAGTCGAGATCACCCCGGAGCCCCAGTCTCTGGCATGCCACGTCACGGGAAAAGTCTGTGGAGAGTAGGAAGGCAGGCCCAATATCGACGCCGTGGGCGACATCGTGTCCGTCTCGATCAAAAGCACAGGCTCACCGTAAATGCCCATCCCGTAGCCGCCCTGCCCGTCAGGCCAGTTGGCATTCGTCGCGCCCGCAAGACTGACTTCATAGATGCCTGCGGTCGGAGAGACGACTGTAGTCGTCCCGTCCAGGCGAACTAACTTTCCGCTAGAGCCTGTAGCCGGAATGTTCGCCGTCTGCGCCTGCGTATTGAGCGACCACGTCAACAGTCGTCGCTCTTTGGTCTCAGGGTGATAGAACGCAATCCTCCGCACGCGAAAACGTTCGATGTCCGCCCAGGCAATGTCGCTGCCGGTGAAGTGCTGATTGGCCAATTTGAAGGCGGTGTAGGACAGCCGCGTCTCGGCGTTGGACGGTGAACAGAAGCTTGTGCTCTCGTTCTTCGCCAGTCCGAACCCGTCCGGCGAATCGACCGCTACCACGTTTCCACAGTCATCGTGGAGCATGAAGTGAAATATCGGACCCCCGCCGGCCAGCCTCGTATAAGCGATATTCTGCCAGATGTACGATGCCTGCTCCTTGGCTGTAGCCCGCCACGGGCTGGGACAGGTTGGTCCCGGGTAATCGTTACAAACAGGTACCCCGCTTTCCGTGATCCATATCGGCTTGTCGGCCCAGCCGCGTTTATCCAGCGCGCTGCGAACCTTCTTCGTATACTGGTAACCGACATAGGAAAGCGAATAATGATGACTCCCTGCCGCGTCAAAGAATCCACCGTTCTGACTGCTTAGTGAGTCGCCCTCCAGCGCGTCCAACATGTCGTAGAGCCACTGCCCATTTTCGAAGTGCGCCAGGCCGCCGAACACCACGTAGGCTTCGGGGTCGATCCACTTGATGACTATGTAAGCAACCTTCAGCAAACGGGCGTACTCTTGAGGCGTTCCGGACCAGAAGTGGCAAAGATCCGGCTCATTCCAGATCTCCCAATGTCTTATGTTTGTACCCGCATCGCCCCCAGGCTTGTACCGGTTTACCGTCGCACCGACAAAGCGGGCCCAGGGGTTGGTCGGGTTGAGCCGCCCGTCAGTCGGCGGAACATCCGTACCGTCGGTGAATATCGGATTCGATAGCCCAAAGGGCGCCGGAGGACCCTCGTGGCGCTGGCAAGTGCCGGACTGACTCTGCAAACCGTCATTTGTGATTCGCACCTGCCTTCCTGAACCATCCGTAACTTCCAGGACGTCGCACTCACCTCCCGCCTCTTGCGTGTCGCAATCAGCCGACCTCGGCGCAAAGCTCGCTGGCAATTCCGTAAATGATCCTCCGAGAGATGTCGACATCGAACGATCGCCCAGGCGATACTGGCGCGGGGTTCCTAGCAAAATGGCAAGCGTGTTCAGGCTCTTGCTTTCGTTCGCGCGTATCGCCGCGTCTTGGCCGGTCCACGTAAACTCTCCCATTCGTTTTTCGACCTGTTCCCAGTAAATAGGAAAGCGGTCCATGCGCACACCGGTATCCACCCCGCGCTGGATCCGTCCCGCCTCACTATTGTCCTCGGCAGAGTTGACGAAACCCAGCCCAAACTCCGAAACGGCCAGCGTCTGCGTATAAGGAACAGCTGAAGCCTGAATCGATTGAGCGCTTGTCTGTGTCCGGCTCCGCAAGAGCTTTCCAACCTTCGCCTCCGCCCCCAGAAGATCGCCGCCGCCGGCCCCCCCGCTTGACTGGCCAACGTTCTGTGCCAATACAGTGGAATCAGCCCTACCTTTGTCAAGCAGGAAATAGAGCAGCGCGCCCGCCAATAGGACAACCAAAGTCACGCGCCCGGCCGCCCAAAGCGCGCGTCGAACTGCGAGCTGATATTCTTTCTGATTCGAGATACGGCGATTCTTCACTGTCCTGGCCTCTTAGTGCTCACCTGACCGACCCCCAATCAGGGATTGAGCCGCCTTTGAGTCTGCACTGGTCGATGGTAAAGGAAATGGGAAGAAGAGCGTGCAGCCGGTATCACAGCAGCTTGAAAATCACGGTCTCTAAACCGGTCGGGGTCGAATTTGAGGTTTCAAGAAAATCTGCATCGTCTCTTAAGTCTACCATAGACGGAATCCCTGGATTACCGAGAATTGACCCATGCCCATGCGGATTCCTTGACACCGTAGGCAGACCGCCTCCCAAAGCAAACGAACTGTAGTGCATTCGAACGGCATTCGTTGAGACCTTGACCATCAAATGAATGACGAACCACCCGATTCCACGCCAGGCGGCGACCCTGAAACCTGCTTGCAAGAAGCACCCCCTCTCCTGTTCACACCAATTCCCCATCAATCCACACCTTCACTGACCACTGACTACTTCAGTTCTGGGTCTTCGGCCCTCTCTCATTTTGGAGGGACGCCCCCCACCGCGCCAAGAGTCCCTTGAACTCCGGCGAGAACCCATATGATTTCAAACAGGATTCCCGACACGCCGTCGAAGCCAATGCACGCAAGCATAACCAGCCTTTTGCTGCTCATCTCGGCGAAAACCTCGGTTGATGAAGGAATGCTCTAAAGGCAATGAGGGGAGTGAAAATCTCAGGAGTGGTATAACGAAATGACGCCCTGACAATTCGCTGAATTCAGACCATCAAGAGGAATCTCAGGTCCTGACTTGAATTGCTTACCTGAAAAAGCGCAGCCGGAGTAACTCCGTCTGCCTACCTCTTAGACTTTCGCAATGGCGTCTGGGGGACGTAACGGGCATGACCGTGAAGCAGCCGTCCTTTACCAAATGGCTTCAACTTGAAGGAAGGGCCACTGTGCCAGCTCGCAATCAATCAAGAAGTAAGCCTGGACTGCTCAAGGCGAGATTTCGCTGAGCGCGACCGCCCGATTTTCCCTGTACGACCTGCCCGCAGCTAGGGCAAGCGCCACAGGGGCGCGTCCGTCCTTGCCCGTTGCTTCGACCTCTGTGTCCTCAAGGATCGCGCGAATGAACGAGCGCAACTCATCCGCATACGCTCCCATGTACCGTTCAAGGAAGAAGTAAAGTGGCTTCGCATGGATTACACCGGCCTTGGTCTGCCTGATGACCCGGTCGGGAGTGTTGTTTTCGCACAAAACCGACCCAAGCGAGCCGAGAACCTCTACACGCTGGTCACCCCCGTAAACAGCCTGGCGCGAGTTGGTGATGACCCCAAGCGCACCGCACGCGTACCGCAAGGTAACCACGGCCGTGTCGATGTCGCCAGCCGCCCCGATTGCAGGATCAACCCGAACGGCTCCTGCCGCCGACACCTCCTTTACCTCGTCGTCCAACAGGAAGCGCGCCATGTCAAAGTCGTGAATCATCATGTCCAGAAAGAGACCGCCGGAGCCCCTGATATAGCTCAAAGGCGGCGGAGCAGGGTCCCGGCTGGTAATCTGTACAAGGTTAGGTGCTCCCACCTCGCCATTTCGCACCGCATCCCGTATATTACGGAAGTTCGGGTCGAACCGCCGGTTGAAGCCGATCTGCAGCTTCGTTCCGCTTTCCGCGACGGCCGCCAGGGCAGCATCGACCGCGGGTAGGTCAAGCGCGATCGGCTTCTCGCAAAATGCGTGTTTGCCTGCACGGGCTGCCTGAATAATGAATTCGGCGTGCGTCTCCGTGGATGAGCAGATGGCCACCGCATCTACGTCCTCCCGACCGAAAGTCTTCGCCGGGTCTCCGCTGGCCTGAGCTATGCCGAACCGCCGGGCCGTCTGCTCCGCCGCCTCCCGCACAACATCGGCGATAACGACCACTTCTGCTTCCTGGATATGACGCGTCAAATTCTCCGCATGGACCTGTCCAATCCGCCCGGCCCCAATGATCGCAAATCTGACCTTCTGCCCCACCGTTTCCCCCTCAGCCTATATCTGGCAGGCGGACCCAGCGCCCCTCGCGCGCGCTCAGATCAGCGGCGTCTGTTATCCGTTGTACGACCGCCCCATCTTCAAGACTCGGGCTGAAGGGCTCCCCGTCGGCGATTGCGTTGATCCAGCCACGCGTCATATGGTCCTCGACCCGGAAGACGTCCCGATACGTGTTGTGCACCGTATCGCGCCGCGCCGCCCCCCAAACGTGCTCAGGCAACTCGAGCGGCCGCGTAGGACCTTCTCCTCGCCGTGTGCCCTCGACATCCTGCCTTTCAACCCAATCAATCACGCTCCGCAGCGTACCCTCGTCCCCATGCAAATCGAACTCATGCCGCTGGCCGAAGACGGACTCCTCTGTGCATACGGCCGAGGCCTGAACCAGCCCCTGCGCACCATTCGCAAACTTCAGCAAAGTGAAAGCCGCGTCCTCAGTCCGCTCATACGGCTTCCCCTCCGGCGTGACATCCGGCCGGTCAACAAACTCTCCCGGCAGGCAGAACACGTCTGTGACCTCGCCAAACCACCAATAGGCCAGGTAGAAAAAGTGCGAAGCAATGTTGCCCAACACACCCGTGGCGGCAAAAGCTCTGTCGTGCCTCCATCCATAGCCCGGCTCGCGGGCGTAGCCGGTGTAGTAGCGCAGATTCAAATGATACGGCCTGCCTATGTATCCCTCCTCCACCAACTCCTTGATGTACCGGTTAGTCGGCATAAAGCGGTAGGTGAAGGGAGTGCAGTGAACGACGCCCTTTTTCTCAGCCAGCGCAGCCATCTCAGCCGCATGGTCGAAAGTCAACGCCAAGGGTTTTTCGCATAGCACATGCAGACCCGCGTCCAGCGCCTGCATTGTGATTGGATAGTGCGTCTCATGACCAGATGCCACAACCACGGCCTCGACTTCACCGCTGCCAATCAGCGACTCGTAGCTTGTATATACCTGAGGAACGTTCCAGCGCGCTGCAAAGGCGTCTGCCCGTTCCCGGTTCCGGCCGCAGACCGCCACAACATCCGCTCCGGGGTGAGCATCCAGCGCCGGCAGATACATCGCGTCTGCCCACCAGCTCGTGCTGACGACACCCACTTTTACAGTCTCTGACATCTCATCGGTCTCCCGTATCCAATGGACAATGTTCGTGCTCAGGGGCGTTATCCGATGCTTTCGTCTGACAGCGGCCGCACCTCCTCCCACACGCCGCTTCCCCAGGAGCGTGTCATCGCCTCCTGCACCTCGGCCAGGCGCAGCGCATCGGCAAAACTGGGGGACCTCTGCCCCCCTTCGGCTATCGACATCAGGAAATTGTGAGCCTCCAAGACTTTCAGCTCCTCATATCCCAAGCCGATGCCGTCACCTGGATTGAAGCGGGCGTGGCCGGGATAAGCGGGTCCACCCAACAACGTTGTATAACCGTCGTGCATGCCGTCCGTGCCCGGCAGATACAACTCCAGTTCATTCATGCGCTCGAAGTTCCAATTAGCTGCACCTTCTGTGCCGTTGACCTCGAAAGACATCTCGCACTTCGGCCCGAAAATCGCTCGGCAGGCCTCAAAGCTGCCCTGTACACCGTTCTCAAACTCGACCAGCGCGCCCACGTAGTCTTCGTTTTCCACCTCGCCCGTCGGGTCGCCCTCCTTTCCGACCGAAAAGTGCGTGCCCTGGCCGTGCACCGGCAGAGGACGCTCTCTGATGAACACGTGCCTGCTGCTGACCAGGCGCCTGATCGGTCCGACAAGCATATGTGCCATGTCCACGGTATGCGACATGATATCGCCAAGCACACCCAGCCCCGCCTGCTCCCTTCTGAAACGCCACGTCAACATGCCGTAAGGGTTGCTGCCGTACATGGCAAAGAAGCGGCCCCGATAATGGGTCAATCGTCCCAGCTTGCCGGCTTCGATTAACTCTCGGCAATGCTGCACCATTGGCGCCCAGCGGTAGTTGAAGCCGACAAAACTCATCACGCCTGCCTCCCGCGCCATCTGCTCGATGGCAGCCGTCTCCTGCGGGCTGCGGCCGACCGGCTTCTCGCAAAAAACATGCTTTCCGGCTGCGGTTACCGCCTCCACCATCTCCTTATGCAGAAAGTTGGGCGCGGCGATGTTCACAACCTCTACATCTGGGTGGTCGACAACCTCATGCCAGTCCGTCGTGGACGCCTCAAACCCCAGCGTCCTTCTCGCCTCCTCCGCCCTGTGCGCAACATCGTCTGCACAGATCACCAGACGCGCGTGCACGCCGCCGTCATGAAAACGGTCGTTTACCAGTCTGTAGGAACGGCTGTGGGCCGTACCCATCCAGCCCATGCCTATCACGCCGACGCCAATCTCTTGGGCCATGCCTATCTCGCTTGCCTCCCACTACGAATATGCCGACAAGCCAAAACGGCCCCGCCGCAGACCGCGTCCACTTGACACTGCAGTCGGCGAGGCCGTTGTGATTCCCAACTGCGCGCAACTTCCGCGCCTAGAACTTCCTGCTCCAATGCTGCGGCCAGCGCTCAACCACAACCTTCGTCTGCGTGTAAAACTCTATGCCGTGCCGGCTCTGTGCGTGGAGATCGCCGAAAAAGCTTTCATTCCAGCCGCTGAATGGGAAGAAGGCCATCGGCGCTGCCACGCCAATGTTAATGCCGATATTGCCGGCGTCAACTTCGTGGCGGAACTGACGCGCAACCGCCCCGCTGCTCGTGAAAAGACAGGCCATGTTCCCGTACGCGCTGACGCTTCGATCATTGATCAGCGCAATGGCGTCGTCAATCGTATCGGCGTGTATCAGGCTGAGAACCGGGCCGAAAATCTCGGTACGGGCAATCTGGCTTGTCGGGTCCACCGAGTCTAGCACCGTCGGAAACACCCAATAGCCATCATCGTACCCCGCCACCTTCTTCTGTCGCCCGTCCACCAGGACTTGCGCCCCTTCCTGGGCGCCGTCCTCGATCAGGCTCTCAATGCGCTGCTTGCTCTCCCGCGTGATGACCGGTCCCATCTCCGTCGCTTCGTCTAGGCCATAACCCACCTTACGGCTGGCCGCCAGATCAGCTATGCCCTCAGTAAAGGGGTCTCTGGCCTCGCCGACAGTCACCGCAACAGAGACCGCAAGACACCTCTGACCAGCACATCCGAACGCCGAATCGCCCATCATCTGCGTAGTCGTCTCGATATTGGCGTCCGGCATAATGACCACCGGATTCTTTGCCCCGCCCTGGCACTGCGCCCTCTTGCCGTTGCCTGTTGCCCGGCTATAGACATACTTCGCCACCGCAGTCGAACCGACAAAACTGATCGCCCGAATGTCAGGATGGTCCAGAATTGCATTGACAGTATCCGCGCCGCCGTTCACAAGCTGCACAACGCCCGGCGGGAATCCGGCCTCTTCGATCAACGCGAACAGCTTCTGCGTCGTCATCGGCACCTTTTCGCTCGGCTTGAGAATGAAACAGTTGCCGGTCGCCACCGCGTAGGGAAGAAACCACAGTGGAATCATGCCGGGAAAGTTGAACGGCGTGATCGCCGCCACCACGCCTAGTGGCTGCCGCAGCATATGCTCGTCAATACCGCTCGCAATGTCCTCGTTGTTCCACCCTTGCATCAGCGAAGGCGTACCGCACGCGACCTCCACATTCTCGATGCCGCGCCGCATCTCGCCCACACTCTCAGTAAACGTTTTACCACATTCATCGGTGATGATGCGGCCGATCTCTTCCAAATGCTCTTCGAGCAGCATCTTCAACCGGAAAAGAGGCTGCACGCGGTCGACCACCGGTGTCTCTCGCCACTCGGCATAGGCTTTCAGCCCCGCCTGCGCCGCCGCATCCACCTCCGCAGCCGGCGACAGCCCAACAGTCGCAATCGTGCCGCCCGTGGCCGGGTTATGTACGTCCAGCGCGTCCGACGCACCGTTTCGCTCCCACTGGCCGTTGACGTAGTTGAGTACTTCCTGTTTCTGTGTCATATCTCTAGCCCCTCCTAGGAGAATATCCTGTCAAGCGCCACTCTGACGTCCAACGTCGGATCAATGACTTCGCCCTCTACAAATACACGGGCGTCCATATCCGGAGTGAATACCGCTACCTGCTTCAGGGGAGGTTGTACCAGCCATACCGACCTGATCCCGAATCGGAAGTAGGTCTCTATCTTCGGGATTATCTCATTGACACTCTGAGAGGGAGACAATATCTCAACCACTGTGATTGGAGGCTCCGACGCACGCACTTCATCGTGCAACCAGTCAGGATTCCGAAAGTTGCAAATAGAGAGGTCGGGAGTCGTCAACGGCTCCGTAGCAAGCGATAACTCACCTCCTACGAAAAACCTGTCCCCGCAAGCTGCATGTAGTGCAAATTGCAGTTGAGACTGGACGTAAAAGTGATTGAAACTTGGCAAAGGTTTCCCTCGCTCCTGCTCGTAATCCTCAACTTGGCTTGCACTATGAGAAGGAATCACCGTCATCGCTAAGCTCCCGTGTACAAGAAACCCGAACTCACTTGCCGGATCGATTTGACCTTGATTCTAAACCGATCTTGCAATGGACGCCCCACAATTCGCTAGGAGGACTGGCGAATGACCACCGTTCGATACGCTGGCTGCTGCACCAAGAAGGCGGTTTCAAATGTAATACCTCTCGCTGGCACGCATCTCTTCCCACTCCTCGCGCGCCGCGTTGACCGAGTCCAGCTCACTCACCTCAGCCACCGGCACGTCCCACCAGCTGTACCCTTGCACGCCCAGATAGCGATCGTCGGGCACGTAAATGACCGTAGTTCTCTCAACCGACTTGGCGTCCTCCAACGCCTGGACGACGTCGCCCACGCTCTCGCAGCGGATGACGTGACAACCCAGGCTCTCCGCGTTCATCGCCAGATCGACCGGCAGCGGGTCGACATCGTACCCCGGTTCGTCCGTCGGCAGCCCGTTGAAGGACTCACCGTTGCGGTGCGCCGCCTCGACCTGACCGGGATAAATGTATCGCGTGCCGAATCCGCCCTGCCCCAACGAACGGCTGAGAGACCCAATTGACCGGAAGCCGGTATTGTCCATCAAAATGACAGTAAGTTTGTACCCTTCCTGGATCGAAGTGATCAGATCGGAATTCATCATCAGATAGCTGCCGTCGCCTACCATCACGTAGACTTCCCTCTCCGGCTCCGCCATCTTGATGCCCAGCCCGCCCGCGATCTCATATCCCATGCACGAGTAACCGTACTCGAGGTGGTACTGCTTGCTGTGCCTCGCCCGCCACAGCTTGTGCATGTCTCCAGGAAGGCTGCCGGCTGCACACACCATCACCGCGTCCGGGTCGCCTTGGTCGTTCACCGCGCCGATCAGCGCGCCCTGGTAGGGCAACCCGCTCTCAGCCTCGTGCAAGTCATAGTTGCGCTGTACTTCCGCTTCCCATTCGTCATGCAGCCTCTGTGCCTGCGCAACACTCTCTTCGCCATTGCGATAGCCGGCCAACAGGTCGCTCAACTCCTCCAACGTGACCCGCGCATCGCCAACCAGCGGAATGGCGCAATGCTTGTACGCATCAAACTCGGCAACATTGATGTTCACGAACTGTACATCGGGGTGCTTGAACGCCGTCTTGCTGGACGTGGTGAAATCACTGTAGCGCGTCCCGATTCCAATGACTACGTCGGCTTCATCCGCCACCTGCTCTGCCGCAAAAGTGCCGGTCGCGCCGGCCGCCCCCAACTGCAGAGGGTGGTCGTACCGTAGGCTGCCCTTGCCGGCCATCGTCTCTGCAACCGGAATGCCGAAACGGTCGACGAACTCTCTCAGGGCTGCGGTCGCATCGCTGTACAGCACACCCCCGCCGGCGATAATCAAAGGCTTCTCCGCCGCACGGATCGCCGCTGCCGCCTTCTGCAGCGCGGCCGCATCCGCCCGGTTGCGTGGCACCGTCCATACCCGCTTCTCGAACAGCGCCGACGGATAGTCAAACGCTTCCGTTTGCACGTCCTGAGGAATCGAGAGCGTAACCGCGCCGGTGTCCGCCGGGCTCGTGAGCACGCGCATCGACTCGATTAACGAAGTGATCAGCTGGTCCGGCCTGTTAATGCGGTCCCAGTATCTGCTGACCGGCTTGAAGCAGTCGTTGACCGAAACGTCCTGGCTGTGCTCCGATTCCAGCTGCTGCAGCACCGGCGCCACATTGCGACGGGCGAAAATGTCCCCCGGAAGCAACAGCACAGGCAACCGGTTGATCGTCGCAGTCGCCGCTCCGGTGACCATATTGCTTGCTCCAGGACCGATCGAGCTCGTGCAGACCAATGTGCGCATTCGGTTGGAATGCTTCGCGTAGGCAGCCGCGGTATGCACCATCGCCTGCTCATTGCGAGTCTGATAATAGCGAAAGTCCGGATATTGCTGCAGGGCCTGGCCGATTCCGGCTACGTTGCCGTGGCCGAAGATCCCAAAACAGCCGCCGAAAAAGGGCTGTTCTACGCCATCCCGCTCGCTGTATTGGTTCTTTAAGAACCGCACGATAGCCTGCGCCATGGTCAATCGTTCTGTAGTCATATGTTTCCTCTGTTTGGCTGCAACTTCCGGTTTCGTAGAGCAGTTGCATCCTTATCGCCAAGCAAACGGTTCGGCCTACCCGTACAGTTCAGGTCTTTCGGGCAGTTCGACGGACACCGGTTGCCTCTGCTCGCCTGACAAAATGCAGGCGTCGGCTACGAGTATAGATACATAACCATCCCACGCGCTCGGTCCCGTTGCCGCGCCGTCCAGGATCGACTGCACCCAGGCCTGACCCTCAATAAAATAGGCCTCTCTGAATCGCTGCAGCCAGTCCTCCTCTACCCACTGACCGCTTGCATTACTGTGACGCACAACGGGACTCTGCAAAGGACTCGAATGGACCACGCCCGTTTCCCCGGTAATACTGACCTGAATTTCATACCCGTAACCGGCATCCGCATTACACTCCAGCCCACCTAGGGCCCCGCTGGCGAACTCCAACTGGATCATGACATAGCGCGCACTGTCCGGTGGATCGGAAGAAAAGGGGATGAAGGAAGTATGAACGCGAACGATCTCATCCTCCATCATCCAACGCGCCGAATGAATATCATGGATGAGAGATCCCGTGATGACGTCGCCAAGCGAAGGAGCGCCGCCGTTGGAGGGATTGATGTGAACGCTGCGAAAAACCAGCGCTTTACCCTGCGCTCCGCTGTCGCTCACCCGTTTGACCGCGACGTGGGCCGGGTCAAACTGGCGCATCAGGCCCACCTGCACAAGCCGTCTACCGCCTCTGACCTCCGCATCAACGACTCCGCTGGCCTCCTCGCCCCCTGTCGCCAGTGGCTTCTCACACAGAACGGGCTTGCCCGCGGCGATGCATGCCACCGTCAACCCGGCGTGAAAGCGGTTTGGCGCCGCAATCACCACCCCTTCGACCTCCGGCGCCGCAATGAGTTCCTCGGCGTCTGAGTAGATCTGCGCACCGCCGCATCTCGCCGCGATCTCCTCGGCACGCGCCAAGTCCACATCCATGATCGCCGTGACTTCGGCCCCGGCGACCAGGTAAGTCAGATTCGAGGCATGCCGCGCCCCCATGCCGCCCGTTCCGATGATGCCGACTTTGACTGTTCGGCTCACACTCTACCCCTCGATACCAGCTATAGTGTCGCCAGGACCTCCAAAACGTCCTACTGCCACGCGCCGCTTATGGCGCCCACTTTCCAGTACGGATCGTCCAGCGGCGGCGGCTTCGACACCGGACCCGCGCCCCGCACCGACTGATCGAAGTCGATCAAACTGCCCGTCATCATTCCCGACTCATCCGACGCCAGAAAAGCGATCGCTCGTGCCACTTCATCCGTCTTCAGCAGGCGCCCAAAAGGTTGTTCAGCTTCCGCCTTCTCCAGCCAGTCCTCCCCATCCGAATGAAAAGTGCGCTGAATGAAGTCCTCGGCCGGTGAATCCATCCAGCCCACGGCAATGGCATTCACTCTGATCTGGTACCGCATGACCGCAAATGCAACATTCTTTGTCATCGCGTTGAGTGCGCTCTTGGAGGCCGTATAGGGAAGCAGGAACTGCTCGCTCCCAAAGGAAGCCACGCTGGAAATATTGACGATCGACCCGCCCTTCCCCTCGCGCCGCATAAGCTTGCACGCATCCTGCATGAGCAGCAACGGCGCCCGTGTGTTGACCGCGATTATCTTGTCAAAAAGCTCAGGCGTCGTGTCCCAGATATTCCCGCGCACCGTAAGCGCACCGCTGTTGACCAGCACATCCACAGCGCCAAAATATCTGTCCGCTTCAGCTACGATGCTGCGGCACGCGTCGACATCCGCCAGATCAGCCTGGACGAAATGGGCCCTGCAGCCCCCGCCGCGCAGGTCGGCCGCAACTGCATTGCCTCGCTCGGCATTCCGCCCGCTCACAATGATCCCCGCCGCGCCCCGTTCCGCAAACAGCCGCACCGCCGCCTCACCTAACCCTTGCGTGCTGCCCGTAACGACGGCGAACTTACCCTGCAAAGAACTCGGGTCAATTACCATTGTATACACTACCTATCTGTGCAAATGAACTATTTGGTCGCTGGCTCGCTGACACGCAACCAATGAAGCCAGACTTGGAACTGTTACCAGTCTAACTCTTGCCTGAGAAACGCCCTGTTGCCCCTCGCGCTTTCCATCGCATCGGCTCCCATCTCAGGCAATATATCCTGCTCGACTGTACCCCAGCCGTCAAAGTCCATCTCGTGTAAAATACGGTTGATCCCTTGCCAGTCAACCGTCCCCTTGCCCAGTTCAGGAAAGACGCCGGACGAAACACCGTCGTAGTAGTCGCCCCCGCGTCCGATCACCTCTTCACGAACGCGTCCGTCACACTCCTTGATGTGCAGATACCAAGTACGATTTCGCCATTTGTCGAGCACCGCAACAGGATCGCCCCCGCCGTAAGCAATGTGCGCCATGTCAAAGCAGAGGCCGACCAGCTCGGGGTCGGCGCGCTCAAGCAGCGCGTCGATTTCGAATTCGGTCTCTAGGTAACCGCCCACATGCGGATGGGCCGCACACTTCATGCCCAACTCTTCATGTACAACCTTGGCGAATGCATTCACATTTTTGGCAGCCTGGTCCCACTCGGCTCCACTCAAAGAATCCTCAGGCCGTATCCGTCCGGCCCGCCCGCCCCGGTGTTCCACAACAAAGAGA
Source organism: Caldilineaceae bacterium (assembly GCA_022821585.1). Taxonomy (GTDB): domain Bacteria; phylum Chloroflexota; class Anaerolineae; order Caldilineales; family Caldilineaceae; genus Bin5. Next base: position 105,864 of record JAJEDI010000097.1, read on the forward strand.
ACATCCGACAGCACAATGTAATCGCAGCCCATCGCCGAAAGCACCTGCGCCGTCTCCAGCGCCTCACGGTAGACCGTCTCGTCATCCTGGCCGGCCAGGAAATTGAAGATCGTAAAAGCCGACGTCAGCGTAAGCCCCCGCCGCTCCAGGTCGTCGCGCAGCTTCGGAATATCGAAAGGCAGATAACCGTATGGCCCCAACTCCGTTCCCACATAGCCGGCCTCCTGAATCTCATCAAGGACCTGGCTATACGGAGGAACGTTCGGCGTGTCCTTCATCAAGACGCCCCAAGAAACGGGTGCCGTCGCAATTCGTACTTGCATGGTGTTTTCCTGGAATTGGAGTATCAGAGTCCGATTGTTAGCTATCTGGTCTCACTGTCCGTGACCTGCCTCTAATCCGAGCGCCCTCAGTCTTCCCGCATGAGATCTTTCAGGGACCCCTGCCGCCTGTCCCAAGGTAGTAGGCAAACCATGACCTCTTTCGGTCCGTGTGAAGCCTGGTCCGCTAGAACCCACCTCGCTCCTCAACAAACGCCATCACCTCATCGTACGTGGGCATGAAGTTCGCGCATCCATGCGCCAGCACAACCATCGCCCCACAGGCATTCCCCAACCGCGCCGACCGCTGCCAGCCCCAGTCATTGACGAACCCGTAAATGAAACCGGCCCCAAAAGCATCGCCGGCCCCAAGGATATTGTAGATCTCCACAGGAAAACCGGGCGCCTCAAGAACCTCCCCACCAGCCAAATGCACCCGCGAACCAAGTGCCCCCACCTTCTCCACCACCGCCTTCGGCCCCAGCTGCAGCAGCCAGCCAATCGCAGACGCCACGTCGCCTTCCACCTTCGCATCGGAAACCTGCGAGTGCGTCAACGACATCTGGCTGGCATCGCTGAGCACCGCCGCGTTAATCTCATCCTCCGTACCGATTACAACGTCAACGTTGGGAAGCACCGAACGCGCAACCACGCCGAACGCCCGCGGGTCATGCCACTGATCAGGCCGGAAATCCAGGTCGAATATTACGGTCGTACCCACCTGCTGCGAATACTCCGCCCCAAACATCGTCGAGCTCCGGCTCGGTTCCTTGCTCAAATTCGTGCCCGCAAACTGAAACACCTTCGCATCGGCAACGGGCGCAGCCAGCACGTCGTCAATCGTCAACTCAATGTCGGCGCAGTTTTCCCGGTAATAGACCAGTGGAAACTTGTCCGGCGGCTCGATGCCAAGCACTACTGCGCTGGTGCGGTGCCCCGGCTTACGCGGGCTATACCTGAAATCTACGCCCTCCTTCTCCAGAAAATCGGCGATGAAGTCCCCCACGGGATCTTCACCCAAGCCGGTAACCAGTGCCGTCTTCAGGCCCAACCGCGCCCCGCCGACGCTGATGTTCGTCGGCGAACCGCCAACATAGGCCGCAAAACTGCCGATTTCCGCAAAAGGCGCGCCCACGTCATTACTGTAAAGATCGATCGAAGAGCGCCCCATGTGCAGCGAGTCGTACCTTCTCGCTTCATTCTCGGTTGTCATCTTCCTGGCTTCCTCTGATCTTGCTCCGGAGTTGCCTAACCTATCACCACGTTCGTGCGTTCTACCCTCTATCGGTACAACGGCAATCTTTCATCCACGCCGCTATACTTCTCCTTCACCCACCCGTAATTGGGGTCCTCCTGGTTGGCAAGGCTCTGCGCACTGCCCGCCAGTACGTTAAGATAATATGTCGTGTAGCCGGGCAAGCTGACTACCGGATGATACCCCTCCGGCACGAGCACTGCCTCATTGTGGCCAACTCGAACTAAGGCATCGATAGGATTGCCTGCCGCGTGCATCGGCGAATTTTCGTCGGTATAAACTCTCTGGTATGCAAATCCTTCCGGCCGGTCAATCCGATAGAAATAGACCTCTTCCAGATCGGCTTCAATCAACTCGCCCGCCTCGTCCTCAATGTGAACGTCATGCTTGTGTGGTGGATAGCTGCTCCAGTTGCCGCTTGGCGTGTAAACTTCCACCAGCACGATCCTGTGGACGGGTGAGCCGGGAGGCAAAAGGTCGTTGATCTGTCGGCTGACATTGTCGCCGCCGCGTATACTGACGGCCACATCTTCAGGCTTGATCAGCCATGGTTCATTGTCCTCCGACGTCGGCACCCACGTCACCGCAAACTCTCCGGCCTCTTCCGCAGTGACCGTCAAACTGGTCTGTCGGGGCAGAAAAAGAGCATGCGCGCCGCCGCTGAATACGTTAGCCCGTCCGCCGATTCCGGCCCAACTCCCTCTGCTGCTCTCGACCCGGTAACGTCCGCTTAAATTGACGAATGCAAACTCGTTTTCCCCTGTATCGAAGGACCATTCTCCTCCCTCCCCCAGTCGCCTCGCCTGAAAGGAAATATAGTCCCAACCGGCTCCTTCAGGCGTTACCGACAGGATCAGGTCTGGGTCTTCGCCGCCGGTCAATGGCTTGATCAGCACGTTTTCTGCAGTGTAACGCATTTTAGCTCTCTTTCCTCAGTTCCACTCGAAGCCCAAGTCCCACTACTTGCTCGTCCTGGCAAAGCGGCCATAGTCGAGCGGCTCCGTCGGATGCCCCAATTGGGCCAGTACGGGAGTCATCTGGCTTCGGTGCTCAGTGGCATGGTTGAACACGTGACGCAGAACGTCATCCATCCGCAGCTCGAACTCTTCCCCTTCAGTGCCGCGGAATACAAGCGTGTCATCGAGCTTGCTGGCCGTCAACGAACCAACATACTCCTGCCATTCGCTCCAAAGAGACTCCCAAGCGTCCCGTAGTTCGGCGAATGAAGCAAACTCCGATGCAGCCGGAAGTTGCGAAGGGCTCTCCCCGCCAATCCTCTGCAACCACGCCCGTTCAGCACCATAGCCGTGAGCGGCCAGGCCGTGCAGTGACTCCCAGAAGAAGGGGCGCTCGGCAAAGTACTCCTCTTCCGGGACCGCCTCCAAACTGGGGAAGACTCGATTCCAGGCCCATTTGTTGTAGGCGAAAAGTCTTTCGACAGAATGAACTGACATAAGAATATTCCTCTATGATCGTGGATTGAGAATACGAGCTTTGGCCGTTATTCTGCGTTTTCGCGCCGGCGAATGTAGAGAGGTAAGGGGGGTGTGCGGCGAGCCTTGGCGTCCTCTATCCCCTCTTGCTCGGCGCCTGCAGCGTCCGCTGGCAACATATAGCACGGGCAGGCGGCATTGTCAACCTGATCGGGGGTCCGGTCTTCCGTCCTGATGCCAAACGCTGCCCGTTCGCGGCAACTCCGCCAGCGGTCCGGGAGCCGCTTCGACGCTGCTCACGCGCAGAAAGTCAACTGCTTGCTGCAATACCCTTTCCGGGGAGAGAAGACTGGTATCGATGACCAGGTCCGCATGGTTTCGCGCATGCGCCAGCCGTCCCAACTCGGTCAGGCGCCAAGGCTCATTCCAGCTGACGTCAGGACGTCGCACACCTTGCGCATCCAGATCAGCATCCAGATAAATCAGCCAGGCGGGCGGCCGGATACGCTGCCACATGTCCGGCACCTGGCTATGCTCTTGGGCAACGGGCCGGGCATTATAGCCCAGCTGCCTCAGACCGGCCACAAGTGTCGATTTGCCAGCCGCGCTAACACCTACGATTTTTACAAGGTCCAAATTCACACGTACCGCCCCCATTGGCGGCCAAAATGAGCCACACAATATCTCTTGCAGAACAAGAAACGCTAAATGGGAAGAGAAATCTCCATGCGGCGGATCTTCTGTTCCCATTGATGCGATCCAACCATGATGACGAGGACGGTCGAGTCGTCATTGGGCCGTCCATTGTCCAGGTCCAGTGCCGCCTCCAACACACGATCGGCGACTGCTTTGGCGCTGCTTTTCCCAGCTGAAGCTTCGCTGACTGCCTTGGTGCCCCCGTTCAAACTGGCCGCACCGGCAACATCCATCGCCCCGCCGCTGCGGTGACCCGCACTCCATATCCCGTCAGTAAACACCACAGCGGTTAAGCCGGGCACGAGCGGAAGTTCAACGATATTCGGCTTCGTATTGCGATAAATGCCAATGGCGTCGCACGGTTCGTCCAACCACTCCGTCCCGCCATCCCTCTGCACCAACACCGGGCAACGGCTGTTGCGGCTGAGCACAAGCGTCTCCGTGACCAGATCGACGCTCGCGATGACCAGCTCCGCACTGACCTTCCCGCCCCGATTCGTGCGCAAGTAATCGTGCGTGGCACGCGCCACCGCGCCGTCCCGCACACCTTCGGCAATCAGGCTCATCGCCTTCCGCGCCACCACATTACTAATCGCCTTCGCGCTGCGTCCGCTACGCTGACCGTCCGAAACGACGATGCTTATGCCGCCGTGAGGCCGCTCTACGACCTCAACCGTATCTCCGCTCTCGCTTGACGCGTACTTCGACACCTTCGCGACCGCGATCTGAATCTCTATTCGGTTCATTTCTCGGCGAGGCCCTCCCGGTTGAAGAGCGGATCTTCAACGTCCACTTGCGGCAAGACGATTCGTGCTGACGGTTGACATGGGTAACTCATTCATGTCCGATCCCGGAGGAAAACGCCCTGTTTCCCCATGTGCCCGCCATCAAAACACAGCAGCAGGGATATGTCAATCGAGAACGGAAAAAGGACACAGTAAGTCTTGACACGGATCGCACAGTCAACGATAATTCCTGCAATCCGCCACAGGAGAAACTCCCATGAAAATCACACGTATCGACACGCACTTGACCGAACTGGCCAATCGCTCGATTCCCTACGTCGTCGTGCATACCGACGAAGGGATTCACGGTGTTGGCGAGCCATTCTCTTGCGGGCCTGACGGCGCCACCGTCGCCGCCATTCACGACTTTGCAGAATGGTTGACCGGCCGCGATCCCCGCGACATCGAAGGGCTCTATCATCTCATGTACGCTGGCGGCCGCTTCCCCGGCGGTTCAGTCGTCAACGCCGCCATCAGCGGCATCGAACACGCCCTGTGGGACATCGCCGGAAAGGCTGCCGGCCTTCCCGTATACAGGCTCGTAGGCGGCAAAGCTCGCAACCGCGTCCGCGTCTACCAGAGCATCGGCGGTGACACGCCCAATGAAGCGGCCGACGATGCCATCCGTATTGTCCAGACCTACGGCTATACCGCGCTGAAAATGAGCCCCCTGCCCCCCGGCTGGCACCAGATGCCATGGAATCGCGTTCTGCGCGAGACCGAGCGCCGCGTCGCCGCCGTGCGAGACGCCGTCGGACCGGACATCGACATCGGACTCGATCCCCATGCCCGCATCCTTGAGATCGGCCGCGCCGCACAGCTCTGCGACGTGGTGGCGCCCTTCCGTCCCTTCTTCGTCGAAGAGCCCCTTCGCCCGGAAAACTATGAGGCCCTGGCCAAACTCAGCAACAAGGTGAACGTCCCCATCGCCACCGGCGAAATGCTATACAGCCGCCATGAATTTCGCGAACTGCTCAGCTATCATGCCGTAGATATCATCCAGCCCGATATCTGCATCACCGGCGGCCTCTGGGAGATGAAAAAGATAGCTTCCATGGCCGAAGTACACTACGCCAGCGTCGCGCCCCACAACCCCTGCGGGCCGGTTGCCACCGCAGTCAATGTCCATTTCGCCGCCAGCACCTCGAACTTCATGATATTGGAGTACAAGGCCGATGAAGGCCGCCGCGCCGACATCGTGGACGAACCCGTAAGACTGATCGACGGCTACCTCGAGCTGCCCGACCGGCCCGGCCTTGGCATCGACCTGAACCTGGACGCCCTCGCCGCGCACCCAGGCCGCTCCTGGCACCGGCCGTTTCTCATACGCCCCGACGGCTCCCTGGCCTATCAGTAAGTCTGACGCCGACGCTTAGAAAGTGTGAAGCCGGGCTCAAGGCAAGAGAGGAAGGCTTCAGCGAGGGAGCTAAGCCCAAAACCAACTGCATTGGGAAAGAAAAGCTCAGTTACCAATTTCCGCCATTAGGGAATGAGCCTCTAGACAACTGCTGAAAGATCAGACCGAATCAACCTAGTGGTGAGGCTTTGTCTTACTGGGCTAAGCTGCGCACCCAGATTCCCGTAAGGAAAAGAGATTTCGAAACTGAAGAGGGACTCATCCATGCACGCCATCGAAGTAGAACATTCTCAATCAGGTCATCAACTCGTCTGGCGGGAGGTGGAAGACCCGGTCTCGCAACCGGGCGAAGTGCTCGTTTCCATCCACGCAACAACGCTCAATCGCGCCGACCTGTCACAGGCCGAAGGAAACTATCCTCCACCCCCTGGAGCGCCCCACATCATGGGACTGGACATGTCAGGAGAAATCCTCGAACTTGGCGCGGGCGTAGACGGCTGGCAGGTGGGAGACCGCACCTGCGCACTCCTCGCCGGCGGTGGCTATGCCGAAAAAGTAGCCGTCGACCAGCGACTCCTGATCCCGATACCAACCGGGTGGTCCTTTGAAGAAGCCGCCTGCCTACCGGAAGTCTACCTGACCGCCTACGTCAATATCTTCATGGAAGCCGGTTTCCAGGGTGGGGAGACCATCCTCATCCACGGCGGCGCGAGCGGGGTAGGCACTGCCGCCATTCAACTGGCAAAGGGCGCCGGAGGGCGCGTCATCACGACCGCAGGACGGCCCGACAAAGTGCAGACCTGCCAGAACCAGGGCGCCGATCTGGCCATAAACTATCGGACAGAGGACTTCGTCGCCACAACCCTGGAGTACACCGAAGGAGAAGGCGTCGATGTTATTCTCGACATGGTTGGGGCCGAATACCTGGAACGCAATGTCAGTTTGCTGAAAGTGAAAGGACGCTTGGTATTCATCGCCACCTTGGGCGGTTCAGAGGCAATGGTGGACATCAGGCATCTCATGAGCAAACGCGCCCGCCTGATTGGCTCGGTGCTTCGCGCCCGGCCTGTCGAAGAAAAAGCCGAGATAATTCGGCGCTTCCGTCAGCAGTTCTGGGGGCAAATCGAGGAGGGCTCGATCCGGCCAGTCATCGACACGGTGATGCCCGTTGCCGAAGCCCACGCCGCCCACGAGCACATGAGAGACTATCAAAATATCGGCAAAATAGTGCTCAAGGTGCGCTGAGCTCGTCCAAAAGCGCAAGCACCGCATTCTCTATCGCGGCTAGCCCCGAGTCCGGGTCCGCCACATCTAGGTCGTAGATCTTCCAATAACGGACCCGCTCTGTCCATTCTGGGAATCGCGCCGCCATGAGGGGCCGGTGCTCCACCTCATTCATTGCAACAGTCAGATCAGCTGCAAGCAAATCCAACGACTGCAAGTCCATCGGCAGTCGGAGCGGAGCGCGCGGCGCCATCCCGAGCCGCCGCAGACGGTCCAGGGCGTGCCTGGACATGAAGCCCAGGTTTTCAAGGCTTGGCTGCAGCCCCCGGCTGGTCGCCTGCCACGCCAGCTGTCTTTTCCGGGCCTGTTCGTTGAAAAAATGCTCGGCAAAACGACTACGGTAATAGTTTCCCGTGCACAGGAACAATACAGTGGCGGCCATCGTTCCCAAACCCCGTACCCTAACTACGATTTCGAAGAGATATCGCCTGAATGCAGTCGGCGCTAGACTCCCCTCTCTCAAGCACGTCAAAGGAAAGCAACTGGAAGAAGCGATCTAGGATCAACTCTAGCTCGTCGTCAGCGTAGAGTGCATAAAAGCGCTTGGGCTCATAGAAGTCCTCTTCCCGTACGCCTTCAAAGCTTCGACCTCCATGCATCACGACGAATACCAGCCCCCCAGGCCTTACGACCCGCCGGATCTCATCAAGTACGTCTGCAAAGTCCGCCTTAGGCACGTGCAGGAGACAGTTCTGGGCGAACAGCCCGTCAAAGTGACCGTCCGGAAATTCCAATCGCAGAAAATCCATCTCGTACGCTTCCAGCCCCTTCTCCCGGCACAGTCGCACCATCTCCGGAGAAAGATCCGTGCACACGACCTTCAATCCCCCATCCTGGAAGAAGCGCCCTGCCTGCCCCGGGCCGGCCCCGATCTCCAAGAGTGAAGTCATACTCTCGGCCTGCATGCGCTCCAGGAACTGAGACCAGAGCGCCAACTTCCACTCCTGGACCGGATTCGCATCCCTCTGATCAGCCTTCGCATCGTATGCGCGCCTGAGATCAGCAGAGACACTGCGATAGTCTGTCACCGAGCCCCGCACCTCTTTTCTCCCTCAGAAGGGTTCGGCCTGGCCTAGAGAAGATTGTTCGAAAAACCCCGGCCCTGGCTGGGCCAGCATGCGTGCCAGTGGCCGCAGCTCCATCCACCACTGCTCAAGGGGCCTCTGATGAACCTCGTCCATTAGCCGGGGAATCCGATAGAGCGGGGTAGAGGTTACGTCCCCCTCCTCAATCCCTAGACAAACGGCCCCAACATCCGAAAAACGCCTTGCCCCTGGACGGCTCGCCACCTCTCCGATGATTCGCACCGCCTCCCAGGCCAGCCGTGATGCCAGAATGCGGTCGAAAGGGGACGGGTTGCCTCCTTGCTGCAGATGTCCCAGAATGGACTGGCGTACCTCGAAAAGGTCGCCCCCCTCCTCTTCGAAGAGAGCGGAAATGAAGGAGGTCGTATAGAAGGAGTTTGCGGATTCGTTCCGTATCATTAGCCCCAAACGCTTACCCTGCTGGAATCCCTGCTTCAGGAGCTCGATGTCTCGTTCGAGATCCTTGAGTGTTATTCCCTCTTCGTGTAGGTAAACGCGTTCGGCTCCCGTAGCAATAGCGCTCATCAGGGCCAGGTACCCGCAGAACCGTCCCATCACTTCGACAATAAAACACCGGTTCAAGGCCACCGCCGACTGCTTTATCTTGTCTACCACTTCCACGATGCTGTTCAGGGCTGTGTCAGCGCCGATACTCAGCTCCGAGCCCGGCAGGTTATTGTTGATGCTGGCAGGGATGCAGATTATGGGAATGTCAAACGCCGGGAAGTTATGTCGCTCTTCGTTCAATTTGTGTGCTGCGTGATACCCGGCCCAGCCTCCGATCATCACTATCGCATCCACCTGACGTTTCTCGAGCACCTGCGCCGCCGCGTACAACTCCGCGCCCTCTGGGGTCTTTCGGCTGCTCCCCAACTCCGACCCGCCGGTCGGCGCCCAACCGTTGACGGTCATCCAGTTCATCTCCTGGATGTCGTCGTCTATCAGGCCCCGGAATCCCCACTTGATACCCAGCGGAATATGGCCGTTATCCTCCAACATGCGAACGACCGCCCGCGTCGCCGCGTTCATTCCCGGCGCCGGAGCCCCACCCGTCATGACGGCAACCCGCAGTCGCCGCTTGTTCGGCTCCGGCGGGCGCGGGTTGGCGCGAATAAGCGTTCGCAAAATGCGGAATGAGTCCTTGTAAGCCTTGCCCCGGTACTCCATCGCCTCATCGAACCTGCATTCGTGGATGCACCTGCCGACCTTGAGCGTCTGGTCCACGCACTCCGTCAAGGAACTGTGAATGATCTTGTTGTTTTCTATCCCAATCAATACGGCTTCGTCTCTTGGCCCGGCGTTCAGGACTGCTTCCGCCGCCGCCGCCCCCAGCAAAGTCGCCATGACCCGGTCGGATGCGCTGGGTGAGCCGCCCCGTTGCACATGACCTAAAACCGTCACACGTGCCTCTTCGCCCAAATACTTGGTCAATACCTCCTCAACATAACCGCTGGAAATGGGGTTGCCGTGACGGTCCTGCGCTCCCTCTGCCACCACTACGATACTGTCGCGCCTCCCCATCTCCCGGCCCTGGCGCAAGATCGAGCACATCCTCTCTTCCCACTCGTCCAGATTAGGTGGGCTTTCCGGAATGAGCGCGAAGTCTGCCCCCGAAGCCAGCGCCCCCATCAGCGCAAGATGGCCGCAGTGATGACCCATCACCTCGACCACAAAAGCGCGTTGGTGACTGGCTGCCGTGCTCGTGATGGCGTCAAGAGCTTCGGTGATGCGATGCAATGCGGAGTCCGTTCCAATCGAGTGGTCCGTACCGAACATATCATTGTCGATCGATCCGACCAGCCCAGCGACCGCAAGAAATCCATACTCTTCCCTGACCGATGGCTCCAGGCGTCCCTCGGTCGCCAGCTCCTCTACCAGCGAGCCCCACTCCTCCCGCAGGACCTGCGCACCCGTCAAACTGCCGTCGCCGCCGATTACAATCAATCGGTTTATGCCCTGGAGAAGCAGATTGTAAACTGCCTCTTTTCGACCTTCCCTTTCGAGGAAGCCCGGGCTTCTGGCAGTTCCCAATAGCGTCCCGCCCTGTTGCAGCACGCCCCCAACCGTGTCCCAGCTAAAGGGCCGTATCAAGCTGCCGCCCTCGATCATCCCCTGAAACCCTTCGAAAATCCCAAATACCTCCGCCCTCCGCTCCAACGCCGCACGCACCGCCGAACGCACAGCTGCATTCATGCCCTGTGCGTCGCCTCCGCTGGTCAGGACCCCAAGACGCATTGTCTTTGTCATGTGCCGCCCTCCTATTGCGGCAAAACAGCTACCCTGCGCTGCTCCGCAGTGGCGCCATCGATTTCCCAAAGATTATAGCATGTAGCAGGCTATTTTCGCACCTCGTTCTTCAGCATGGGTGCACCCCTAATGTGAGGGCGGATTTCAGCTACCCCTGGCAGCGGCCGAGCCGCAGTCACTCCGAGTCTGAGTTTGAGGCAGGAATAGCATCGTTTCTGACAACTGACTACTAACTACTGACAACTGCAGTTCTGGGCATTCGGGCCTATTCGGCCCTCCCTTGTGCAGGGGCTCCGCCCCCGCAACGCCCCCGGCCAACAACATGCCTATTCGACAGTGTGTCGATATTGGTCACAGGTGCCCAGTCGAAAGTGTCTAGCCAGAGCGCGTCCCGCCAGTCCCATCAGACCCCTGTAGGCGCCAGCCTGATGCCTGCCCTCGCACCCCAACTGACGTATTCTTCTGTACCGCCAGACCTGGCGCCTGCACTGCGTCTCGCCAGAAGCTGGTATACAACCTCAGCCACCGCTGGCACTGATTCCCCGCCAGACTGTTCCCATCCCAAATCTGGGATACACCCCTTTATCCCGCACGCTTTGACAGATCCAGCCCAAAAAATGTAGACTGTCACATCAGAATCAGGATCGTGATGGGCTTAACCACTGAGAATCTGAATGTCGGCGCAATGACTTCATCGGCGCATAAACTCACTTGGACGAGAGGTTTCGATCATGGCAGCCAGACGTAGAACTTCATACAGGATCGGGGTAACGGGCCTGGGTGAGAGGCAGGAGATTGCGCCGGGTCTCTTCATTAACACATTCTATAGGGGCTGTACTCCCGGATTCGTCGTCACTGAAGAGGGTCTGATCCTCATCGATACACCCTTAATCCCCAAACAGGCCAGAGACTGGCGGGAACAGATTGAAGCTGAAGCCCCGGACCTTCCTATCCTTTACGTGTTTAACACCGATCACCATCGCGGCCATGCCTTGGGCAACCAGTACTTCCGGCCCACGACAGTCATCGCCCACGAACGCGCCTACAAGGAGATGTCCGGTTACACCGAAAACTTCAAAGAGCGTGTCTATAACAGCTTCAAAAGGGAGCCGGAAATCCAGGAACAGTTGACCAACATTGAAATCGTCCTCCCAAACGTTACCTTCACCGACAGCGCCTGCCTCAAGTACGGAGGACGCGAAATCCACTTGATCTACGCCGGCGGCCATACGCCCGCCACCAGCTTCGCCTGGCTGCCCGAAGAAAAGATCGCCTTCGTCGGTGATATCCTTTGGGTGGACCAGCACCCGTACATGGCTCAGGCCGACTCTCTCGAATGGATCGAAGCGCTGCGTACGATTCGAACCCTGGGAGCCGAAAGGTTGGTCCCGGGACACGGCCCGGTTTGCCGGCCCGACGATACCTACAGAGTTGAAGAGTACATCCTGTACAAACGCGAACGCGTTCGCGACTACTACCGCGCAGGAAAGACCAAGAATGAAGCAAAGAGCGGGTTGGTCGGCGAAATGTTGGAACTATTTCCTGTTCCGCTTGAACGTAAAGCCAAGATCGAGAGCCAGATAAAATCCGGCATCAATCGCGTATACCGTGAAATCCAGCGCGAAGAAGAGTTGGCTGGTGTGGAGTCAGGTAACGGCTCGCTGCCGCCGCCGCAAGCCCCCGAACACGTTCTTCACGAGCCCCAGGCCGAAGCCAACCTGATTCCAACACCTGTTGCGGTAGGAGCCAGTCAGTAGTGGCGTACTCGGTTCGCGAAGAACGCCAGAGCCTTGCCGTCAGTCTGCGCGAAGACTTGGGCGAAGCAGAACGCATGATCGTTCAGCTGCGCCGAAACAACGTTGAACAGTTCCTCCAACTGTTGGATCGTATCGAGTTGCGGTTCGTCGAGTTGGAGTCCTACGGCCTTGACCTGCGCCCCGAATTCACGCGCTGGGCCAGCCTGCACAGCAAGTTGCGCCGCGAAGCCGGTCGCATCATGCGCGTGGTCGACGTAGCCGGCGGACTGGACAACCTGCGACAGGCGAATCCGCCGGCGGAAGGTTTCTGGTGGCACCTCGACGCGGTAGTAGCCGAATCCCGCCGCCGTCTGCTTCGCAGATTGGGCATCACTCTCGGAACCATCGTTTCGCTGTTGGTGGTGGTCTGGATTCTGCTTACCTTCGTCTTCCCCCCGGACCCCAACACCGTCGTTGCCTCCGAAGCCATCTCCACCCTCCAGCAACTCGCTTTTGAAGGTCGCTGGGAAGAGGCCCTGGCCGTGATCGAAGAGGCCAAGTCTCAACTGACCCAACCGGACGCCGAAATTCTGATCTGGGAAGGTGTCATTCGCGGCAAACTGGGCCAGGATGAACGCGCCCGCGAAGCACTCGCCGAGGCAAAATCTCTGGTGCCGCCCGGCAAGCTCGTGGCCTACTGGTGGTCACTCGGCTCAGTCCAACTCTCGGTTGGAAATGTGGAGGAAGCCCGCCACGCCGCCTTTGAAGCGATAAGTCTGGACGATGCCGATCCCCAGGGCTACTTCCTCCTCGCCAGTGTGGCCGAGGTGATAGGCAACACCGTCTGCGCGGTTGACCTCTTCGAGGAGACATTCCAACTGGCGGCCGACAGCAATCCACAACTGGCCGTTATAGCCCGCGTCCGCATGGGAAACCTGCTTCAGCGGCCGGCGAATATGGCACTTTTGGGAGACGACGAGTCCGGCAACGGCAACACTGAAAACAGCGAAAACAGCGCCCAGAATAATAACTCCGATTCCGGCCTGCCCGAATCCTGTGGCGGACTATAGTCCCTGACTTGCGTCCGCAACGCTGACCCTCTCCACTTGGAATCCAGCCGGAATTTCCTTGCCGGCGTAAATTCCTGTAAAATGGGCCAGCGTCGGTCGACCGCCGCTACGCCCCCTTAGCTCAGAGGATAGAGCAACGGACTTCTAATCCGTCGGTCGTAGGTTCGACTCCTACAGGGGGTGCCTCAAGTAGTACCCGTCCCATTTGGACTCTGTTTCGCCCTTGCCTTGCATCGTCCGCTGTAGAGGTGGTGAGTCAGTTTCAAACCAGGTTGAAATCCAGCTTCCTCAAGCGAATCAAATCGGCGCTGCCCCCAACGCACGGGTGGGGCAGCGCCGGTTTCCGCTTTCGCTAAGCTAACGGTGTCCTCGGGCAACTTGATCGGGTCATCCCTGAACTAACCAACCCGGTCCCGCACCGAACCCTTCTCCGCAATCGGCTCCAGCGGGTCTTTTTCATTGAACGCGATAAGCCTGGACGCACCCTCTTGATAGTAGGGGAAAGTCGGGCCCCCGGACGGCGCCGCCCAGCGCACCCCATTCGCAATCACGTGGCGCACAATGTCCATGTGAAAGATCGGGTACGTCTCATGTCCGGGACGGAAATAGAATATCTTCCCATTGCCCCGATGGAAACAGGCCCCACTGCGGAATACATTGCCTCCCTCAAACCAGCTGACAAACACCAGGTCGTCCGGCGTGGGAATATCGAAAAGCTCCCCGTACATCTCGCACTCTTCAATCTCAAAATAGGGCGGCAACCCCTGCGCAATCGGGTGGGACGGCTTGACCACCCAGATGCGCTCCTTCTCATCCGCCTCACGCCAGCGCAAACTGCACGTCGTACCCATCAGACTGCGAAATACCTTCGAGAAGTGGCCCGAGTGCAGTACCACAAGCCCCATCCCCTCAAGGACACGCCTCTTCACCCGCTCGACTATCTCGTCGTCAACCTGTGCATGGGCCCGGTGACCCCACCAGGTCAGCACGTCCGTCTCCGCCAGAACATCTTCCGTTAGACCATGTTCCGGCTCATCCAGCGTAGCAGTCCGTATTGAGCTGAATCCGTGCAAGCGCAGCCCTTCGGCAATGGCCCCGTGAATCCCGTCGGGATAGATCCCGCCGATGAACTCGTTGATGTTTTCGTGTTGAAACTCGTTCCAGACCGTAACTCGAATGTCTCCCATCCTGTTTCCTCCATCTGGTGAGAGTTGAAAAAGAGAATTGGGAACCAAGATCCATGAATCGGTTCCCTATTCTCCTTGCCCCTCTATCACTGTTGATTCCTTAACTCCCAACCTTCACCGGCTTTCCTCCCTGGCCGGCGGACTCCTTTATCGCATCCCACAATCGCGCCATCCGCAGGCCGATTTCCGGTGGGCACGGGTTCTCCATCTCCCCCGCCCGCACACGCAAAAACTGCTGCCAGGTGCCCAGCGATTCGGGCAACTCGACCGGCGTCAACTCCTCATCCCCCATCTCCTGTATAAGGAGCCGCTCCCCCCAGACCCCCGTCTGCAACATCCCTTTCTCACACATCACACGTACGTCCGAGCCGATCCCGGAATTCGTGTTTCCTGCTGCGTTCATCGACACCAGTGCACCCGACTTCAACCGCGCAATAACCACCGAAAGTATGTCCACCGGTGCCCCGTGGTTGTCCATCCAGGCCGCGACCTCGCTAAAGTCTTCCCCCGCCAAATCCGAAATAGTATTGAGCATATGTGCACCAGTGTCAAACAGGAAGCCTCCCCCAGCGACTTCAGGATCCTGGCGCCATAGGCCGGTGGTAAAGGACATCCAGTTCTGCCACACCACAGCGCTGATGTTCAGAATCCTGCCCAGTTTTCCTGACCGCAAAATCTTGACGCCGGTCCGCACCTGATGTGACATACTGCCATTAAATGATACCGAAAGCAGGCGCTCGCTACGGTCTCGGACATCAATCAGTGCTAGCGCCTCCTCTGAATTCATGACCATCGGCTTTTCCAACAACACGTCCAGCCCTGCTTCCAGACACGCCTTGGCCTGTGAAAAATGAAGCACATGCGGCGTGATGATGAATGCCGCGTCGAGATCGCCGTTTTGCAGTAGCTTGTCCAGATCGGGCTCGTTCGGAGGCGGAGTCTCACCAGCCTCGTCAAACAGCGCACAGAACTCCTCATAGGAATTGGCCGATGGCTCACATACGATTTTCACCTCGGTCGTGTCCTGCTGCTTAAGAATCCGTCGCGTATGGCTTCGCGCCATGCCGCCGCACCCGATAAATGCCATTCGAACGCGAGGAGACTCCCCGCCCGATCGACGTTCCGTCATTGACTGACTCCTGACTGTCTTTATTGTGGAAGGTTACAACATCCCGATATGAGCCGGATCCACGGCGCCGCCGCCGCTCCAAGCAGCGGCCTCGCGCCGGACGACAGTGGGGGGCCTGCATACCGGCTTTCCCAGAGGGTGCCAGTAAAGATTGTGACCGGCCAGTCAATAATACCTTGCAGCGCGACCTCCCGCAAGAATCCGCCGCCAAAAGCTCACTGCGGCTCATTGACACTGACCGGAAAAGCGGAATGTGCGAGCAAAGTGCTGAGCCGCGAACGGCCGCGCAACCGCGCGCGGAAACTCCAGTTCGCCCGAGGTTTTCCCCGCGTCCCTCCGCGTGAATTCGCGGAACGAATGGGACTGACGAACACAACCGCCTGCGAGAAACATAACGAACAGCCCCGCGGGCTATCCGTTCCCACTGGATTCTGAGCAGCCATTCTATGAATGTAATTGAAACCAATCTTCTATACCGGATCGGCAGCGCCTATTTCCCGTCCCGCCCCCAAGGGCAAGACACCCCCGTTTTGGGCTTCAACTGCGCCTTCTCTTACAATGTACTCTGGCAAGCCGACTATACATTCGCTTGCCCCAATCTGTCCGAACCTGCCACTTGAGCAATGGCTCAAGTCCACTCTGGCTCCATATGCTGGTGGGCATACTGCCATCGGGCGGCCTGAATCTTGCCTCAACTGTCACGCCGCACATCCCTTAAGGTGTAAATGAAGGCCCCCAAGGTAGTCCTTGCATCCAGTAGCCCTCGCAGGCAACAGTTCTTCCAAAATCTCGGCATCCGCTTCGATGTCGAGTCCTCTGATATAGATGAGTCGCCCGCGCCCAATGAATCCCCTACTGAACTCGTAGCCCGTCTGGCCCTCGCCAAAGCCATGACCGTGGCTGGACGCCTTGCCCAAAAAACGGCCCAATCGGATGCCGTCGCCTCTGACGAACTCCTTGTCGTCGGCGCAGATACAGTAGTGGCGGTCGACGGTGAACTCCTCGGCAAACCGGCCAGCGTCGACGAAGCCCGAACCATGCTGCGCCGGCTCCGCGCCCGCCCCCACCAGGTCCATACAGCGCTGGCCGCCGTCTCCGTCTCCTGCGGGGAACTGAAGCGCAAACGCACACGCACCAACTCGACGACAGTTATTATGCGCGCCTACGACAACGACGAGATCGCCGCATACCTCGCAACCGGAGATCACATGGACAAGGCCGGCGCCTACGCCATTCAGCACCCGCAGTTTCGCCCAGTCCAAACACTAACAGGCTGTCCAGCGGGCGTCATGGGTCTCCCGGTCGCCGATCTCCTCTGCCTGCTCGCAGAATCCAACGTGTCCGTGGAGCTTTCGCCGCTACAGATCTGCCCCGCACTGACTGGTCTTCAATGTTGTCGGCAACAGTCCGAAAATACGCACTGCATTCGGCAGTGACGGGTTGGCTGATAGGCCTGCCCGCTTGTTGCCAAACATGCCTCTGAATTGATACACTTGGGCCGAAATCCATATGCCCGCATAAGGCGAGCCCGTTGCCCGACAAGTTCCCCCAGGAGTTGCTCTTGCAAAGAAACACCGAAGCATACGAAAAGTGGGATGAAGCCTACGAAGAAGACTACTTCGACGCACCGGCCAAGAGCAAACCAAAACCAAAGAAAAAAGAGCGCACAGTCGCCGGTGTCGTCGTGCGCGCCAGGGGCCATCACTACGATGTCTCCACCTCGGATGACCGGCTCATTAGCTGTCGTGTACGCGGAAGAATGCTCCAGGAGAGAACCAAAGACCTGACGCTCATTGCCGTCGGCGACCGCGTTCAAGTCGTCCTCGAGGGCAAACGCAAAGGCCTCATCGACTCGGTCGAAGAACGGGATTCGACACTGAGCCGCCAGCTGCCCGGCTCCAATCGTCCTGCCGAAGACGTAATCGTGGCCAACCCGGACCAGGTGCTGATCGTCTTCTCCGTCCGCGATCCTGAACCACACCTCCGCATGCTCGACCGCTTCCTCGTGATCGCAGAAGCCAATGAACTACCCGCCCTGATCGTCGTCAACAAAATCGACTTGACCGGTTTGGATGCCGCTCGCGAGAAGTTCCTCCTCTACGAAGAGTTGGGCTATCCTCTCCTTTACGTGAGCGCAACCGAGCGCTTCGAGGCCCTACCCGGCGAACGGACCGCCGGATTCGCGCAATCCAGCCCATTCGAGCACCTGCGTCGGCTGCTGACCGACAAACTGACGGTGGTAACCGGACCAAGCGGAGTTGGCAAAAGCGCCCTCATCAACGCAATCCATCCCCACCTCAATCTGCGCGTCGGCACACTACGCAACTTCGAAGGCAAAGGCCGGCACACAACCCGAAACGCCCAGCTTTTTCGCCTGCCTCTGGGAGACGCCACCTTCATTGCCGACACCCCTGGTATTCGCGAACTGGGCCTCTACGAGCTCGACCCGGGAAGTCTTGGCTTCTACTATGTCGACCTCAAGCCATTCGTAAACGACTGCCACTTTCCCAACTGTACCCACGACCACGAGCCCGAATGCGCCGTACGCCAGGCCGCCCAGGAAGGCAAAGTTTCGTCGCAACGCTATGACAGCTATGTGCGTCTCTTGAACGGAGAAAGCTTCCAGCTGGAAGAATGGTAGACAGCCCTGCACTCACTTGTAATCTGTTGAAAGCCATCCCATCAACCCCGGGCTATTTCAATTCGCTCCTTATCGCAATCAACGCAATCCGCATTATGCACTACGCCCCATGTCCCTAATCCTTGAAAGTCTGAATGACCAGCAGAAGACCGCGGTCCGGACGACGGAAGGCCCCGTCCTCGTACTGGCAGGCCCCGGTTCCGGCAAAACGCGCGTTCTCACCCGGCGCATCGCCTATCTCATCGAAGAAAACAGGATCGACCCCTGGTATGTTCTCGCCGTAACCTTCACCAACAAAGCCGCAAAGGAAATGGGCGGCCGCGTTGAAGAACTGATAGGGCACCGCTTCCCACCCCCGGGCGAAGGCCGCCGTCGAAGCCTGGGCGGCCTCACCATCGGCACCTTTCACGCCGTCTGCGCCCGCGTCCTGCGCGTAGAGGTAGATGCCGTGGGATTCCAGCGTAACTGGGTCATCTACGACACCGCCGACCAGTTGACCCTCGTCCGCGAAATCATGAAAGAACTGCAGTTGGACGAAAAGCGTTTCAGCCCGCGTGCCGTCCTCTCGCAAATCGGCAGCTGGAAAAACGACCTGTTGACGCCGGACCTCGTCAGCGCCGACGGCTACATGCAGGAAATCTGCGACCGCGTCTACAACCGCTACCAGCGGCTCCTGCGCCTCAACAACGCCATGGACTTCGATGACCTCTTGATGCACACGGTCCACCTCCTGCGAAAGAACAAGGATATCCGCCGCAAATACCAGGACAAGTGGCGCTACGTGCTCGTGGACGAGTTCCAGGATACCAATACCGCCCAGTACGAGCTGGCGTCGCACTTCGTGGGCCCGCCGGACGGCAGAGGCAACCTGTTTGTCGTCGGCGATGAGGACCAGTCCATTTACCGATTCCGCGGCGCCGACTATCGCAACGTCCTTCGCTTTCGCCGCGATTACCCAGGGGCTAGAGTCGTTCTCCTTGAGCAGAACTACCGCAGCACCCAGAACATCCTCGATGTCGCCAACGCCGTCATCGCCAGGAACGCCAACCGCACGCCCAAACACCTGCGCACCGATCAGGGCGGCGGCCCCAAAGTCACTGTCTACGAAGCATACAACGAGACCGAAGAGGCCGAATACGTGCTCGACGAGGCTGCCCGACTTTCATCCCAAAGAGGAATGGGACTTGGCTCCGCCGCCGTCGTCTATCGTACCAACGCCCAGAGTCGTGCTCTCGAAGAGGCCTGCGTCCGTCGCAATCTCCGCTACCGGCTGATTGGCGCGACCCGCTTCTACGAGCGCCGCGAAATCAAAGATGTCCTCGCCTTCCTGCGCCTCGTGCATAACCCCTCTGCCGAGATCGCGCTTGACCGCATCATCAACGTGCCTCCCCGCGGCATAGGGGCCCAAACCTATGAACAACTCAAAGCCTGGGCCGCCTCCGGGGCCGTAACTGAATGGCAGGCACTGCAGACGCTGATAGGTGAAGGCGGCGAATCGGTCGATAACGGCGCGCCTCCCGTGCAGCTCCCGCCTGCCCCATTTGCCGCCCGGTCCCGCAACGCGTTGATCAGATTTGCTTCGATGCTGAACACATGGGTGCAGCTTGCCGTCGCTGTCCAATACGAAAACGTCGCCGCCCTTCTCGATCGCATCCTCGCCGATTCAGGCTACTTGGATCGCCTGCGCGACGGCAGCGACGAAGGCGAAGATCGTTTCGACAACATCAACGAACTGCGCGCCGTAGCGGCCGGCTACCGTCCCGGCCTTGAAGACCTGGAACCTGGCCAGGACCCCCTAGGCCTTTTCCTGCAGGAGATCAGCCTCGTCAGCGAGCAGGACGACTACGAAGAAAGCGAAGACGCCCTTACCCTGTTGACGTTGCACACCGCCAAAGGACTGGAATTTCCTGTCGTCTTTATGGTCGGAATGGAAGAGGGTCTGCTGCCGCACGCCCGCAGCATGCGCAGCGAGGACGTGGAGGACATGGCCGAGGAACGCCGCCTCGCCTACGTCGGCATTACCCGCGCCAAGCATCGCCTCTACCTGGTCCACGCCTCCCAACGCGCCATGTGGGGCAATAGCGAACTGCAGACCGCCAGCCGTTTCCTGGAGGACATCCCGGTGGAACTGCTGAGTGGCCGGGTCGACCGCCGCAGTCGCCAGGCCGCTGCCTACGATCGAGCGACTAGCTGGCTCGTAGGCCCTGCCATGTACGGTAGATATCGGGACGAAAACTACAGGCTGGGCGAGTCCACCTCCTACAGGACTTCGAGCCGCTCACAAGCCGACCGCTCACAATCCGACCGCGCCCAGGCCCGCCGTCCCCGCCGCCGCCCGGCCAAAACCGAAGCACCCACCCTGTTCAAACGCCGCCAGAGTGTCGAACATCCTAGATTTGGCGTTGGTATGGTAATCGACAGCGTCGTGATTGGCGGAGAAGAGGAAGTATCAGTCGCCTTCCCCAACTTGGGCGTAAAGAAATTCATGGCGTCGATGGCCAATCTCAAGGTCCTTTAGACACCGGCAATCAGTTCAGGTACGCAGGACTGCATCGTGCAAACCACCTCCCCACCATGGAATACCACGACCAAGGCCATCGTCGCCGTTTCGGCACTGGCCCTGTTCTGCCTGCTTGTGTGGGTTTTTCGCGGCCTCCTGCAACAGGTCGTGCTGGCCGTTATTCTGGCCTACCTTCTTCACCCGCTGATATCGCTCATCGACAAGCGCACACCCGTCAACCGGGTCACGGTCGTTCTCGCCGTCTACCTGGCCCTTGCATTTCTCGTCATCGCAACCTTCTCACTCGTCGGCGTCACCACATTCCAGCAAGTTCTTGATCTCTCCCGCCGCCTGCCCGGCTGGTTCGAAGAGGCCCTCGCACAGCTTCAGGTGCTCCGGGAGCAACTGCCCGAAACGATTTCAATTGGCGGTGTGGCACTCCCTGTCGCCGGCCTCCTGCCCCAACTGCCCGGCTGGGACGAGCTTTTCAGCCAGGTGTTTAACCTTGTCCAGCCCATTCTGGGGCGCGGAGGCAGTCTGGCCGCTAGCGTCGTCACCGGAACAGTTGCAGTCCTTGGCCAGATTCTCCTGATTTTCATCATTTCCATCTATATCGCTGTCGACATTCCCCGCATCGGCAGCATGATCGCCAACATCGCCCACAAACCCGGCTTCCGCCGCGACGCCGAACGCCTGACCGCCAAGGTGAGCAATGTGTGGGCGGCCTACATGCGTGGCCAGGCCCTCCTTGCCATCATCATTTTCATCCTGGTCAGCGCCGTGCTTGGCCTCCTCGGCGTCGACAATGCTCTCGGGCTCGGTCTTCTCTCCGGAGCAATGGAGTTCCTCCCGGTCATTGGGCCGCTGGCCGGCGCTGGCGCAGCTATCCTGGTCGCACTCTTTCAGAGCTCTCCCGGTTTCGGCCTGACGCCTATCCAGTTCGCGGTCGCAGTTGCCGTGGCCATGATCGTCATTCAGCAGGTCGAAAACACGTTGCTCGTCCCCCGCATCGTCGGCAAAGCCCTCAACCTCCATCCCCTCCTCGTCATGGTCAGCGTCATCATGGGCGCCTCACTCGCCGGCCTGCTCGGCGCCATTCTGGCCGCGCCGGTTGTCGCCTCCATTCGCATACTGGGGGAATACGCATGGCACAAAATGCTTGACCTCCCTCCCTTCCCCGACGATGAGGACGGCCAGGTTGAAGACATGAAACAATTCGACGGCCCAAATGCAAATCCGACCCTTCATTCCGCTCCTTCTGTCTACCCCCTTTCTTTCCAGCCCGTCTTCAAAGACTACGTCTGGGGTGGACGCAATCTGGAAACCATGCTGGGCCGAGAACTGCCGTCCGGCACCATAGCCGAGAGTTGGGAAATCGCTGCCCATGCCAACGGCCAATCAAAGGTCGCAGCCGGACCCATGGCCGGGTCTACTCTTGAAGAGGTCCAGCAGCGTTGGGGTGAGCAACTCATCGGCACCTCAGTTGAGTCCGACTCGTTCCCTCTCCTGATAAAGCTTCTCGACTCCAACAGCTGGCTCTCCGTCCAGGTCCATCCCGACGACGCCTACGCCCGGGAACATGCCGGCGACCTCGGCAAGACCGAACTGTGGGTCATCTTGCGCGCCGAACCGGGCGCCGAGATCATCTACGGGCTCAAAGCCGGTGTCGACAGCCAGCGCTTCGCCCAATCTGCCGCCACCGGCGCCATCGATTCCATGCTCCACCGCATCCCCATCCGAACCGGCGACGCCGTCTACATCCCCGCAGGCACCGTGCACGCCCTCGGTCCCGGCGCCATCGTGGCTGAAATCCAGCAGAACAGCGACACTACCTATCGCCTTTACGACTGGGGACGCACCGAGGCCGGCGGCCAGTCCCGGCCGCTTCACGTTCGCCAGGCCCTCGACGTCATCGACTGGCGTATGGAAGAACCTTCAGTCGCCCCACCTCCGATCCTGGAGGGCCCCGAAGGCTGGGTACGCGAGTCCTTGGCCGACCTGCGTACCATCGGCGGCCCCGCCGCCGCTAACATGCGCTCAGTCGCGGACTCGCACACGTCCTGTCCCCATTTCCAGGTCGACAGGCTGACAGGCCGGCCCGGCGCCGTCTGGAGCGGCGCCTGCGACGGCAGTGCCTTTCATATCTGGGGATGCCTCTCCGGCAGTGCTACGCTTCACTGGGCCGGCGAGACCGTCGTGATGCAGGAAGTCTCCTGGTTCCTTCTTCCCGCCGCCTTGGGCCCCTACGAAGTCCGGGCGGAGACCCCCTGCGTCCTGCTTGAAATCCTCTAATGCAAAGTTCCAAGGAGCAGTTACGTGCACCCTACCGCTAAGCGCGCTGTAACCACATATCCCATCAACGACCTCCTCGCCAACCGTTGGAGCCCCCGGGCCTTCGCCGATAGGGCCATCCCTACCGATGTCCTCGGCAGCCTCTTCGAAGCCGCCCGCTGGGCGCCCTCTTCCCGCAACCTGCAGCCCTGGCACTTCGTCATCGCCGATCGCCATCGCGATCCCGACGCGTTTGCCGTCATCCTCAGCACGCTCGTTGGGGCCAATAAGTCCTGGGGAAAGCGTGCCTCCGTTCTGCTTATCGCTGTAACTGAGCCGGAACCTGGAAATGTCAAAGGCGGCAACACCTACGCCTATTACGACGTCGGCCAGGCCATGGCCCACCTCTCGATTCAGGCCATGTCTTGCGGGCTATACATTCATCAGATGGGCGGTTTTCGCAGGGAAGTGGCACGCGAGCTACTTGAGATTCCCGACAACTACGAGCCGGTCGTCTCCGCAGCCATCGGTTACCTGGCCGACCCTTCCGTCCTGTCCGACACCATGCGCGAGCGCGAACTGGCGCCTCGCGACCGCCTTCCCCTCTCCGATCAGGTCTTCAGCGCCAAATGGGGCCAGACGCATCCAGACTATGCATGACCTGGTGATCAGGCACGGACAACTCATCACGCCCGGCGGACCCATATTCGCAGATCTGGCCGTCGACCAGGACCGCATCGCAGCCATCGGTCCCCACCTGAACGCCGCCAGAGAGATTGATGCCTCCGGATGCTACGTCATTCCCGGCGGCGTGGACTGCCACGTACACCTTCAGCTGCACCTCAACGGCCTCACCAGCACCGACAGCTTTGAGACCGGTACCGTGGCCGCTGCCTGCGGCGGGACCACGACCGTCATCGACTTCACCGACCCCCAACCGGATCAGCCCCTGATGGAGGCGCTCCGCGTCCGTAAATCAGAAGCCGACGGCCGCGTCGCCATCGACTACGGCCTCCACATGACCATCCCAACCTGGCACGCCTCCGCAGACGACCGCCTGCACGACGTACCCGACGCTGTCGCCGCCGGCTGCGCCACCTTCAAGCTATACCAGGCCTACGACCGCATGCAGCTTGACGACGTCGCCCTGCTCAGGGCCATGCGCGCCGTCGCCTCCGCCGGAGCAGGCGTCGTCCTCCACAGCGAGACCGGACCGCTTCTCGATCAACTGCGCGCAGACGCTGTCGCCGCCGGCCACCGCCGACCCATCTGGCATGAACGGACCCGCCCCGCCCCCCTCGAAGCCAGCGCCGTCCAGCGCGCCACCGAAATCGCTGCCCTGGCCGGCTGTCCGCTCCACATCTTCCATATCGGTGCCGCCGAGCCGCTCGCCCAGGTCGCCGCCGCCAGCCACCGCGGCCTCGACGTCACCGCCGAGACCTGCCCCCACTACCTTCTCCTGACCGCCTCCGAACATCTGGCCGCCCGCGACGGCTATCTCTACATTTGCGCCCCGCCTCTCCGCAGCCAGAGCGATCAGGATGCCATGTGGCGCGCCCTGCACGATGGCTCCATCGAAATCGTAAGCACCGATCACTGTCCATGGACGCGCCGCGAAAAACAGCAACCCTCCTTTGCCGACGTACCTGGCGGGCTGCCCGGCATCGAGGCGCGACTGGCTCTCGTCCATCACTTCGGCGTAAACCACCGCGACCTTTCCCTGACCGCCTGGGTTTCAGCCTGTTGCACCACCCCGGCCTGCCGCATGGGCCTGTCGCGCAAGGGCGCCTTGCTTTTCGGCTACGACGCCGACATCGTTATCTTCGACCCGAAGAGGGAAAAGACGATCCGCGCCGGCGACCTGAACGAATCAGCTGGATGGACCCCCTATGAAGGTCTCTATGTCGTGGGCTGGCCGCGTACGGTTTTTCTTAGGGGTACAGAAATCGTGCGTGACGAACAGTTCGTCGGCATGCCGGGCCCAGGCCGCTACCAGCACCGTAGCCTCCACTCCTAGCGCCCAACCCCGCCGCTCGGCCCCCGCCCGGTTCCCAAGACAACGGATAAGCGAACCTTAGTGCCAGTCCATGCAAATCCAAATCGAAAAATGCCCAAAGAGACACACGCAAAAACCTACTCATGTGACCTAAGCACATTCCGACCGCAAAGAGGTCAAAACTGATATGAAAACCCTCAACCACGACACGCTCAACGAAGGCCTGCAGTTCCTGTCCGAGCAGGACGCCGATCTCGCCAGGGTGCTGACCAAGCATGGACCCCCGAATCTTCGCAGCCAGCCCCCCGGCTTCCCTACCCTCCTGCAGATCATTCTGGGCCAGCAGGTCTCCCGCTCCTCCGCAGCCTCCACCTTCCGGCGCCTCTGCGAAGCCATCGGCCCCCCCGAACCGGCCGGCTTCCAGTCTCTCGACGACGATTCCCTCCGCGCCATCGGCTTCAGCCGCCAGAAAAGCCGCTACGGCCGCGAGCTCGCCTCCGCCATTCTCGAAGGACGCCTCCAACTCGACCTCCTTGCCGATCGCGAAGATGACGAAGTCCGCGCAGCGCTCACCGCGCTGCCCGGTATCGGCCCTTGGAGCGCCGAAATCTATCTCCTGTTCGCCCTCCGACGCACCGATGCCTGGCCCGCAAGTGACCTCGGCATCATCGTCGGCGCCCAGAAAGTGAAGGGCCTGGCTGCCCGCCCTTCACGCCAGGAGTTGGACGAAATGTCCGACAACTGGCGTCCCTGGCGCGGCCTCGCCACCTTTATCCTCTGGCACGGATACCAGATGATGTGAACTGACTGACCAGACTTAAATAGCTCACTCTCCTCGCTACAAATCCCTTTTCCCAAGCATCCACGCCCTGCAACTCTTGCCCAAGGTGCTCGCCTGGCCATTGCGATTAGAGCTTCTCCTTCAAAGAAACAGGCAGAACAAACAAGACTCGAATGTGTCCAAAACTGGTGCAATATCGTACGTTCAATCCCCTCGAATCTTGCCCCAAACTCTGCGTAGATCGATCGTAGGCAAATCACACAGAAATCATCAGGAACGTATGAATACCCCTTCGCGTGCCCGAAAATGCCTCTTTTCGCACCGAAAAATCCGTCCCCACCAGAGTACTTGCACCCCTATCCAACTGCCTGTCAGCCTGAACTTTTTCGCTCAGACAATCCTCGGAATTTCATTGAAAAGCCGCCCCGATCGTGTTAAGATTTGAAGTCCTGAAGTCGCCGGATTTCAGGAACTTACACGGCCCGAAGAAAACCTTCTGCGGCTTTCATCGGGCCCTCACCAGGCCCAAAGAGGGCCCGTCAAATCGGCGAGCGGCAGCCCCTACTTTTGCCGCAAAAACAAAGGCCGCGATCTGGCCACCTGATCAATAGGTAGCAGTCGCACAGACGAAATTCCTATCGGATTTGCCTCGGGGCAGCAAAGGCGCTGGTTACGAGTCTTAGAGACGTAGCTTCGCTGCCCTGCCTGAGGCCAGGTCGGCGAAACGTGTTCCCAAAGGTGCAGAAGCCGACAATCAAGCGAACGGAGAGCTTCAGATGGGCTTCAACATTGGGCAGAGCATAATCCACCCGTCCCACGGCGCAGGCAAAATCGTTGCCTTCCAGGAGAAGGAGCTGGTCAAGGGTTTCCAGCGCTACTACGTAATCGAGTTCATACATAACCGTCTCACCGTTCACGTGCCCGTGAGGCGAATCGACCAGACCGGCGTACGGCCCGTCATGCCGGTCGCTCTCATTTCCGGTGTATTTGAAACGCTCGAGTTACATCCCCTCGACCTGCCGGACGAGTTCAGAGTGCGCCGCAACGCCATCGAAAAGCAGATCCACTCCGGCTATCCCAACCAGGTCGCCGCCGCAGTCCGTGACCTGGCATGGCGCGAACACTCCAAATACCTGACGGAAGCTGACAAGGAAGCACTCTTCGAAGCCCGGACGCTGCTCATCACAGAGCTGGCCCTCGCACTCGAACAGTCCTGGGAACTCACCGAACGCAGCGTCGACGACGCCATCGCACGCGCAATCCGCGATCGTCTCGAAGCCGAAGCGCGCGCCAGGGAAGAAGAGGAACGGATTTCAACTGACTGGCCGTTCCCTGTCGCAATGCCGGCCGAAATGAGCGAAGCCGCCGACTAACGACCGCCAGACCCAAATCAGCGCGTCGCGCACAGTCGCCCTTCCCCCGGGAGGTCCGCCAACAATAGACGTCCTGAGCAGTCCGGGAGCGCAAGCCACCGGGCTGCTTCGCGTCATTTACTACCGCGATTCCCTGCAAAGGAGAAAGCCCATGCGCGTTCAGATCATGACCGACATGGAAGGTGTAAGCGGCATTATCGCCTGGGACCAGGTAAACGGCGGCAAACCAATGTACGAAGAGGGCAGGCGCCTCTATACCGAGGAGATTAACGCCGCCATCCGCGGCGCGGCCGCAGCCGGTGCCACCGAAATCGTCGTCGTCGACTGCCATGGCGCCGGCGGACCCTGGACCTTCAACTCGCTCGTCCCCGAGCTCCTCGATACCCGCTGCGAATGGGTCGCCGGCCACACCTGGAGCCACTACACCGACACACTGGAAGCCGGCTGCGACGCAGTCCTCCTCGTCGGCATGCACGCCAAAGCCGGCACCGCCGACGGCGTCCTCAGCCACACTATCTCAACCGTGCTCTGGCGCCATCTCTGGTTCAACGGCCAGGCCGTCGGCGAAGTTGGGGTCAACGCCGCCGCTTGCGGCTACTACAACGCCCCCGTCCTCCTCGTGACCGGCGACGAGGCCGTATGCCGCGAATCCACCGCACTCCTCGGCGATGGCCTCACCACCGTCGCCGTAAAGAAAGGGCTATCCCGCTACGCCGCCCGCCACATTCCCCCGCAACGCGCCCGCCAGATGATCGAAGACGGCGCCCGCCAGGCTCTGTCGGACCTCAGCGCAGTCCCTCCCTACCAGCTTAGCAGGCCCACAACAATCACCTTCGAAGTAGGCAGCTCCGAAAACCTCGACACCTTCCGCGGCCGCCCCGGTGTAACGCTTGAGCCTCCCTACACCGTCCGCAGCCTCGGCGACGACTGGATGGCCGCCTGGAATCAGATCTGGCACTGGTAAGATGCCCCCCAAACTCCTCGTCACAGGCGCAACCGGACTTCTGGGTTCCCATATCTTACGCGCCGCGCAGGAAAACTGGCATCCCGTCGGTACCTACCACAGGACGACCCGCCGCCAGGCCCAGTATTTCTTCGGCCAAATCGATCACGGCCGCATCGACCTCGGCGACTACAGTGAGACAAAGGCCATGATCGCCGACGTCCAGCCCGCCGCCGTCATACACACCGCCGCCATCACCGACCTCGACTACTGCGAAAAATTCCCTGACGAATCACTCCGCATCAACCTTAACGCCGCAACTGACCTGGCCGCCCTCTGTGGTGACAGTGAAATCCCCTTCCTCTTCACCTCCACCGACCTCGTCTTTGACGGCTCCAGCGCTCCCTATTCAGAGGACGACCCGCCGACCCCGATCAACATCTTCGCAGAACACAGAGCCCTGGCCGAAGAGGGAATCCTCGCAGTCTACGCCGATGCCGTCATCGCCCGGCTCCCCCTCCTCATCGGATATGCTAGCCTTGGGCGGGAGAGCTTCTACCACAAATTGGTCGCATCTCTTCGCGCCGACCGGGAAGTCACCCTTTTTGGTGACGCCATCCGCTCCCCAGTCAGCGCAACCGTCGCCGCCCACGGCCTCCTCCAATTCGCCGGCAGCGGTTTCGAAGATGATGTCAATATCGCCGAAATCGATCGCGTCGTCGACCGCCTCCATCTTGGCGGACGCGACCAGGTAAGCCTCTACGAGCTGGGCCTGCTCACACTGCGAATTCTCGGACTGAACGAACAGTTGGCCGTTCCCGTCAGCGTCCTCGACTCTTACACCGGTTCTCTCCGAACTCACCTCCTCGCGGCCCGTTCAGCCAACATCGCCCTCGACAGCACCCGCGCCTACGATCTGGGCTACGACCCGCCGACCTTGCGCTCCCAGCTCGAAGAGCTCCTGCCACCCGCCTGGCGTATCCAGCCAGCTGGGCCCGATGCCGGTCAATTCGGCCAGGAAACTGACGAAGAAGCAGCCGTCTGACAGTCAACCAGGTCTACCTCACACGTCTCCTCCACGCTGCAACTGTTCCTTCCTTTTCTCCTTCACTATTCGCAAAGACAAAATGAGCTTCTCCGCAAGCGATTTCACTTCGATTCTCTTCTCCTTCATTCTCGGTGGTTTCGTCGGGCTTGTCGTGGGGAGATTTATTGAAAAGATATTCGACCGCATGGACGCAGTGCCCATGAAGTTAAGGCTGTTCTTCGCCTTTCTCATCCTCTCCACCTGCTCGATCCTCTTCGAGCTCTTGCTTGAGCAATCGGGAATTGCGCTCATGATGGCCTTCGCCCTCGGATTTGGCCTCGTCACCACACTCCACGAATTTATATTCCCGGACACTGGTAAAAATTAGGTCGCGGCACAATGGCCACAACTCAATAGTCGAAGCAGTTGACGGCACACCTGGCCGAATTCTGTTCGTCCTGCACAGAAGTTCTCGCCCCGCAAACAATCCATGATCGCCTTCAATCCCCGAAATCCCGGTCTAATCTGAAAATCCTGATTCAGACAACGACAAGCCAAGAATCCTGCACCGTACCCGTTCTCCTGCAAACCTTGCACAAACCCAAAAAATAAGTAGAATTGGCCTTGCCTCCGGGTTTACCCAATGCCTACCTAAGCCAATTGCCCGTTCCGAACAGGAAACCCGGCACCAAACCGTACGCATACCGAAACAGACATTATTCCAAAGCTTCTTTCCGGGTTACCGACAACACCGCGAGAACAGTACAGATGCTGACAGATGAACAGAAACGCCAATTTGATAACCAGGGCTACCTCAACGTCCCCGGTCTCTTTTCTGAAGAAGAGGTCCAACACTTCCGACGCCATTTCATGGACCTGAGGGCGGCCGGCTCCTACCCCGGTGACTCTGCCGGTGTCGACAACAGCAGCAACGACCCGCTCAAGAAGTACCCCCGCATGATCCACATGCACCGCTGGGATAAACTCAGCTGGAACTGGATGCTGGACAGTCGGCTGAATGCTTGCATGACCGGCATGCTCGGGCGCGAACCCTTCGCCGTGCAGACCATGCTCTACTTCAAACCCCCCGGCGCCCGCGGTCAGGCCCTCCACCAGGACCAGCAGTATCTGCGCGTACAGCCCGGCACCTGTATCGCCGCCTGGCTCGCCCTCGACGACTGCGACGAAGACAACGGCTGCCTCCGCATGGTCCCCGACAGCCACGCCTGGCCCCTCCTCTGCACCGCCGAAGCCGACACCACCCAGAGCTTCACCGACGTCACCGTCGACCTGCCCGAAAACGTGGACGCCCAACCCGTCATCATGAGAGCCGGCGACGTCGTCTTCTTCAACGGCCAGGTCGTGCATGGCAGCTTCCCCAACACCAGCGACGACCGCTTCCGCCGCGCCCTCATCGGCCACTACATCGCTGGTGAAGCCAGCCAGGTCGCCAAATACTACCACCCCATCTTCCGCATGGATGGGACAGAGGTCGATCTGGGCATCAGCGAGGGCGGTGACCTGTGCGGCCGCTGGGTAGATGTTGACGGCAAGCCTGAAATCGAAATGCAGCCAAGTGAACAGCTGGCATGGTAGGCGTCTCCGATCTAGCCAGTCAGTGAGCGAACGCCTGAAGAACTGATCGCGGGCTGTCTCTCCATATACCAGGCGTTCTCTGCCCACCCCCAATTTGGCACGCGTCCACAATGAAGAGACCAAACATTCTGCTGATAATGAGCGATGAGCACGACCCGGCCGTAGCCGGCTGCTACGGCCACCCCCTCGTGCAAACGCCCAACCTCGACAGCCTGGCCGCTGGGGGAGTCCTTTTCGAAAACGCCTACTGCAACAACCCCATCTGCGTTCCCTCCCGCATGTCCTTCCTCACCGGGAAATACGCCTCCGATGTCAACGTTTTCGACAACGGCTCGCCCCTGGCGCCCGATATCCCCACCTTCGCCACCTATCTCGAAGCCTCGGGATACGAAACAACCCTTTGCGGTCGCATGCACATGATCGGCCCCGACCGCCTCCACGGCTTCGGTCGCCGCCTATTCGACGACAAAGGCGACTGGGTCCGATTCGGCAAGGGCCCCGTCCGTACACCGGAGGCGCGACGGAGTAGCAACTCCCACGTCACCGAGTGCGGCCCCGGCCCGCCCCGCTGGCTCGAATACGACAGCACCGTCACCGACCTCAGCGAACGCTTCTTGCGCGACAAAGCCGCCAATCCTTCCGACAGGCCCTGGTGTCTGGTCGCCAGCTTCATGTACCCGCACTTCCCCCTTTACGCGCCGCAGGAATACCTCGACCTCTACCCGCCTGACCGCATCGAACTACCCCATTTGGGCAATGAGACGCTCGCAAACCAGCACCCTGCCATCCGCCATCTGCGCTTCTTCTTCCACAATGACAAACCCCTGCCTGAGGAGCTCACACGCGCCGCCCTCGCCAGCTACTTCGCCCTGGTTACACTGACCGACGAGCACATCGGGCGCCTCATGACCATCGTTGACGAATCTTCGCTCCTTGAAAACACGGTGATCATATATGTCAGCGACCACAGCGAAATGGCCGGCCAGCACGGAATCTGGCAGAAACAGTGTTTCTACGAATCATCAGTTCGCGTCCCGCTCATCGCCAGAGGACCACAATTGAAGGCGGGCGCCCGCGTCAGCACAAACGTCAGCCTCGTCGACATCATGCCCACCCTTTTGGACTTGGCCGGTACGCCAATTCCTCAAGGTCTCCGGGGCCGCAGCCTGCTTCCTTCGCTGCACGGAGACCCCGTCTCGGAAGAAGTCGTTGTAGCCGAATACCACGCCCAGGGCATGCTCAGCGCAGGCTACATGGCAAAAAAGGGAAATTTGAAGTATAATCACTATGTCGGCCTTCCGCCGCAGCTGTTCGACTTGGCCGCCGACCCCCATGAATTCGTCAATCTGGCAGGCCATCCTGGCTGGGCAGCAGCCCAGTCGAACCTGCACCAGGAACTCGTCGCCAGACTGGATCCCGATGAAGTAGACGGCCGCGCCAAGCGCAACCAGCAGCTTGAAGGCATGGCAAGATCCTACACCGGCTGAGTCAGCCTGAGGCTGACACGTTTAAGGGAGGTGATTTACCGAGAAATGATGGATCCCGCAGGGCTGTTTTCCCGTGACACACTTGGTCAACTGTATCGTGAACCTTCGTTCAATGTTGGAGCGCTGACCACCCGCACACGAAAGGAGAACAAACCATGTCCGACCGCACTCTTAGTCGACGACGCTTCCTGCAGGGAATGGGAGTCGCGGCCACCGGCGCCGTAATCGCCGCTTGCGCGCCGCCCGTCCAGCAAGCGGCCGGCGATATGGCCGAGACCGCTGAAACGCCCGAAATCTGGGTATTTGTCGTTACCGGTTGTACCGCTGGCGGCAACGCGGAAAAGACCAAGGCCGTGCAGGATCTCATCCTCGAAGAATCCGGCGTCCTCGTCCAGAACTATCTCTCCGCACACGGGGCCGCCTCAACAGAAAAACTGAACCTGTTGATCGCCTCCGGCACGCAGCCCCTCGACCTCTTTGAAGGATCCTGGCCCGACTTCAAAGGCATCATCACCCCCATGGATGACCTCTTGGACGCCTTTGGCCAGAACGTCCTCGCCCTCAACAACGACTTCGCCTGGGCGCGTATGAAAGATGCTGAAGGCGTTACCTGGGGTTATCCCCGGCTCGGGCTCATGGCCCACACACACTTCTGCTTCTTCCGCTCCGATTGGCTCGACGAAGCCGGCCTTGAGACACCCGATACCTGGGATGGCATGGAGGCAACCATCGAAGAATTCAGGGCACTGCACGACGAATCCGTTACCACCACCATGGGCCGCCGCCATCTGATGTACAACACGATGGGCGCCTTCACCGAAAACGGCTACTCCAACTGGGTCGACCCCGCCGACAACATGCTCAAACCGGTAGAGACCAATCCGGGTTACATCGACTGGCTTACCAAGATGCATGAGTGGTGGGATAAAGGATGGTTCCAGCTCGAGTCCTTTGCCAATCCTGACTTCCGTGCCATGCTCAAGACCCTCACCATCGGCACTTGGCTGGGCTGGTACTCCCGCATCACTATCTGGTGGGAACAGATTAGATTGGATTCAGGCTACACCGACATCGACTACACATTCCCCGAAACCATGACCGGGCCCATGGGGCTGGCCAAGACTAACAACGTTGGCGGCAACGCCGCATATATGATCCCGCGCAAGTCGCAACATCCCGATGCCGTCATTCGCTTCGCCAACTGGGCCTACGCAGGCCTCCCCGATGAACCTCGGAACCTGGTCATCACCCAGGCCGGCATCGAAGGCGTCGACTGGGAATGGCACGATAAAGAGGCCGGCCTCTACCGCGCCCTCGTCCCCGCAACCGCCCCCTGCGAGGCCAGATATCCCAGCGATTACTACCAGGTCAAGGGCATGGGCACCGAACCCCACGTTGTCAGGGTTTTGGAGGACGGTACCGTCCACCGCCAGAGCGCCCACGTCGTCAAGTACTACGACCAGTTCCAGTTCGGCAAGATGCCGGTCGACTTTGACGTTCCCTACGACCTGACCGCGATCCGCGACCAGTACCCCGGTCTGTCAGACTTCGAGCGCCTCATCGACGAAGAATCGGTCAAGTTCATTACCGGTGCTCGCCCCCTGGCCGAATGGGGCAACTTCCTCGACTCGCTGCAGGGCGCTGGCTTGGACAGATGGAGCGAGTTGCACACAGAACAGTACCGTCAGTACCACCCTTAGTTGTGTCGGCCAGCCGGTCGGGGCGAACTTTCAACTCGCCCCGACCGTTCTATATACATGTAGTTCCATTTGTCACAACTCTCAGCTAATGAAAGGAATCCACATGACAACTCAGTCTAGGCCTACACGCCGCCAGTTCCTGCAAGGTGTCGGCATGGTAGCTACAGGCGCCGTTATCGCTGCCTGCGCGCCGCCGGTCGCAGCACCGGCCGGCGACGGTGGCGCCATGGAAACCCCCGAAATCTGGTTCGGAACGACCAATCCCTGCCCTGGCGGCGGTAACCCGGAACGCACCGACGCCGTCCGCCAGCTCATCCTCGAAGAGACAGGGGTCCTGGTCAACACCAACATCCTGCCGCCAGGTGCCGCCGCCACCGAAAAACTCAATCTCCTGCTCGCTTCAGGCACCCAGCCCCTCGACCTCTTCGTCGGCAACTGGCCCGACTTCAAGGGCATCACCCTCCCCATGGACGACCTGCTTGAAGTCCACGGCGCCGACATCCTCGCCGGTCACTCCGATCTCGACTGGCGCATGATGAAGGACTTCGAAGGCACCACCTGGGGCTATCCCCGGCTCGGACTCATGGGGCATACCCACTTCCCCTATTTCCGCACCGACTGGCTCGCCGAAGCCGGCCTCGAAATACCCGATACCTGGGATGGCATGGAACACGCCTACGAAGCGATGAAGGAAAACCACGACGAAGCAGTCATCGTCGCCATGGGCCGCCGCCACCTCATGTACAATACGCTCGGCGCCTTCACTGAACACGGCTTCTCCCGCTGGATCGACCCCGCCGACAATATGCTCAAACCCCCGGAGCTGCAGCCCGGCTACCAGGACTGGCTCGCCAAGATGAACGAATGGTGGGACAATGGCTGGCTCCAGCGCGAGTCTTTCGCCAATCCCGACTATCGCGCCATGCTCAAGACTCTGACAATCGGCGTCTGGCTCGGCTGGTACTCCCGTATG
Source organism: Caldilineaceae bacterium (assembly GCA_022821585.1). GTDB lineage: Bacteria > Chloroflexota > Anaerolineae > Caldilineales > Caldilineaceae > Bin5. The sequence continues at coordinate 140,736 of JAJEDI010000097.1, forward strand.
ACCATCTGGTGGGACCAGATCCGCCGCGACGCAGGCTACGAAAAGGAAGACTACGACTTCGCACTCAAGATTACAGGACCCGCCGGAGTCGCCAAGACCAACAACGCCGGCTCCAACACCGCCTACATGATCCCCCGCAAGTCCAACTATCCCGAGGCGGTTATCAAGTATGCCAACTGGATCTACGAGGACGGTCCCGATGACGTAACCAACTACCTTATCGCTTCTTGGGGCGTGCCCGGCGAAGACTGGGAATGGATCGACAAAGAGGGCAAGGTCGCCCGCCTCCACTCCGCTGGCAGCACCGTCTGCGAAGAAAAGTACTCCCGCGACTTCCAGATTACCCTCGGACTCGGGCCGGAAACTTGGGCCACCGCCGTCAAGCTTCAGCAGGATGACGGCACAATCGAGTGGAACCGCCACTGGCAGCACATCAACACCTATTGGAACCAGTACGAAGGCGGACGCATGCCCGTCGACTTCGACGTGCCTTACGACCGCACTGCCATTCGCGATGCCTTCCCCGGCGAACCCGACTTCGAACGCTTCGTCGAAGAGGAAAGCATCAAGTTCATCACCGGCGCCCGCCCAATTGTAGAATGGGGCAACTTCGTCGATGAGATGAACAACGCCGGTCTCGAGCAGTGGAGCGAGCTCTACACCCAGCAGTTCCGGCTCTATCACCCCTAATTGACCTGTACCATGAGGGAAGGAGGGCGTGCCCCTCCTTCCCTCTGCCCTCCCCTCGGCGACAGGAGGTGGACGAATGCAACAACCCCTTGGCGAACAGATCAGAGTACGACTTGAGCAGGATGCCCCTGTCTTTGCGGAGAAGAAGGGCTTCCGCGAAGCGTGGCGCCAGATCAAGCGCGACCGCTTCCTATACGCCCTTGCCGCACTTCCCCTGCTCTACTTCGTAGTATTTCGCTACCTCCCCATGGTCGGCCTGATCATCGCCTTTCAGGACTACGATCCCTTCCTCGGCATCGGTGCCATGTTCAGCCTGGATAACTTTGTGGGGTTCAAACACTTCACCAACTTTTTCGACTCCATCTTCTTCTGGAACATCGTTCGCAATACCGTTCTCATCAGCTTCTACAAACTGTTATTCGGTTTTCCACTTCCTATTATCCTCGCTCTCCTGATCAACGAGGTGCGAATTACTGTATTTCAACGCACCGTCCAGACCATTTCTTACCTGCCGCACTTCTTCTCTATGGTAGTAGCCGCCGGCATCGTCCGCGCAATGCTTACTCCGCAAGGTGGCCTACTCAATCAGGCTATCGTCGCCTTTGGCGGCGAAGCCCAGGCCTTTCTTACCGATCCCAACCTCTTCCGTTCCATACTGGTCACCATGGACATATGGCAGCAGGCCGGCTGGAACAGTATTATCTTTTTGGCTGCCATGGCCACCATCAACCCGGAAATGTACGAAGCCGCCGCCATGGACGGCGCCAACCGCTTCCAGCGCATGTGGTACGTCACCCTGCCCAGCATCTCCTTCGCAATCGTCATCATCCTCATCTTCCGTATCGGCGGTATGCTGGACGCAGGTTTCGAGCAGATTCTGCTCCTTTATTCACCCTCCGTCTACTCCGTCTCCGACATCATCGATACCTACGTATATCGCGCCGGCCTCATCGGCCGCCAATACTCATTCGGGGCCGCGGTAGGCCTCTTCAAGTCAGTTCTTGCACTGATCCTTATGTATATGGCAAACAAAGTTGCCCAGTACCTGGGCCAGGAAGGCCTCTGGTAGGAGAACACAATGAAACTTTCCCGGGGCGAAAAGCTGTTCGACTGGATCAATATCTTTGTTCTCGCCATCCTTACGCTGTTCTTTCTGATCCCTTTCCTCTCTGTGGTCTCCACTTCGCTCGTCAGCGGTAGAGAGTACGCCTTGCGCGGGCTGTTTATCCTCTACCCGTACCGGCCCGTACTCAGCTCCTATGACATGCTCCTCGGCCAGGGCTCAATAGTAGTCAACGCTTATATAGTCACCTCCGCTCGCGTTGTCGTCGGTACTGGCCTCGGCCTTGCATTCACCTTCCCTCTCGCCTACGTACTCTCCAAGCGCAGACTATACGGCCGTGTACCCATTACAATGTTTATCTTTTTCACCATGCTCTTTCACGGCGGCCTGATTCCAAACTTTGTCCTGGTGGAAAAGATCCGACTGTTGGATAGTTTCTGGGCAATGATTTGGCCGGTCCTGATCAACCCCTGGTGGCTCCTGATCATGCGTAACTTCATGTTGGCCATCCCCGAAGAACTGGAGGAGGCCGCTATCATGGATGGCGCTAGCCCTCTCGTGGTTCTCCTGCGTGTCTACCTCCCCCTTTCCATGCCCGTAATCGCAACGATCGGTCTCTGGTATGCAGTCTTTCATTGGAACCAATGGTTCGACGCGGCAATTTACATCAACGATCCCAAAAAGCTGCCCCTCCAACTGATCCTGCGCGGCATCCTCGAATACGGCACCGGCCAGTACAGCGACTACTCCGGCCTCGCCGAAATGACCGAGCTCACCGACCCGCCGCCGGCTGAGTCCCTCAAAGCCGCCATGATCGTCATCACCACCCTGCCGATCCTCATGATCTACCCCTTCATCCAGCGCTACTTCGTCAGGGGCATCATGCTCGGCTCCATCAAAGGCTGATACCACCATGGACAACTCCTTCCACGGCGCATGGCCCGCGCTCATCACGCCTGCCACCGCCGACGGCGGCGCCAACCTCACCGCCCTTCGCGAGCTGATCGACTACATGCTCGCCAAGAATGTCGACGGCCTCTACGTCCTCGGCGGCACCGGCGAAGGTCTCCTGATCTCAGCCGAGGATCGCCGCCGCGTCGTCGAAACCGCCATCGAACAGGTCGGCGGCCGCATACCCGTCATCGTCCACGTCGGCAGCATCAGCACCGTCGAAGCCGCCGCCCTTGCCTGCCATGCCCAGGAGAAGGGAGCCGACGGCGTCAGCTCCGTGATGCCCGTCTATCTCGGCGGCCTCGAAGCAACCTACCTCCACTACGGCGCCATCGCCGCCGCCGCGCCCAACCTGCCCTTCTTCCCCTATCTCTTCGGCGGCCAGATCGACGCCTTTTCCCTGATGAAGGAACTCCGCTGCCGCATTCCCAACATAGGCGGCGCTAAGTACACTGGCCCCAGCATGTACGAGATCGCACAGATCATCGAGCTGGGCGACGATTTGCCCTCCGACCGCGGCTGGACAATCTTCTCCGGAATGGATGAACAGTGCGTCTTTGCCGCCATGATGAACGCGCCCGGCAACATCGGTTCCACCCTCAACGTCATGCCCGGCCCCTACAGCAAAATGCGCGCCTGCCTCGACTCCGGCGACTTTGCCCAGGCCCTTGACCTCCAGAAACAGGCCAACCGCCTCACCGCCGTCATGATCGACCACGGTGTCGCCGCCGCCCTGCGCGTCGCCATGAAGGCCCTCGGCATCGACTGCGGGCCCCTCCGCCTCCCTCAGGAAACGATCTCTCCCCAAAAAGAGGAAATTCTACTGGCAGACCTCGAAGAGGCTGGCCTCGCCGCCCTCGCCGCCATGTAGTCCGCCGCCCATCGCCAACACACCTCGAAACGCATCCCTATATGCCCGGTTTTGGCCAATCCAACCGCGTGGCGTAGCATGGATTTAGACAACCGGTCAGTCGCACAACGTGCCTTGGCCGCGCCGTCCTACTCTGTCAAAGTGAGGGCCCTGCATGTCCTTTTACGCCAAGCTGAAAGCCGCCGCACACCGCAACGACACCCTCCTCTGCGTCGGCCTCGATCCAACCCCTGAGGCCTGCCCGGATCGCTTCCTGCACACTGCCGATCCCTCACACTCAGAGGCCGGAGACGATGCCGAGAGAAAATGCCAGTCTCTGTTGGACTGGAACCGAGCCGTAATCGAAGCCACCTCAGACCTCGTCTGCTGCTACAAGCCCAACATCGCCTTCTACGAAGCCCTCGGCCAGCCCGGCATGGCCCTCCTGCGTGCAACCATCGCCGCCGTCCCGCCAGAAATCCCAGTCCTACTTGACGCCAAGCGTGGCGACATCGGCTCGACCGCCGCCGCCTACGCCCGCGCCTGCTTCGAAGATCTCGGCGTTGACGCCGTCACCCTCAGCCCTTACCTCGGCCAGGACAGCATCGCCCCCTTTGCCGCCTACCCCGAAAAGGGCCTTTTCGTTCTCTGTCACACTTCTAACCCCGCGGCCGGCGCCTTCCAGAAACTGACCGTCACCAACGGCCAGTTCCCGGACGCGGAAGACGCTTTGTTCGTGCACGTAGCCAAAGAAGCCGTCAGCTGGTCGCCCGCAGTAGGCCTGGTCGTAGGCGCAACCTATCCCCAAGCACTCGCCGAAGTCCGCACCGTCGCACCCGACGCCTGGCTGCTTGCCCCCGGAATCGGCGCCCAGGGCGGTGACCTTCAGGCAGCGCTCTCCGCCGGTCTGCGCGCCGACGGTCTCGGCGTACTTGTCGCCGCCACCCGCGGCGTCACCCAAGCCGACGACCCGGGCCAGGCCGCAATGAGCATTCGCGAAGGCATAAACGCCGCCCGCACCAAGTCCTCTTCCACAGTGCAAGTAGAGGCGGCCTTCCCCGCGCCGCAACCAGCCCCTGTTCCAGAGTCCCACAGGGATCTCATCATAGGCCTGGCCGACCTCGGTGCCCTCCAGTTCGGCGACTTCACCCTCGCTAGCGGCCAAAAGTCCTCCATGTACGTCGACCTCCGCCTTCTCGTCAGCCGTCCCGAACTGATGCAGGCCGCCGCCGCCGCATACGCCAAAGAACTCTCCGCCCTGCAATGCGACCGTATCGCCGGTGTCCCCTACGCCGCCCTCCCAATCGGCATGGCCGTCGCCCTGGCCAGCGGCGTCCCCCTCATCTATAACCGCAAAGAGAGCAAGAGCCACGGCCTCGGCAAGGACATCGAAGGCCTCTGGCAGCCCGGCGAGCGCGTCGTCATCATCGAAGACGTGATCACCACAGGCGGCAGCATAGTCAGTTCAGTCGAGTTGTTCCGCGCCGCCGGACTGGTTGTCGAAGATGCAATCGTGTTGCTGGATAGGCAGCAGGGAGGAGTGGAAAACCTGCAGAAGGCCGGAATACGCGTTCAAAGCGTCCTGGCACTGGGAGATGTCCTGGACCTGCTCTCCGAGACCGGCCATATCCCAGAAGAGATTCGGCAGTCGCTCGGTCGGCCCGCCCCCGCAGGGGAAAGTCAGTAGCCGACCAACTGCTTATGTGAGAGATTTACGAATTGAGCGAGGATCTTCCCGACCTGTCAGTCACCTTTCTCGAACGTGACCTGCCCACGCCCCTCGTGCTCGCGAGCGGCATTTGGGGCACGACCGTAAGCCTTCTCGTTCGAGCGGCCGAGGATGGTTGCGGCGCCGTAACCGCCAAGAGCTGCGGCCCCGAACCCCGCCACGGCCACGTCAACCCCTCCTGCATCGACTGGGGCGGCGGCCTCCTCAATGCTATCGGTCTGGCGAACCCCGGCGTCGAAGAAGAAATCGGCCTGCTATCGGAGGCGAAAGCACGCCTTCAACCCCGCGGCGTCGCCGTCATCGCCAGCATCTTCGCCGGAACCGCCGCTGAGTTCGGTGCTGTCGCCCGTCGCATAGCCACAGCCAATCCCGACTTTCTCGAAGTCAACATCTCCTGCCCCAACGTCGAGGACAGCTTCGGCGAACCCTTCGCCGCCAATGCAGACGCCACCGCCGCCGTCACCGGTTACGTCAAAGAAGCCGTCGCCGGCCAGGCCATCCCCGTCATCGTAAAGCTCGCCCCCAACGTCCCCAGCGTCGGCCGTATCGCCCAGGCCGCCGTCCAAGCCGGCGCCGACGCCCTCTGTGCCATCAACACCATGCCCGGCCTCGTCCTCGACCCCTACAGCGGCCAGCCCGTCCTCGCCAACCGCACCGGCGGAATCAGCGGGCCCGCCCTCAAACCCATCGCCCTCAAAGCCGTCTACGACACCCGCAAAGCCTGCCCCCGCACACCCATCATCGGCACCGGCGGCGTCAGCAACGGCCAGGACGCCGTCGAAATGCTCATGGCCGGCGCCACCGTCGTCGGCGTCGGCAGCGCCATCTACCACCGCGGCCCCGACGCCATCCGCCTCATCCGCGCCGAACTCCTGGAATGGATGGCCGCCCAGAACATTGCCTGCATCACCGACCTTCACGACCGCGCCCACTGCGAGCCCCTCTACGCGGCAACGCCTTCCACACCCCCCGCACCGACCGCAGCCTAGGGCCTTCGCCCTTCTCCCGGCCCCCGCCATGCAACCTTCGCCTCACAGAATCAACATTGCATCGCCAAAACTGTAAAACCGATACTCTCTTTCCTTCGCCTCCTCATAGGTTCGTAGGAGCATCTGCCGCCCCGCGTCAAGATCCTCCGTATGGACCTGACCCACAAACGCGCTTACCAGCATCAGCAACGATGACCGCGGCAGATGAAAGTTAGTCAGTAGCGCGTCCACAGCCCGGAACCGGTACCCCGGATAGATGAAAAGATCAACCTCGCCCGCATAGGGAACAACCGCAGTCTCCGCTCCCATCGGCCCGTACCCATCCGCCCCCTGAGCAGTCGTGGCGCAATACTCCAGCACCCGCGTAGACGTAGTCCCCACCGCAAACACGCGCCCGCCCTGCTCTTTGGCGCCCCGTATGCCTTCCGCCGTCTCCGCTGTCAGCTCCGCCCACTCTCGATGAATCTGATGTTCGACCACCCGCTCCCTTGTCACCGGTCCGAACGTATCCAACCCCACGTGCAAAGTGACCGTCTCCCACCCCACGCCCATGCCCCGGATTCTCTCCAACAGCTCCGGCGTAAAATGTAGACCCGCCGTCGGCGCCGCCACGCTCCCGTCCCTTCGACTGTAAACCGTCTGATAGCGCCCTTCGTCCCCTGCGAACGCAGAGATATACGGCGGCAAGGGCAACTCTCCCAGCTTCCCTAGAATCCCCCCGATCGCCACCGAAAAGCGTGCCCTCCGCTGTCCCCCCTCGCCTTCCGAGACAATCTCCACCTCGACCGGGCCGCCATCCAGTTCCACCTTGGCCCCCGCGCGCAGTCCCCTCCCCCGCACCAGGCAACTCCACTCTCGGCCCTCGTCATCCAGCTGGCGCAGCAGGAAAATCTCAACCGCCCCGCCCGTAGGCTTCCGCCCTCGCAGCCGCGCCGGAACCACGCGACTGTCGTTCGCCACCAGCAGGTCGCCCCCGCGTAGGAACCCGCCGATATCCCCAAAACGGCTGTGTTCTATCTGCCCCGTCACCCGGTCCAGTACCAGCAATCGACTACTGTCTCGCGGCTCGGCCGGCCGTTGAGCAATTAAGCTTTTCGGCAGTTCGTAATTGAACAGATCGGTTCGCATTAGGACTTAAGAATCACCTGCTTCACGGCCAGTTCCATTAGGGCGACAAGTCCGTCAGGCCGCCATGATCCGGCCACGATTTCACTTGGTTTTATCACAGGTGTTAGAATCGTGGAAGAGCGCGGCCGGCCGCAACCCCCCGCCGCCATATGGCGAATCGAACCTTCAAGCCAACGGGAACGCATCGGCTTCAATAGCGCGTTCACCAACCAGCCCGAAGTAATGCCAAGTGTTTCGCAATAGACGGAAGCCCATGAATCTCATAACAGTGATACTGGCCGTCGCCCTTCTTTTCGTCTTTCTCCTCCTCGGCGGCGGCCTCATCGTCTACATTTACTGGTGGCTCGTCCAACGCCCTGCGCCACAGCACGAAGGCCAGCTGGACCTCCCCGAACTTGACGCCGAAGTAGAGATTCTCCGCGATCAGCATGGCATCCCCCACATCTACGCCCAGAACGAAGCCGACCTCTGGCGCGCCCAGGGCTTCACCCACGCCCAGGACCGCCTCTGGCAGATGGAGCTCAACCGCCGCGTCACCCACGGCCGCCTCGCCGAACTCTTCGGCGCCGCCGCCCTCGACGTCGATCGCTTCAGCCGCATCGTCGGTTTCCATCGCGCCGCCCAGGCCGAACTGAATGCTCTGGATGAAGCCACGACCGCCACCCTGCACCACTACTGCCAGGGCGTCAACGCCTATATCCGCAGCCGCAAGGGGCGGCTGGCTGCCGAATTCAACCTCCTCCGCCGCCAGCCCGATGAGTGGGCGCCCGTCGACATACTGGGCTTCGGCAAAATGATGGCCTGGACCCTTAGCGTCAACTGGGAAAGTGAACTGGTCCGGCTCCAGCTGGCCGCCAAGCTCGACCCCGCCCTCGCCGCCGATCTCGAACCAGACTATCCAAACACAAACCCCGCAATAATGGAGGGCGCAGGCAGCCAGGAATCGATGCGGCTCCTGCACACCGCAGGCCTCATCCTCAACCAATACGAACAGCTGAAGAGCTGGCTGGGGGTCGCCGCGCCCGAGTTCGGACAGGGAAGCAATGCCTGGGCCGTCTCAGCAGAAAAGTCCTTCACCGGACGACCCATTCTCTGCAATGACCCCCACCTCGTCATGTCCATGCCCGGCACTTGGTACGAGATGCATCTCACCTGCCCGCCCTCTCCCGACAACCCCGAATCCGGCCTCCACGTCAGCGGCGCCTCATTCGCCGGCGCCCCCGGCATCATCATCGGCCACAACCAGCACATCGCCTGGGGCTTGACCAACGCCTTTCCCGACGTCCAGGACCTCTACATCGAACGCCCACACCCCGACAACGACAGCGGCCGTACGCCCCGCTTCGAATTCCAGGGAGAATGGGAAGAAGCCACCGTCATACGCGAAGAGATCCACCTGCGCAATCGCGCCCGCCCCCACGTCGAAGAGGTAGTCGTAACCCGCCACGGCCCTCTCCTCACCGGCATCCTCAGTACCGACAACCCCGACGTCGGCTTTCCCGACGAACCCGTACTCACCGCCGCGCCCCTCGCCCTTCGCTGGATCGGCCACGACCCCGGCACGGTAATGCGTTCCGTTCTCCGCCTCAATCGCGCCCGCAACTGGCAGGAATTCAACGCCGCCCTCACCGACTGGACCGCACCCTCCCAGAACTTCGTCTACGCCGACTGCGAAGGCAACATCGCCTACCGCCTCTCCGGCGCCGTCCCCATTCGCCGCAACGGCAACGGCCTCGTCCCCGTACCCGGCTGGAACGGCGACTACGAGTGGGACGGCTTCATCCCCGACGACGAGCTGCCCCGCCTTCTCAATCCCCCCGGTGGCTTCGTCGTCACCGCCAACAACAAGATCACCGGCGACGACTACCCCTACGTCCTCACCTTCGAGACCATGCCCGGCTGGCGCGCCCGCCGCATCGAAGAGATGTTGACCGAAAAAGAGCATATCACCCTGCGCGACATGGAACAGATCCAGCTCGACGAGACCAGCCTCTACGCCCGTGAACTGACCCCGCTCCTGACCGGCCACCTCAGCGACGACCCCTACGTGCGCGTCGCTGTCAAAATGCTGCAGGACTGGGGCTACCGCATGGACCAGGAGAGCCCCGCTGCCCTTGTCTTCCACTACACCCTATTGCACCTTCTCGACCTCACCTTCGGCCAGAAGCTCGGCCCCACCGCCCCCGGCTTCTTCGGCAAAGGCAGCAGCCCCGTCTTTCTTATCAACGGTTTCCTGCTCCGCGCCCAAACGCGACTCCTCGAACTCCTGAAAAACGAGGAGACTTCCCCCTGGTACGCCGATGCCGCCACCGGACGCCGCCGCACAAAAGCGGAGCTGATCGAGACCGCCCTCCAGCTCGCCGTGCAACGCCTTCGCCGTGAAGTCAATCCCACGCCCCGCAAGTGGGCATGGGGCCGTATGCACCAGATCCGCTACAGCCACGTCCTCGGCGCCGCACCCATTCTCGGCTGGCTCTTCAATCGCGGCCCCTATCCCATCGGCGGCGACGGCACAACGCCCAACCAGACCGGATTCCTGTCTGAGCTGCCCCCTGGCCTCGTCCAGGTCCAGGCCGCCTACCGCCAAATTTTCGACATCGGCAACTGGGACGCCGCCCAAAGCGTCACCGCCAGCGGCCAGTCGGGCCATCCCATCAGCCGCAACTACGCCGACCAGATCCCAATGTGGCTCGAAGGTGCATATCACAAGATGCCCTGGAGCCGCCCCGCCGTCGAAAAAACTGCCCGCCGCCGCCTCCTCCTCAAGAGCAGCGGCCCTTGATCAATCCAACTCCCTCTCCAAGAGCTTCCGCGCACTACGTTACTCACTGCGACCATCTTGAAGAGACTCGTCAATAGCCCCCTGCCAACCACCTCGCTATGACCCTCTCCTCCTACCGCGGCTACCTCTACGCGCTTATCGCCTTTGGAACCTGGGGCATCCTCCCCGTCTACTGGAAACAGCTCCAGGCTCTTCCCATGCTCGAAATCCTCGCCCACCGCATGATCTGGTCCGCCGTGACCATGATCATCGCCCTCGCCCTCCTCAAGGATCTCTCCTGGCTCCCCGCACTTCGCAGCTCGCCCCGAACGCTTCTCTTCGTGTCCACAGCCGCACTCCTCACCGCCGCCAACTGGATCACCTACCTCTGGGCCGTCGACACAGGCAATGTCGCTAGGATCAGCCTCGGCTACTTCATCAACCCCCTCTTCAGCGTCCTCCTTGCCCGCCTCTTTCTCGGCGAGCGCCTGCGCCGAGGCCAGCAAGTCGCCGTCGCCATCGCCGTCGCCGGCGTCGTCTACCTCACTCTCAGCCTCGGCCAGCTCCCCTGGATCGCCCTCTCCCTCGCCGGCACCTTCAGCTTCTACGGCCTCATCAGAAAAAAAGTCGACCTCAGCGGCATGCAATTCTTCTGCCTCGAAATGACCCTGCTCTTCGTCCCCGCCCTCGTCCTCCTGTTCTACACCGCCCAGCCCGCCCCCGCCCCCTGGACCGCCATCGCCTCGCCCCGCATCGGCCTCCTCCTCCTCGGCACCGGCATAGTCTCCGCCATCCCCCTCGTCAGCTTCGGCGCCGCCGCCCGCCTCATCCCCCTCTCCACCATCGGCCTCATGCAGTACCTCGCCCCCTCCACCCAATTCATCCTCGGCGTCTTCCTCTACAAAGAGCCCTTCACCCCCGTCCAACTGATCGGCTACACCTTCATCTGGGCCGCCCTCATCCTCTACTCCCTCGAAGGCCTCCGCCACACCCGCAACTCAATCGGCCGCACCCGAACAGTCTGATCTCTCATCCCATTCTGACAAATGTGCTCCTTAATCCCCGTAAACAATCCGGCATGCTCGGATCACTGACTACTGACCGCTGACTACTGACTACTGCAGTTGGGCGGTCGGGCCTATTCGGCCCTCCCTTGTGCGGGGGCTCCGCCCCCGCAACGCCCCCTCTCCTACAACATGCCTTATCCACCTGGTGCCTGTATTCCACCAGGTGCCTCTTCCACCGCTTGCATACCTCCCGCTCCCCCATCCTGTCCTGTTCCAGACTTGCGCCGAGCAAGGCGCGTATCCGCCCTGTTCGCCCCGCTGAGTCGTCATTCCCCCCTGAAAGGCCCTGTAGGGGCAGGCCTTGTGCCTGCCCTCGAACCCCCCAACAGGTCGGCAATCGAAACCAACCCACGCCGCCGCGCAGTCCCCACCCCCTTTTCGCCCCAAAAACGGGCTGCTCGCCACGCCATCCCCAATATTGACTTTTCTCCCCCCGCAACCTATAATCGGCTGCATAAATTGAGAACGGCAGCGCACCGGAAGAGTACCCACGCGCGCGAACGTCTAGAGAGACGCCCTCCTGGCTGAAAGGGGTGTCCGAATCCGCAGCGCATCTGACGACAAAAGCTCCATTGTACCGGAGCCGGAGTCGCACAGGGGAATGTCGCCGGGAAGGCTGGGAGAGTGACCAACCGTAGCCTTTAACTCTCCTCGGGTCCGCCCGTTATCGCGGTAGAGAGAGCCGGCTAGACCCTTGCCGGCTAACCAAGGTGGTACCGCGGAGTCACTTCGTCCTTTGGATAGAGTGGCTTGTTTTTTTGCCGGCTCTCAACCAAGCCTCTACTTTGCATTGGCCGAACACTTGAACTGACCTGCCAGCCGCACGACGCCGGCGAACAGTCTACGGGAGCACAGAGAACAATGACAACGACTACACTGCCTGAATCACGCGAGGAAATGCCCACGGTCTACGAACCCCGCCAGTGGGAAGAAAAGCTCTACGAATGGTGGGAGTCGCAAGGCTTCTTCCGCCCCGAACAGCAGATCGAAAGCGGTCTAGCCGACCCCGACGCCCCGCCCTTCGTCATCTCCATGCCGCCCCCAAACGTCACCGGCGCCCTCCACCTCGGCCACGCCATCACCAGCGCCGTCGAGGACATGCTCATCCGCTACAACCGCATGGCCGGCCGCCCCACCCTCTGGGTTCCAGGTACGGACCACGCCGGCATCGCCACCCAGAACGTCGTCGAACGCAAGCTCGCCGAAACCGGCACCACCCGCCACGACCTCGGCCGCGATCGCTTCCTCCACGAAGTCTGGGCCTGGAAAGACGAATACCACGGCCAAATCAGCGGCCAGCAGCGCCGCATGGGCATCTCCTGCGACTGGACCCGCGAACGCTTCACCCTCGACGACGGCCTCAGCGACGCCGTCCTCGAAGCCTTCATCCGTCTCTACAACGACGACCTCATCTACCGCGGCAACTACCTCGTCAACTGGTGCCCGCGCTGCGAGAGCGCAATCAGCGACCTCGAAGTCGAACACGAGCCCATCGAAGGCAAGCTCTACACCTTCCGCTATCCCCTGCGCGCGGCAAACGGAGCCGGGCCACCGTCCGACCACGTCGAAGTCAGCACCACCCGGCCCGAGACCATCCTCGGCGACACCGCCGTCGCCGTCCATCCCGAAGACGAGCGCTACGCCCACCTCATCGGCAGGACCGCCCTCGTGCCCATCCTTGAGCGCGAAATCCCCGTCATCGCCGATGACCACGTCGACCCGCAGTTTGGCACCGGTGCACTCAAAGTGACACCCGGCCACGACCCAAATGACTACCTCATAGGCCAGCGCCACAATCTACCCTTCGTCAACATCACCAACGAGGACGCCACTCTCAACGCCGCCGCCGGCCCCTATGCCGGGCTCGACCGCTTCGACGCCCGCAAGAAACTCTGGCAGGACATGGACGCAGCCGGTCTCGTCGTCTGCGACAAGCCGCACGTCCACGAAGTCGGCCACTGCCAGCGCTGCCACACCATCGTCGAGCCGCTCCTCAGCACACAATGGTTCGTCAAAGCAAAGCCCCTCGCCGACGCCGCCGTCGCCGCCGTCAAGGACGGCCGCATTAAGATCGTGCCCGAACGCTTTGAACGCAACTACTACCACTGGATGGAAAACATCCGCGACTGGTGCATCAGCCGCCAGCTCTGGTGGGGCCACCGCATCCCCATCTGGTACGGGCCCGACGGTCATCAATTCGCCGCCCGCAGCGACAGCGAAGCCCTTGAACAGGCCATCGAATTCTACGGCCAAACCGCCGAGCTCCAACAGGATGAAGACGTCCTCGACACCTGGTTCAGCAGCGCCCTCTGGCCCTTCAGCACTCTCGGCTGGCCGCAAACGGAAGAAAATGAAGTGAACATTGGGTCGAACGACTCCCACTCCTCTCTGCTCTCCTCTTTCTCCTCCGACCTCGCCCGCTACTACCCCACTACCGTGCTCGAAACCGGCTACGATATCCTCTTCTTCTGGGTCGCCCGCATGGTCATGATGGGCCTCTACTTTACCGGCAAGGTTCCCTTCCACTACGTCTACCTGCACGGCCTCGTCCGCGCCGAAGACGGCCGCAAAATGAGCAAGAGCCTCGGCAACGCCCTCGACCCCCTCGACCTCATCGCCACCTACGGCAACGACGCCCTCCGCTTCACCCTGCTCACCGGCAGCACGCCCGGCAACGACATGAAGCTCAGCGTCACCCGCATCGAAGCCAACCGCAACTTCGCCAACAAGATCTGGAACGCCGCCCGCTTCGTCCTCATGAATCTGGAAACAAGCGAGGTGGCACTGGACAATGGGGACGGCCCCCACAGCGTCACCTACGCCCTGCCCCCCCACGACGCACAGACGCTCGCCGACCGCTGGATCCTCAGCCGCCTCAACACTGTGCAAAACCATGTGACCCAGCTCATCGAAAACTGGCAGCTGGGCGAAGCCGGTCGCCAGCTCTACGAATTCCTCTGGAGCGAATACTGCGACTGGTACATCGAGGCCGCTAAACCCCGCCTCTACGGCGGCGACCCCGCTGCCGCCGCCGCCACCCGTCAGGTCCTCGCCTACACGCTCGAGCAGTCTCTGCGCCTGCTCCACCCCTTCATGCCCTATGTCACCGAAGCCATCTGGGGCCACCTGCCCGGCGTCCCCGCACACGCCGAAGCCCTCATGACCCAGCGCTGGACCGAACCCGCCGAGCGCCGCGACGCCTCCGCCGAAGACGACTTCGGCCGCATCCAGGAAATCGTGCGCGCCATCCGCAACGCCCGCGCCGAATACAACGTCGAACCCGGCCGCCGCATCGCCGCCGTCTTCGCCGGCAGCGGACACGCCCTGGCCCAGGACAACCTCGAACTGTTCACCACGCTCGCCCGCCTCGACGAATCCCAGGTGACCGTCGAAGCTAACCCCAACGGCGCCGATTCCGGCCCCTCCGTCCAGCTCTCCGCCGGCGGCATCACCACCTACCTCCCCCTCGCCGGCATGGTCGACCTCGAGGCCGAGCGCAAGCGCCTCCATAAGGAGCTTGACAACGTCGACAACCAGATCAACCGCACCACCGGGCTACTTGACAACGAAAACTTCATCGCCAAGGCCCCCGGGCAGGTAGTCCAGCGCGAACGCGACAAACTCGAAGACCTCAAAGCCCAGCGAGACCAGGTCACTGCTAGTCTGGATCAACTTGAATCCTAGTCGCTATTCGGCCCAATCGAATGTGGGCAAGCAGATGTGAGGAAGTACCGCCGTCCAAAGGGCAAACCTATCGAGCTGCGAAGGAACCGCTCAGAGCAGCCTGCATCTGGTAGGGGCGCCCCTTGTGGGCGCCCTGCCTTGGTCCTTCTGGCGCTTGCACAAAAACACGTCCGCCATGATTGCGGGCCCGCTGGCCACAAGAGCTTTGGCAATTGTGTGTTAGAATTCCGAGGGTGACAGTGGTCTATGGGAAGGAGGGAGAAGTGTGTAAGAATACCGTCACAATCAATTTGCCTGCTGACCTGTACGCAAAACTTGAGGAGTTGGCTGCCGACTCTGATTCGTCCCCAACCGACCAGCTTGCGGCCCTTATCGAAGACGCAAAAACACGACGCGCCTGGATACGTGCTCTGGACGACATGAGCAGACAAATCCAAAGGGACGATAATCGGGAGACTGAGCCAGACCAGGAAGAGGTCATAAGACACCTGCGCAAGGCCCGACGCGAAATTTTCGAGGCCGAGTATGCGCATCTGTATCGATAGCAGCGTCCTGATTCCTGCGGTTCGAAATACCGATCTCAATGCCTCTCGGATACTCAGACAATTGGGGCCCGACCTTTCTCTGGTCATTCCCCGCTTGGTAGCGCAGGAAGTAAACCGCAATCTGTCCTTCCCAAGGCACGTGAGAGCTTTCTATCGTCTGTTTTCGGCAAATGCCAATTCCGTCATCATTGACGAACCAGTCCCACGGAACTTGGTCTCGAAATACGTCGAGCTTGGTCTTCCCGAAAAAGCAGACGCATTTATAGGTGCATTTGTAGACTGGTGGCAGATTCCCTACCTGATCTCCGCGAATAGACACTTCTTGCGCAATTTACAGATAGAAGCATTCCGTGTCGTGAATGCAACTGAATTCTTGGCCATGCCGCTGAACGACCCCACGTAGCCAACCAAAAGCGCAATGTCGAATACTACTTCTCCGCCGAAATAGTAATTCTGTAGCGAACTCAATTTTCAGGATATCAGGTCGCCAGATCGTTTGTGATAATTTTGACAATGTACCTACCCCCTGCTATACTCAATTCGGCTCTATCGAACGATGCATCGCCGTCCCGCCAGGCATTGAACCCTGTGTCGTCTTACCCGCTGGCAGGATGAGCAAGGGGCGAGATGTAGGACCGGCTTCCCGCATCTCCAAGGAGACCAGTCACAATGGCCGAAGTCAACCAGGCATGGCTCGAAAGAGTTAACCGCGCCCGGGAGTCGGCAGCCGAAAGACTCGGCGTCGATGTGAGCGAGATGCTGCCGCCCCGCGACGGCACCACCGGTGAGGCCGCAGATTCCGCGCCTGCACCAGAAACCGCCGCCCCGCAGCCCGAACCGGCTGCCGTGGCCGCACAATCCGCGCCCGAGCCAGCCCCGCAACCCGAGCCCGCAGCAGTCGCCGAAGCCGGGCCGGTCGTCGCCGCAGAGGCCGCGCCTGTGGAAGAAGCCCCGGCCGCAGTCGCCGCAGCCACAATGGAGGCGCAGGCCCCAACTGCCGTCCAAAGCAACGGCAGCGCCGCCGCCGCCGCTGCAGACAGAGTCGCACCGGTCGGCCGCGCCGCCGTTCTCGAAGGCTTCGATGCCGGCCAGGAAGGCATCAATCGCCGCGAATTCCTCTCCTACGCTTGGGGCGGTGCCCTGACCCTTCTTACGCTGGAAAGCGGACTCGCCACCTACCAGTTCATGTATCCGCGCTTTCGCGAAGGTGAATTCGGCGGCGAGTTCAATCTCGGCGCCGCCAACCTGCTGCCTCAAATTGGAATCGACCCCGAAGGCAACGCGACCGGCAAATTCTGGCTTATCAATTCCGATGATGGCCCGCGCGCCCTCTATATGGTCTGTACGCATCTCGGCTGCCTGTACAAGTGGGAGCCTTCCAACAACCGCTTCGAATGTCCCTGCCACGGCTCCAAGTTCAGCCGCGAAGGATACTATATCGAGGGCCCTGCACCTCGATCTCTCGACCATTTCTTGATCCAGGTCGTAGAGGGCGGTTCCGTGGTTGCCGAAACGTCCGATGCAGGCGACCTGTTCGCCGCCCCGGCCGTACCCTCTCCCGACGCTGAAATCATTGTCGACACAGGTAAACGTCTACAGGGCAAACCGGCTGCACTTTCGCCCGCGAACGCGAAAACAGTCGCAACACCTATCGAGCTCCACTTGGATGAAGACGCCGCATGACAAGGCGGAAATTGTAGAGGAGATTTTTCCTGAGAGGAGCGTCCGGCCCAAGTGACCGCCCAACCAGACTTGCAACATCGGCGCAACTGGCTAGAGGGTTCCAAATCGGCAACTGCCGGCGCGGCTCTCCCGACACTTGAACTGTCCGGCTCACTCGCAGGTCCTGAGAACAAGCGTTTAAGCCGCAGAGAGTTGCTTACATACGTCTGGGTCGGGACGTTAGCAGCAATGACTGCAGGAAGTGGACTGGCTGCCTATCAGTTCCTGTACCCGCGTCAACCCGCAAACGTATTTGGAGGCAGATTCCACCTCGGCACCACCGCCAACTTGCCGCCAATCGGTAGCGAACCGCAACACCATGTCGACGGCAGGTTCTGGTTGGTCGGTCTTGAAGAAGGCCCGCGTGCCTTCTTCAATCTGTGTACACATACCTTTGGCACCAGATGGATTAAGTTGTGGTGGGACTCGTCGAATGCTCGCTTTGATTGTCCCATGTGTGGGTCGCGGTTCAGCTTGGAAGGGCACTACATCACGGGCCCTGCTCCTCGATCGCTGGACCAGTTCGTGATTGAGATCGTTACGGGCCGCAAGGTCGTAGCAAAGACCAAGTATGTAGAAAATGCAATTTTGTCACCCAGCATTCCTGCTCCTGATGCGGAGATTGTGGTCGACACCGGAACGATGATTGAAGGGTTGCCAAGTATGTCAAGTCCGATTTTGAAAGGCTACCGCGGCTAGAGGCCGAGCGTCCTCAACCTGAGTTCACCTTACCAGGAGACGATAGATCCAGATGGGACTCCAAGAAAATATTCGCGAAAAAGGAGTTCTCGGCGCGGTCGCTGCCCAGGCCGATGACGTATTCACCCGCCTTACCGCCGGCATCGATGTCGGTGAGTTCCGACGCATGATGCAGGGCGAACCGCCCGGCCGCCCCAACCCGCGCCTCAAGCCCCACAGCGAAGGCTTCCTGCTCCACATCAAGCCCACCTACTACCACGAGAGCGTAACCCGCTTTACCCATACCTACCGCTTGGGTCTCCTCTCGACCTACCTCTTCATCGTCGAGACCATCACCGGCATTCTGCTGATGATCTGGTACGCGCCCTCGCCGGAACGCGCCTACGTCGACATGATCCTGCTCCTGACCAACATTCCCTTTGGCCAGTTCCTGCGCGATATGCACCGGCTCGGCGCCGAGGCTATGGTGGCTATCGTCACCCTCCACATGGTCCGCTGTTACCTGACTGGCAGCTATAAACCGCCGCGCCAGTTTACCTGGTTCACCGGCGTGCTCCTGCTTGTGATGACTCTGTTCCTGAGTTTTTCCGGCTACCTCCTCCCTTGGGACCAGCTCGCCTTCTGGGCCGTCACCATCGGCACCTCCATGGCCGAGGCCGTGCCCCCCGCCGTCGTCGGCGAAACCGTCAACCTGCTCGCCCGCGGCGCCCCCGACATCGGCGCCAACGGCCTCCTGCGCTTCTACCTGCTGCACGTGCTCTTCTTGCCGCTGCTGCTGATCCTTTTCTTCTTCGTCCACTACTACAAGGTCGTCCACTTCGGCATCAGCCTGCCCGCCGACGAAGAAGAAGTGGGCGAGGACACCGCCAACCGCGTCCCCGCCGACAAGCGCGTCTACTACCTGCCCGATGTCCTGGTCGACGAGACCAGCTTCCTGACTGTCATGACCGCGCTGCTTATCGTCCTGACCGTCTTCTTCTTCCAGGCTCCCCTGGAGCACATTGCCAATCCGCAATCAACGCCCCTCCATACCGTCGCGCCTTGGTACTTCTACTGGCTGCAGGGGCTGCTCAAAATCGCAGACAAGTTTATCGCCGGCGTCCTGCTGCCCGGCGTCCTGCTCGTCCTGCTCATGGCCATCCCCTACCTCGACTACAACCCCAGCCGCCGCGGCAAAGACCGCAAAGTCGCCATCGTCGCCGGAATCGTCGCCGGCGCCGTCATGATTATCTGGAGCTGGATGGGCACCCCCGAATACGCCGTCGAAGGCGCCCCCTCGGTCGAAATCGTTCAGGATGTGATGCCCGAAGAAGGTTCAGGCCTCTCCCGTGAAATCGGCTACAAACATCTTCCCCTCGGCGTCTGGCGCACCGACGAAGAGTACGACGTGCACGACCACGAATTCCTCGAGCTCCTGCACGAATTCGAAAACTCCGTCGACTACTACCGCCGCACAGATCCCGATTTCAACGCGCCCATCGGCATCTTGACGATTTCCCAGGCCCAGCCCAGCCTCAAGAAGCTCCACTGGGAGATCACCTGGTTCGACGCCGAGGGGACGCCCGGCAACTACGAAAAATCCTTCTGGCTGCATGAAGACTCCCTCTATTGGGAGCAGTACGGCTGGAAACACCTCTTCCTCGGTCAAGTCGCCGACGGCTGGAAGAGTCTGTCCGGCGCACTTGTAGGAGAGTAATACAGCGACTATGCATCGTCTCTACACAAGGTCCCCGATCGCCAAAATAATGTGGGGCATTCTGTCCTCACTCGTCGGCATCATCGTCCTCCTGATGGTCTTGGTTAGCGAGAACCCGCGCATGGAAGCGCAGACCATCAACTGGGAAGGCCGCTCGATCGAGAACGGCGCCAAGATGTACGCTGACAACTGCGTCATCTGCCACGGACCGGACGGTCAGGGCATTCTGGGCAGAGGGCCCGGACTCAATAGCTACTACTTCTTCACCGACACAGGACGCCTCAGGGACGTCGGCTGGGTCGGGTCGCTCGAAGATTACGTCCTCTTGACGATCTCTGCCGGCCGACCCAGCAAGGTCGAAAGCCAGTGGCCGGAGGTCATGCCCACCTGGGACGGAAAGTTTGGTGGGCCAATGCGCGGCGATCAGGTCGTCGATCTGGCCAAATTTGTTATGAACTGGGAAGAATCCGCCCTGGCCCAAACGCCCGAAGAAGACCCTTTCCAACCCTTCGAAGACGTTATCAAGCCCATGGAGTTCCAGAACACGGCCCACATCCTGCTCAGTGAAGAAGAGCAGGCCGCCGCCCTCGAAGAGTACAGAGCCCGCAACGTCCGCTCACCCCAGGAGATCTGGACGGGCGAAGCCTGTTTCGCCTGCCACAATCTCGAAGAAAGACAGGTCGATCTCTACGGCCAGAACGGCCCCAACTTTGCCGACCTGTACGAACGCGCCGGCACCCGCGTCGAAGGCATGACCGCCGAAGAATACGTCTATGAAAGTATTGTCAGTCCCAAGGCCCACGTGGTCGAAACATACGAGAATGCCGGCCAGATGCCGCAAAACTTCGCCGAAAAACTCAGCGAAGATGAGATCCAGGCCCTCGTAGCCTGGCTGCTCAATCCCGACCGGGAGCAATAGCCGAGGAGCAAAGAGCGAGGAGAGTGGAGTGGCTTCCTCGCTCCGCCTCCCTCCGGAACTACCCCCAAACTTCTCCCCTCTTCAATCTCTATTCTCCTCGCCGTCAGATACATCATATTCAGAGGTTGTTGCGTGCTAGGCGCAAGATCCCGACGTTTCCGAAACCGCCGCCATGCCGGCGCTTTGCTCGGTGCAATGCTCCGGGAATTGGAGGCTGTCAACCCGCTTGTCCTCGGCCTACTGCGCGGAGGCGTACCCGTCGCCAGCGAGGTCGCCTGCGCCCTCAGGGCCCCCCTCGACGTCTGGCTCGTCCGCAAGCTCGGCGTCCCCGGCCAGACCGAGCTGGCCTTCGGCGCCATCGCCGAAGGCGGTGTCCAGGTCATTAACCAGAAAGTTGTCAAACAGCAGCGGCTGGGCAAAGACCGTATCAGGAAGATCTCCCGACAGGAACAGCGTGAGCTCTCCCGTCGAGCCCGCCTGTTCCGCCGCGGCCGCCCAGCCGCTCCCATCAAGGGTCGCACCATTTTCCTCATCGACGACGGCTTGGCCACCGGTGCCTCCATGCGCGCCGCCATCCAAGCCCTGATCCAGCGCCAACCCCATGATATCGTTCCGGCAGTCCCCGTCGCTCCTTCCCGTACCATCGCCGAACTGAACTCTCACGCTACGAAAAAGGCCGGCAACACCGAACTCTCACACGCCAACTGCGTCAGCCGGGCCATCTCCCTGCTTTCTCCCTCTCCCTTTTGGGGCGTCGGCGCCTGGTACGACGACTTCCGCCAGGTCAGCGATTCTGAGGTAGTCCAGCTTCTTGACGCCCATGCAGGCATTGGAAACGCCCAACCTTAACTGATCAAAATCCCGCCTGCCTCATGGACTCTTTACTTTGATCACACAGCCACCAGATGCCAGTCGCTTCCGCCTCTACGCAATACGCAAATTGAGGTTTCTCAAATCCAACGCACGGCAGATCCCATTTTTTCAACACTTGACACTTGTTCAAGTAGCCATATAATCTATCCAATCGCCTCCAAGTTTATCGGTGGGCGTTCAACATCCAAAGGAGACGCGACCATGCAACGTGCTCTATCTAGACGTGGCTTCTTGAAAGCCGCGGCGATGACAAGCGGTGCCGCCGCCCTTGCGGCCTGTGTAGCCCCGGCTCCAGGCGCCGATGGAGGGGAGAGCGAAGCCGCCATGGCTCCAGTCGAAATCCAATGGTGGTCTTTCCCCCTCGGCCTGCCCGGCGATATCCTTCCACACGGGACTTGGGAACAGGAGAAGGCCGACGAATACAGCGATATGACCGAAGGCGTGACCATCAGCTACCAGGCTGTGGGCTGGGATTCGATTGTCAAAGTACAGACCTCCATCGCATCCGGCAATCCGCCCCATACAGTCCTGCGCGCTAGCGTTGACGGCATCATCCAGGCCCTGCAATCCGACGTCGCCGTGGAGATCGAGCTCCCCCAGGAGTTCCAGGATGACCTGCCCGCAGGTTGGTACGAAGGCATGCACTTCCGCGGCAAGAACTACATGGTGCCCTTCTACACCCTCGCCAACGGCATGGCCCTCAACCTCGATATCGTCGCCGAAGCCGGCGTAGACCACCTTCTTCCCCAGGCCCCCGAACGGACCTGGAACTTTGACGACTACCTGACCATGATGCAGGCCTGCACCTTCGAACGCGATGACGGCTCACAGGTCTGGGGCGCCGTGTTCTCGGCCGCCGAAACAAACCCCTTCTTCTACTGGCCCGACCAAGTACTCAGCTGGAACTGGGGAACCGACACTGTTGAGCTCCGCGACGGCGAGTGGGTCTGCAAGTTGGCCGAAGAGGAAGGTATCGCTTGGCTGCAATGGCTGCAGGATCTCTACTTCGTCCATGGTGTCATCCCCAACCCCAACGGCCTCAGCGCCAGCCGCTGGGACTACTTCTTCCAGAAGTCCCTCCTCGGCGGTATCGGCCCCAGCATCGGCTGGTCACAGCGTC
This sequence comes from Caldilineaceae bacterium, assembly GCA_022821585.1. Taxonomy (GTDB): domain Bacteria; phylum Chloroflexota; class Anaerolineae; order Caldilineales; family Caldilineaceae; genus Bin5. Next base: position 163,222 of record JAJEDI010000097.1, read on the forward strand.
CCGGCGTCGAAGTCGATCCCGATACCTTGGTCGTCACTGATACCGAGCGCGACATAAGATGGATCTTTGTCCAGCCCCCCACCAACCCGGGTGTACCGCACTCCCTCTACTGGGGCGGCCCCATGCTCGATGTCAATTCGATCGTCTACCGCGCCGGCGGAGCCAACGAAATCGGCCCGTCCATCGACTTTGCGCTCTGGCTCTCAAACCGCGAGAATCAGAAGTGGATAGCACAGTACCTGCTGCCCGCTCGTGTCTCTGCGGTTGAAGGCGTAACCAACCCCATGCTGGAATGGCACTACGAGCACTACATTCCCTTTGGACGGCAGAGAGCCTCCGCACATGGTGGCCGTGCACGTGAGACCGTCGAACAGCTTGAGTTGGTGCATCAGAAGATCTTCCTGCCTGTCCCACCGGAAGAGGCTGTACAGGATTTCTGCACCACCATCGCAAACCTGGAATGGTACGTGTAGAGTCCCAATACAAGCACTGCGTATTGCAATTACCTTAAGGTCGCCCTGCAATACGCAGTGCCCCCATAAAAATGACGGATCGAGTAGACAAAATCGGCAGCGGCCTGCGTATAGGGCCAAAGACGTTCCCGTGGCCGCGCCTGACAATCTCTCAGTCGGAAAAGCTGTGGGGCTACCTCCTCATCATGCCCTTCATGGCCTTCTTCGTCGTCTTCTTTCTCCTACCCTACGGCATGGTAATCTGGTTGAGCGTCGTCGACTGGCATCCCCGCGGGGTCACCGAGTACGTTGGCCTCCAAAACTACGCTGATGTCGTCGAAATGCCCAGCGCACAGAAGTCCATGGTCAACTCCTTCTACTACGCCCTGATGGTTGTCCCCATCTCGACAGCCCTGTCGCTTCTGACCGCTATACTTATCGTTTCACTTCGCAGCAGCAACCTGCGCGGCTTTTTCCAGGCCGCCTTTTATCTGCCCGGCGTGATCTCCGGGCTTGCCGTAGCAATTATCTGGCGCTTCGTGTTTGATTTTCATGTCGGAGTCCTCAACTACGCGCTCTCACTCGTCAATTTGGAACCGGTCAACTGGCTGGGAAGCATATATGCCGCACTTCCCTCCCTCGCCGGCATGGCCATAGTTTCCAGTAACGGCGTCGCCATCATAATTTTCTGCGCAGCCCTCCTCAGTATCCCTTCCAGCCTGTATGACGCTGCCGCCGTAGATGGCGCCGCCTTCTGGCGCAAGCACTGGTCGATCACTTTGCCCCTCCTCACGCCTGCAATGCTCTACGTGATCGTCGTCTCCACGCTCGGCGCCCTTCAGGTCTTCGTACCCATCTACGTTCTGACGCGCGGCGGCCCTGTGCACAGCACTATCACAGTTGGTTACTATATCTACAACCAGTTGATCTTCTATGCCAACGCCGGCACCGCCGCCGCCGCCGGGCTGCTGCTCCTCGTGGCGACCGTCGGCTTTACCATTTTCCAATTCCGTCGCTTTTCCCAGGTTGTGGAATTCTGAACCGAAGGCCCGAACATGGCAACACAATCCCGGCTGAACAGGCAAACGCCTTCACTCTTGGAACTGCTGCAACTGCGCCTGCTCCCTGAAGGATCGGCCAGCGCATTGCGCTACCTCGCGCTCCTGATGATCCTCGTGCTTGCCGCAATTTCCCTGTTCCCGCTGTACTGGGCTCTGATCACCAGCTTCAAACACCCCTCCGATGTCGCCACTATTCCTCCATCCTTCGTGCTGACGCGGCCCGTTCTCAAGAACTACATCGACCTTCTGACGGGAAGCGGCGTCGCCAACTCGCCTGTCCTTAAATGGTTCTGGAACAGCGTCTTCACCGGCGCAGCCTTTACGCTCGGCGTGGTCCTCGTGGCCTCCCTGGCCGGCTACAGCTTCGCCCGCAAGCAGTTCCCAGGCCGCGATAAACTGTTCTGGCTCATTATCTCCACAATGCTTGTCCCGGCTTGGTCGACATTGATCGCCTCTTACGTCTTGACTCTGAAACTTGGCATGCACGACACCTATTGGGCCCTGATCCTGCCCGGGCTCGCCTCTCCTTTCGCCCTTTTCCTCTTCAGGCAATTTGCAGTCACCCTGCCGGATGAACTGTTCCAGGCCGCCCGCATCGACGGCGCACACGAGCTGCAGCTCTGGTGGCTGATCACAATCCCTCTATCCAGGCCCGTTCTTGCCACCCTCGCCATCTTTACCTTTACCTACCATTGGAACGACTTCCTGTGGCCTCTGCTGGTGCTGAACAAACCACAAATCTACACCATGCCTGTGGGCGTATCCATTATCATGTTTCAGTTGAAGGGCACCGGTCCCGCCTACGGTATAGGAATGTCTGCCGCAATACTGATGTCCGTCTTACCGATCGTCGCCTTCATAATGATGCAAAAGCAGATGATCCAGGGAATCACCATCGGGTCACTGAAGGGATAAGTCAGCCAGCCCTATCGCAAGGAGCTTTCCATGGATTACAGTCACATTGAAAAACCGGACCTGGGCTATCGCTATGAGTTCAGCATCGATGAATTGGATGACATGAATGAATGTGTCGAAGCGCACGGGTTTGCCATCATAAAAGACGTCTTGACCGAAGAGCTGGTAGAAGATCTTCGAAAGTCCGTAGTGGAAGTCCTCGATCCCGACGGCACGCTGGGCGCGGGCAACAGCTTTACCCACACCGCCTTCGTCGAGCATTCCCCCGCCTCCTGGAAACTGTTCGACCATGAGCCCTTCATGCGCGTGAACCGCTTCTACTGCGGCGATGGCGGGCTGACCATTCACCGCTCCGCCGCCATCATCCGCAACCCCGGCTCCGACCCACTCGGATGGCACACCGACTGGCATGGATTTGCCGAGGGTCCTCCGCAAAACGCGGGAGATGTGCTCAATAAATTTAGCTTGCCTTCCGGGCTCTGGTTCTACATCACCGGCTCCTTCCCCAAGCACGGCGGCCTCGCCGTCATCGAGGATTCCCACGGGTTAGACTGGGAAGGGCCCGAGGGATTCCAGTTGACCCCGGACAAGCGCTCATTCCACCCCATAGGAACAGAGCCGCATAACTACGTTGGCTTCGACGTGCCCGGCATGGTTCCGCTCTTCGGCGAGCCAACTGACCAGCTCGTCTTCGCCACCCGCACCTACCACGCCGCCTTCCCCAACCGCATCGACCGCGTCCGACTCTCCTGCGGCGTCGGCTTCCGCCCTAAGGAATACAAGATCGACGCGCCCTGGCCGCTCCCCGATACCGCAAAGGCCTTCATTAAGGTGCTTCCGGAGCGCTATCAGCACTATGTGGAGGAATATACCGGCATCCAGAACGACTGGCGGCCCGACGATGCCGAGCCGCAAGCCGACGCCATGATGGGGTAGTGCTGAGCGTTCAGCAGCGCCAGGCGACCTGAAGCTGCTTCCACGTAATCAAGGACTGCCTTTTCTGGTAGGCGGCTGCGCTGTTCATGGCGTGGCCGTCCGGCCAGTGTAGGATGCGCCTTTTTCAACCGGAGCACCGAATGGACTACAGCCACATCCAAAAGCCCGATCTGGGCTACCGCTACGAATTCACCCTCGACGAATCGGACGCCGCCCACCAATGCGTCGAGGCGCACGGCTTTGCCATAATCAAGAATGTACTCTCGAATGAACTGGTGCAAGAGCTCCAGGAGTCAGTCAAACAGACTCTTGATCCGGACGACTCTTTGGGAGAGGGAAACAGCTTCACTCACTCCTCCTTCATCGAACACTCTCCGGCCATGTGGAAGCTGCTCGACCATGAACCTTACGTGCGCGCACAGCGCACTTTGTGCCAGTCCGAGGACCTGTCCATCCTCCGATCTGCAGCAATCCTGCGCAATCCCGGTTCCGCGCCGCTCGCATGGCACTCCGACTTCTGCGGCTTCTCCAATGGCCCCCGCACTTTCTCAGGCGACGTACTGAACCGTGGCCCCTGGCCGTCAGGTCTTTGGTTCTATATTACCGGCTCCAGTCCCGAACATGGCGGCCTGGCACTCATCGAAGACTCCCACCGCAAAGACTGGACCCCTCCCGATGGCTTCCAATTCACGCCGGATCGACGCTCCTTTCACAAAGAGGGGACCGAACCGCAGAGGTACGTCGGTTTCGACGTGCCCGGGCTGGTGCCTGTCTTCACCGATCCCTGCGACCAGATTGTATTCGCTTCCCGCACTTACCACGCCGCTTTTCCCAATCGCATAAATCGCGTCCGGCTTTCCTGTGCCATTATCTACCGACCGCGTGACTTTAAGATTGATGCGCCATGGCCCCTCTCGCAGGACGCACAGGCTTTCCTGAAGGCTATCCCCAGGCGATTGCAACCGTTTGTTGAAGGCTACGTCGGCATTGACGACGACTGGCATGGCGATGGTACCATGATGGGATAGTGAATGAGGCGCGTATAAGCGCCGCCAAGACGCCGTTCCGCAAGCCGCCGCGCATGGAAACGATGCTGAAACAGGTGCCTAAAACCTGGAGTCGGCCCGGAGTCGAAAACGCCTGGCCCCGATAGGCTGGGCCGGCACGTCACCACCTCAAGCCTTACCTGAGAAGGAGTTTTGAATGGATTACAGCCACATAAAGAAGCCGGAGCTGGGTTACCAATATGAGTTCACGCTGGACGAACTGGACGCCGCCCAGGAATGCGTCGAAGCCCACGGCTTCGCCATCGTCAAGAATGTCCTCTCCGATGAACTCGTTACAGAGCTTCAGGAGTCCGTCAAACAGGTGATCGACCCCGACGACTCGCTCGGCGAAGGCAACAGCTTCACCCACACCTCCTTCATCGAACACTCTCCTGCAATGTGGAAAATGTTCGACCACGAACCCTTCATGCGCGCCCAGCGCGTCTTCTGCCAGGCCGAAGAGCTCACCATTAACCGCACCGCCGCCATCATCCGCAATCCCGGCTCCGACCCCCTCACCTGGCACTCCGACTTCTGCGGCTTTACCGACGGCCCCCCCACCTTTTCAGGAGACATACTCAACCGCGGACCCTGGCCTTCCGGCCTCTGGTTCTACATCACCGGCTCCCATCCCAAACACGGCGGCTTGGCCGTGGTCGAAGACTCCCATGTCGAAGGCTGGGAAGGACCCGAGGGCTTCCAGCTCACCCCCGACCAGCGCTCCTTCCACCGTATCGGCACCGAACCAAAGGGCTATGTGGGCTTCGACTTTCCCGGCATGGTGCCTCTCTTCACCGACCCGGGAGACGAAATAATCTTCGCCTCCCGCACCTATCACTCAGCCTTCCCCAACCGCATCGACCGCGTTCGCCTCTCCTGTGGCATCGGGCTACGACCGCGCGACTACCCCGTCAACGCCCCTTGGGCGCTGTCAGAGGACGCCAGGGTATTCATGAAAGCCTTTCCGGATCACCTCCAGCCCCTCGTCAAGGACTATGTTGGTATCGATACTGAATGGAGTGGCGATGACGCCATGATGGGGTAGAAGCTGAGATTTCTGCTTCCGCTCGCCTATACGTTGGTCTGATGCGGGCACGTTTTTCTACTCTCGTGACTGGCAGGTTCCTCAACAAAAGAGGATTTCCAAACAAAATGGCGGCTGGCCGAATGCCAGCCGCCTTGTCATCCTCAGTTCCACCACTGCTTACGCAGAGCTCTTCTCCATCCTCACCGAAGCCACCCGCCTTCCATCCACTTCAAACTCTGCACCCGAACCGGCCCTTCGAAATCCCAGCGACTCAAACCAGGACCGCTTCTCTTCATCCTCAACCGAAACCACTGCATAGCAAAGGCCTTCGCCACCCTCTTGGGACTTTCCCACTGCCGCCTGCACGAGCTCTCCCCAGACGTCCGCAAAGCGCGCATGCGCGAACGCATCAATTTGGAACCCACCCGCGTCATCCCTGCGCACCGTCGACAGCCCGACCACCTTCCCCTCCGCCGTCCTTGCCGCGTACCAGGCCCCGCCTTGCATCCGCATCCGGTCATAGCGTACATACAGTCCCATGCACGAATTCTGTACGACATAGCGCGTTGAGCACACATTTGTATTCGCGTCCAGCACCTGCCAGTCATGCGGGCAAAGGATCAGCGGAATCATCGGAATACGGTCCCCCGGCGAAGCCACCACCACCTTTGCTCCCTCAGCCGAGAAGTAGTCGACAAAAAAGGCTTCAGGAGATTCCCCGCTCAAAATGTTCGCCATTACATTGGCTCCGGCCAGCTTGCGCCACCCAAGCCGGTGATAGACCCGCGCCGCCGCCGGATTGACCGTCCCCAGGAAAAACGCCTCACCGCCTGCGGCACGAAAATCCTCAACGGCCCGGCTGCACAGTTCGGTCGCTAAGCCCCTGCCCCGAAACTGCGGGTCCGTAGCGACTTCACTGAATCCTGCCAGACTCGGCACCACTTTCGAATTCACTGTGAAGCAGGTGCTTGCCAGCCTCCCCCCCTCCCGTCGCAAGTAAAGCGTGCCCCCGTTATAAGCATCTTCCGCGCCCAGAAAAACTTCCCGCGCAATGTCAGGCAATACCTCCCCGAAAATAGATGCCCAAAATGGGAAAAGTTCGTCTATCAACTCTTCAGAGATCGGCACTTCGTATCGCATCCGCTTCAACTCCTTCACGTTCAGTTCAACTGAAAGGACATCGAAGTAACCTGCTCCCAGCTCTCTTCACTGTTGCCCAGCATCCGAGAACGGAATCCGGAACTGATAATAGTGGCCCCCGGATTCAACCGTATTTCCCATCCGGCTAAACCAGTCAACGGCCAGCCTCACAAGTCGCTTCCACGCCGGATCGCATCCGCGCCGAACCTCTTTCGCAGCCCTTTCACCGCCTCGTTCAACTGGTCCTCTTTGGCCCGCGCCGCTGGATCCGCCGCCATATCGAATATGCTCATCTGCTTTGTCGCCGGCACCAGGCCGCTGCACCCAACCCCAATCAGCCGCACCGGCGTCCCCTCGGACCGGTTTGATGCCAGCAGGTCAACCGCGATACGGTAGATTTCCTCTTCGTCGACTACCGGCTGTGAAGGTGTAGTCTGACGTGTCTGCGTGGTGAAGTCTGTCCAACGTATCTTCAGGTTAACGGTACGTGCAGCCAGTCCAGCACGCCGCAGCCGGGTGCCTATTTGGCCTGCCTGCAGGCGTAACGCCCTTCTCAAAGTCTCGGTATCAACAACATCCTGCGCAAACGTCGTCTCCTGGCTGATCGACTTCGCCTCACGCTCCGTGACAACTGGCCGCTGGTCAACGCCTTGCGCCTGCCTCTGCAGATCCCGGCCCAGCTTGCCGAACTGCTGCGCCAACTCCTCCACGGGCGCGGCCAGCACATCGCTGACCTTCTCAATGCCCATCGCCGCCAGCCGCTCCCGCGTACGCGGACCGACCCCCCACAGCGCATCCACCGGCAACGGCGCCAGAAACTCAGCCTCCCGACCCGGCGGAACCACCTGGATCGCCCTGGGATAGTCTCCGGTCTGGACCGAGGCCTTACCCACATCGGTGGCAATCTTGGCCACCAGCTTATTCGTCGCCCCGCCCAGCGAAGAAGGAAGTCCCAGTCTCTCCTCCACTTGCGTCTGCAACCCTCTCGCCAGTTCAGAAGCGTATTCGGCCCGCTCAGTCACCTCAAGAAAGGCTTCGTCTATAGATAACTGCTCAACCAAAGGGGTCACACTGTGCAGAATCTCCATCACCCGCCCCGATACCTGTCCATACTCCCGCATATCCGGCGGCAGAACGCGCAACTCCGGGCACAGACGCACCGCCTGCGCCATCCCCATCGCCGATCGGACGCCGAACCGCCGCGCCGCGTAGGAACAGGAGGAGACAACGCCTCGCCTCTCTGGCCGTCCGCCAACCGCAAATGGCGTCCCCTTCAATTCTGGATGCCGCTGTTCCTCGACCGCGCAGTAAAATGCGTCAAGATCGAAGTGAAGAATTTTACGCACCATCGCAGTGGCCCTCTCTTACGCACGTCCCACTCGAGGTCCTTGCCCATATCTATTCTAGCACAACGCATCTCTGCCTTTTGGCAGCATTCGCCTAGGCCGGATATGATGAGCGACAATGGTCGGAAGCGCACTTCTTTGACGCGATCGCATCCTGGGCGAGCGGTAGCCTCCCCCTTCCAACTCTGTTCTCAGTGCTAAGGTTCAACACATGAATGAGACGCCGCGCAGAAGATTCGTCGCCTCGATCTGGTCGGGCGACGGCGAAAAAGTTGACAACGCGCGCGGCACCGCGTTGATGGTCAGCCTGCTGATGATCGACAGCCTGCACTATGTTTTTGCACGCCTTGTCTTCCCCTACATCGAGCCGGCCCTGGGTGCCTTCTACGTGATTGCGGTAGCCCTGGTGGAAGTAGGCCTGCTCGGCCTCGTTTCGCGTAGGTTGCGCCTGGCTCCCCTGCGCCGCATGTGGCCCACATTCCTCGCCATTGGGATGTGCGTGGCGGTCAGCACCAGACTCAACTACGAGGCCATGGCCTTTATCGACCCGGGAGTCGCCGCCATGGTCGCAAAAATGACCGTCCTCTTCAGCCTCGGATTCGGCCTCCTCTGGTTGGGTGAACGCTTCACCCGGTGGCAAGGGGTGGGTTCGGCAGTAGCCATCGTCGGGCTGGCCGTGATCTCCTTCCAACCGGGCGACTATCTGGGACTGGGCGCCATGATGATTCTCCTCTCCTCCTTCATCTATGCCCTGCACGCCGCCCTCACCAAACGCAACATGGGAGAAGTTGACCTGCTCAACTTCTTCTTCTACCGCCTTCTTCTCACGGCAGCCTTTCTCGCCCTCTTTAACATCGCACGCGGCAACCTCGCCCTGCCTTCAGCCCAGGCATTTCCAATTCTTCTGCTGGTCGGCACGATTGACGTCGTCGTCAGCCGCTTCCTCTACTACGTAACGCTGCGCAAACTCGACATGAGCGTCTTCGCTGTCGCCCTGGCAGCCAGCCCCGTCGCCGCCGTACTCTGGTCCCAACTCCTATTCGACGTCTTCCCGACACCACAGCAACTGCTGGGAGGCTTTACTATCCTTTGCGGTGTCGCAGTCGTCACCTCCGCGCCCGTCCTCGAACGAAAAATGCGCCGCCGCGTCGAAGCCGCCGACGCCCCCTCCTGACAACCCTACCACCTTTCCCCCAATAGAAATCCAAGCCAATGCCAGTCCGCGCCCTCCACCGCCGCACGCCAATCGCCATCTCTAACCACTAACCACTAACCACTAACCACTGACTACTGACTACTGCAGTTCTGGGCGGTCGGGCCTATTCGGCCCTCCCTTGTGCGGGGGCTCCGCCCCCCCAACGCCCCCACTCCAACAACAATCCAAACCCACCAGGTGCCCTCCCGCCCGCGGGTGCCAATGCGACCGTACAACAACCCCCGGCGCGCCCGACAAGGCGGGTTCAGAGCACC